>CALYAC010000004.1 GCA_944393405.1 uncultured Clostridia bacterium | reverse complement strand
AATGTGTTTATCCGACAGGCTTATATTCTTAAATAAGAATATACTGTGTATTATATTGAAACTAGAGGTAATAAACATGAAAGATTCAAAAGATTATACAAATTTTGACAGAAAGGAAAATTTAAAATTTGCATCAAAGGTAGTACATGGTGCACTAGGAGTTGATCCAGAAACAGGTTCATTAAGCTTCCCTATTTATCAAACAGCAACATATAAACATAAATCACTTGATAAACAAGAAGCATATAATTATTCTAGATGTATAAATCCAACTAGAGAAGAACTAGAAAAAACAATGACAATATTAGAAGAAGGAACAAGAGCATTTGCTGTTAATTCTGGAATGGCTGCAGTTACACTTGTATTTTCTTTATTAAAACCAGGAGATCATATTGTGATGTCTGATGATATTTACGGAGGTACATTTAGAGAAGTTAATGAAGTACTTACTGTAAATGGCATAGAATATGATAGTATTGATTTATCTGATATAGATTTATTAAACAAAACTATTAAGAAAAATACAAAAATGATATTTATCGAAACACCAACAAATCCTATGATGAAAGTTGCAGATATTGAAAAAATATCAAAAATAGGACATGAAATAGGAGCTTTGGTAGTAGTAGATAATACATTTTTAACACCTTACTTCCAAAAACCACTTACTTTGGGTGCTGATATAGTAATCCATAGTGGTACAAAATATCTAGCAGGACATAATGATGTGCTTGCAGGAGTAGTTGTAGTAAAAGATTCAAAAATAGGTGAAAAATTAGAAATCCAAATGTATATTTATGGAGCAGGTCTTGGACCAATGGATTCATGGATAATGCTTAGAGGATTAAAAACATTAGCATTAAGAATGGACAAGCATGCTGAAAATGCAAAAAAAGTAGCTACATGGCTAAGAAATAGGCCAAAAGTAGAACAAGTATATTATGTAGGATTTGAAGATCATAAAGATTATGCAGTTACTAAAAAACAAACTACAGGTTTTGGAGGAATGATTTCTTTTAGAGTAGATAGTATGGAAACTGTAAATAAAATTTTAACAAATTTAAAATTAGTTATATTTGCAGAAAGCTTAGGAGGAGTTGAAAGTTTAATTACTCACCCAGTAAGTAGAACACATACAGAAATTTCTGAAGAAAAAAGAAATGCACTAGGAATAACAGATACATTACTTCGTCTATCTGTAGGAATTGAAGATGCAGATGATATAATTGCAGATTTAGAACAAGCAATGAAATAAAAATATAAATACTAGGGCCAAAGAAGATAATCTTATTTGGTCCTATATTTGATGAGATAAAACAGGAGGAATTAATATATGACAAGATTTACAAAAATGCAAGCATATGGAAATGATTATGTATATATAGATGCAATAAATCAAAATATTAACAATGTTCATGAACTTGCAAGATATATAAGTGATAGACATTTTGGAGTAGGATCTGATGGGCTCGTTTTAATATGCAGTTCTGATGTAGCTGATTTTAGAATGAGAATGTTTAATCCAGACGGAACTGAAGGAGAGATGTGTGGAAATGCATTAAGAAGTTTAAGCAAATATGTATATGATCATAATTTGACAGATAAAACGGAATTAGAAATAGAAACATTAGGGGGAATTCAACACGTAAAACTAACTGTAGAAAATGGAAAAGCAGTTAATATAGAAGCAAATATTGGAAAACCTGTATTAGGTACTAAAATTATACCAATTAATACAAATCTTCCAGAGTTTATAGAACAAGAAGTAAAGGTACTTGACAAAACATTTAAAATAACTGCTGTATCATGGGGAAATCCTCATTGTGTTATGTTTATAGATGATGTAGATAATTTTGATGTTGAAAAATATGGTAAAGAAATAGAATATATGACAGATATATTTCCTAATAAGACAAATGTAACATTTGCCGAGGTAATAGATAGAAATACTATAAAGATTAGAGAATGGGAAAGAGGAACAGGAGAAACAATAGGATGTGGTACTGGATGTTGTACTGCAACAGTAGCAGCTGTACTAACTGATAGATGTGACAGAAGAGTAAATGTTCATCAAATAGGTGGAATACTAGAAACTAATTGGGATGAAAAAACAGGAAAAATGTTTATGAAAGGCCCATCACATACTGTATTTGAATCTGAGATTGATGTAGATAATATTATAAAGAAAAATAGAATAACTAAATTAACAGATTTATTAAAAAATGTGGATTATGAACTTGTAAAAGGAAGCTTAGATGTAGAAATATCTGATGTAAAAGATGATTCAAGAAAAGTAGAACAAGATGATATGTATATAGCAAAAGTAGGAGCTTCTTCAGATGGACACAAGTATATTCCAGATGTTATAAAAAAAGGTGCTAAAGTAATTGTAATAGAAAAAGATATGGATATTGAAGAAGATGTAACAGTTATAAAAGTTAAATCTTCAAGAGAAGCAATGGCTGAAATATCAGCAGCTTATTTTAATTACCCAGCAAAAGAATTAACTGTAATTGGTATTACTGGAACAGCTGGTAAAACATCAACTTCAACAATATTAAAAAGAATGATAGAAGCTGATGGGAAAAAAGCGGGATTAATTGGTACAATAGGAGCTTTTATTGGAAAGAGAAAAATTACACTTCATAATACAACACCTGAAAATTATGAAATACAAAAACTTTTTAGAGAAATGTGTGATGAAGAATGTAAATATGCAATAATGGAAGTATCTTCGCAAGGATTAAAAATGCATAGAGTTGATGGATTTACTTTTGATTATGGTGTATTTACAAATATTTCTAATGAACATATTGGACCAAATGAACATGCAAGTTTTGAAGAGTATATGTATTGTAAAAGTCTATTATTCCAAAAATGTAAGGTAGGTATAATAAATGTTGATGATAGTAATTATGAAAATATTTTAAAGGACCATACATGTGAAGTAATTAAATTTGGAATGAATGAAGAAAATTTAGATATGAAAGCA
This sequence comes from uncultured Clostridia bacterium, assembly GCA_944393405.1. Next base: position 128,417 of record CALYAC010000004.1, on the reverse strand, counting down.
TCAAATATAAAATTTATAATGAATGATAAATTCCTAGGAATGGGATTTGATGTTACAGGAAAAATAAATGATAGTTTTGAAGTATCAATTCCAGGTAGATTTTCTGTGTATAATTCATTATGTGCAATAACAATAGCAAATGAAATAGGTATAAGTAAAGAAGCGATGAAAAAAGTATTAACATCAGTTTCTGTTAAAGGAAGAATGGAACTTGCTGTTTCAAATGACAAATACAAATTAATTATAGATTATGCTCATAACGAAGATGAAATGACAAATTTAATGGAGACAATAATGGAATATAAACCAAAAAGAATAGTATGCATATTTGGTGGTGGAGGCAACAGAGCTAGAGACAGAAGATTTGATATGGGAGAAATATCAGGTAAATATGCAGGTTTAACAATTCTTACAGAAGATAACCCTAGATTTGAAGATATGGAATCAATTAATAATGATATAATAACAGGCTTAAATAGAAGCAATGGTAAATATATTGTTATAAATGATAGACAAGAAGCAATTGAATATGCAATGAAAAATGCACAAGAAGGAGATATAATTCTTTTAATTGGTAAAGGACATGAACAATATCAAGAAATTAAGGGAGTTCAATATTTTTGGGACGAGAGAGAAGCGGTTGAAAGAGCATTAAAAAAATTATATAAATAATAAATAGTAAAAAGAGTAAAAGCAAATAAAATATTGTATTAAAGCTTTTACTCTTTTTTATCATAGCATTTACATAATAAATTTGTAAATATTATGAAGATATGATATAATTAACTAAGTGATTTTTATATCACGAGATCCAATTAACAGATTCAAAAAATGGAGGAAATGAGTATGAAAAAACGGATCATCGCATTAGCAACTGTAGGTTTACTGGCAGCAGTGATGCTTGCTGGGTGTGAAGATGGTGGGTCCAGACAGGACACACGCAACACATTAAATGCAGGCAATACTCTGCAGGAGAATCAGCCGACTCCGACTGATATCGAATTTTCCCTTCAGAGGTATAATCTGATCAGGAGAGCATACTATCTGAACGGGAAGATCGAAGAGTCTCGCAACGTCGAGTGTGAGGTAGAAAAACCGCTTGGTTACATTTACCTGTTCCTTGACGGAGTGGGATGTATCGCACGAGATACTGTTGATGGCCAGGTTACGCCATTAACATCCTATCTGACACCGGATAGCGAAGCCTACTCGGCTAGCTATTCCATAGACTGGATTCCGGATATCGACGGAACATACGGTGAGAACAATGAAGGAATATTCTATTTCACCGTAGATGGTTCTTACAAAGAGTGGAACGGACTGTATTTCTACTCGAGTGAGTACTATGACATCGAAGATCCGATGTTGTCCGTTGTAGTTGATGGAGAGGAGGCTGGTCAGTAATGAGCAAGACAGGAAAGGCTTTAGCAGTTATTGCTGCAGTTATCGTTTTGTTCTTCGGAGCAACGGCAATTGGTCGTACGGTATGGAATAATTACTGGCACGACGTTGAGAAGGCTGATGACAATACGTCCTATGAAAACCGGAAAATGGTTGAGGACGCGGCACGAGCCTATATCAGTTCTTACAATGCAGATGTGGATATATATAACACATACTGCGACAGTGATGACGAAAACATGCGGTCCTATGCAAACTCTGCCAGGATCAGAGCTATACAGACTGCAAACTCCTATAACGAGTATCTGCAGAAAAATAGCTACGTCTGGGCAGACAATATGCCAGAGGACCTGCCGAGTCACTTGTCAACGGACATTGGCAGCGAAGATGAGGAATAAAACTGAATAATGCGAACAAAAGCGGTGCTACGATGTGGCGCCGTTTTTGGTTATTTTAAATATTAATTTAATAATAATCTTGAAAAATAAATAAATATATAATATTATGTTAAAAAATTATAGGATAGGAGAAAATAAAATGGATGAAACTTTAATGTTTATTATTATATTTTCAGGAATTTGGGGATTAATAGGAATTATTTTTTCTTTAGTAGGAATATTAGTTCTTAGAAATAGAAAGAAAAAAGAAGAAAAATGTACAGCTAAAACATGGGGAAAAGTAAAAGATATAGTAAGACAAACAAGATATGATAGTGACAGAGGATATAGTTCTAGCTGGCATCCGGTTTTTGAATATAATGTAGGAGAATTAAAGTTTGTAAAAGAATCATTATTTGGAAGTTCACAATCAAAATTTGCAATTGGTCAAAATGTAGAAATATATTATAATCCAGAAAATTATAATGAATTTTATATTAAAGAAGAAACTATTCAAAAAACTTTAGGAAAAATATTTACAATTGTAGGAATTGTAGCTATTTTAATAGCTGTAATAACAGATTCAATCATATTAATAGCAAAATAGCTATTTATAAATTTAAATAATAAAAAAATATTCTAAGCATAGGTGAAAAATGGAAACAGTAAAACTTAAAGAAATAGAAGAAAAAATAAATGAAGAAAATAATGTGAAAAACATAAATGTGGAAAACAAAAAAACAGACAAAATTATAAAAGAACTAAAAGAATTTCTTAAAAATAATATAATATTTTTTATAGGAACTTTTTTATTAGTATATAAAGGATTGTTGTTAAATTATAGTATTGGACTAGAGATAGGAAAGAATGTTATTCTATATACTATATTAGTTTCTTTTTTACTTTTAGTGCCAATTATTAATAATAAAAATAAATTTAGTTATATCTATTTTAATATTATATATTTTATAATTACACTTATAATATTTGCAGATTTTGTGTATTATAGTTATTCAACAAACTTTTTATCATTTTATCAAATAGTGAATTTACAATATTCAAAAGAAATAGCAAGTGGATTTCAATCAATTATAAATATTAAAAGTATACTAATATTTTGGATAGATAATATTTTTATTATAGGATTAAGTATTTTGGCTTATAAAAAATTTGGTAATACACATTATAAAAATAGGATCATAAAAATTATTTTAATTGTAACAATAATATTATTAAACATATTATTAGTTAAAACAAAAATAAACTGGATATATACAGATAAAGGATATAATAAATCATTAATAATTCAAGAAGCGTCAGTATATTATTATCATTTTGAAGATGCTAAAGATTATTTTTCAAGTTTGACAAAAAAAGAAGAAATAGATGAATCAAGATTAAGAGAAATATATAGTAGTTATATAGAAAACAAAGAAGACAAAACAAAATATACAGGAATAGCAAAAGATAAAAATGTTATAATTTTACAACTAGAAAGCTTAAATGAATATGTAATTGGGAAAAAAGTAAATGGAAAAGAAATAACACCTAATTTAAATAAATTCTTTAATGAAAATATATATTGTAGTAATATGTATAATCAAGGACTTGGAACTACAGCTGATTCAGAATTTGAAATGGAAAATTCAATGTATCCATTAGAAAATGGATATGTTTTTCAAAAATATTATAATAATAAATGGCAAGATATTTATACAACACTTAAAGAAGAAGGATATTATACATCATTTATGCATCCTAATACTAGTACATTTTGGAATAGAGAAGAAGTATATAATACTGGATATAAAATTGATGAATACAATGATATCTCAAGCTTTCCTAATTTAGAACATGCAGGAGAATTTTATTCTGATGAAGGATTTTTTAAAGAAGCAGTAAATATAATGAATAATTACGAAGGAAAGTTTTGTACTACATTAGTAAGTGTTACAACACATATTCCATTTTATTTAGAAGGTGTATCTAATCTAGAAGATAAAGTAACAATAACAAAAGAAGATGTGAAAAATTTTGAAGATGAAACATATAGGAATTATTTAATTTCATGTAATTTTGTAGATTATGCATTTGGCCAGTTTTTAAATGAATTAGAAAAAACAGGATTGTCAGAAAATAGTATATTAATAGTATATGGAGATCATGGTGCAGGATTATCTTGCGTAAATGATATAAAGAAGTTATATGAAGAAAATGAAATAGAATATACTGATTTTGAAAATTCTACTAAAGAGGTACATATTCCTTTTGGTATGAGAATCCCTGGAATTAATAACAATATACTAATAGAAAGAAGCGTTTCAAAAATTGATATAAAGCCTACAATATTAGATTTATTAGGAATAAATGATAAATTTTCAATAGGAAAGAGTATATTTACAAGTAAAGATTACTCATTTGTTAAAGGACTAGGATTTATCACAAGTGATTACTATTGTATCAATGATATTTTCTATAATAGAAAGAATTTAAAACAAGTACAAGAAAATGAAGAATTAACGAATTTATTTAAACAGATGGAAGATGAAATTTATTTATCAGATATGATAATAAAAAATGATTTATTAAAATGATAAATTGGGAGGATGCCTCTCAATTTGTCATTTTTTACTAGACTTTTTTATATATTTGTTTTAAAATAAAAGAAATATATGTAAAAATAAAGAAAAGAGGATAGAATGAATATTTGGCATGATATAAACAAGGAAAGAATAAATAAAGATAATTTTATTGGAGTTGTAGAAATATCAAAAGGTGGAAATATTAAATATGAACTTGATAAAGAAACTGGGATGCTAAGACTAGATAGAGTTTTGTATACAGCTACACATTATCCAACAAATTATGGTTTTATACCAAGGACATATGCAGATGACAATGATCCACTAGATGTACTTATTCTTTGTAATGAAGAAATTACTCCTCTAACATTAGTTGAATGTTATCCAATTGGAGTATTAATTATGAATGATAATGGAGAAGATGATGAAAAAGTTATAGCTATATCAAAAAAAGATCCATATTTAAATGCATATAAAGATATTTCAGAACTTCCAAAACATATTTCAGATGAAATAAAACATTTTTTTGAAGTATATAAGCAGTTAGAAGGAAAAACTACAACAGTTGATAGAATGCTTGGAAAAGAAGATGCAGAAAAGATAATAGAAAAATGTATCAAAACATATGAAGAAAAATTTAATTAAATATATTAATATAATAAATTTTAAGTTACAAAAGCAGAAAAAATTAGAAAATAGGCGGTGACAATATTGATAGAGAAAATCATATTTAATTTATTAGCTTTTGCAATATTTATAATTACATTTGGTAGATTTATAAGAAAAAATGATACAAGCTATGTATATATTTTAGGAATTGAATTTATTGGTATAGTTATTAATTTTTTAGAATTACTATTTTCAATAAAACTAAATATTGTTTTTAAGATAATAATTTATTTATTGTCAATTATTATACCAGGAATAATTTTATTAATAGAAAAATATAAAAAAATAGATTTTCCTGAAATGTTAAACATTGCATTAGCTAAAATTGCTTTGAAGTCAGGAAATACAGAGCAGGCTAAAGAATATCTTTTTAAATTAATAAATAAATACCCAGAGAGTTATATGGGACATAAAACATTAGCTGAAGTATATGAAAAAGAAGAAAAATATTCATTAGCTGTTGATGAATATATTAGAACTACAGAAATTAATAACAAAGATATGAAAATTAGTCTTAATTTGGCAAGATTATTAAACAAAGCAGAAAGACCTGATGATGCAATAATAATGCTACAAGATATATTAAAAAAGAAACCAGAATATTATGATGCATCAAATCTTTTAGGAGAAATTTTGTATTCAAATGAGAGATATAAAGAAGCAATAAGTGTATATATGAATGCACTTAGATACCATCCTGGTGATTATGATTTATATTATAATCTTGGTATGGTATGTACTATGGTAAATGATTTTCAACGTGCAAAAGAATTTTATAAAAAAGCAGCGCAAATAAATTCTCTTTTATATAATGCTAAATTAAGTATAGGACAAATAGCACTTATAGAAGGTGATTTAGAAGAAGCAGAAATGTTTTTTAAAGAGAGCCTTAAAGGTGAAGATGCGGAAGCAGGGTCATATTACTACTTATCACAAGTTGCAATGCTTAAAGGTGATAAAGAAAAAGCTACTAATTATATGAATATAGCAGTAGAGTTAGAGCCTAATATGTATAAAAAGGTTCAAAAAGAAGATGTGTTTATTCCAATAAAAGCGGATATTAGAAAACCAGAAAAGGAAAGAAAAGAAGAAAAAAGAAAAACAAAAATGCTTTTAAAGGAAAAGAAAGCAATAAATCATTTATCAAAGATATGTTCACTAAGTTCTAGTCTTAATAATGAAGATATAAATATGATGAAAAAAATTAGAGAAAACGAAAGAAGAAGAGATGACTATCAAAGAAGTAAATAATAATTAAAATAAAATAAAAATAAAACTGGAATAATCCTCATATAATATATAAATATTGTGTGAGGATGTGATTTTTTTATGAGTCTTTCAATAATTGGAGGAGATTTACGAATTATAAGATTAGCGCAAATGTATGCGAATGAAGGAAAAACAGTATATGTCTATGGATTAGAAAAATATTTTAAAAAATATAATATAATTGACAATAATATTATAATGTGTAAGAATATTGAAGAAATAATTAATTTATCAAAATATATTTTAAGTAGCATACCGTGCTTAAGTGATTCTAAGTATATAAATACTCCATATACAGATGAAAAAATAGAGTTTAATCAGGTTATAGAAAAGATAAATAAAACAAATGATGAAAAATACTTTATAGCAGGGAAAATACCTAAAAATCTAAATAATGAAAAAATACATTTTATAGATTTATTAGAAAATGAAGAATTTAATATTTTAAATTCTATTCCAACTGTAGAAGGCACATTAAAAATATTAATACAAGAAAGAGAAGAAACTATTCATGAAAGTAATATTTTAGTATGTGGGTATGGAAGAATTGGAAAAATCTTATGTGATAGATTAAAAAAACTAGGAGCTAATGTATTTTGTAGTGCAAGAAAGGAATATGATTTCGCTTGGATTAGAGAAAAAGGATATATACCTTTAAAATATGAAGAAATAAAAGAATATGGTAAAAGACTTGATGTAATAATAAATACTGTTCCTGAAGTGATAATAGATAAAGAAAAATTAGATTCTCTGTATAAAGATATATTGATAATAGATCTTGCCTCAAATCCAGGAGGAATAGATAAAGAATATGCAAAAAAGAAAAATATAAGAGTTATAACAGCATTGGGAATACCCGGAAAAGAAATGCCACAAGCAGCAGGTAGATACATAAAAGAAATAATTGATAAATTAATAAAAGAAAATTAATAAAATTTTAATTTATTAATTAAAAATGTATGATATAATACAAAAAACATAAGAAGGAAAGGAAGAAAAAAATGTTTTTAGACATCATAAAATCTATTGTATTTGGAATTATAGAAGGAATAACAGAATGGTTGCCTATTAGTAGTACTGGACATTTGATATTAGCAGAACAATTTTTAAAATTTGAGAATGTTTCACCAGAATTTTGGTCAATGTTTCAAGTTGTTATTCAATTAGGAGCTATTTTAGCAGTTATACTGATATATTTTAAAAAAATTTGGCCATTTACAAAAAATAAGGAAAAAGCAATTAAAGAAAAAGGAATTTTATCAATATTTGATAAAAATATAATGAATTTATGGGGAAAAATTTTAGTAGCATGTATTCCAGCTGCAATTATTGGAATATTATTTGATGAGACTTTTGAAGCATTATTTTATAATCCAACTTGTATAGCTATTGCATTAATTGTTTTTGGTATTGCATTCATTATAATAGAAAATTGGAATAAAAATAAAAAAAGTTCTAAAGATAAAAATTCTGAAATTACATATAAAGATGCTTTAATAATAGGAGTGTTTCAATTATTAGCAGCTATTTTTCCAGGAACTTCACGTTCAGGAGCAACAATAATAGGTGGTTTATTAATTGGATTATCAAGAGCAAATGCAGCTGAATTTACATTTTATTTGGCTATTCCAACAATGCTAGGGGCAAGTTTATTAAAAGTATTAAAATTTGGATTAGCTTTTACAAGTGCAGAAGTTGCTATCTTATTAATAGGAATGTTTGTATCATTTATAATATCTATGTTTGTAATTAAATTCTTAATGAATTATATTAAAAAACATAACTTTAAAGTATTTGGATATTACAGAATTATTTTAGGTATTATTGTTTTAGCATATTTCTATTTAGTATAAACCTAATGAAAAATAAAGAATAATAAAAAATAAATAAAAATAATAATTAAAACAAATAAAGAGAATATATAACTATTGATTAATAAAGATGTTATATATTCTTTTTTTATAAAATTAAAATAAAAAAATAAATAAAAATAAATTCAAACAATTAAAAAAATAAAAAACAAAAGAAGCTTAAAAAGTATTAAAAAACATATAAAAAATGAATATTACAGAAATATTACAAAAGTATTACAGTAATATTAAATATGCCCTAAATATATTGACTTTTTAATAAAAAAATATAAAATATAAAGAGAAATAAAAGGTTTAAAATGACATAATTGGACGGAAAAAAGTACAAGTATTATTTATAATATATGTGAAAAAATAATAAAAATAAAAAACAAAGGAGAATATGATGTCTAGCAGTTTAGGATTATATGTAGAGAAAAATCTAATTAAATATGCTAAAGTATCAAAAGATCATGATGAATTAAAAGTTGAAGCTTTTGGAACAAAGTTTTACGAAGATATAGATGAAGCTATAAAACAAGTTGTATCAGAAACATTTAGCCATAATATACCAATTAGTATAAACTTATCTGATGAAGTTTATAATTATTTTGATGTTTCAAATCTTTTAAATAAAAATGAACTAAAACTAGAAATTGAAAAGCATTTTGAAGGCTTTTACAAAAGCAAAAAGAAAACAAGTGAAGATTATGAAACTAGATATAGTATATCACAAGATGAAAAAAATAATACATTAAAAGTAATGCATGTAGGTGTTTTGAAAAAATCTTTAGCTAATATACTAGATGCAATGAAAGAATATAAATTATCTACAATTACTCCTATAGGTACAAGCATAGCTAATATAGTTTCTACAAATCCAAATGAAAATATATTGATAGTTAATATAGAAGAAGAAACAGAAGTGACTAGCATTGTTAATAAAAAAATTAATGATGTAAAAAGGATAAAAGAAGGATCAGCAAATGTACTTAAAAAGATTGCTGGTAAAGAGAATTCATATTCAAAAGCTTATGAAATTTGTAAAAATTCAACTATCTATACAATGGAAGGAAGAGAACTTCCTGATGATGAAAATGAATATATGGATGTAATAATTCCTACGCTTTATAAAATAGTGACAGATTTACAAAAATATATAACTGATTCAAAGATTAATTATGACAAAATATATATAACAGGAACATTATCTGTTGTAAATAATATAGATTTATATTTTCAAGAATTTTTCCCATTAGAAAAATGTGAGATATTAAGACCATATTTTATAAAAGATATTGTAAAAGTAAATATAAAAGATTATATAGAAGTAAATTCTGCAATTGCTCTTGCAATGCAAGACCTTGGATTTGGAATAAAAGAAATTAACTTTAAAAAACAAAGTTTTTCAATGCAAATTCCGGATTTATTAAAAAAGGATAATATTAAAGAAAAGAAAACATCTAAAAAGGTGCATAGTAATAAAATTGATTTTAATATGTCTGGTAACTTAGATAAAACAGAAAGATGGTTATTAAGGGGAGCTGGACTTATTGCTATAATTATTATTGTGTATTCATTTTTCTCAATGTATTTAAATGGTAGAATCACTAAAAAAATACAAGAAGCAGAAGATTCTATTAGTTACACGGAGAGCCAAATATCTTTAGCAGATGAAGATATAAAATTGATAAACGAAAAATCAAGTGATTATGAAGAGATGAAGAACAATTTAAGTAATTATAGTTCAGATTATATAAATAGAATGGATTTAAAAGGTGCAATTCCAAATCTATTAATTAGTGTTATGAATATCATACCAGAAGATGTTCAAGTAACAGAAATTGAAAATACTATAGAAAACAATAATAGACATATAGTTATTAAAGTCCAATCAGAATATTATGATGAATTAGGATATTTTAAATTAAAATTAAAAGAAGATGGAATTTTAACAAATGTTGTTTCAACACAAGGAGAAAATCAGGGAGATGTTGTTAAAATGGTTATTGAGGGGGATTTGCCATGAGAAAAATATTAATAACAATATTAGTTATATTATTAATTATTTTGGCATACTTCACAATCTTTCAAGGAATTTCTATAGGTTCATTTAAGATATTAGGAACAAGCCAAATTGCTAAGCTAAGTGATGAGCTAAATACTAAAAAAGATGAAGCAAACAGAAAAGTTGCAACTGATTTACAAAATAAAAAAGAAGAAGTATCAACAAGTGTAAACAATTTATTACAAAATAAAGAATCATATTATGATGTAGCCAATATAAGTTCTGAGACAGACTTATCAAATGCTACTAAAGAAGAAGTATATAGTTCTGAATATTTATATTTAAAAATCGGTGGACATGCTAGAGAAGAAGGAGTTAAACTAAAATTTTATATAATGTCTACTGATAATGGAGAATCTAATGTTAAAGACTTGGAATTTGTAGTTACTGGAAAGTATGTAGGAATTTTAGATTTTATATCTTCAATAGAAGAAGATAGCGATTTGAATTTTAAAATAGAAAATTTTAAAATGAAACCAAATGCAGAAAATCTAGAAGCAACATTTAAAGTAACAGGAATAAGAGTAGAATTTGATGAAACTGATCAAACAGCTAATCAAAATCAAGGTGAAAATGTTCAATAAATGATTAATAATTGTGTAGAAAATTAAAAAATATGGAGGTTAATATGCCAAAATCAATATTAAAAGAAGTTTGTATATTAGTACTCTTAAGTATAGCAATACTATTAATATTTGGAATAGTATTTTATGACTATATTCCAATAGGAGTTACTATTCCAACAAAAGAAGCATACGAAACACCGGATGAAGTTAAAAATGAAATAAATGAGTTAGCAGCAGATGCGGCAAAAACAGAAGTAACATATGAAGTTACAGACTCAGATTTGAATATTTATAAACAAAGAGCAAATTATAAAGAAGGTAAGGCTGATCCATTTGCACTTGAAGAACAAACATCAATTGAAGGAACAGTTACTACAGGAACAAACAATTCTGTATCAAATACTATATCTAATAATAATAATTTAGTAGCAAACAATAGTGCTAATAATAGTAGTAATAGTAGTAATAATAATTTCTTTAGCGGAAGTACATCAACAAATATAAGTAATTCAAACAAAAATCAAAGTAGTGCTTCTACAAATAATAATAATAGTAACAATACTAATAAAAATTCGAGCAGTACAAATAATAAGAGTGATTCAACAGGAACATTTTTTGAAGATAAAGGGATTAAATAACAAATAATCATATATGAATATATTTATTTAGATAAATATATATAAAATTTAAATAAGGAGGAAGTAAAATGCAAAAAAATCAAAAAGGTATTACATTAGTTGCATTAGTAGTAGTAATAGTTGTATTGATAGTTGTAGTAACAGTAGCAATATCATTTGCTTTTGGAAATAACGGATGGGGAACTTCTTCAAACGAAGAAGGATATGCAGCAAATACAGAATATAAGCTTGATGAATTTATGAACGAAACAGAAGTAAGATTACAACAAATAGAGCAAAGTATTTCAAATCAACAAAATGTTGTAACAGAGACAACTAATACATTAGAGCAAAATCAAGAAAACGTACTAAATGAAGTAAACGAAGTAGTAGAAAATATACAATAATTTAAAATTATTTTAAATAAAAGAGGATATACTTATATTAATTTTAAATTTAAAGTATATCCTTTATTTTAAAGTAAGGAGTAATAATGGATTATTTAATATATATACTGATATTTTTTATAGGAGCATTATGTGGTAGTTTTATTGCTTTAGCAGTATATAGAATACCACTAAAACAAAATATAACTAATAAACGTTCTTATTGTCCAAAATGTGAACATAAATTAGGATTTTTTGATTTAATACCGATTTTTAGCTATATTTTTTTAAGAGGAAAATGTAGATATTGTAAAGAGAAAATTGGATTAACAAATTTTTTAGTAGAGATATTAACAGGTGTAATATTCGTTTTATTTGCAGCTTCAATTAAATTTAGTATTTTTAATATCACACAGTCTATATTAATATATTTTATTATAGGTTTAATATATATTACATTAATATTAATTATTTCAGGTATAGATAAACAAAATATAAATATTAATAAATCAGCTCTTGTTGTTGGATTTGCTGTAGTCACACTATATTTAATTTATTTGTATATAACAGAAAGACCTATAGATATTAGTATGTATAGATATGTTATATATTTATTATTAGCATGTTTTTTGGTATTTTTCAGTATCATATATTTAAAAAGAAAAGGAAAAGATAGTTATACAATAGATATACTAATGTTATCAATATTTATGATTCTTTATACATATGAGGCTGTATATATTTATACTGTTATGATTACACTTATTGCTATTGCTCTACAACTTATAATACATGGTATTTTAAATAGAAAAAAGAATAGTAAATATGTTAAAGGAATAAAAAATGAGAGTTCAAAAATCCCAATAGGATTTTATATGGGCTTTGCAAATTTAATGGCCTTAATTATAACAAATTTTACAATATTTTATTTATAGAATTAAATAATAAATTATATAAAACTATTCAAACTTAGATTATTGTGATATAATCGGGTTGAATAGTTTTTTATGTGGAGGAATAATATGAAAATTGGAATTGATATTGGTGGAAGTCACATAGGAATAGGATTATTAGATAACGAAAATAAAATAGTCAATAAAATTGAAAAAGATATTACATATGAAGAAGATGTTGAAAGAAAAGTAATACAATATTTAGAAAAACATATAGATAAATTAATAAATGAAAATGATATACAAATAATAGGAATAGTGACACCTGGTAATATCAAAGAAAATGTAATAACAAATTTAGTAAATTTGGGATTAGATAAATTAGATTTAAATTATTTATTTGATAAATATAAAAATATTCCAATAAAAATAAAAAATGATTCAAAAGCAGCAGCACTTGCAGAGAATGAATATGGAGCACTTAGAGAGTATTCTGATTCAGTGTTTTTATGTTTGGGAACAGGAATTGGTTCAGCAGTTTTTCTTAATAAAAGACTATTGATAGCAAATAGAAATACTGGATTTGAATTAGGACATATGATTATAAAAAGGGGAGGCATACATTGTAATTGTGGTAAAGATGGTTGCTTTGAAACATATTGCTCTATAAAAAGATTTAAAGAAAAAGTAAAAGAAGTGTTAGAAATTGATAATTGCTCTTCAGAAGAGTTATTAAGAATAATTGAAAATGAAAAAAATAATAAAAAAATTAAAGACATAATAAATGAATATATAGAAAATATGATCGTTGGTTTATCAAATATAATTGATATATTTGAACCACAAGCTATTTGCCTAGGGGGAAGTTTTGTATTCTTTAAAGAAATATTTTATGACAGATTAGTTCAAGAAATGGATAAAAGAAGATATGTATTTAATAAAGATAGTATTCCTAAAATAGTTTTAGCAACTCTAAAAAATGATGCAGGAATAATAGGTGCTATATTATAAATATGTTTGACACATATAGATAAATTTGATAATATATGAATAAGGGGCATCAAAATTCGAGAAGAACTTTGATGTGCTCTCAGGTTTTTGTTAACTCTAACCTTACCCGAGATATAAAACTCGGTTTGGTTAGAGGATTTTTTTATAAAATAACTAATAAACGTTTATATGATGCTGCGATAGCTACATCATTTGGATGATTTATCAAATATGTAAAAAGCATGTTTTGGATGCTTCGTATTTCATGTTGAAAGCTTAAAATCTTATCTTTTTTGCTAAATAATTTAATGTATGCGAAATCTTTAATTAACCAGAAAACTTTTTCATTTATAAGATTTCTTGCAATGTCCTTATCCAATTTAGTTACTTTTTTGTTCTCTAATGCTTTGATGTTATCTTGAAAAAAACTTCTTATTACTTCTAATCTACTAAATATATAATCTTCCATTTTAATTCCCCCTAAAATATAAATTTTAGAGAGCTAACATCAAAATCTTCCTTACCGAATTTTAACCCTATTCAATTTAATGAAAGCTTACGCTTTACAAGTAAATTATAACATATAGATTTACATAATTCAAATAAGACTAGAAGTCAAATTTGACAAAAACTATAAAAAATAGTATAATAATTTACAGTTGTTACCAAAAAGTAAGGTAAAGAAGAGATTTATATAGTATTTATAAGATAGAGAATTAATAAAATATAATATTGTGAATTATTGAACGGATAAAATGAATTTGATGAAAAAATAATATATAGATATGTTTATGGTGCGGAAATTAAAATTAAACATGTTATATATTTAAGTTATATAAAAGGAATAAAGAATAGAGATTTAACTTTAATAAATAAGTATCTCTAGTTCTAGTGTGCAGTCATATTATTTTGTTTTGGGCAGTAGTTTATAATATTATAAACTACTTTTTATTTTGTATATTTTGTATATAATATGTAAATTTATAAATAATATAATAGAAAAGGAGAGATATAATTTAATGGAAAACAACCAAACAGTAGAAGAAACTGCTTTAAAGAAAACAGATAAAACAGAAAAAGCAGTAAGAACAAATAGAAGAAAAAGTGTAAAAAATAATACTCAAAGAAATAATACTCAAAATAACACTAAAAAGGAGAATACTAAAAGAAAACCTGAAAAAAAGGAGAAAACAGAGAATTTAAATAATAATAAAAAAATTGTAAAAAAAGAAAGTGAAAATAAAAAGAAAAGTACACCAAAATTTGAATTTAAAAAAGATAATTTAAAAATTATTCCACTTGGTGGATTAGATGAAATAGGAAAAAATATTACAGTTTTTGAATATGGTAATGAAATTGTATTAGTAGACTGTGGACTAGAATTTCCAGAAGATGACATGCTAGGTGTAGATTTAGTTATTCCAGATGTAACATACCTAGAAAAAAACAAAGAAAAAATAAAAGGTTTAGTAGTAACACATGGTCATGAAGATCATATTGGTGCAATACCTTATGTATTAAAACAAGTAAACATGCCTATTTATGCTACTAAATTAACAATAGGATTAATAAAAAATAAACTAGAAGAACATAAATTACTTTCATCTACAAAATTAGTAACTGTAGAACAAGGTCAAACAATTAATTTTGGAAATATTAAAGTAGAGTTTATAAGAAGTAGTCACAGTATACCAGATTCTGTAATGCTTGGAATTCATACACCAGTTGGAACAATTCTTCATACAGGTGACTTTAAAGTAGACTATACACCTATTGATGATCAAGTAATGGATTTTGGTAGAATTGCTGAACTTGGAAATAAGGGGATACTTGCATTAATGTCAGATAGTACTAACTCTGAAAGAAAAGGATATACTATGTCAGAAAGTACAGTTGGAGATGTATTTGATAGATTATTTCAAAATAATAGAAAAAGAATAGTGGTAGCAACATTTGCTTCAAATGTACACAGAGTTCAACAAATTGTTAATTCAGCAAAGAAATACGGAAGAAAGATTGCAGTTTGTGGTAGAAGTATGATTAATATGATAGAAACAGCAAGAGAAATTGGATATATTGACGCACCTGAAAATATGTTTATAGATATTGATATGATAAAAAATTATACAGATGATCAATTAGTAATTATAACTACAGGAAGTCAAGGAGAAACTATGTCAGCATTGACTAGAATGGCTGCAGGAGAACATAAAAAAGTTGTTATAACTCCAAATGATATGGTTATAATTTCTGCAACTCCAATACCAGGAAATGAAAAATTGGTTTCTAATGTTATAAATGAGCTTATGCAAATTGGAGCAGAAGTTATTTATAGTGCATTAGAAGATGTACATGTTTCAGGACATGCTTGCCAAGAAGAACAAAAATTAATTTTATCTTTAGCAAGACCAAAATATTTTATACCAGTTCATGGAGAATATAGACAACTAAGAGCTCATGCTGAAACTGGTAAGAAGATGGGAATACCACCTGAAAACATTTTTATACTTGAAAATGGAAAAACACTTGAATTAAATAGAAAAGAAGCAAAGATAACAACATCAGTTCCTTGTGGTAAAATATTAGTAGACGGTCTTGGAGTAGGAGATGTTGGAAATATAGTTCTTCGTGATAGACAACATTTATCACAAGATGGTTTAATAGTTATTGTAATGACAATGGATGGAAACACAGGTGAAATAGTTTCAGGACCAGATGTAGTATCAAGAGGGTTTGTTTATGTAAGAGAATCTGAAACATTAATGGATGATGTAAAGAAAGTTATTAATGAAGAAGTAAGAGGCTTTGAAGAAGATGGAATAAGAGATTGGGCAACAATAAAATCAACATTAAAAGATGATTTAAGAGATTATATATTCCAAAGAACAAAACGTAACCCAATGATTTTACCTATTATAATGGAAGTTTAATAAAATGCAGTAACACCAAGGAGATAAAGCCTTGGTGTTATTAATTTGCTTTTTTACAGGCTTTTACATACTTGTTATTGTAAATTATTAAAAAATAGAGTATAATATACAAAGATTTTTTAGATAAAGAGAGGGAAGAATATGGATTATAAGGATTTAGCAAATTTAATATTTCCAGATGCAAAGGAAATTTCATATTATGAAGAAAAGTATCCAGAAAGAAACTTACCAGAAGGAGCAGTAGTGTCAAGATTTGCACCAAGTCCTACAGGTTTTGTTCACGTAGGAGGATTATACCAATCTTTGGTTGCAAAAGAAATGACTAAAAAGACAGGAGGAGTATTCTTCTTAAGAGTTGAAGATACAGATCAAAAAAGAGAAGTTGAAAATGGTGTTACAGATATAGTAAACTCATTAAAAGACTTTGATATGGCTCCAGATGAAGGAATGGTATCAGAAACAGAAGAAATAGGAAATTACGGACCATATAAACAATCATTAAGAAAAGATATATATGAAGCTTATGCAAAATATTTACTTTCTCAAGGTAAAGCTTATCCTTGTTTTTGTACACCAGAAGAAGTAGAAGAAATAAGAAAAAAACAAGAAGCAGCTAAAATTAGACCAGGATATTATGGCGTGTGGGCAAAGTGTAGAAACTTAACAGTAGAAGAAGCTGCTGAAAAGATAAAAAATGGAGAAAAATATATAATACGTTTTAAATCACCAGGAAGAGAAGATAGAAAAATTAAACATCATGATGTAATAAAAGGAAATGTAGACTTTCCAGAAAATGATCAAGACATAGTAATAATTAAAGCTGATGGATTACCAACATATCATTTTGCTCATGCAGTAGATGATCATTTAATGAGAACAACACATGTAATACGTAGTGATGAATGGCTTTCTTCAGTTCCTTTACATTTACAATTATTCCATGAATTAGGGTTTAAAGCACCAAAATATGCTCATATAGCCCCAATAATGAAGAATGATAATGGGAATAAACGTAAACTAAGTAAAAGAAAAGATCCAGAAGCAGCAGTAAGTTATTATAAAGAAGAAGGAATACACCCAACAGCTGTTAAGGAATACTTATTAAATATAGCAAATTCTACATTTGAAAATTGGAGAAGAGCAAATCCAGATAAAGATATGGATGAATTTGATTTTAATTTAAATAAGATGAGTGTCAGTGGAGCTTTATTTGATATGGTAAAATTACTAGACATAGGAAAAACTGTAATATCAAAAATGACTGCAGAAGAAGTGTATGAAAATAGCTTAAATTGGGCAAAAGAATATGATAAAGAATTAGAAGAAATGCTAAAAGATAAAGAATATTCATTAAAAGTATTAGGAATAGAAAGAGGAAATAAAAAGCCTAGAAAAGATATTTCAAAATGGTCTGAAGTAAAGAATAATATTATATATATGTATGATAATAAATTTTTAAATGAAGACATATCATATGATTATGCAAAGATATCAGATAAAGAAGAAATAAATAAAATCTTAAAATTATATATTGATGAATATTTTGATATAGATCATGATAAAGAAACATGGTTTAATAATATTAAAGATTTAGCAGAAAAAGTAGGATATGCAAGAGAAGTAAAAGAGTTTAAAAAAGAGCCAGAAAAATGGCCAGGACATGTTGGAGATATTAGTACAGTTATAAGAGTTGCTTTAACAGGAAGACAAAATACACCTGACATGTATGAAATAATGCAAGTATTAGGTAGAGAAAGTGTTATTAATCGTTTAAATAAAGCTATGAAATAAAGAACTATTTTAGTAAAGGAGGGTGCAAGTAATGGAATATAATATAGGAGATATAGTAAGAACTAAAAAACAGCACCCTTGTGGTAGTAAATTATGGGAAATAACAAGGGTAGGAGTAGATTTTAAACTTAAATGTTTAGGATGTGGTCATACTATAATGTTAGAAAGACAAAAAGCTTTAAAAATGATAGTAAGAAAAGTAGAAAATGAAGATAAATAAAAAATAAAACAAACTGCTATTTTAATAGTAGTTTGTTTTATTTTTATATATATTTCTCAATCTCTTCCCAAACTTTTTCAGAATAAATTTTTCTTTCTGAAGAATAAGGCAAAAACGTAAAATCTTTTAAAGGATTTAATTCATTTTGTAAATCTTTTACATAAGAATCTACTTTAGTTACAGCTATTTTATCAGCTTTATTTGCAATAATAATACATGGACTATTAGAATTTATAACATATTGATACATTAATCTATCATTTTCAGTAGGAGAATGTCTTATATCAATTAAGAAAATAATCAGAGCTATATGTTTGCTCTTTTTTAAATATTCTTCTATAAACCCACCTACTTTGACTTGCTCTGCTTTTGACATTTTACTATAACCATAACCAGGTAAATCAACAAAGTAAAATTTATTATCCATATTGTAAAAATTAATTTGTCTTGTTTTACCAGGTTCGCTACTAGTTCTAGCTAGTTTTTTTCTATTAATCATGCTATTTATAAATGATGACTTACCTACATTTGATTTACCTACTAGCACAATTTGAGGTAAATCATCATCAGGATATTGTTTTGGATTAACTGCTGATATTTTAAATTCAGGATTTTTTATTATCATAATTACTCCTTTCTTATTATTCAAAATAATTAAGATTTCTAAAGAATGAAAAAGTTTTATAAAGTAAAACATATAATGGTTTTAAATACAAAAAAATTAATATTTGAATTTTTTTGAAATTTGAAAGTATATGTGTATTAAGTAATAGTTTCTTATTTTTCTTTATGATTTTGGTAGTATATTTATTTGGTCTAGTAAAGAAAGTATTTTTTAAAATAGAACTATTATAAAAAAGTAAACAGAAAAGTACATAGTTTAATCTAACACTTTCTATAGGACTATCATATATTTTTGTAGTAAACTTAAGAACTTCTTTTGAACTTAGGATACAATCAAAACTATTAGAGATTTTACTATTCATAATAGATGATTTTCTACGTCTATAAAAGTATAAGGGTGATGAATCATATACTATAATATTTGATTTATAAAAAAGCTTATAAGTTGTATATTGATCTTCACATATTTTATTAACAGGATATTTAATATTATTAAATAAATGTTTCTTATACAATTTACCACAAGCAGAAATTGAAAAGTATCTCATTCTATAGCTATAATCTATAGCATCTTTACTATTTAATGTCATATAGATATTAGAAAATAAAGGATATTTATTGCCGCTTTTACATAATAGTGTATATGCGATAATAGAAATATCTGCATTTTCTTTTTGCATGTTTTTATATAAAACATCTATCATAGTAGTATCAATAACATCATCTGAATCAACAAAGGTAATTAAATTGCCTTTTGATTGATTTATACCGATATTTCTTGAGTCTGATAGTCCAGTATTTTCTTTATGAATTACTTTTATACGTTTATCTTTTTTAGAATAGTTATCACAAATATCACCAGAAGAATCTGTTGAACCATCATCAATTAAAATAATTTCAATATTAGAATAAGTTTGATAGATTAAACTATCAATACACTCCGATAGATATTTTTCTACATTATATACAGGAACGATTATTGATATTAATTCATTTTTGACATTTTTATCAATCATTAATACACTCCAAATCTATATATACAAAATTATAATTATAGTTTACTATAGTTTTATATAATAATTATCTCAAATACTTTAGATTATTAATCTCGAATGATTTTATTCTAACATAAGGTTTAAATTTTTTCAACTTTACTAAATTGAGAAAATTTCTAAAATATGGTATAATAAAATTTAAGCAACTTGCAAATGTTTAAAAAGAAAAAGAGAGGCCTACGAACATGAAGAAAAATGGAAAAAAGAAAAGCGTAGAAGAAGAACTTAAGGAAGCAACAAGGAGAGTAAGGACAATGCCGACATACGGCGATCCATATCTCAAAATGATAAAAGAGGCAACTCTAAAAGACTGCGAAGAGGCCGAGAAAATTCATGCCAGAACGCAGCAAATTTTAGCTGAAGCCAAAATAGAATTGGATAAATACAGCTAAGATGAAGGATAAGGACCGATACTTTCGCAAAGTAAAGGTCCTATTTTTTATGATTTTATATCAATTTTATTAAAGACTATTTCTTAGGTACTAATTTATCAATTCCACCCATATATGGTCTTAATACTTCTGGAATATTTATACTTCCATCTTTATTATAGTTATTTTCTAAAAATGCAATTAACATACGAGGTGGAGCAACTACAGTATTGTTTAAAGTATGTGCATAATAGTTTCCCTTTTCACCTTTTATTCTAATACCTAAACGTCTTGCTTGAGCATCTGTTAAGTTTGAACAACTTCCAACTTCAAAGTATTTTTGTTGTCTTGGACTCCATGCTTCAACATCACAGCTTTTAGCTTTTAAATCAGCTAAATCTCCACTACAACATTCAAGAGTACGAACTGGAATATCCATACTTCTAAATAATTCAACTGTGTATGACCATAATTTATCATACCATTTCCAGCTATCTTCTGGTTCACATACTACAATCATTTCTTGCTTTTCAAATTGATGTATACGATATACACCACGTTCTTCTATACCATGTGCTCCTTTTTCTTTTCTAAAACATGGTGAGTATGAAGTCATTGTATATGGCATATCAGCTTTTTGTAAGATCTGTCCTTTAAATTTTCCTATCATAGAATGTTCACTTGTACCAATTAAGTAAAGATCTTCACCTTCAATTTTATACATCATAGCATCCATTTCCTCAAAACTCATTACACCTGTAACGACATCACTACGAATCATAAAAGGTGGAATGCAATAAGTAAATCCTTTGTTAATCATAAAATCTCTTGCGTATGAAAGTATTGCTGAATGTAATCTTGCAACATTACCCATTAAGTAGTAAAAACCATTTCCAGCAACTCTACGAGCAGAATCTAAATCTAAACCATCTAAGCTTTCCATTATATCAGCATGATAAGGAACTTCATAATCTGGAACAACAGGTTCACCAAATTTTTCTATTTCAACATTTTTACTATCGTTTTCACCAATTGGAACTGAATCATGAATTATATTAGGTATTTTCATCATTCTTTCTGTTATTGCTTCTGAATATTCATTTTCTAATTTTTCATTTTGTGAAAGTTCGCTATTGATTTTTTGAACTTCTGCTTTTATTTTTTCTGCTTCATCTTTTTTGCCAGATTTCATCAAATTACCGATTTCAGAACTTAATGAATTTCTTTTCATTCTAAGTTCATCACCTTTTAATTTTGCTTCTCTGTTTTTTTGATCAAGATCTAATACTTCATCAACTAAAACAAGTTTATGATCTTGAAATTTTTTCTTAATGTTTTCTTTTACAACATCAGGATTTTCTCTTAAAAACTTAATGTCTATCATAAAAACTCCTCCTTACAATATATATTTAAAATTAATATACTAAAATAATATAATGAAAATTAAAACATTTAATTAATTTGATTTGTTTTATTATAAATACAAAAATCGCCCTTATACTATATATAAGGACGAATATAATCCGCGGTGCCACCTTAATTAATCAAAAATTGACATCTCTAAAATGCTTATAACCTAGCATCACACGGTTTTACTTTCATAAAAAAACTCTAAAAGTAGATTCGCATAATATTTTAAACTATTTACACCAACCATAGTCTCTCTATATAAAATTAATTATGTTACTATTCTTTTATCAAATGTTTATCAATATTAACAATGATAATATTTTACCACCAAATAAAAAAAATATCAAGAAAAATTTACTAAAATGTGGATATATGGATAGAATAATAATGATTTTGTTAAAAGGTGGTAATTAATTTATGATAAAAGAATTCATACTATTTTTTATTTACTCAATTTTAATTGTTTTAATTTCAAAATATGTTTTAATAAAAATTTTAAGAAATATTGCAGAAAATTTAAAATTAAAACCAAAGATAGTAGGAAATATAGCTGGATTTACAACATCTATTCCAGAACTTTTGACTGTATCTTTTTCTGCTGTAACAGGACTATTAGATACAGCAATATTTAATGTTATTAGTTCAAATATAATAAATTTAATTCAATATATTACTACAATAGTTATAAATAAAAATCAAAGAAAGTTAAGAAACAAGGCGATTAAAATAGATCTTCTTCTTGTGATTGTAACTATTATTATTCCAATTATAATTTTTTTTCTTAACATTCAAATTAATACTATTTATATTTTATTGTTTATAATATTATTTTATATATTTAATAAAATTAGTAAAAATGCTCATAAATTATATACCCAAAAAGATATAATTGATATTGAAAAAATAAATGAAAAAAGAAATAGAAAATATTCTAAAGAAGATTTATTTATTAATATAGTTATACTAATATTATCTGCAATTGGCTTATATTTTATTGGAAATTTATTAGGTAATATTTTAGAAATATTATGTGAGAAATTGAATGTACCAGAATTTATAGTAGGAATATTGCTTGGCATGATTACAAGTATTCCTGAATTTATTACATTTTGGGAATCTCAAAAGTACAATAAAGATAAAACATCACATGAAGGAATTATTGAAGCTACAAGTAATTTACTATTTTCTAATATGATGAATTTGTTTATAATTCAGTCAGTTGGGATAATTCTATTTCTAATATTTGTATAAAATGAATAAATTTACATGAATAAGAATAAAATAATATAAAAAATAAATATATTGGAGGATATATGTACGAGAAATATATTAAAGAAGAAAAGATAGAAGATAGATCTGAGGAGGAGAAAAACTTAGAATTAATAGTTAGTATTATAAAAACAAAAAATGAATTGGAAGAAGCATATAAAAATTTTGAATTTGCAGAAGAAGGACTAATAGATTATTATTCGTATCAGATAAAAGCAAATCAGACAAAATTAGATTATCTTATGAAAAAAGCTCATAAAAAAGGAATTGTATTGGATATGATTAATGAAATATATATAAGAAAAAACAAAGCTTAATATTAAAAGAATATTTGTCCTAATATTAACATATCTTTTATAAAGGGGTGCTAATATATGGATATAAATTCAGTTGGAACTTTTATAATATGTATAGTTTTATTATTTATTATAGGAAAAGTATTTATATGGCCATTAAAAAAAATCTTAAAACTAGTTTTTAATTCAATTTTAGGCGGACTCTTAATTTATATAATCAATATAATTGGAATGAATTTTGGGTTCCATATAGGATTAAATTTACTAACTTCAATATTAGTAGGAATTTTAGGAATACCAGGAGCAATATTATTAGTTTTTCTTAAAATAATAATTCGGGTAAATATAAATAAAAAAATAAAATTTGTTGTAAACAATAAATTTATATGATAATATCTGATTATAAAACTATGGGAGATACAAATGAAAGAAAACGAAGAAGAATTTGATGAAGAAGAATATAGGAGAATAATTGAAGAATATGAGAATTCATTAGAGGAATATGATGATTTTGAAGATGACTTCAGAGATTTAAATACAGGAATATGTGCTTTAGATAGAACATATATTTTTGATAAACGTGTAGAAAAATTAGTTGATATTTTTGATGAAGCAATTTCGTTTATAGAAGAACAT
The DNA here is from genome assembly GCA_944393405.1 of uncultured Clostridia bacterium. The sequence goes on along the minus strand of CALYAC010000004.1, from coordinate 104,147 downwards.
ACTGATTTACCTAGAGATGAAATTATAAATAGAATAAATTCAAAAATCATTGAGATAGAATTAGCAGATGGATATAAAGATAATCCATATGGTATTGGAAATGTAGATAATGTATTTAACATTCTGAGCGTTAATGTAAATATACTAGAAGAGGATAAAGAATTAATATATGAATTTATTAGACATGAAATGACTCATATGTTAAGTGGTGAATTAGTAAAAAAATTCTGGCAAAAAAGACCAACTTTAATTTCTGGATATTCTAGAGAAGATGTTTTTGATTTTGAGACAGAAGAACCTAAAAAAGAGAACGAATATTTTAATGAAGCTGTAGTAGAAATGTTTGCTTATCAAGATGAAGATTATAGAGAAGAAGAGGCATTTGGACATACTGTATATACTAATCAGGATTTTAATGAAGGATATTATGCAATAAATTCCAATATCATAAGACAAATGATGCTTGCAAGGGGAATTGATAAGAATACTTTGTTTAGAGGGTTATATGATAGAAATACAGCAAGAAAAGTAGAAAAGAGCTTTGATAGAAAAGTATTTAAAGAGTTATCAAGAAATATGGATGATATATCTAATGGAATTTATGAATATTGGAGCTTAGAAGATTCAGAAGAAGATGGAAAAGAAAATCAAGAATTAGATTCTAAAATACAAGGAAAGAAAAGATTAATTACTGATAAAATAAAATCTTCAGAGAAAATGGTTATAGATAGAATTTTGATGCCAAGATTAAATAAATTATCTCCTGAAAAAAGAGAGGAACTATTATCTGAATATGACAAATTTTTAATATGTGAAAGAGATTATTTTAGGCAAAGAACTCATTATCAAGCAGTAGCAAAACCGGTAGGAAGGAATGATGATAAACCATGGCTTAAAAGAGTAGAAGTAGATGTTAATGAAGTTTTAGAAAAACAAGGAGAGAAGCGGACAAGGCAAAAAGCAACATATAGGGAAAGAAGAAAAATAATAAAAGTGAGCAAATTAGTAGGTTTTGCTCACTTTGTTATTCTATGTTATTTATTTTAATTCTATTATTTTTATTTTTTATAATTTATATTCTATGTTTTTATTCTATATTATTTTTTATTTATATCTAATCTTTGGTTATTAAAATATTTTTCCTTTGTGATATATAATAAATTTAATTAACTTAACTAAATTTGTATTCATAAATACTAATTTATTCAACTGTTACTGATTTCGCAAGATTTCTTGGCTTATCTACATCTAAACCTTTAAATTTAGAGATGTAGTAAGAAAGAAGTTGCATAGGAATAACAGATAGAATAGGTGAGATAAGAGGATTTGTTTCAGGTATATTTAATACATAATCAAAATGTCCATTAGGTATAATTTGATTTGTTATAATTAATGTTTTGGCTCCTCTTGTTATAACTTCTTGAATATTACTAATTGATTTTTCAACTAGATTAGGGTTTGTAATAATACCTATTACTGTAACTCCATTTTCTATAAGTGCTATAGGTCCATGCTTTAATTCACCTGCAGCATATGCTTCAGAATGAATATATGAAATTTCTTTTAGTTTTAGAGATCCTTCTAATGCAACATTGTAATCAGAACCTCTTCCTAAGAAAAACATATCTTTTTCAGTATATACTTTTTTAGCAAAATTCTTTATTGGATCTACATTAGCTAATATTTGTTCAATTTTTGAAGGTAAATCTATTAAATCAGATTTTAGATTTTCAATTTCTGATTCATTAGAAGTACCAAGAACTTCAGCAAAATACATAGCCAAAATTGCAATTAATGCTACTTGAGATGTATATGCTTTTGTTGATGCAACAGCTATTTCAGGTCCAGCGTGAGTATATATAGAATAGTCAGCTTCTCTTGTAATTGAACTTCCGATGACATTTGAAATAGCAAGAGTTTTTGCTCCATGTTCTTTTGCAAGTTTTAATGCTGCAATTGTATCAGCTGTCTCACCGGATTGACTAATATATATGCATAAAGTATGTTCATCAATTATAGGGTTTCTATATCTAAATTCAGAAGCGATATCTACTTCTGTTGGTATTTTGCATAAATGTTCCATTAATGCTTTTCCGGCTAATCCAGCATGCCATGCTGTACCACATGCTACAAAGAAAATTCTATTAATACTAGACAAATATTCTTTAGAAATATCTATATCATCAAAAGAACATTTTTCTCCAAGTTTAAATCTTGAACCAATTGTTTCTCTTATTGCTGTAGGTTGTTCATTTATTTCTTTTAACATATAGTCTTCATAACCATCTTTACCTGCAGCATTAGCATCCCACTCAATATTTTTGATAGCTTTATTATGTTCAATTAAGCCATTATCAAAAAATCTAACTTTACTTTTTGAAACAACTGCAAATTCATTATCATCTAATAAATAAAATTCTTTGGTATGCTTTAAGATTGCAGGAATATCAGAAGCGATAAAGTTTTCACCTTTGCCTTTACCTATAACTAAAGGACTATCTTTTCTGACTACAATAATTTCATCAGGACAAATTGGTGAAATTGCTTCTATAGCATAACTACCTTTTAAATCATATACAGCAGATTTAACTGCTCCTAAAAATCTTTCTTTTTTATCTTCTAAAATTGATACAGGTCCATTAGTATAATAGTAATGAATTAAGTTAGGAATAACTTCTGTATCAGTTTGAGATAGAAAATTATATCCGTTTTTGCTCAAGAATTCTCTTAATTCAGAATAATTTTCTATAATTCCATTATGAACAACAGCAAAAGTTTTACTATTATCCATATGTGGGTGAGAGTTTTCTTTTGAAGGTTTACCATGTGTTGCCCATCTAGTATGAGCGATACCGACAGTACCTTCTAAATCATTTATACCTTCTATATTGTATAAATTGTTAACTCTACCTTTATCTTTCATAACTTTTATTTCGGCTTTTTCAATTGTAGCAATTCCAGCTGAATCATAACCTCTATATTCTAGACATAAAAGGCCATCTATCAGCACAGGGGTTGCTTTTTTATTGCCTATGTATCCTACGATACCACACATAAAAAATACCTCCTTAAAATATATTTAAGAAAGCACTACAAATAAAGATTACCCTACTAGTATTGTATTCTAATATTACTATTAGGTTTTGACTAGTATTTGTGGCAGTAATCCGATGCCAAGAAACCATCCGCCGAATATTTCGATAAAGTTTCTAACCTCGTCAACGTATAAAATATACGTCCTGGCGCTTACACTAACAAAATTACACTCCTTTCCTTCTAAATTTTATATTTGTAAAGCATTTCTTAGTATATGGTAGTATATTACTATAAATTTGAAAATGTGTCAAATTGAATAATTAATAATAAAAAATGTCTTAAAGATACTGATAAATCAAAAAATTTAATAAATTACTTGTAAAAAATCAAAAAATATGTTAGAATAGTTAGCGTTAGAAAATAGCTTAGCTATTTTTCCTTACTTATGACATTTATGTTCATAGGTTATATATCCATAAGGAGGTGAAAGATAATGAATAAATACGAGAGTGTTGTCATTATTAATCCAAATGTTGAAGAAAATGCATTAAAAGAATTAACAGATAGATTTACAACATTAATTAATAGTGATGGAAAAGTAGAACAAGTTAATGATTTAGGAAAGAAAAAATTAGCTTATGAAGTAAAGAAAAATAAAGAAGGATACTATGTAGTATTTGATTTCGAAGCTAATCCAAGCTTAATCGCAGAACTTGAAAGAAATTACAGAATCACTGATGAAGTAATAAAATTTATAGTTATAAAAAAATAATTAACTAACTAACCCACAAATCGGGGGCCTTTAATATACGAAAGGTAAATGGTGTAAAATATGAATAAAGTAATTTTAATGGGAAGATTAACAAGAGACCCAGAAGTAAGATATACTCAAACAAGTAATACACTTGTAGCTTCTTTTAGCTTAGCAGTTAATAGAAGATTTGTAAGACAAGGAGAAGAAAGACAAGCAGACTTCATAAATGTAGTAGCTTGGGGAAAACTTGGAGAGTTTTGTAGTAAATATTATAAAAAAGGTCAACAAGTAGCAATAACAGGAAGATTACAAACAAGAACATGGGATGATGAACAAGGACAAAAACATTATGTTACAGAAGTTGTAGCAGAAGAAGCATATTTTGCAGATAGCAAAAGAGATGGAACAGATACAGGTTCATCAACATTTGATGCTACATTTGGTGCAATGCCATCTGCAGGATCAAATTCAGATTTTGAAATATCTTCAGGTGATGATTTACCATTTTAAAGTAAATTTAGAGATAAAGTAAATTATTATACATATATAAATAAGTAAAAACTACTTAAACCTTATAAATTTAGTCAAGTAAGGGGGTAAGAAAATGGCTGACAAGAAAAATAAAAGAAATAATAGAAACAATAATGCTGATAATGATTACAATCCAAAATTTAGAAAAATGAGAAAGAAAGTATGTCCTTTATGTGCTGACAAAAACTTAGTATTAGATTATAAAAATGCTGATCAAATAAGAAAATTTGTTAATGATAAAGGAAAAATACTTCCAAGGAGAGCAACTGGAGCTTGTGCAAAACATCAAAGAGATATAACATTAGCAGTAAAAAGAGCAAGACAAATAGCAGTATTACCATATACAGCAGAATAATATTCATAAATTAAGAGATAAAAAGCAATATAGAGATTTTCTATATTGTTTTTTTGTGTTTGTAAATACTAATATTACTAGTTGAAAATAAAGTAGAAAGATGATAATATAACAAATGATAAAATAAAGGAAAATATAAAAATATGAAGGATAAAAAAATAATAATAGATAATGTTTATATAGTAATAATTTGCTTATGTATTATATTTTCAAGTTTATTTATAGGAAGTCCTATAAATAGAAACTCTGGAATATTATTAGCAATAATAAATACATCAGCTGTCATTTACATTATATTAAATATGTTTTTTAATAAAGATAATAAAATAAAATTTAATATATTATTAATTATTACCTTTATTATGCTGATTTCAAGTGCACTTCCTTTAATATTTAATACTTATGTCAGTTTGTCAGGTACTATCGATAATATTTTAGATGCAGTTGGAATAGTATCACTAATTATATTAATATTTTACAATGAAAATAGAAATAAAAAGAAATATATAATAAATTCTATATTAATATCAGGTATAATTTTATGTGTTATAAGCATAGATAACTTGACTACAAATGTATTTACAAATTTTTTAGAGAAAATAGGAAATGGAAGATTTTTTAGTGCAGATGGAAGACAGATTTCAAGTTTAGGATATCCAAACTCTTTTGCAGTATATATTGGATTATGCTTTATTTTATCTATTGGTAGACTAATAGATACGAAAAAAAGCCTGAATAAATTAATATATTCAAGTATTTTAGTACTTTTCCTTTCATTAATATTATTATCATATTCAAGAGGAACATATATTTTTTTAGGAATAATATTATTAATATATATATTTACCATAAATGAAAATAAAAACAAAATTAATTTATTTCTTACAAGTATAAGTACATTTATATTATCTATTTGTTTTATGAAAATATATGTAAGCTTAATGGCCACTAAGCAATTTCTTCTTATATATCCAAGCATCATAATACTATGCTTAATAAATGCCATAATGCAAATTATTATTAGTAAAATAAGTACTAAATTAGAAAAAGTTGATATGAAAAAAGTACTAATTGTACTTGCAATTTTATTATTATGCGGTATAGGATTATTCTTTTTTCTTTTTAGGTTTACAAAACCATTAGAGCTTTTTTCTAGAGGAAAATCAGAAACAGAATATATACAAACTATAGATTATATAACAAGTGAAAATGGATTTGATGTAGAAATAGAATTAGAAGCAAAATCTAAAACAGAAGAAGGAATGCAATATGGAATAGTAATAGCAGAAAAAAGTATATATAATGATACTTTAAAAGAACATTACATAGAGTTAAATAATTTTAAAGGAAAAAAGGAAATAAAAATAGAAAAACAAAAAGATGTAAAATATCTAGAAATTAAATATCAGAACTATAGTATAAAAAATAGTGAAGGACTTACTATTTACTCATTAAAGATAAATGGTAAAAATGCTATATTGGACTATAAATATTTACCTAAAGAAATTGTATATAAAGTAAAGACAATATTTAATAATCCTTTTTCTGTAACTGAAAGATTCACATTTTATAAAGATGGATTAAAGGTTGCAAGTAACCACCCTATTTTAGGACAGGGGGGAGATGCATGGAAATATTTAGAACAATCAGTTCAAGAATATAAATATTATGCAAGTGAAGTTCATTCTTATCCTATAGAAGTATTTATAGATAATGGAATATTAGGCTTGATTAGTGTAATCACTTTATATTTATTAGCATTTTATTTATTCTTTAAACAAATGAAAAATAATCAAGTAAATTATTTGATATTAGGAATACTATTAGTTTTAGGGCATAGCATTATTGATTTTGATATGTCATTTATGGTTATTCAATTAGCCTTATTTTCTATATTTGCTTTATGTATGAATTATATGGAAATGCAAATAAGAAGAAATAAAGTAAATATAATTATTGGATCAATATTATTGATTACATTAGTATTAGGATGTATATTGAATATATTAAGAGGTGTAAGTGAACAGAATTATTGGATTAATATAAATAAATCAAATAATCAGATAGAACAAGCAAAAGAAATCTATAAGATTTATCCATGGAATAATAATGTATTAATATATATATTAAATAATACAAATAGCACAGAAGAAAATGAAAAATATGTATATTATGCTATAAAGTATGAACCTTTTTTAGAGCAAAATTTAATAATTGAAAAAGCGCTAGATAATAATATGCCAGAAGGAATAATTATGAAATTGATATCAAAAAGTATAAATTCAAAACCTAAAGATTTAGAAAATATGTTAGAATGCTATAATATACTAGATAAGTATGAAAATAATATAAAAAATCCAGAAAAAATAAATAAACTAAAAGAAAAAATAAAACATGATATTTTAGAAAATTTAAATAAAATTGAATATAGAGTTGATATTAATCTAAAGGATAAATATATTAAAAATTTAAACTAAGAAAGGTCTAAACATGAATACTTTTTCTCTAGTTATTGCTACAATAAAACGAAGAAAGGAACTTGAAGAATTATTAGAATCTATAACTAAAATTAACAGTAAATCATTATTAGAAGTTATAATAATAGATCAAAATGAAAATGGGTTCTTATTAGAGATAATAAAGAAATATAAAGAAAAACTACCAATAAAATATACTAATGTAAATTTTAAAGAAAGTTCAAAAGCAAGAAATTACGGTGCAAAAATAGCAAAGGGAAGTATAATAGGTTTTCCAGATGATGATTGCGAAATTTTGCAACATACATTAAATAAAGTAAATGAAATTTTTGAAAATAATAAAGATGTAATTGCAGTATTTGGTAGAGTGCAGGATAAAAAAGAAAATAAAGATATAATAAATTATCTAAAAAGATCAACAAACATAAATTACTTTAACTTATATAAAGCAGCAATAGAATGTAGTTTTTTTATTAAAAGAGAAGAATTTATAAAAATAGGGGGATTCGACGAAAATTTAGGCCCTGGGAACTACTATGCATTTGATGAAGGAGCTGATATTTTCTTTAGACTATTATATAAAAATAATGTTATGAAATATATTAAAGACACTCTTTTTTATCATCCTTCTAAAAAGGATGAATTGAATTTTAATAAATTATACAATCAAGGATTAGGACAAGCCGGACTTGCAAAGAAACATTTGAAGAAATATAAAAGATTTATACCATATTTTTTATTTATGTTAAAAAATTTAAAAGCTTTTATATTATTCTTTAAAGGAAAATTAACAAATGACAAAGTGTTGGAACATAGAAATAGAATAATCTTAGTTGGAAGAAGAGATGGATTAAGGAGTAAAATAGAAATATGAAAATTGCATTTGTTCATGATTGGCTTACATCATTTGGTGGAGCAGAAAGAGTTTTATTAAAGTTACATGAAAATTTTCCTAAAGCACCTATATATACATTAGTTTATAACAAAAAGAATATGGAAAAGTATTTTTCAAATATCAAAATAATTACATCATTTATGCAAAAAATACCAGGATCAAAAAAGCATTATAGGGAAATGCTTCCTTTAATGCCTATGGCAATAGAACAATTTAATTTAAAAGATTATGATCTAATTATAAGTTCATCTTCAGCATGTGCAAAAGGAATAAATGTAAGTAGCAAAACAATACATATATGCTATTGTCATACTCCTATGAGATATGCTTGGGATATGTATAATGAGTATAATGATTCAAAAAACAAGATAAAAAAATTTATAATAGCAAAAAGTATGAGCAAATTAAGAATATGGGATTATGTATCATCAAATAGAGTAGATTATTTTATTGCAAACTCAGAAAATGTAAGAAAAAGAATAGAAAAACATTATAGAAGAGAAGCTTATGTAATATATCCTCCAATAAAAAATGAATTTTATGGAGCTTGTAAAAATGAAGAGATACAAGACTATTATTTATTAGTTACAAGATTAGTAAAATATAAAAGTACAGAATTAATAATTAAAGCATTTAATGAAAATGGTAAGAAATTGGTTATTATTGGTACAGGACCTGATGAAAAGAAATTAAAAAGGATAGCAAAAAATAATATTAAATTTCTAAAAAATGTTTCGGATGAAGAATTAAAGAATTATTATAAAAAATGTAAAGCGTTTGTATTTATGGCAGAAGAGGATTTTGGAATGGTTATGGCAGAAGTACAAGCATCAGGTAGACCCGTAATTGCTTATGAAAAGGGTGGAGCAAAAGAAATAGTAATAGATGGAAAAACAGGAATATTAGTAAAAGAAAAAAATATTGAGAAATTAAATGAAGCAGTAGAAAAAATGGAAAAAGAATATTTAAACTATAGTTCTGAAGAAATAATAAAAAATGCAAAAAGGTTTAGTGAAGATGAGTTTAAGACTAAAATTAATGAATTTGTAGAAAGAGTAATAGAAGAAGCTAAATGATACATTATTAAGAAATATTAAAGGAGTAAAAAATGGATATAATAATATTAGCTGGTGGACTTGGTACAAGGCTAAGAAGTGTTGTAAGTGATGTACCAAAAGTAATGGCGCCTGTAAATAATAAACCTTTTTTAGAATATATATTAGAATATATAAATAAATTTAATTTTACAAATGTTATATTAGCTGTTGGATATAAATCTGAAATTATAGAAAAATATTTTAAAGATAAGTATAAAAGATTAAATTTAATATATTCAAAAGAAACAGAGCCACTTGGAACAGGTGGGGCAATAAAAAAAGCTATGAGTTATTCCAAAGAAGAAAATATAGTTGTAATAAATGGAGATATTATTGCTAAAATAGATTATAATAAATTTTTTCAGAGTATCAAAGATAATAGTTTAAAAAATATTATAGCTATAAAAGAAATGACTAAATTTTCGAGATATGGAATAGTTGAAATAGATGAAAAAGGAATTGTAAAAAAATTCAAAGAAAAACAATATACAGAAAAAGGATATATTAATGTAGGAGCTTACATATTAAATAAGAAAAACTTTACTAATATACCTAAAGGAAAGTTTTCTATAGAAAAAGATTATTTTGAAAAAATCGTAGACAAAAAAACAATTTCTACATATAAGTATGATGGTATTTTCTTAGACATAGGAATTCCAGAAGATTATGAGAAATCAAAAACATATATTAATAAATTATTGTTATAAACTTTAAAAGTTTATAGCAATTTTTTTTAAAAGAAATATTAAAAATAATCTATTCTAAAAATGATTAAAATTTATGAAAGAGTTAATAATATAAATAAAGAATTTTATAGGAGAAATAAAATAATTTATGAAATTAGGGATAGCTTTATCAGGAGGAGGAATTAGAGGTATAGCACATGCAGGAGTTTTGAAAGCTCTTGAGGAAGAAAATATTAAAATAGATATAATAGGTGGAACTAGCGCAGGGAGTATTATAGCTAGTTTATATGCAATTGGATTTAGTCCAGATGAAATTTATGATAACTTTTCAAAGAATTCTTCAAAAATTATAGGTAATAACAAATTTGGATTTTTTCAAGGAATAAAACATATTATACAGCAAAGTAAGGTGCATAGTGGATTTAGAAATGGCAAAAGCTTAGAAGAAGTAGTAGAAAAATTGGCTTTTTCTAAAAAAATAGAAAATATAAATGAAATAAAAATGCCACTTGTAATTCCTACAGTTGATATAATGGATTCTAAAGAATATGTTTTTACAAATTATATTCCTACTGAAAAAGATAATATTAAAAGAATTAATTATATAAATAATATAAAAATAGGAGAGGCAATAAGAGCGAGTAGTAGTTTTCCTGCAGTATTTGATATATGTAATATTGATTCTCATTCTTTTATAGATGGAGGTGCTTTAGATAATATTCCAGTAGGTGAAGTGAAAAAGCAAGGAGCGGATATTGTTATTGCTATAAAATTTAAAGGTGAAAATATAAGCAAGAAAAGTAATATATTTGATGTTGTAATGAAGACCATTGATATAATGGGAAATAGAATTATAGAAGAGGAATTAAATAAGAGTGATTATATTTTAGAAATTAATTTAGAAAGTATAGGGATGTTTGATATAAATAAAATAGAAAAATGTTTTGAAATAGGATATGAGTCTATGAAAAGTAAATTAGACGAATTAAAAGAAATATTGAATAATTTTTAGAAGTACAAAAGAAGATTTTTCTTTTGTACTAAATTTACATAAATATAATGAAAAATATTGAAAAAAACTGGAAAAAATGGTATTATATTGTAAGTTGTATGGAGGAATTTTAATGAATAAAAATACAAAATATAAAATTATAATATCAATTTTTGTTATACTTATAATTGTTCTATTAGTTATTTTAAATTTAAGGAAAAATAATAATGATAAGGTAGATGATCAGACGACAAAAATAGTTTCATCATTTTATCCTATGTACATAATTGCAGAAAATATAACCGATGGAGCACAAAATATTGAATTAGTAAATATGGCAGATGTAAATGTAGGTTGCTTACATGATTATACATTAACTACAGAAGACATGAAAAAAATCGAGAATGCAGATATTTTTATAGTTAATGGATTAGGAATGGAAAATTTTATAGACAAGGCAATGTCATCTAATGAAAATATGAAGGTTATAGATTCTAGCAAAAATATTACAAATATAATATCAGAAGATGATGAAATTAATGCTCATATTTGGACAAGCATAGATAATTATATTATACAAGTAAAAAACATTTCAGAAGAATTAATTAATTTAGATAAAGAAAATGCAGAATTATATAAAAATAATACAGATGAATATTTAAATAAATTAGAAGAATTGAAAAAAACATATTTAGAAAATTTAAAAGATTTAGATGGAGATAAAGTAATTTCATTAAATGAATCTTTTGAATACTTAGGAAAAGAATTAAATCTAGACATGACAACAATAAAAACAGATCATGAAGAAAGTACATTATCTGCAGAAATGTTAAAAAATATTATAGATAAAGTTAATAATGAAAAAATAAAAATTATAATAATTGATAAAGATGATAATGATGAAAATGCTAAAGCAATAGCAGAAGAAACAGGAGCTAAAATATATAAATTAAATTCTGGATTAAAAGGCGATTTAGATAAGGATGCATATATAAAGCAAGTAGAAGAAAATATGCAAATTTTGACACAAGATGATTAATTGTGTCAATTTTATATAGATGGAGGAAATAATGGAGAAAGCTTGTGGATTACATTGCACAAAAATAAATAATATTGGAGTTAAAATAGGAAATGAAGAAATTTTAAAAAATGTAAGTATTCATATACATTGTGGTGAATTAACTGTTATTATAGGAAGAAATGGAGCAGGTAAAACCACTTTATTAAAAGCTATTTTAGGAGAAATAGAACACACTGGTGACATTACATTTGTTGATAAAAAAGATAATATTTCTAAAAAAATCAAAATAGGATATGTTCCACAAAGTATTAATGTAGAAAAACATATGCCAACTACAGTTTATGATTTATTTGCATCATGCATTACTCATATACCAGTATTTTTAAGAAAAGATAAAAAAATATATAATGAAATAAAAGAACAATTAAAAATATTTGGAGCAGAGAATTTAATAGATAAAAGTATAGGAGATTTATCAGGAGGGGAATTACAACGTGTGCTAATATCAATTGCTACAAAACCAACTCCAAATTTATTAATATTAGATGAACCTGTATCTGGTATAGATAGAAATGGTATAAAAGAATTTTATAAAATAATAAATAAATTAAAAACTGAGTATGATATGTCTATAATTTTAGTATCACATGATTTGGACTTGGCTAAAAAATATGCTGATAAAGTGATACTATTGGACAAAGAAGTAATAAAAGAAGGAACACCAGAAGATGTTTTTAAAAGCTTAGAATTTAAGAATAGGTTTGGTGAATTAGCTTAAGTTAAATGGGGGAAAAATGGAAATAATAGATAGTATATTAGAAGTAATATTACCTTTTGAATTTATAGATTATGAATTTATGAAAAATGCACTTTTAGCAATAATTTTAATATCTCCAATATTTGCAATATTGGGAACTATGATTGTTAACAATAAAATGGCATTTTTCTCAGATGCATTAGGACACTCTGCATTAACAGGAATTGCACTTCGGTAGTTTAATAGGAATAAGTAACTTAAATATTGGAATGATAATATTTGCAATAGGATTTGCGATTTTATTAAATTTTGTAAAGAATAAAACAACATATGGTGCAGATACAATAATTAGTGTTTTCTCATCAATAGCTATAGCTTTAGGCCTTGCAATATTAGCACAGACTGGAAACTTTAATCAATATTCTAGTTATTTAGTTGGAGATATATTAAGTATAACAGATACAGAAATAATATATGTGTTTTTAATAGCAATAGTAGTTTTAGTATTTTGGTATTTTACATTTAATAAATTAAATTTAATAAGTATAAATTCAACTTTAGCAAAAAGCAAAGGAATTAAAACCAAAAAAATTGATAATATCTTTGCTGTATTAATAGCAATAGTTGTAATGATTTCAATAAGATGGATAGGAATATTATTAATTAACTCATTATTAATACTTCCAGCTGCTTCAAGTAGAAATATAGCAAAAAATATGAGAACTTATCATTTGTATTCTGTGATATTTTCACTATTTTCTGGTATATCAGGATTAATTGCATCATACTACTTTAATATACCTACAGGACCAATGATAGTAATTATTTCAGGATGTATATATTTTATAACTTTAGTAACAAGAAAAACTTTAGTAAAGAATTAAATTAAAAAGTAGAATAGTGAATTAAATAAAACTAAATTAAAGATGTAATATTCATTATAGAAATTTATTATAGAAAATAGCTTTAGAGTTAGGAGGAGAAGATATGGATAAAAAAAGAATATTAACTGGAGATAGACCAACAGGTAGGCTACATATTGGACACTATTTTGGATCACTTAGAACAAGAGTAGAAATGCAAAATTCAGGGAAATATGATCCATATATATTAATTGCAGATGTTCAGGCTTTAACAGATAATTTTAATAATCCAGAAAAAGTAAGAAAGAATGTAAGAGAGGTTATGCTTGATTATTTATCAGTAGGTTTAGATCCAGAAAAAACTACAATATATATTCAATCAATGATACCAGAAGTTGCAGAACTTACAGTGTTTTATTCCAACTTAGTAACTATTGCAAGACTTGAAAGAAATCCAACTGTAAAAACAGAAATAGCACAGAAAAAAGCATTATTTGGAGAGAGTGTTACATATGGATTTTTAGGATATCCAGTAAGTCAAGCTGCAGATATTACAGCATTTGAAGGAAAACTTGTTCCTGTTGGTGAAGATCAATTACCACTAATAGAACAATGTAGAGAGATAGTAAGAAAATTTAATAGCATATATGGAGAAGTATTAACAGAACCAGAAGCAGTACTTTCAAGCACAAAAAGAATTAAAGGATTAGATGGAAATGAAAAAATGGGCAAATCTTTAGGAAATGCTATTTATTTATCTGATAGTCCAGAAGAAATAACAAAGAAAGTAATGGGAGCTGTTACAGATCCAAATAGAATAAGAAAAGATGATAAGGGAAATCCTGATATATGTATGGTTGCATACTATCATAATTTATTTACAGATAAAGAAGAATGTAAAAAAGTATGTGAAGAATGTAAAGCAGGTAAAAGAGGATGTGTAGCTTGTAAGAAAGAACTTGCAAAAAATATAATAGACTTTTTAGAGCCAATTAGAGAAAAAAGAAAATATTATGAAGAGAGACCAGAACTTGTAGATGAATTGTTAATAAAAGGTACTGAAAAAGCAAGAAAAACTGCAAAAGAAACGATGAAAAAAGTTAAAAAAGCAATGAGATTAGATTATTTTGAAAAATAGAATATTTAATTAATGATATAACAGAATTATTTGATATATAGATTGGAGAAATTATGGATTATATAAAAAAATTGCCAGAGAGTCCTTCTTTTAAACAAAAAGGACTAAATGGATATAACTTTGATTTATATACAAAAGAAATAAGTATTTCAGTAGAAGATTGTTTTAAAGGACATGATAAATATCATACTAATGTTTATAGTCAAAAGATATATTATGTCCTTGATGGAGAAGGTCGTTTTAAAATTAATGGAAAAGAAATAAAAGTAAAAAAAGATGATTTGATAGAGATTCCAAAAAATACTGAATTTGTATTTGCAGGAAAAATGAAATTATTATTAATTATGAGTCCTGCATTTAGGCCACAAGATGGAATAGATGGTAAAGATAATGATTTATATAATGAATAAAAGATATTTAAAAATTAAGAAAGGAAGAAAGAAATGTTTACAGACTATGTAAAAATAATAGCAAAAGCTGGAAATGGAGGAAATGGAGCAATTTCATTTAGAAGAGAGAAATATGTAGCTGCTGGTGGACCAGATGGAGGAGATGGCGGAAAAGGCGGAGATATATATTTTGAAGTTGATCCAGATTCAAATACATTAATAGATTTTAGATATAATAAAAAGTTTAAAGCAGAGAGTGGAAAAAATGGAGAAGGTGGAAATAGATACGGTAAAAGTGGACAAGATTTATATATAAAAGTTCCTATTGGTACTATTGTAAGAGATGCAAATACAAATGAAATTTTAGCAGATCTTTCTGAATCTGGACAAAAAGCTTTAATTTTAAAAGGCGGAAGAGGAGGAAAAGGAAATTCTCATTTTGCAACATCTACTAGACAAGCTCCTAGATTTGCACAAGATGGAGAAAAAGGAGAAGAAAGAGAATTAATATTGGAACTTAAACTTTTAGCTGATGTAGGATTAATAGGTTTCCCAAATGTAGGAAAATCAACATTTCTTTCAATGACTACTTCTGCAACTCCTAAAATTGCAGATTATCATTTTACAACATTAGAACCTAATCTTGGAGTTGTTAAAACAGACTATGGTGATAGTTTTGTTATTGCTGACATACCAGGTATAATTGAAGGTGCTAGTGAAGGTACAGGACTTGGAATACAATTCTTACGCCATATAGAAAGAACAAGATTACTTTTACATGTTATAGATGTTTCAGGTTCTGAGGGAAGAAATCCTGTAGAAGATTTTTATACTATAAATAATGAATTAAAACAATATAGTGAAAAGTTAAGTAAAAGAAAACAAATAATAGTTGCAAATAAAATTGATGTAATGCAAGATGAAGAATTATATAAAGAATTAGAAAAAGTTGCTAAAGAAAATAACATGGAAATATTTAAAATTTCAGCTGCAACTAATCAGGGAGTATCTGAGTTAATAAAACATGTTTCTGACGTATTAAAAACTTTACCAAAAGAGAATTTAATAGAAATAGAAGATAGAAAAGTATATACATTAAAAGATGATAAAGAATACACTATTACAAAAGAAGATGGAATGTTTGTAATAAAAGGTGAAGCAGTAGAGAAAGTTATGAGAAGAGTAAATATTGCAGATAATGAATCTTTATATTATTTCCAAAAAAGTTTAGATGAATTAGGAGTTAATCAAAAATTAAAAGAAATGGGAGTAAAAGAAGGAGATATAGTAAAGATTGCTGATTATGAACTTGAATGGGAAGATTAGAAGAAAATATTAGAACATTCAATAAATATTGAGAAAACAATAAAGATGTCAAATAAAATCAAAAATTTGTTTGACATTTTTTTGTTTGTATGATAGTATAGTGTAAAATAAAATTTGGAGGGATGATTTAATGGCAGAAGGAAAGAAAAGAAAAACAAAAGAATTAACACCAAGACAAAAACAGATATTAAGATATATAACAAAACAAATTGAAAAAAATGGTTATGCACCATCTGTAAGAGAGATAGGAAAAGCTGTAGGATTAAGTTCAACAGCAACAGTTCATTCTTATTTAAAACAATTAGAGGAACTAAGATATATTAAGAAAGAAAGCCAAAAAGGTAGAACATTAAGAATATTAAAATCAGAAGATGAATTATACATGCCAAAAAAACCAGGAACACCACCAGCAAAAGCTTTTTATAATAAAAAAGAGATGGTTGATGTACCAGTAGTAGGAAAAATAACAGCAGGGGCACCAATCCTAGCAGTAGAAAATATAACAGATACTTTCCCAATACCATTAGATTTTGTTGGAAATAGCCAAAGCTTTATGCTTGTTGTTAGAGGAGAAAGCATGATTGAAGCTGGAATTTTAGATGGCGATTTTATATTAGTAAGAAGACAAAATGTAGCTGAAAATGGAGAAATAGTAGTTGCATTAATTGATGATGAGGCAACTGTAAAAACATTCTATAAAGAAAAAGATTATATTAGATTACAACCAGAAAATAGTACAATGGATCCAATAATTGTTCCAAATTGTACAATACTTGGAAAAGTAGTTGGCGTATTTAGAAAAATGTAAATAATATAGATTAATTTAGAAAGGAAAGAAATAATATGGGCTATTCTGATTTTTGGTTTATAGACGCTAGAGTTCAAACAAGAAACTTCAGAAGATATTTCATTTGGTGTATTCTATTATTTGTATTTGTTTCGATAGGTAGTGTAATGGCAGTTAAATCTATGTATAGAGATATCAAAGTATATAGAATTCAAGAAACAAACCCTGTAATTACAGTATCAGAAGCTAAAGTAACAAATGTAAATGGATACATAAAAGGAGAACTAAAGAACGAATCAGAAGAAGATGTAACAGATAAAAATTTAACTTTTTTTCTATACAATAAAGATAATGAATTAATAGGAACAGAATATATTGATATAGGAACAATAAGTTCAGGACAGACAAAAACATATGAATTAAAATTTAGAAGAGATGGAATAGATAGATTTTTAGTTGCATTAACAGATAAAGAATAGAGAAAATTAATTTTATTATATAAAATGAATAAATAAAATACCTTTTAGTATAATATAAATATGGTAAAAGGTATTTTTTTATGTTAAAATACAAAAAGTATTTGCTATTTAATAATAAATGTAATATAATTGTAACGAAAATGTAATATAAATGAAATATAAGAAAGGAAGATGGAAATGTTTAAGTGGGGACAAGACATTGGTATAGATTTAGGAACAGCTACTGTAATTGCATATGTTAAAGGAAGAGGAATAGTCCTAAGAGAACCATCAGTTGTAGCTGTAGACAATAATACAGGAGATGTTTTAGCTGTCGGAAAAGAAGCTAGAAGAATGCTTCGGAAGAACACCTGGAAACATTGTTGCTACAAGACCTTTAAGAGATGGAGTTATTTCAAATTATACAGTAACTGAGAAAATGCTTAAATATTTTATAAATAAAATATGTGGCAAGTTTGTTTTTTCTCCACGAATAATGATATGTATTCCATCACAAGTTACAGAGGTTGAAAAAAAAGCTGTAATAGATGCTGCTTCTCAGGCAGGAGCTAGAAAAGTATTTTTAATAGAGGAGCCAATCGCTGCGGCAATTGGAGCAGGAATAGATATTTCAAAACCATGTGGAAATATGGTTGTTGATATAGGTGGAGGAACTACAGATATTGCTGTTATTTCACTTGGAGGATCTGTTGTTAGTGAATCTTTAAAAGTTGCAGGAGATAGATTTGATGAGGCAATTGTAAAATATATAAAAAGAAAACATAATATAATGATAGGAGAAAGAACAGCAGAAGATCTAAAAATCAATGTAGGATGTGTTTATCCAAAAATACAAGATACAGAAATGGAAATAAGAGGTAGAGATTTAATTACAGGTTTACCAAAAAATGTTACTATTCATTCAAGCGAAATGCTTGAAGCTTTAATGGAACCAGCAATGCTTATAGTAGACGCAGTACATTCTGTTTTAGAAAAAACTCCACCAGAACTTGCAGCTGATATTAGTGATAGAGGCATTTATATGACTGGAGGAGGATGCTTAATTGATGGACTTGACAAATTATTACAATCAAAAACAGGAATAAATGTAATGATAGCACAAGAGCCAGTTTCATGTGTTGCATTAGGAACAGGAAAAGCATTAGATAATTTAGATACATTAGATAGAAGAAGATAGAATATAAATGATTGTTTAGTTTAAATAATATATATTAAAGTAAAAGGGCGCGGATTATCCAGCGCCCTTTTTGGATTCAATAATGACATAACCTCCTTCGTCCTCAGATCCAACGAATCGTCCGATAAAGTCATCTTTAGCTCGATAGAAACGATCGTCGTATTTCTCCAGTGGAGTATATACGAAGATAATTTCTACAGAATTGTCGGAGTTCAGGACAATATTAAAGATTTTATCCTGATAATCTACTAACATCCGACGTGAGCCAATTGCATCAGGTTTGCTCTTTTGAATAACTTCTTTTTCTATTGGAAGCTTTTCAGGTAAACAATCCTTTAGCATAAGAGTCATGATTATTGCCTCCCTTTCAAGTAGATAAAAATATCATAACATAGAATTTACATAAAATCAATCATAAACAATTTTTTAAAACAATTATTTAGCTGAAGTGGTCGAAAAAGAAGTAAACTCTTGCATATTTTAATAATAAATTATATAATTATTATAGTTTTTTTATAAAGGTGAAAATGTATGAATAAAACAAAAAGAAAAATATTTGAAGCTTCAATGAAACTTTTTGCAGACAAAGGATATGATGCAACTAGTATTGAAGAAATTACTGCTACAGTAGGTGTAGCAAAAGGAACTTTATATTATCATTTTTCTAGTAAAGAAGAAATATTTAATTTTTTAGTAGATGAAGGTGTTAAACTTCTAAAAAATAGTATTAGCATAAAAACTGAAAAATTAAATAATTCTTTAGATAAAATAAGAGCAATAGTATTAATACAAATAAAAATATTATTTAAATATGAAAACTTTATGACTATTATATTAAGTCAAATATGGGGAAATGATGAAAGAAGTTTAATGTGTAAGAAGCATGTATTTGAATACATAAAAATAATTGAAGGAATTGTTAAAGAAGGTATAGCAAAAAAAGAAATAGTAGATAAAGATCCAGATATAATTGCTTCAGGAATATTTGGATTTACTTGTTCTAGTTTTATTTATAAAATGAGACACGAAGAAGTAGATGTTCAAAATTTGTTTGAAGAAATAGATAATTTATTTATAAAAAAATTAAAGGCATAAAGAAAATAAAAGGAAAATAGGAGTGTAAAAAAATGAGAATATTAAAAGATTTTAAAGTACCAAATTTTAAATTTCCAAAATTTCATATGAAAGAAATGTCTGAAATTGATGAAGTAAAAGTTGATTATGATAAATTGAAGAAAGCAGAAGAAAATAAAAATAAAAAAACTAAAAAGAATTATCAAGGAACATCTTTTACAACAGTAAAAGAAATGTTTATAAATTCTTCTAAAGAATATGCAGATAGAACATTTTTGTTAGAAAAGTTTAATCCAAAAGGAGATTGGACTGAAATAACATATAATCAATTTAAAAATGAAGTTATTGGACTTGGTACAGCTTTAACTAGAAAACTTAATTTAAAAGATGCAAGAATAGTAATAATTGGAGAAAATACACATCATTGGTATGTGTCATATATGACAATGCTTTGTGGAGCAGGAATTGCTGTTCCTGTTGATAAAGAACTTCCAGAAAATGAAATAGAAAATGTAATAAAAAGATCAAAAGCAAAAGCTGTAATTTTCTCAAGCAAAAAAGCAGAAGTTATAAAAAAAGTATCAGAAAATTTACCTGATGTAAATTATTTTATACAAATGAATTCTAATCAAGAAATAAATGATAGATTTGTTGGATTGGATTATTTGATAGAAGAAGGTAAAGCTTTAGTAACTGGTGGAGATAATAGCTTTATGAGCATTGAAATAGATCCAGAAGAATTTAAAGTATTAATATTTACTTCAGGAACTACTTCAAATGCTAAGGGAGTTATGTTATGTAATAGAAATTTAATAGAAAATGTAAATGCTGCAACAGCATATGTAAAATTATTACCAGAAGATAGGCTTATGTCTATATTACCACTTCATCATACTTATGAATCTTCAATAGGTTTTTTATTACCTTTTGGAATTGGTGCTTCTATTAGTGTATGCCAAGGATTAAAACATATTGTTTCAGATTTACAAGAAACAAAACCAACAGCACTTTTAACTGTTCCATTACTTGTTGAAAATCTATATAGAAAAATTAATGCAAACATTAAAAAGAGTAAAAAAGATGGATTGGTTAATTCAATGATACATGTAACTAATGCATTAAAAACAGTTGGAGTAGATATTAAAAGAAAAGTATTTAATGAAATATATGAAAACTTAGGTGGAAGGTTAAGAATAATTGTATCTGCAGCAGCACCTATTGATGCAAAAATAGGTAAATGGGTAGAAGATATAGGAATAATATTCTTACAAGGATATGGCTTAACAGAAACAGCACCTATAGCAGCTTTAACACCAGATTTTGATACTAGAGTAGGATCAGCAGGTAAAGCAGTAGTAGGAGCAGAACTTAGAATAGACAATCCAAATGAAAATGGAGAAGGAGAAATATTAATTTGTAGCAAAACTTTAATGATAGGATATTATGAAGATGAACAAGCTACAAAAGATGCAATTTTTGAAGAAGATGGAAAAAGATGGTTCCATTCTGGTGATGTAGGATATATGGATAAAGATGGATTTTTATACATTACTGGAAGAAGTAAGAATGTAATTGTTACTCAAAATGGTAAAAACATATATCCAGAAGAAATTGAATTAATGCTTTCAAAACATACGGAAATAAAGGAATGTATGGTTTATGGTAAGGAAGTAGAAGGAGAAAAAGAATTAATTATAACTGCTAGAGTAATACCAAATTATGAAGTTATTGAAGAAAAATATGGTAAAGACTTAGATGAAGATAAAATATATAAAATAATTTGGGATAAGATCAAAGAAGTAAATAAAGGTCTTACTTCTTATAAAGCCGTAAAGAAATTAGAAATAAAACATGATGAATTTGTAAAGACTACAACTATGAAAATAAAACGTTATGCAGAGCTAAAAAAAGACAAATAATTGTAAAAAAAGTCTTGACTATACTAAAAAGTTGTAATAAAATTATAATGAAATCAAAAAAACAAAATCCTATCAAAGAGGAATTTTACTTACGGAAATAAGCGTTACATAGGATAAAGGAGGGAAGGTTTACAATGTCTAAATCTGGCATAGTAAACGTGAGAATGGTAATCACGGAAGAAAAGATTTTATCAAATATTGATAAAGTACAAAAATTAATTAATCCAAATAGTAAAAAACAAATTGTCCAATTAGAGGATGATGCGTATTTTAAAGATTTAATAGAATCAATAAAAACATATTTAATAGAATATCCAAAAAAGAAAAACTTTCCAGTAAGTGTATATAAAGCAGCTTATGGACTAGTTGAGTATGCAACAAATCAATTTGAAGAAAATACAAAGAAAATTGAAGAATTGATTAGACAAAGAGAGAAAAATATTTCTTTAGCAGCTAGTTTAAAAACTGTACTAGAAAGTGTAGAAGCTAAATCAGAGGGATGGAAAGAAGCAATAAAAGGAATTTCTAATGACTTTTCTGAAGATATTATAGAAACATTAGGAGTAATAGGAAGAACTAAATCTAATACTTCTGATAATTATAAAGATGCATTAAAATTAATAAATGCAAGAATTGGAAACCTAGAAACAAACTTACATATTGAAATAGATATGGAAAGAATAGAAGATAAATCTAAAGCTTTAAGTTATATAGGTATAGAAATAGCTGATGCACTAAAATTAATACCTGCACCAGAAGAAACTCTAGAACCTGTTGTTGAAGAAAAAATTGAAGAAATATCTGTAAAAGATACATCAAAAACTACAGAAACAACAGAAGAAAATCAAAAATATATTGAAGAAACTAGAGTTGATGTTAAACCTACATTATGGCAACGTATTAAAAATAGTAAGATTGTTAGAGCTATAAAATATGTAATGAAAATTAAAGTTGTTATTGAAATGCCAAATAGCTTACCAGAAGGTAGAGGAGAATAGATTAATTGAATAATTAACATAAAAGTGCTATAATTTATATAGCACTTTTTGTGTGTAATAAAAGATAGGAGGAATTTATATGGAACTGGTAAAATCAACAGAAAAAATAGTGAGGTGCCGGTTAGAAATTGAAGAAGGGTTTGACAAAGATTATAGACCCTATGTGTATGTATCAATGGAAATCGGCAAAAATAATAAGCCGATGAAGTGGGACATATGTGGAGATGGCTACTTTGAAGAAGAGTACGAACAGATTTGTAATCTTGCTATGCTTCTTTTCGGAGAAGAAGGCAAAAAGCCGGAAGACTTTGAAGGAAAAGAGGTGGACGTATTTATCTACAAAGAACATGTATGGGCAATCGGTAAAGAGGAGCTGTTTATCATTCCTTATTGGATGATTGCAAACTCAGAAAGAAGAATCCCATACCAAATGTATTATTCGGAAAAAAGTGTTAGACGCTATCTTAGTGAAGAGCTTCCTATCATAGTAGGAGAGTGATTTAAATACACTCTAACCTTAAAAAGCCCCCAGAGTTCTGGGGGTATTTTTATTTTTTTAAATGTAAATATACATATATTTATAACTATTGAAAAAAATACATAAATAATATAAAATATATAAATAATATAAAATATATAAATATGTTAATAAAAGTTTAATATAAATAAAATTTAAATAGGTAAATATATGAAGAGTAATTTAAAATTTAATTTCGTTTTATTATTAGTAAATATTATTATAATAATTTCATCAATTTTAATAGGATCACCATTAAAATATAATGTACAAACATTGAATTTAATAATATCAATATTATTTTTAATAATTATTGTTGTTAATACAAAAAATAAAGAAAAAATTATAAATAATAGGTTAGATTTTGTTATTATAATTTTACTAATATCTTCGATTATTCCATTAATATTTAATACATATATTTCATTGGAAGAAACCATCGATAATATTTTTACATATACAAGTTTAGTTTCGATTTATTTTATAGTTAAAGAATTACTAAAAAAGAATAAAGAAAGAAATATAACTATTATTATAAAAACTATAATTATTTCTGGAATAATAATTTTTATATTTGGAATTGATAACTTAACTATTAACTTTTTTGGAGATTTTTTTAATAAAGTTGGTATATTAGAATATCAAAATGAAGAAGTTAGAATGATAGCAAATATAGGTTATGCAAATACTGTTGGTATTATTATGGCAGTTTGTTCAATATTATCAGTAGGATTACATTTAAAACAAAAACAATCTTCTATAATAGAAGTAATTACTAATTTTATTTTTTTAGTAGGTTTACTTCTTTCAGAATCAAAAGGAAGCTTAGTAATATATTTGTTTGTTCTTATTCTATATTATTTTTTTAATAAAAGAGCAAAAAATAGGGCTAAAATTTTAGTAATGACAATTACAACAGTTATTACTGGATATATGTATTATTTAATCTTTTGTAAATACATGAAAAATATAGCTATTGTTTATGGTGGACTCATTTTATTCATAATTTTAACAGGAATAATATATAAATTTGCTTCAATGATAATAACAAAAAGATTGCAAAAAGTAATTTATAAAATTAATAGAAGAAAAATAATAATTACTATTATATCTATAATAATTGTTATAAGCTTAATATTTGTTATATTGATACAATTTACAAAATCATTAGAATTATTTAAAGAAAAGAACTCTGGATTAGAAGATAGACAAACTATACGAAATATTGAACCTAATAAAGAATATAAAATAGAATTCGATCTAGATGCTAATACTAAAGAAAATAATGAAAATACATATTTAATACAGATAGATGAAGAAAATAAATATGATCAACCTATTTTGTCACACTATGTATATGTAGGAAGTTTTGAAGGCAAGAAGGAAATAGATATTACTACTACTTCTGATACTACAAGAATAACCATATTATATCAAAATATACTTCCTCAAAATGCAAATGGCTTAGTTATAAATAAACTAACAGTTAATGAAAAAAACATACCTGTGGATTATAGATTTATAACAAAAGAATTAGTTAGTAATATGCAAGGATTTACTTTGTCTAACAAAAATCTATGGGAAAGGTTAGTATTTATAAAAGATGGAATAAAACTTGCAAGCGAAAACTGGATAACTGGAATTGGTGGAAATGGATGGATGTATAAGTACGAAGAAATTCAAAGCTATGCATATAGTGCTAAACAATCACATTGTTATTTAACACAAATTTGGATAGAAAATGGAATATTAGGTTTATTAAGCATAATTATAATATTTATTATTGTATTAAAAAATCTTATAAAAAATAAAAATGATTCTAATATTATTTTATTTGGATTGACTTTTTTATTAATCTTTTTACATAGTTTAATGGATTTTGACTTATCATTTTATTATAATAAATTAATATTATTTATAGTAATAGGAATCATATCATCATATTTAGTAGGTTATGCTGCAAATAAGAAAATAAAAATATTTAACGTTTTAAGCATAATGGTATTAGCTTTATTTTCGATATTTACATTAGTAGAAAATGGAAAAATAATTTATATACATGGAAATATAGAGAATATTGACTCTATAGAAGAAGTAAAAAGTTTTTCTAAAGTATTACCATATAGTTTAGAATTGCAAAATAAAGAAATAGAAATATTACTTAAAAACGAAAGAAAAAACGAAGCTGTTTTGAAATTAGAAGAAATTAATGATAGTACAAATAATATACAAACATATGAATCAATTAGTGACATAGCAATAACACAGTTAAAAGATGGTGATAAAGAATCAGGAATTAAAAATTTACAGAAAGCTTGCATGATTTTATCTAAAGAGACGAAAAAAAGGAATATAAAATTAGAAAAATATGAAGAAATGTGTGAAATTGTTTTAAAAAATTGTGAAGAATTACAAAGTGAACTTAATAATTATGAAATTATAAAAATGCAGTATGAACTTATTATTAATATAGTAAATGAAAGCGAAAAAAATGTGCAAGAATATGATATAACAAGAAAATCAAAGGATGAATTCATAGAAATAAAAAATAAATTAGAAGGATATAAAAAAGATGCTGAAAAATACATTTACAAAGAAAAATGAAAAATATAATTGGGATTGTATAATAATTACAGTAAGAAATAACAAGCAAAGAGCATATGCAAAAAAACAATTAAAAATTAGAAGAAAAATAGGTTTTATACCAGAAGAAACTAAATGTATTGTTAAAACTGTAAATAAAAGGTTAGGAACAGGGAAAATATTATTAAATAATTTATATAAGATATTTAATAAAAAAGAGTATAAGAAAATTTTATATATTCCATCTGCAGGAAATTCTAAAAGAACATTATATTACTCAAGAATAGGTAAAATATGGATACCAATTAATAAAAGACTAAGTGGCGATATAGAAGAAACTATATTTGATCAGATATTAATTAACACATTTCCAATTTTGAAAAAAATGAATGATGGAATTTTAGTATCTTGCAGTGATGTTGTTCTATTCTTAAAAGAAGATATAAATGAAATAGATAATAGTAAAATATATTTTTTTTCTACTAAAGAACTTATAGAAAAAGGAACGAAGCACGGAGTATTTAAAATTCAAGAAGACAGATTAATAAAATATTTTCAAAAAGCATCAAAAAATGTTTTAGAAACGGAAGCTTTAACTAATGAAAAGAAAGTATATATTGATACAGGAATGTTTATATTACCTCAAAAAATTCTTAATTACTTATACGAAAATATCCAAGAAAAAAGTGCAGATATATACAATGATTTAGTACCATTTTTAGTAGATAATAAAAAGGATGACATTAAAGTAATAAAGTTAAATAATGGTAAATTTGTACATTTTGGATCAAATAAAGATATATTAGAAATAAAAAGTGATAGAGATAATTATTTTAAAAGACTAGGATGGAATCAAAATACAAGATGTTTAATAAAGGACAATTCATATATAGAAAATAGTTTGTACATAGGCAAATTAAATAATAATATTATAGTTGACTCATGTATTAAGCAAAAGGTTCCTAAAAATACTTTGATATATACTGTTAAATTAAATAGAAAAAAATGGGTATCAATTATATTAGGGATAGAAGATGATATAAAATATAAAGGAAAAAATTTAAAAATATTTAATAAAGAAATATATTTAAAGAAAAAAATAAAAAAAGAAACAAGTTTATGGGATTTAAAGTTATTTAAGCCAGCAAATTCAAAAGAAAAAGCATCTGAACTAGCTATAGAATTATATTATCAAATTCAAAAAGGAGAGATAATAAATAATAGAAAATTGAAATCTATACGTGAAATATTAAAAAAAGGAAAATATTGTAATGAATGAAATATATATAAGTATGCCAATAAGAATTAATTTTGGGGGTGCTTGGTCAGATACACCACCATTTTGCTATAATGAGGGTGGATGTGTATGTAATTGCTCAGCAAAATTAAATGGAATAAGACCAATAAGAATAATAGCTAAGAAAATAAAAGAAAATAAGATTATAATTCAAAATGAAGATGATGTAAAAGAATATAATAGTTTAAAAGAATTAAAGCAAGCTAATGATAAATTTTTATTACAGAGAACATGCATCGGAGTAAGCAAAATAAATAATCTGGGATTTAAAATTATTACTAATACAGAAATGATACCAAAAGGATCAGGACTTGGAACAAGTAGTATTTTGTCATTAGGAATATTAACAGCTTTAGGAAAATTATTTAATTTATCAATTAAAAGAAATGAGTTGATAAATAAAGTATTGGAAGTAGAGAAATTAATTGGAACTGGAGGAGGATGGCAAGATCAAGCTGGCGCAATTTGTTCAGGAATAAAGATTATAACATCAAAACCAGGAAAAAAACAAAAACTAAATATAGAAAAAATAAAAATCAGACCTGAAATAAAGCAAGAATTAAATAAAAGAATATTGTTAATATACACAGGAAATACAAGAAATTCATCTAATATTGTGTTTGAAGTTATGAAAAAGTACAAGGAAGATAATGCTCAAAAGAATAATATTATAGAATTAAAAAAGATTGCTGTAAAAATGAAAAATGCACTTGAACTTGGTGATATTGATGAATTTGCATCTTACTTAAACTTAAACTATAATATTTCACAAAAATTAAGTAAGAATATTGTAAATGACACAATGAATCAAATATTTAATATTTGTGAAGAAAAGATAAAAGGAAAAATGATTTGTGGAGCTGGCAATGGAGGATTTGTAATAGTATTATTAAAAGACAGTATTGAAAAGAAAGAAATTAATGATAATTTGATAAAAGCGTTTCCAAAATCTGATATAAGAGTATGGGAGGTTAACATAGAATAAAATGAAAGAAATAAAAATATGGTTTTGTGACTTTTGGCCTAATTTTAATAAAGATGATAATTATATTATAAATATATTAAAGAAGCATTATATTATTAAATTAGAAAAACATATACCTGATTATATATTTTATTCTAATTTTGGATATAACTTTCTAAAGTTTAAAGGAATAAAAATTTGGTGCAATGGGGAAAATGTATTTCCAAATTTTAATTTATGTGATTATGCTATTTCATGTCATGATATAAAAATAGATAATAATAGATATTTTAAGCTACCAGTTTACATGTTAAAAGGAAACAATTTAATTGAAGAGAAAGATAAGATAGTAAAAGAAAATGATCTGAAAAACAAAAATAAATTCTGCAATTTTATATATGATAATAAAAAGGGAGATATTTTCCGAAAATATTTTTTCATAGAATTAAGTAAATATAAAAAAGTGGATTCAGCAGGTAAATTTTTAAATAATACTGGATTTGTGACTAATAAAAAATTAGAATTACAAAAACAATATAAATTCACTATTGCATTTGAAAATGAATCATATTATGGATATTGTACTGAAAAAATAATGGATGCATTTTTTTCTAAAACAATACCTATTTATTGGGGAGATCCATATATAGAAAATGATATAAATAGTAAAGCATTTATTAATATTAAGAGTAAGAATAATATAAAAGAGGTAATAGATCAAATAAAAGAAATCGATAATAATGATAGTTTATGGTTAGAGATAGTAAATCAACCTATTTTTAATAAATCACATTTTATACAAAACAAGAAAAAAGATTTAGAAAATTTCTTATTACAATTGATTGAAAATGGAAAAAAACAAGTTCCTAATTCTATTGAAGCAAAAAGAGTATCATTTATAGTAAATCATGGTAATAAAATTATTAATCTTAAACACAAATTACATAAAATAAAGGTGGAAAAATGGATATAGAAGTATTGCTTTCTACGATGAATTTAAGAAATAAAGAAGAATTAATAAAGTTAATTAGAAAGATGAATATAAAAACCAATGTTTTAATAATTAATCAAATAACTGAAAAAATACCTATTTGGAATTATGAAGAAGGGAATATAAGGTTATATTCATATTTAGAAAAAGGATTAAGTAAAAGCAGAAATAAAGCATTAGATAAAGCAAAAGGCGAAATATTAGTTTTGGCAGATGATGATATACAATATAAAGATAACTATGCGGAAACAATTTTAAATGCATATAATAACAAAAAAGATGCAGATATAATAGCTTTTAATATTGAAACTGTAGGAAATAGAAAAGCAAGAAAACAAAAAAGTCACAAAATAAATTGGATTACTGCAATGCAAATTCAATCAACTCAAATTACTTTAAGAAAAAATTTAATAGATAATATAAATATAAAGTTTAATGAGTTATTTGGAAGCGGAAGTATCTATACAATGGGAGAAGAAAATATATTTTTATATGATTGCTTAAAAGAAAAAAGAAAGTTATACTGTATAGATAAAGATATAGGAAAAGTAATTCATAAAAAAAGCAATTGGTTTAAAGGATATACAAATAATTTCTTTATTTCTGAGGGAGCTGTATTTTATGAAATTTCAAAAAATTTTTATATTATATTAATAATACAATATGCTATTAGAAAGAGAAAATTATATAAAACTGAAAATAGTTTTATAAATTCAATTAAATATATGCTTAAAGGAGCAACTAGTTATGCAAGATATAAAAAATTACGAGGAATTAGTAAGTATAATAGTTCCAACATATAATGGAGAAAATAGAATAGATAAAGTAATTAAAAATATTAAAAATCAAACGTATAAAAATATTGAATTAATAATTGTAAATGATGCGTCTACTGATAATACAAAAGAGATTTTAAAAAAGTATGTAAAAGATACACAAATCAAAGTTATTAATTTAGAAAAAAATTCAGGGCCAGCGATTGCAAGAAATCAAGGACTAAAATTTGTTAATGGAAGATACATATGTTTTCAGGAAGATGATGATTTATGGCACGAAGAAAAATTAGAAAAACAAATAGAATTTATGAGAGAAAAACAGTGTGCATTTTCATATACAGCTTTTGAATATGTTAAGCCAAATAAAAGAAAAGTAAGAGTAGATGTGCCAGAAAAATTAGATTACAAAAAAGCGTTAAAGAATACAAAAATTTTAACCAATTCAGTTATGTTTGATTTGCAGAAGATAGACAAAAAATTATTAGAAATGCCAGATATTTATGCTGAAGATATAGCAACTTGGTGGAATATATTAAAACATGGATATTATGCATATGGCTTAAATGAAGTTTTAGTATACTATTGCGTTAGAGTTAATAGCAGAAGTTATAATAAAATAAAATCAGCTAGAAATAGATGGAAAGTATATAGAGAAATAGAAAAATTTTCGATAGTAAAGTCAATGTATTATTTTATTTTTTATGCTATTAATGGAATAATAAAAAGAATTTAAATAAAGAATTCTAAATAACTATTAAAAAGTGCTATTTTTATAGCACTTTTTTACAAAAATTAATTTTAATCATTATTTACAAATAATAATCTGATTGCCCATAATCCAGAAAGACCAACTAATATATATATAATTCTACTGATTATAGACATTACACCAAATATAGTATCAACTAAATTGAAATTAAATATTCCAATTAACCCCCAATTAATAGCTCCAATAATAATTAGTGCAAGAGCTATTTTATCTATTATTTTCATGTGTATCAATCCTTTCAAATTAATTTTTATACTATTGTACTCAAAAAAAAGAAAATTATACAAAAAAATAAAGAACCATAGAGTCCTTTATTTCTTAAGATTTACTATATTGAGATATTTTTTTAGAAAAAATATGTATTAATACAATTGAAGTTATTCCAAATAATGTATATATAATAATAGATTTTAAGAAAGCTTCCATAGGATTATTATTTTCTTTTATATATTGAATTATTGAACCATTATATGAGATTTTCTCTTTTTTTCCTATGCCATAGGGAAATTCTTTAATGACATATAATTCTTGATGGTAGTTTGTATTGCATACGATTATGTTAAAATTTCCTTTTAGACCAGTTTTATCTATTATATATGATTTATCATCTTTATTACACCATAATACATATTCATATCCGAAAGATAAATTTATAAAATTATAAAATATTTTCTCAACACATAATGTCAAAATTAAGACACAAATGATTATAGCTAAAATATAAATTTTCTTCATTTAAACTCCTATTAATAAATATTTGTTTTTTATTTATTGTTTTATATTTTAGATCTTTTTCAGGTATTCTACTTTTATTATGCCCTAATATGCAACCTCCAGCTTTTGTTAGCCACACTTTAGTTGAATTAGACGATGGTTTTCCTTTTGATATATGAACATGTACAGGCTCCATAAATTCATCAGACCAGAAAAATATTTTATAACCGCATTATTTCAAATAAACTAGGCAATTTTTATTCCTCCTTCTCTAGCCCATTCATAAAAATATGGTGCACCTTTTTCTACAATTTTTTTAAACATTGCTTTTTCGGATTTACTATAATGTCCTTCTTCGTATACTATTTTATAAGTAGGAAGTTCGAATCTAATACTATCAAATCCATATTCCATTGGTCTTTCAAAATGTACATAAAGAACTTCTTCGTCATTTTCGTTTTTTACTATATTAGAAAAAGTAACCAATGTTTCATCAGCGTATTTGCAAAATGGATACATCATAAAACTCACGCTCCTCTAAATTAATTAATATATATTATATCATTAATAAATAAAATTTACTATAATTTATTGAATAATTTTAGACAAAAATAAAAAAAGCTGAAATTAGTTAAAATTTCAACTTTTGGTGGGCAGGGATGGATTCGAACCATCGTACTCAAATGAGAACAGATTTACAGTCTGCCGCCTTTAGCCACTCGGCCACCTACCCAAAATATAATTTATTAAATAATTGAAATTAATTATTTAATAAAAATGGTGCGCCCTCAAGGATTCGAACCTTGGACCTACCGGTTATGAGCCGGTTGCTCTAACCAACTGAGCTAAGGGCGCATCTCGAACGCAATTAAAAGTATAAAACATTTTTATTATGTTGTCAATACTTTTTTAGAAAAAAATGAAATAAATTTAAAAAAAAATAAAATAAAATTTATATAACTAAATGGAAAATAAAATAGCTTTTTTCACACAAAATTCACAAACAAAATTAGCAATAAGTATTGACAATTGCTAATTTTGGATATAATATATATGCAGTTTAGCAGTCTAACTAAATAATTGCTAAAAGAAGGTGCAAAATTGGATAATAGAAAAAAGAAAATTTTACAAGCAATAGTTGAAGAATATATAAACACAGCTGAACCAGTAAGCTCTGGTAGTTTAACAAATAAATATGGACTAAATCTTAGTAGCGCAACTATTAGAAATGAAATGGCAGACCTAGAAAAAGTTGGATATATTGAAAAACAACACACATCAAGTGGAAGAGTTCCATCTGCTAAAGGATATAGACTATATGTTGACGAACTACTTAATGATCATAATATTAGTATTGGAGAAATCAAATATATTCAATCAAAACTAATGGCTAAGATAAATGAAATTGAAGATTTGACTAAGATTGCAACTAGCACAATATCTGAAGTAACACATTACACTACAGTTGCAATTGGACCAAAAAATCAAATGCAAAATATAGAAGAAATAAAATTTGTTCTACTTGGCACTAGAATGTTAATGGCTGTTATATTAACTGATACAGGTTTAATAAAAGAGACAATGATTAAATTTGATCAAGATATAAATGAAGAACAAGTTGAAACTTTAAACTTTATATTTAATAACAAATTAAGAGGAAAACCATTAGAATCAATTGATAAACCATTAGAACAATATATTTTTTCACATATGAATTATAGTTTGGGAGTTATTAAACCAATAATTAGTCAATTAAATAAAGCAATCAATGAAGAAGAAAAGATATATTTAGAAGGTGCTAATAAAGCATTTGATTTACCGGAATTCAAAAGTTTAGAAGTTGCCAAAAACTTTATAAATCTTATTGATCAAAAAGAAATTGTAGCTGACCTATTAAATACAGGGTTTGCAAATGACATAAATGTATATATCGGAGACGAAAATGATAATGAAAAGTTAAAAGATTTTAGTATAGTTACATTTAAGCATAGATATAAAAACAAAAATTTAGGAACCATTGGTATAATAGGACCTACAAGAATGGATTATTCAAAAGTTATTTCTGTAATGAAATACATTAGTAAAAAATTAAATGGTGAATAATTTATAGTATATATAAATAGTAAGTTCAGAAAGGATTGTGAATAATGGAAGATAAAAAAGAAGAAAAACTTGAATCAAAAAAAGCTGATGAAATAATTAAATTAAAAAAAGAAATAGAATCACAAAAAATTCAAATTGACGAGACAGAAGACAGATTAAAAAGAGTAGCAGCAGAATTTGATAACTATAAGAAAAGATCAGCAAAAGAAAAAGATGCATTATATAATTCATTAATTGCTGATATAGTTTCAAACTTTTTACCTATCATGGATAATTTGGAACAAGCAGTTGCTGCAGAGACTAAAGATGAAGAATATAGAAAAGGAATTGAACTTGTATTAAAACAATTTAAAGATGTTCTAGCATCAAAAGGAGTTAAAGAAATAGACGCCGTAGGAAAAACTTTTGATCCAGAATTACATGAAGCAATTAGTTCAATTGTTGACGAAAACTTAGGAGAAAAAGAAATAGCACAGGAATATAGAAAAGGATATATGATAGGAAACAGAGTAATTCGTCATTCTATGGTAATTGTAGCTAACTAAGTATACAAATAAAATTTAAAAAATTTTTAAATATTTAAATTTGATATTAGATTTTAATTTTAAAAAATATATAAGAAATTCAAACATAAAGAAAGGAAGATTTTTATATGGGAAAAATTATAGGTATTGATTTAGGAACAACAAACTCATGCGTAGCAGTTATGGAAGGTGGGGAACCAGTAGTAATCCCTAATGCAGAAGGAAATAGAACAACACCATCTGTTGTAGCATTTTCAAAAAATGGTGAAAGATTAGTAGGACAAATAGCAAAACGTCAAGCAGTTACTAATCCAGATAACACAGTTATATCTATAAAAAGAAAAATGGGAACAAATGAAAAAGTAAATATAGAAGGAGATACTTTTTCTCCACAAGAAATTTCAGCAATGATATTACAAAAATTAAAAGCTGACGCTGAAAACTATTTAGGAACACAAGTTACTCAAGCAGTTATAACAGTTCCAGCATACTTTAGTGATAGTCAAAGACAAGCAACAAAAGATGCAGGAAAAATAGCCGGACTAGAAGTTTTAAGAATTATAAACGAACCAACAGCAGCTGCTTTAGCTTTTGGTATGGATAAAGAAGACCAAGACCAAAAAATTATGATATACGATTTAGGTGGAGGTACATTTGATGTATCTATACTAGATATCGGTGATGGTGTATTTGAAGTTTTAGCAACAAACGGAAATACAAAACTAGGTGGAGATGATTTTGATCAAAGAATTATAGATTACCTAGTATCTGAATTCAAAAAATCAAATGGAATAGATTTAACACAAGATAAAATGGCAATGCAACGTTTAAAAGAAGCTGCAGAAAAAGCTAAAATAGAACTTTCAGGAATGCAACAAACACAAATTAACTTACCATTTATAACAGCAGATGCAAATGGACCAAAACACTTAGATGTAACATTAACAAGAGCAAAATTTGAAGAATTAATTGGTGATTTAATAGAAGCAACAAAGGTACCTGTAGAGAATGCATTAAAAGATGCAGGAATTACAGCAAATGATTTACACAAAGTATTATTAGTTGGAGGATCAACAAGAGTTCCAGCAGTTCAAGAAGCTGTAAAGAAAATAACAGGAAAAGAACCAGATAAAGGAATAAACCCAGATGAGTGTGTTGCTATAGGTGCAGCAATTCAAGGTGGTGTTTTATCTGGAGATGTTAAAGACTTAGTACTTCTTGATGTAACTCCATTATCATTAGGTATTGAAACATTAGGTGGAGTATTTACAAAATTAATTGAAAGAAACACAACAATACCAACTAAGAAATCTCAAGTATTCTCAACAGCAGCAGATGGACAAACAAGTGTTGAAATACATGTACTTCAAGGTGAAAGAGAGATGGCAGCATATAATAAAACATTAGGAAGATTCCAATTAACAGGAATTCCAGCAGCACCAAGAGGAGTACCTCAAATTGAAGTTACATTTGATATAGATGCTAATGGTATAGTTCATGTATCAGCAAAAGATATGGCAACAGGAAACAGCCAACAAGTAGCAATTACAGCAAGTACAAATTTAACAGATGAAGATATTGACAAAGCTGTTAAAGATGCAGAAGCACATGCACAAGAAGATAAGAAGAGAAAAGAAGAAATTGAAGTTAGAAATAATGCAGAAAGCTTAGTATATAATTGTCAAAAAACAATAAATGACTTAGGTGATAAAATTAGTGGAGAAGAAAAAGCTAAAGCTGAAACAGAAATAGAAAATGTAAAGAAAGCATTAGAAGGTACAGATGTAGAAGCTATTAAATCTGCGACAGAAAAATTAACTCAAATATTCTATTCAATTTCAGAAAAATTATATTCTACTGCACAAGGAGCAGCAAATAACGGAGCAAATGCAACAGGTAATGAAGCTGGAAATAATGATAATAACGAACCTCATACAGATAATAATGGAAATGTATATGATGCAGATTATAAAGTTGATGAAGATGACAAAAAATAAAAAAGCATAATTTGATAAGATAGTCAAAAGAAAAGTGGTATCACATAAATATAAATAATACCACTTTTCTTATAGCTGATAAGTATTATAGGAGGCAATATGGCAGGAAAAGATTACTATGAAATATTAGGTGTAGATAAAAATGCAAGTGAAGAGGAGCTAAAAAAAGCATATAGAAAACTTGCTAAAAAATATCATCCAGATGCTAATCCAGATAATAAAAAGGAAGCAGAAGCTAAATTTAAAGAAGTAAATGAAGCATATGAAGTATTGTCAAATCCTGAAAAAAGAAAAATGTATGATCAATTCGGAACTGCAGATCCAAACCAAGGATTTGGTGGAGCAGGAGGACCTTTTGGTGGAAGAAACGGATATTATTCATATTCTTCAGGTGGATTTGACGGATTTGGAGATTTTGGAGATTTGGGAGATATTTTCTCGTCTTTTTTCGGTGGTGGATTTGGCGGAAAAAGTTCTAGAAACACAAATGGACCAAAGCAAGGAGCAGATCTAAGAGCAAGTTTGGATATTACTTTTGAAGAATCATATTTAGGAACTGAAAAACAAATTAATATAACAAGAAATGAAACTTGTACAATCTGCCATGGAAACGGAGCTAAACCTGGAACTAAAAAACAAACATGTAGTATGTGTCATGGAACAGGTCAAGTAAAACAAACACAAACAACGATATTCGGTCAAGTACAAACTGTTAGACCATGTTCAAATTGTAATGGAACAGGTGAAATAATACCTGAACCATGTACAGAATGTAAAGGAAAAGGAACTGTAAGAAAACAAGTTAAAGTAACAGTAAAAATACCTGCAGGAATTGATGAAAATCAAACAATAGTACTTAGAGGTGAAGGAGAGCCTGGAACTAAGGGAGGAGCTAAAGGAGATTTATACATAACAATACATGTAAGAAGACATAATATATTTAAAAGGCAAGGACAAGATGTATTGTGTGAAATACCAATAACCTTTACTCAAGCGACATTAGGTGCAGAAATAGAAATACCTATGGTAGATGGTAGCAAAGAGACATATAAAATACCTGATGGTACTCAGCCAGGAACTAAGTTTACTTTAAGAAATAAAGGATTTAAAAATATAAATAATGGATCTTCTGGAAATTATGTATTTACAGTATTAGTTCAAGTTCCAAAACGACTTACAAAAGAGCAAAGAGATTTAATGGTAGAACTTGCAAAAACTATGAATGAACAACCACCTGTAAAGAAAAGAGGATTATTTGGATAAATACAATATCTTAAAATCAAGTAGAGTAATTAAAAATAAAAGTTACTCTATTTGATTTTTTTGTCAATATGAATCGAAAAAAGTCAAAAAAATTTAAACAGCATATTATATATTAGATAGTATTTTTTTACTATCTAGGAGGTGAATATATTGAAAAATTGTAATAAAATAGAAAAATGCTGTGTAGATATTATAATTTGTATTCTAACATCTTTGATATTATTTTTAGCAGGATTAATAGTAGGAGCATTTACAGGTCTTGCTAGTTTACTAGGCATTGGTGCAATAATAGCTATAATAGCAATTTTAGCAATATTATTAATTATAAGAATAATAAACTTAATATGCTGTAAAGAAAATAATAAATGCAAAGAAAAATCTTGTGATTATGATCATTATTGTTAATATAAGAAAAGTAGGTAACTGTTGAAAGTTACCTACTTATATGATAATATAGATAATAAAATCTAGGAGAAAAATAAAATGAAGATAAATTTAGATAGAGATATTAAATATGATAAAAATAAAATAGTAATATTTGATTGGGGAGGAGTTATAGAAAGCCATAAAGATGGGGAATATAATTTAGACAAAGCAATTATTAGTTTTATAAAAGCTTTAAAACCAGGAGTTGATGAATTATCAATATTAGATAGATTTTATAAAGCTATTAGATTTAAAGAGAAAAAATTAGAAGATACATTTAAAAAGCTAGATGAAAAAGAAAGAATGATTTTTAAATATGAAAGGATAAAGGAAGAATTTAAAATAGAATCTGATTATGATACATACTATAACACATATATCAAAGAATTTGATAAAATTTATTACTATAAAGAAGTAGTAGAAGTTGCACACGATATAAAAAAATATTGCTTGACGGGTATTTTATCAAATCTAGGAGAAATAGATAAAGTAAGGCTAGATAAGCAAGTAAATTTAAATAAGTTTGATTATGTTTGGTTATCTTGTGATGAAGGCTTCAGAAAGCCAGAAGAAAAAATATATAAAATTGTAGAAGATGAATGTAATATAAAAACAAATAATATATTATTTATAGATGATTCAAAAGAGAATATAGAAGTGGCTAAAAAAAGAGGATGGAATGTTTGTAATGCATATGGATATGAAATAAATAAAATAAGAGATAGTATTATCAATTTCTTATATAAAAAATAAAGAGGCTCAATATAAATAAAATGAGCCTTTTTTATTGTATTTCTAATATTTTTTTTGCTCGAGCTACATCTTCTGTAGTTGCATTAGGAACATCTTCTAATTCATAATTACATCCTAGATTTTCCCACTTAAATCTACCTAGATCATGATAAGCTAAGATTTCAACTTTTTTTACATTACTTAAGCTAGAAATAAATTCTTTTAAATCTAATAAATCTTCTTCATGATCGGTTATTCCAGGAACTAAAACTTGTCTAATCCATACATCTTTATTTATACTGCTTAAATACTTAGCAAATTCTAGTTCTAATTCATTCGAGAATCCAACTAGATCCTTACAAATATCGTTATTGATACATTTTATATCTAATAAAAATAAATCAGCTAAATCGATGATTTTTTTGATTTTATCAGTAAGAGGGAAGTTTCCTGATGTATCTATCGCAACATGAATTTTTTGCTTTTTTAATTTAGGTAATAAATCAAGTAAAAAATCTTGTTGAAGTAAAGGTTCACCGCCTGA
The DNA here is from genome assembly GCA_944393405.1 of uncultured Clostridia bacterium. The sequence continues at coordinate 65,197 of CALYAC010000004.1, read as the reverse complement.
TAAAGTAACTCCTCCACCTGAAACAGTAAAATAATTTTGATATCTAGAAATTTTAGAGATTAATTCATCAGATGTATATTCTTTTCCAGCGTTTATTGTCCAAGTATCTCTGTTATGACAATATTTGCATCTTAAGCTACAACCTTGAAAAAATACTACAAAACGAATTCCAGGTCCATCAACAGCACCAAAAGATTCGAATGAATGAATATGTCCCTTCAATATATCGTTATTATTAATATTGTTTTCTGCCATAATATCCTCCAAGTAATTAAAATATTAAGACGTAAGAATAGGGGATACCTGTTCTTACGTCTTTAAATGAAACTATATTCTCTCGTGAATTGTTCTATTTATTACGTCTAATTGTTGTTCTCTTGTTAATTTTATAAAGTTAACAGCATATCCTGAAACACGGATTGTAAGTTGAGGATAATTTTCTGGATGATTCATAGCGTCAATTAATAGTTCTCTATTAAATACATTAACATTAATATGATGTCCAGTTTGTTTAAAGTATCCATCTAACATACTTACTAAGTTATTAATTTTTGTATTTTCATCTTTTCCAAGAGCAGCAGGTGTAATAGAGAATGTAAATGAAATACCATCTTCTGAGTATTCATAAGGAAGTTTTGCTATAGTATTCATAACAGCAAGTGCTCCATTTGCATCTCTTCCATGTAGAGGATTTGCTCCAGGTCCAAATGGTTCTCCAGCTCTACGTCCATCAGGAGTATTACCTGTATTCTTTCCATAAACAACATTAGATGTAATTGTTAATATAGAAAGAGTATGTTTTGAACCTCTATATGTGTGATGTTTTTGTAATTTTCTTAAGAAAGATTTTACAATATCTACAGCTATACTATCTACTCTATCATCATCATTTCCGTATTTAGGGAAATCTCCTTCAACTACATAGTCAACTGCTAATCCTGATTCATCTCTTATAACTTTTACTTTAGCATATTTAATTGCAGAAAGTGAATCAGCAACAACTGATAAACCTGCTATACCACATGCCATAGTTCTTAATATATCTTGCTCTCTATCATGTAAAGCCATTTCTAAAGCTTCATATGAATATTTATCATGCATATAATGAATTGCGTTTAATGCTTTTATATATATTTTAGCAACATAATCCATCATTACATCAAATTTTTCCATAACTTCATCATAATCTAAATATTCAGATGTTATTGGCTGATATTTTGGAGCAACTTGTTTTCCAGAAAGTTCATCTCTACCACCATTAATAGCATAAAGTAGAGTTTTTGCAAGGTTTGCTCTAGCTCCAAAGAATTGCATTTGTTTACCAATTTTCATTGCAGATACGCAACATGCTATTCCATAATCATCACCAAGTGTGATTCTCATTAAATCATCGTTTTCATATTGAATTGATGATGTTCTAATTGAAATATCTGCACAATAGTTTTTAAATCCTTGTGGTAAATTGTTTGACCATAATACTGTTAAGTTTGGTTCAGGAGCTGGTCCTAAATTATCTAATGTATGAAGTACTCTGAATGAGTTTTTAGTAACTAATGTTCTACCATCAATACCCATACCACCAATACTTTCTGTTACCCATACAGGATCTCCACTGAATAGTGAGTTATATTCTGGTGCTCTTAAAAATCTTACTAATCTTAATTTTATAATGAATTGATCCATTAACTCTTGAGCTTGAGATTCTGTTAATGTTCCGTTTTGAAGATCTCTTTCTATATATATATCTAAGAAAGTAGAAGTTCTTCCTAAACTCATAGCTGCACCATTTTGATCTTTTACAGCTCCTAAATATCCAAAGTATAACCATTGAATAGCTTCTTTAGCATTTGAAGCTGGAACTGAGATATCAAATCCATATTTTTCAGCCATTGCTTTTAAGTCATTTAATGCTTTTATTTGATCACCAATTTCTTCACGATTTCTTATGATTTCTTCTGTGAATTCATCAGTATCTAATATTTCAAGTTCAACTTTCTTTTCAGCAATTAAAGCATCAACTCCGTATAAAGCAACTCTTCTGTAATCACCTATTATTCTTCCACGTCCATATCCATCAGGAAGACCTGTAAGTAGGTGAGAGCTTCTTGCAGCTCTAATATCAGGTGTATATACTTCAAATACACCATCGTTATGTGTTTTTCTTAGATTATGATAAATATATTCTGTCTCTGGATCTACTGTAAATCCATAACTTGCAGCAGATTTTTCAACGATTCTGATACCACCATTTGGCATAATTGCTCTTTTTAAAGGTGCATCTGTTTGTAGACCAACAATCTCTTCTAGGTCTTTATCTATATATCCTGCTTCATAAGCATTTACTGCAGAAGGTGTTTTACAATCTGCATCTAAAACTCCACCATTTTCTCTTTCTTTTTTATAAAGCTCTAAAACTTCATCCCACAATTTTTTTGTTTTATCTGTAGCACCTTCAAGGAATTTACTATCTCCTTCATAAGGTGTATAGTTAGATTGGATAAAGCCTCTGACATCTATTTCTTTTGTCCATTCTCCGGCTTTATTAAAGCCATCCCATTGCTTAAAATCCATAATAAACCTCCTTAAAATAATTAAATTAGCACATATAATAATATCATAAAAAATATATAATATCAACAAAAATGTCGAAAAAAATAAAGGGATTTTCTGGAATTTATATAATAAAAAAAGAATACTTTTATATTTTAGATATATTTTTAGTTTTATCTAAAATATAAAAAATATTCTATAAAATAAATCTATTATTGAAATAAATATTAATTATCATTTATAACTTTAGCTATTTCATATATTAATTTTTGCTTTTCTGGAGGCACATTTTTTAATAAATCATTAAATTCTGAAGATAAATAACTGTCAGAATTATTTGAAGATCCATTTAAAATCGAACCTTCTGTAATGCCTAATATATCACATATTTGACTAAGTCTTTTTAAACTAATATGAGAGCTACCTCTTTCTATTCTACTAAGAAAAGCAATAGAAACATCCAGTTTTTCTGCGAGTTTTTCCTGAGTTAGTCCATTGTTTATTCTAGCTTTTTTTAATCTTTCACCAATAATATTATAGTCCAGTGCCACAAGCTTCACCTCTTCCTAATCTGAAAAAAATATAGCATTTATACGAAATAAATTACAGAAACATATAAGTAAATGTATACAAACTATATTTGTTTATATTAGTATGTTCAGAATAGAATAAAATATGTAAAAAACTTAAAAAAATAGAATTAGACATTTAAATAAAAAAATGTTATACTGCAAAAGGTGATTAATTAATATGTTTGAAAAAAATTTAAATAAAAAAACAAAAATAATTGGAAACAATATAATATACTTTAAAGAGATAAACTCAACACAAACTAAAATAAGAGAATTAGCAGAGAAAAAAGTAGAAAAAGGAACAGTAGTAATTACAGATAATCAAACAAATGGAATAGGAACTCATGATAGAAAATGGTATACTGAAAAAGCTAAAAATTTAACTTTTTCTATGGTGGTATATCCAAAGTGTACTGTAAAACAATTAGATACATTAACTATTGATATTGCTAAAATTATAACAAATGCTATAAAAAAGTTATATGGTATTAAATTAGATATAAAAAAGCCAAATGATGTTATTTTTAATGGAAAAAAGATTGGAGGAATTCTTACACAGATTATTTCTTCAGGGGAAAAGATTAAATATCTTTTAATTGGTATTGGATTTAATGTAAATCAAGTTATATTTAGTGATGATATTAAAGAAATAGCTACTTCATTGAAATTTGAATTAAATAAAGAATTTAGTAGAGAAGATATATTGGAGGAAATATTATTTGGATTTGAAAATTATTTTATAGAAAATAAAATAATATAGAGAGTGTAAAACAAATAATAATAAAAAAGGATAGAAATAAATAATAATAATAAAATAATAAAATTAAAAAGAATAAAAAATAATAGAAAATGAAATCAAAAAAAGAAAATGGATCTAATCTTCCATTTTCTTTTTTTGATAATATCTATATTATTAATTAATAATTTTCAGCGTTAACTTCAAAATAGCTTTGAGCATGTTTACAAACAGGACAGATTGTTGGAGCTTCTAATCCTACATGGATATGTCCGCAGTTTCTACATTTCCATACAACAATACTTCCTTTTTTGAAAACTTCTCCATTTTCTACATTTTCTAATAATTTTTTATATCTTTCTTCATGATGTTTTTCAACTTCAGCAATTCCTCTGAATGTTGCAGCTATTTCCATAAATCCTTCTTCTTCAGCTTCTTTAGCGAATTTTGGATACATATCTGACCATTCGTAATTTTCACCAGCAGCGGCATCTGCTAAGTTTGATTTTGTATCTCCAATACCTTCTAGGTATTTAAAATGTAATTTTGCATGTTCTTTTTCATTTTCAGCTGTTTCTAAAAATATTGCAGCTATTTGTTCATAACCTTCTTTTTTTGCAACACTTGCAAAATATGTGTATTTATTTCTTGCTTCTGATTCACCAGAAAAAGCAGCTCTTAAATTAGCTTCTGTTTTTGATCCTTTTAATTCCATTATTATACCTCCTAAAATAACTTTTACGTATATAAATATATTATAAGATTTAGAAAAAGTCAAGCGAACAAAATGTGTATTTTTAGCATAATATATCTATAAAGTTAGCAAAAAAATAATAGAGTGGAGGAAAGATGAATAAAGAAAATAAAAAATATACTGTAACAATTGCGGGAAATCCTAATGTTGGAAAATCTACTATATTTAATGCACTTACAGGAATGAAACAACATACAGGAAATTGGACTGGTAAAACTGTAGGAAATGCAGTTGGAATGACATATTTTAATGGAACAGAATTTAAACTAATTGATACTCCTGGAACATATTCTATAATGTCAAATTCTGAAGAAGAAAAGATAGCTAGAAATCAAATATGTTTTTCTAATTCTGATGCAATTATAGTAATCCTAGATGCAACTTGTTTAGAGAGAAGCTTAAATTTAGCTTTTCAAATTTTAGAAATATCTGATAAAGTATTAGTTTGCGTGAATTTATTAGATGAAGCTAATAAAAAGAAAATACATATAAATTTTAAAGAACTTGAAAGAATATTAGGAGTTCCTGTTATAGGAACAATCGCAAAAAAGAAAAAAACATTAAAGAAAATATTAGAAAAATTATTAGATATATGTAATAAAAAAATAGAAAGTAAACCGAGAAGAATAAAATATACACAAGAAATAGAGGATTGTGTGGATATTGTTAAGGAAAAAATAGAAAAAACAAATTTTGCTGATAGAAGATTAAATAGATGGATTGCATTAAAAATAATAGATGGGGATAAAGAGATAATAGAAGATATTAAAAGAAATTTAAAAATTAATAAATTATCTAACGATGCAAAAAAAATAATTGAAGCAGATGAAGCAGTTAATGATTTACTAAAAAATAAGGGGATAAAAAGAGATAATATTAAAAATATAATGATTACTAATATAATATTTATGTCAGAAAATGTATATAAAGATGTAGTTACATTGGAAAATGAAGATTATAATAGTAAAGATAAAAAAATAGATAAAATAATTACATCTAAAGTATTGGGAATTCCAATTATGTTATTATTTTTAGGAATTATTCTTTGGATAACTATAGTTGGGGCAAATTATCCATCTGAAATATTATCAAATTTTTTTGGAATAATTGAAAAAGAAATTGTTAGTTTATTTGAAAGTTTTAATATACCAGAATTTATAAAAGGAATAATTATAGATGGGGTATATAGAACTGTTACTTGGATTATATCTGTAATGCTTCCACCTATGGCGATATTTTTCCCACTATTTACAATATTAGAGGATATAGGTTTTTTACCAAGAATTGCATTTAATTTAGATTGTTTATTTAAAAAAGCAGGAACTACAGGAAAACAGGCTTTGACAATGTGCATGGGATTTGGTTGTAATAGCGTAGGTGTGACTGGATGTAGAATTATAGAGTCAAAAAAAGATAGATTGATAGCTATATTAACAAATGCTTTTGTACCATGTAATGGAAGGTTTCCATTTTTAATTACAATGTCTAGTATTTTTTTAGGAGGCTTAGTTACTACAAAGAGCGGATCATTAATAGCAACATTATCTGTAATGACCATTATATTATTTGGTATATTAATGACAATATTAATATCAAATTTATTATCAAAAACAATATTAAAAGGTGAAAAGTCATCATTTTTATTAGAACTTACGCAATATAGAAAACCACAGGTAGGTAAAGTAATTATAAGATCTATATTTGATAGGACATTGTTTGTTTTAGGAAGAGCAATTATGGTAGCACTTCCAGCAGGAATAGTTATTTGGATTTTGGCAAATACAAATATATATGGTATTAATATATTAAATTATATAGCTGGATTTTTAGACACACTTGCTAAGTGTATGGGAATGGACGGATATATATTGACAGCATTTATATTGGGGATTCCTGCAAATGAAATTGTACTACCTATTATACTTATGTGTTATATGGGAAAAGGAAGCTTAGTAGATATTGAAAGCAGTTATGAAATAGGGAATATTTTACTACAAAATGGTTGGAATCTGTTGACTGCAATAAATGTAATGATTTTTACAGTTTTACATTTTCCATGTGCAACTACATTAATTACAATAAAGAAAGAAACAAATAGTTATAAATGGATGATGCTTGCATTTATATTGCCTACAATTTGTGGAGTAATAATATGTTGTTTAAATACAGTAATATGGAATTTAGTTATTTAGATTTAGCAGTATAAAAATCACACTTATAACGTAAAAAAGTGTGATTTATTTTTCTTCTAATTGTTTATCTACATCCATAAATATTCTTTTTTTATGAATATTAGATTTAGCTTCTTCCTTTTTTTGCTGCCATTCTGGAGAAGAAACTTCATCTAAGGAGATAATAGCTGATGATACATTATTGCTTGTTCCAAACAATTTAGTAGCAAGAATTGCTTCAGAGTTATTTTGCAAAAAGTTAGGATCAGATAGTTGCTTTTTAGAAAAAGTTTTAGTGTCAAAATCTAAACTTTGCAAAAAAGATAATTCTCGTTTTAATAAGATAGGTGAAATCATATATAAAGAGTCTATATTATCTAAGACATGATAATTTTCCTGTTTTAATCTTACGATCTGATCAATAGCATCTAATAAATAAAGATTTAATTTATCTATTGTCCTATTTATTCCATTTTGATTAATTTCATCATGTAAATCAATAGGCAAATGAAGATGTATTGTACTTCCTGTTAAACCATAAGTAATATATTTATTTAGAGGAATTTTATGATTATCTTCATGTTTTTTTACTATTTGTTCTAATATTAAATTATCAAGATAGTTTTTTATAGCTTGTTCAGAATCACCTATTTGAGATAATATTTGAGATATATTTTCATCTGTTAATCTATCAACCTTTTGCAAAACTGATTCTATAACAGCTTGTGTTTCTGCTGTCTTTAATGAGTACAATATACGTTTTACATCATTTCTATTCATATAGTATCCTCCTTAAAATACAAAGATAATTATATTTCTATATAATTATGACTGCAGGCACGGACTAATCTATTCATTATAGCTAATCCTAAACCTTCCTGTTTAACTCCTTCGATTATAACAATATCAGGATTAAACTTGTCTACTTTTCTTAAATCTGTAAAAATGTTTTTGGCGATTTCATCTAAATTATATTTTGAACCAATATCAATTACTAATTTATTTTCATAATTTTTTACATTTTCTGATGTAGAAAGAATAAGTGGAGTTTTGTATGACATACTAATTTCATTTATTTTTTTTACAAGTAAATCATTATTATCACTATAAACTAATACGCATTTACTATCAGGGGCATAATGTTTATATTTCATTCCTGGAGATAATACTTTTTCTCCATCTTCTAATTTTGAAAAGATATGCTTATCAATTTTTACATTTCCTACAACTCTTTTTATATCTTCAGGAGTTATTTTTCCTGGGCGAAGTATTGTAGGAATGCCATCTATAACTCTAACTACAGTAGATTCTAAACCTACTAAAGTATTTCCACCATCAATAATACAATCAACTTTATCTGATAATTCATCAAAAATATCTGAAATATTAGTACCACTTGGTTTACCAGAAATATTAGCACTAGGTGCTGCTATTGGAAGTCCAGAGTATGAAATTAGTTTATTAGCAATTTCATTACTTGGCATACGTATTCCAACGGTATCTAAGTTGGCAGTTACTATATTGGGAACGACTGGTTTTCTATTTAATATAATAGTAAAAGGACCAGGCCAAAATTCTTTCATAAGTTTATATTCAACATCAGATATATTTTCTACAATATCATTTAGCATATTAAAATCTGAAATATGTAAGATTAATGGATTATCAGAGCTTCTACCTTTAGCTTTGAATATGTTTTTTACTGCATTTTCATCTAATCCATTTGCACCAAGACCATAAACTGTTTCTGTAGGAAAGAGAACTAGTCCTCCTAAGCGTATAATTTCAGCTGCTTCTTTTAATTTTGTATAATCTAATGAATTTTTTAAGTCTATAAATTTTTTCAAAGTAAAATCACAATCCTTTTAATAAAATATATACATATATTATACTACAAAATAAGCTATTTAGTAAATACTAGTATATTTTTAGCATCTGATTTTCTTAGACCAATTACTATATTTCTAACTAAATAAGCACAAGGATCATTAAAAACACTTTTAAATATAGGTACGATAGGTGTATTTGATATAAATCCTAAATCTAATAATCTCCTTTTAATATTATCACAATTAATGCTTTTAATAATTCCTTCTTCACCAATTTTTAGCTCAGATAATGGTATTAATTTTGACATATAATCACCTCATAATATATTATGAAAAATATATTAAAAGGTTTATATAATTTAATAAATGCGTAAAAAATTAAGTTGAATCGTGTCGATTTATATGATATATTGTGGAAAATAAGATTAATAATATTGCTAGGAAAGGAAGTTATATATATGGTAAATATTGCAGTACTTGGATATGGAACAGTTGGATCAGGAGTAGTAGAAGTTTTCGATAAAAATAAAGAAATGATAAATAAAAAAGTAAAAGAAGAAATAAATGTAAAATATATTTTGGATATTAGAGAATTTAAAGGAGATAAATTTGAAGAAAAAATAATTCATGATTTTGATAAAATATTAAATGATAAAGAAGTAAGTATTGTAGCAGAAGTTATAGGAGGTGCTACAATAGCGTATGAATATACAAAAAAATTATTGGAATCTGGAAAAAATGTTGTAACATCAAATAAAGAATTAGTGGCATTAAAAGGAGAAGAATTATTAAAGATTGCTAAAGAAAACAATGTAAAATATTTATATGAAGCTTCAGTTGGAGGAGGAATACCAGTAATACACCCTATAAAAGAGTGTTTGAAAGCCAATAATATAGATAAAATTGTAGGAATTTTAAATGGTACAACAAATTACATTTTAACAAGAATGATAGAAGATAGAATTAGCTTCAAAGAGGCATTAGAAAATGCTCAAAAATTAGGATATGCAGAGGCAAATCCAGATGCAGATATAAAAGGAATTGATGCATGTAGAAAAATATGTATTCTTTCAGAACTAGCTTATGGCGTAAGTATAAATCCAGAAAGTATTTTAGTAGAAGGAATTGAAAATATTACTTTAGATCAAATAGAAGAGGCTAGTAAAGATGGGTATGTTATAAAATTAATTGGATATTCAAAGAAAGTGTCTGATGAAAAGATAGAAATATTTGTAAGTCCTTGTGCAATAAAAAAAGACAATCCATTAGCAAATGTAAATGATGTTTTTAATGCAGTACTTGTAAACGGAGACATGGTAGGAGAGGTTATATTCTATGGAAAAGGAGCTGGAAAGCTTCCAACTGCAAGTGCAGTTTGTTCTGATATATTAGAATGTTTAAACAAAAATATGAATAATGAAATAATATGGGAAAAGAAAGATATATCTATAGAAAAGCCTAATTTATCTATTTTAAAAAGTGTAAAATTACCTATTATACAATAATTTTTATTAAATTATGGAGGCTATAATGGAATTCGATAAAGAAAAAAATGATGATAAAGACTATGTTTTAAGTATGGTTAAAAAGCAAGGGAGTTTACTTGATTTAGTATCAGAAAGATTAAAAGATGATAAAGAGGTAGTAATGGCTGCATTGGAACAAGATGGAAATGCTTTAGAGTTTGCAGGCCCTAAAATGAAGAATGATAAAGAAGTGGTTTTAAAATCAATAAAAAAAGTAGGATGGACAGCTTGTTATGTTAGTAAAAAGTTATCAGATGATAAAGAAGTTATATTAGATGCAGTAAAAATAAATGGACAAGAGCTATATTATGCATCAGAAAGATTAAGAGATGATAGAGATGTTGTACTTACAGCTGTAACAAACAAAGGTCTTATTTTAAAATATGCAAGTAAACGATTAAGAGCAGATAAAGAAATTGCTTTAGCAGCTGTAAAAAGCGATAAAAGAGCTTTAGAATATATTTCAGATGAAGATATAAAAAAACAGGTAGAAGAAGAGCTTGAAAGCAATCAAGAATAATCTACTTAAATCTTAATATCTTATCTAAAACCTAATTTTTATTACATAATTTTATATAATTAATTGAATAATTTATAAAAAAACATCAAAAACTAATACTGGTGATAATATGAAAATATCATGGATAAAGTATGAAAAAGATAATAAGAACTTTATTATGCCAGAAAGATTAGGATTTGATGTTTTTAAACTTAATAATCCAGAAGAAACTGATAAAAAAATAAAAGAATTAATAAAAGATAAATATAATACAATATTTATAACAAATGAAATAGCTAGTTTTTCTAATGATATAATAAAAAAATATGGTAAGGATGATAAAATAAAAATCATAATCACTAAAACAAAAGAATAATATTCAATAATAAAAGAAAGGATGTAGTATATTGAATATTAATGAATACAACGAGTACAAAAAATTTGAAGAAAAATTAGCATATAATTTTAAATTAAAATTTCAAAATGAAATTACTAGTACAGCTGAAGAAAATAAAGTAACAAAGTTTTCAAATATTGTATTTCTATGCATTGGTACAGATAGGATTAAAGGAGATTCTATAGGACCAATTATAGGAAGTAAAATAAAGAAAATGGAAAATGAATATATAAAAATATATGGAACACTAGAAAAAAATCTGGACTTTTCAAATGCAAAACATGTTATTGATGAAGTATATAATATATATAATAATCCATTTATAATAACAATTGATGCTGCACTTTGCAAAGAAAATAAAGTAGGAAAGATATATTTAAGTAGTGGGCATATAAAAATTGGAAAAGCGTTAGATAAAAGTATTTCTTTTTATTCTAATATAAATATAAAATGCATTGTTGGAATATATAACGAAACTCAAACAATAAATAACATTCATATTTTAAAAAATGCTAATATAGATAATATAATTAAAATGTCAGATATAGTATCTAAAGGAATAGTAAATATTATAAAAAATATATATGTTTATGTATAAGTATAAAATAAATGGCAAAACTTTAAGTAATGAGATATTTATAGGAGGAATAAATCATTATGAATAATGAAGGTTTAAAAAATATTGTATTACTTAAAGATTTACCATCTAATTTAATAGAAGAGGCTATAATTGTTTTAAAAGAAAATAAAAAGATACATAAAGTTCAAAAAATAATTGATATAAATAATGAGAAAAAAAGACAGAAAAATGATAAACAAAATAAAAATAAAAATGAAAATAATTTAAATAAAAATGAGATTTTAAATAAAAATATAGATAATGACTATATAATAAAAGAAGCATACATGCTTTTAGATGATTATACAAAAAGATTAGAAACAGAAACTCCTAGTTGGAAAAATAATGTAAAAAAGCTAGAAAGAAAATATAAATATTCAGTAAAACTCAATATAATTTTATCAATAAGTATTACGCTAGGAGTAATTTTAAATATTTTTATAAAATAAATTTATATATGAATAATAAACACCTTATATGAATATACATTAAAAAAACAACAAAGGAAGAGGTGTTTTTTTTATGGAACGAACAATCACTCAAGAAGAACGAATAAGAAGAGCAGAAGAAATATATAATAGAAGAAAAAAATTAAATGGAGTTAGAGTATCAACTAATAATGTAAATAAAAACGAAAAAATTAAAATTTCTTTAGCGAAAAGGATGTTTTATCAGATTGCAATTTGTATAGTAATATATGTGATTTTTTATTTAATAAAAAACAGTAATTACATATTTTCAGAAGATGTTTTAAATAAAACTAAAGAATTTTTATCATATGATATAAATTTTGGAAATATTAGAAATAGTGTAAGTTCATTTATAGAAGAAAATAAAGAAAAATTTAGTTTTCTAAAGAATTTCAGTAATGATAAAAGTGATAATGAAAATAATGTGGAAAATACTATAGAAAATAATAACGAAAGTGCAAATACTGTAGGAGGTATTGGTGGAGCAAGAGATGAAGAGGAAAAGGATAATGAAAAAGATGATAAAAAAGAGGATGAAGAAAAAAATAAAAAATCTCAGTATGAATTAGATGTAGAATATATTAAAAATAATTTTAAATTTATTGTTCCAGTTAAGGGAACCGTAACTTCAAGATATGGAAAAAGAGAAGCAACAGAAGTTGTATCGGCTAATCATCAAGGAATAGATATAGGAGCAAACAAGGGAACTGCAATTTATGCTGCAATGGATGGAACTGTAACTACAGCATCTGAAGAAGGTGAATATGGTAAACATATAGATATTACAAATGAGGATGTTCTAACTAGATATGCTCATTGTAGCAAACTTTTAGTAAAAGAAGGAGATAAAGTAAAAAAAGGAGATAAAATAGCTGAAGTTGGTTCAACCGGAAACTCAACTGGACCACATCTTCATTTTGAAATTAGAAGAGATAATAGGACAATAAATCCTGAATCTATAATTGATTTTTAATTTTAGAATTATAGATAAATATCTTTTAATGGAGGATTTATGAGATTAAAAATAGATTTAAAAATATTTTTATTTCTTTTACTATTTTTAATAACATCTCAATTTGAAATATATATTATTGTAATGATATTTGCAGTAATTCATGAAATTGGACACTTAATAACTGGAATATTATTAAAATTTAAAGTAGAAGAAATGCAATTAACACCAATGGGTATAAGCTTAGGTTTTAAGATAGAGACAAAAGAATATAATAAGAAAATAAAAAAAGGGAATAGATTAAATATAAAAAAAGCAATAATTGCTATTGCAGGACCTGTTACTAATTTAATTATCATATGTATATTAATGATAGTAAATTATTTCTTTCCTAACTTTTTAGATATATATGTATATCAAATATGTATTTATTCAAATTTAATAATAGCAATATTTAATTTGATTCCAATATATCCAATGGATGGTGGTAGAATTATATATGAAATGCTTAAAATATTTAAGGGGTATAAAAAAGCATATAAACTTACATATTTAATGTCAAAAACTGTACTAATTATTTTAACTATTATATCTAGTATTTCAATACTATATTTAAAAAATATATCAATCTTATTTATAATAGGATATTTATGGTTCTTAGAATTTCAAGAAATACGTAGATATAATAAAAGAAAAAACATCGAAAAAATGGTTGAATATGTAGAAAAGAGAGAACATAATATGGTATAATAGATATGCATGAAAAATATAAATAGAGGAGAAAAATGTTTAATATAGAAGAAGAATTAAAAAAATTACCATCAAAACCCGGTGTATATATAATGCATGATAAAGATGATAAAATTATATATGTGGGTAAAGCAATTTCATTAAAAAATAGAGTAAGACAATATTTTAGAAAAACTAACAAAACTAAAAGAATACAAAATATGGTTGCTTTAATTGATCATTTTGAATACATAGTAACAGATAATGAGGCAGAAGCTTTAATATTAGAGTGTAATCTAATAAAAAAGAATATGCCTAAATTTAATGTCTTACTTAAAGATGGTAAAACATATCCATATATAAAAGTGAATATAAAAGCAGAATACCCAGATGTATATATGACAAGAAGAATATTAAATGATGGAGCAAAATATTTTGGACCATATGCTAATTCTGGAAGTGCAAAAGAAATGGTTGAATTTATAAAATCTAAATTTAAAATTAGGCAATGTAAAAGTTTTAAATATAAAGATAGACCATGTCTAAATTATCATATAAAAAAATGCATGGCTCCTTGTATGGGATATGTTTCAAGAGAAGATTATATGAAACAGATAAATGAAATTATTGATGTGTTAGAAGGAAAGACTGAAAAATTAATAAAAGATTTAACAAAAGAAATGGAAGAAGCATCAACTAATTTGCAATTTGAAAAAGCTGCATATATAAGAGATAAAATAGGAGCAATAGATAGAATTTCAGCAAAGCAAAAAGTATCTAATATTTCAGAGAATGATATTGACGTTATAGGTTTAGCAAGAAGTGATACAAGAGTATGTATAGAAATATTTTTTGTTAGAAAGAGTAAGATGATTGGTAGAGAACATTTCTTTTTAAATGACTTAGTTGATGAGGAATCAAAAGAAATATTATCAAACTTTATTAAACAATATTATATGGGAAGACCAATTCTCCCAAATAAAATAATGATAAGAGAAGAAATAGAAGATAAAGAAATTTTACAAGAATTACTTACTAAGCAAGCTGGAAGAAAAGTAGAGATAAAGACACCTCAAAAAGGTGAAAAGTTAAGATTAGTAGAAATGGCAGAAAATAATGCATTAATTACCTTAGAAAATAAAGAAAAAGATAAAAATACAATATTAATGGAATTAAAAGAAGTACTTAAAATTGAGAAACTACCAAGAAAAATAGAATGTTATGATATTTCAAACTTATCTGGAACTAATATGGTTGCTGGAATGAGTGTGATGCAAGATGGAAGTATTAAGAAAAACTTGGCAAGAAGATTTAAGATAAAAACAGTATATGGTCAAGATGATCCAAAATGTATGAAAGAGGTAATAACAAGAAGGCTAATTCATTCTATAGAAGAACCAAATGGGGGTTTTGGAAAATTACCAGATGTAATATTTGTTGATGGTGGAATTACACAAATTAGAGCAGCAATGGAAGCAATAAATGAATTGAAACATGAATATAAATTAAAAGATGAAGAGTTTGATGATACAATCTTAAATATTCCAGTATTTGGAATGGTTAAAAATGACAAACATCAAACAAGAGCTTTAATGAATGAAGAGAGAGAAGAATTAAAGATTTCAGATAATTTATTTAATTTAATTACAATGTTTCAAGATTCAGTGCATGATACTGCTATAGGATATCATAAAAAGTTAAGAGAAAGAGAGCTTACTAAATCAAAACTGGATGAAATAGAAGGAATAGGAGAAGTTAAAAGAACAGCCTTACTTAAGAAATTCGGTAGTAGTAAGAAAATAGAAGAAGCGGATATAGAAGAACTAACTCAAATAAAGGGAATTAATGAAAAATTAGCTAAAAAAATAAAAGAAGAATTAAGTAAAGAAAATTAAATTGTAAAATAATAAAAGAATAAATAGTAAAAGATTAAAAAAAGTAATACGATTGATAGAATAATTATATAAATTTTGAATATCTATATTAATAGAAAATATAGATAGGGGGATTTATATAATGGAATATGCAAAAGATATTTTGATAAATTTAAAAAAAGGACAAGTAGAAAAAAAGAGAAGAAACGTAAAAAAGGTTAAAAGCGGACTTGGAAATAGGATACATAATTATAGATTTATTGTTTCAATTGTTTTATCTACTTTGAGTTTTATAGTATTGGATTTAATATTAATATCAAATTTTATAAATGTATTAATAAGTCTATAAAAAGAAAGGAAAATATACCATGAATGTAGCAAATAATTGGAAAGATTATGAAATATTAGATATGGCAAATGGTGAAAAATTAGAAAGATGGGGAGATGTTATATTAATAAGACCAGACCCACAAATTATTTGGAAAAATAAATCATTTCCTAAAAAATGGGATATGGCAAATGCAAGATATAATAGAAGCTCATCAGGTGGTGGTGGATGGAAATACAATAAAAAAATGCCAGAAAACTGGAAAATAAAATATAAAGATTTAACTTTTAATATAAAACCAATGGGATTTAAGCATACTGGTTTATTTCCAGAACAAGCTGTTAACTGGGACTGGATGATATCTAAAATAAAGAATGAAAAAAGAGATATAAAAGTATTAAACTTATTTGCATATACAGGAGGAGCAACTGTTGCGTGTAGTTATGCAGGTGCATCTGTTTGCCATGTAGATAGTTCAAAGGGAATGACTACATGGGCAAAAGAAAATATAGCATCATCAGGTCTTGCTGATAGACCAGTAAGATATATAGTAGATGATGTAGTAAAATTTGTAAATAGAGAGATAAGAAGAGGAAATAAATATGATGGAATTATAATGGATCCTCCTTCATATGGGAGAGGAACTAATGGAGAAGTGTGGAAATTTGAAGATAATATATCTGATTTAGTAGAATTATGTTCTAAAGTACTTTCTGATAATCCATTGTTTTTCCTTATTAATTCATATACAACTGGAATTTCTAGTAGTGTATTAGAGAATATCCTTAGACTAAATATAAAAAGAAAAGGAAAATTTTCACATGGAGAAATAGGACTTCCTATGACTAATTCAGATTTAATATTACCTTGTGGAATTTATGGAAGATGGGAGAAATAAATGAACCAATTAAAAGTAATATATGAAGATAACCATATAATAGTTGTAGAAAAACCAGTTAATATACCATCACAGGGAGATAAAACAGGTGATATAGATATGCTTACAATTATAAAAGGCTATTTAAAAGAAAAATATAATAAACCAGGAAATGTATATTTAGGGTTAATTCATAGATTAGATAGACCTGTAGGTGGAGTGATGGTATTTGCTAAAACTTCTAAAGCGGCAGCGAGACTTAGTGAGCAAGTGCGAGAAAAAATATTTAGAAAAACATATTTAGTAATAGTTAATGGAAGAATGGAAAAAAATAAAGGTGTTTTAGAAGACTATTTATTAAAGAATGAGAAAAATAATATGAGCAAAGTTGTAAAAAAAGAAACAAAAAATTCTAAGCTTGCCATATTAGATTATGAGGTACTTAAATATAATGAAGAAATAAATTTATCATTATTAAAGGTTAATTTACATACAGGAAGACATCATCAAATAAGAGTTCAATTTTCAAGTAGAGATCATAGTATATATGGTGATCAAAAATATGGTGGCAGAGGACATGGTAAACAAATATGTTTATGGGCATATGAACTAACTATTAATCATCCTATCACCAAAGAAGAGATGACTTTTAAATCAATACCAGAGGTAAATGGTAGTTGGAAAATAATAGAAGATGTTAAACTTTAGAAATATAATCAAAAATATACAGATATTAATAAATCAATTACAAATTAAATAAAGTAATTGATTTATTTTTTACGAAAAAACTAAAATATTATACGAAATGAAAAATTGGGTATTTCATATATAAAAAAGAGGTCTTTTGTAAAAATTAGAAAAATAATCCCAAAAAAAGTATTATTATAGTTTAAGATAAAAAAGAGGTGAAAATTTTGGTAGAAAGATTTTGTGCTTTTATCTTAAAAAAGATGAGGATTAAAATGCCAGAAATTACAGAAGAACAAGGGGAAGTTATACAATATGGATTAGAACTCATAATTGGAGAATTTCCTAAAATAATATTGCTATTTGTATTAGGCTTTTTATTAGGAATTGGATGGTATGTATTATTTGCTTTTATAGCAATTGCACCATATAGAGGAATGTCTGGAGGATTTCATCTTCATACACATTTAGGATGTATTCTTACTACTAATATATTTTATATTGGAAATGTATTAATAAGTAAATATCTATTTTTAGATAATATAGAGAAATATATACTAATTGCTTTAAGCTATATATTTGGAATTCTTATGATAAGTATGTACGCACCAGCAGATACTGAAAATGTGCCTATAATAAGTAAAAAGGAAAGAAAAAGAAAAAAGATATTATCATATATTGTATTAACTATACTACTCAGTGCAGCAACACTTATTCAAGATAGAATTTTATCGAATATATTAATAATTGGAAGTATATTTCAAACTATGACAATAACTAGAATAGCATATAAAATTACAAAAAATGAATATGGACATGAAATATATGAAAAAGAAAATATAGAATTAAATAGGTAATAAACATTAGCCGGCAATGTTTTATTATAAATACAAGATACAAAGGAGGAATGTTTTATGTTAAAACAATTGGCAAAATTGGCTGAAAAATATGCAAAATCAACTAATACAGCATGTTTTGTTTTTGGTGTTATTCATCAGCCTAAAATGCCAGCATCTTTAATAAAAAAAGATAAATAAAAAAATAATTAAATAAAATTGAGAACGATATAGGATTAATAACCTATTTTAAAATAATAAAATTCGAATATGACAAACGGAAAAAATAGTCTCACATCGGAGACTATTTTTGTTTGCCTTAATTTTATCTATTTAAATATTTCAAATTGTTGTGTAAAGAATTCA
Source organism: uncultured Clostridia bacterium (assembly GCA_944393405.1). The sequence goes on along the minus strand of CALYAC010000004.1, from coordinate 46,425 downwards.
GAATTTTTTGTTGTAAATAAATTTAGATTATTATTTTTCATTAATATTTGTCTTACCTTCCATAATCCTAAACCACTATGATTTTCTTTTGAAGATATACCTTTTTGATAAATTCTTTCAGTATCTATAGTTTTATCTTTATATGTATTTTGAATAATAACTAAAATTAAATCATCTCTATTAATTTCGTTTCTAAAAGTTACATTTACTAATTTTTTATCACATTCTACTGCCGCATCTATAGCATTATCTAATAAAATTCCTAAGATTCTAGTAAAATCATAAATTTTCATACGAGCTTCGATTTCATTTAAGTCTAAGAAAACATTTAATGTAATAGTAACATTCTTTTGATCTGCGTCATAATATTTAGTTGCAAGCATGTGATAAATCGCAGGATGATTTATTACATTAGGTGATAGTGCGTATAAATTATTTGTCTTTTGACAATCTTCTAATAATTGATTATAGAATCTTTTTAATCCTTCGATATCTTCTGTTACAACATAACCACCTAAACTATTAACTATATTATCAAAATCATGTTTAAATGATCTTACTGTATCATGAAGTATTGTTAAAGAATGAATTGTAAGATTAGCACTTTCTAAATCTCTTTTAGTTAATTCTAGTTTAGAAATATTTATTAGATTATATATACTTATTACTGAATAAGCAACTAAACCGAATATTGCTATAAATGTAATTAAAAAAGGCATAGTATCATTATAGAATATTACTAGATAAAATTGACTAGCAATTATTAATAGACAAAGTAGAATACTAGCTATTATAAGAGCTTTATTTTTTATAGTCATATTATCAAATACTTCTATATTAACTTTAAAGTATTTTACAAGTCGGTATAAAAGATACATAATCAAGTAAATTACCAAAATTAATATAAGTCTATAAATAGGAATAGTAACTATTTGTTCATAATTAATTGAAAAAGCATATTTCATAAAGTTTGAACAAATAAATTCTAAAACAGAAGTAGTTAAGAATATTATTGCTGTAGCAGATATACTTTTTATAATACTAGTTCTTAATATAAAGAATACTAGAATAGGTAAAAGAACGATATTAACAAATACTGCATAAGAGTTAGGCAAAACAAAAGTTACGATGTTAGTTAATATAGCATGTATAACTAAGTAAATAATTTTTCTTTTTGTTGTAGATTCAATATTCAAAATACTAGTGAAAAAAAGCATTCCTATATATATTTCTAAGAATGTTAGTGGTATTGAAATTAGTTTGATTAACTTTTCATTTGGCGTAGTCAATGCATACCAAATTGCTTGTAAAGTTTCCATTTTCTAAAACCTCCATAATTTTATTTTTATATTTGGGACCAATATAGCATTTATCATTTGAGGTAAATAAAATAAGATTGTTAGAGAAATCTATATCTGTTATTTTTGAAATATTAACAATATATGATTTATGACATCTGACAAAATTATAAGGTAACATATCAGATATTCTACTAAAAGAGCTATAAGTTTCGTATTCTCGAGTATCTGTGTTAAATATTACCTTCATACCATCTTTTTTTATAAACCTAATGCTATTTATTTTGATTACAGTTTTATCATTATCTAATCGCAAATATTTATCCGTGCTTCCAAATACATCAGAATAAAGTCTTAAAATTGTTTCTTCAAATCTTTCTCTAGTCAAAGGTTTTTGTAAAAAATCAAATGTTTTGTATTTATATGCAACCATTCCAAATTCAAAATGTCCTGTTATGAAAATGATATAAATACTTTTATCAACTTTTCTGATTTCTTCAGCTATTTGTAGTCCCGAAATTGAAGATTTTAAATTTATATCTAATAATAATACGTGAGTTTGATTATTTCTTACAAATTTTAATAGTTCTTGTGGGTTGTTCGTAGAAAAAATTATTTCTCCTTTTAAGTTATTAGAAATGATAATAGAATTTAACATTTTAGATAATTTTTCAATAGCGCTAGGATTGTCATCACATATAACAAAATTTAACATTATATCCTCCGTATTTTAAAATAAAAATCTGAATTTAAATTCGACAAACTGCAAAAATAAAACCAGTTTTTTCCAGTTTTCTATATTAATATAATCTAAAAAATTGGGGTTGTCAATATTTAAATTTTAGAAAAATAAATTTAATTGTCGAAATAAAAAATATAAGAAAACAAAAGTAAGTAATATAAAAATTAAATAAGATTATTAGTAAAAAATGAAAAAAGTAGTTGCATTTTGTAGAATGATTTTATATAATTAGAAAAATGCATAAAGGAGATAGAAAAAATGAATAACTACAAAAAAAGCGCTAATTTAATATCTAAAGACAAGGCTTTTTTTATAGTTGTTTTATTTTCTATTATTATTTTATTTTAAATAAGGATTAGTGTTCCTTATTTTTTTTTGGCAATTTATATAAAGAAAGGAAGTTAGATATGAGAGAGGTAAATAAAAAAATCGTACTAGAAAATGGAGAAGAATATTATGGAACAAGATTTGGAGCCGATAAAGAAGCAATATGTGAAATAGTATTTAATACATCAATGGTTGGATACCAAGAAATAGTATCAGACCCATCATATACTTATCAAATGGTAGTGATGACATACCCTCTAATAGGAAATTATGGAATAACAGATGAAGATTACGAAACAAAGCAACCAAGTATAGGAGGACTAATTGTAAGAGAATATAATGATAAACCAAGTAATTTCAGATATACTAAAACTCTTTCAGAATATTTAGAAGAAAATGAAGTACCAGGAATATATGGAGTAGACACTAGAAAAATAACAAGAAGCATACGTGAAAATGGAAGCATGAAAGTAATAATTACAGATATAAGTACTTCTAAAGAAGAGGCTTTAGAAAAATTAAGAAATTATGAAATTCCAAAAGATGCGGTATCAAAAGTAAGCTGTAAAAAAAGATGGTATTCAAGAACATCAAACTTTAAATATAATGTAGTAGCTATTGATTGTGGTATGAAATTAAATATTGTAAGAAACTTAAATAAGAGAGGATGCAATGTAACTATAGTACCATATAATATGACTGCAGAAGAAATTATAAATTTAAAACCAGATGGAATATTTTTATCAAATGGACCAGGAAATCCAGAAGACGTAAAAGAAGTAATAGAACTTGTAAAAAAATTAAAAGGAAAATATCCTATATTTGGAATTTGTTTAGGACATCAATTAATAAGTTTGGCATATGGAGCAAAAACATACAAACTAAAATTTGGACATAGAGGAGGAAATCATCCAGTAAAAAATTTACAAACAGATAAGATAGAAATAACAAGTCAAAATCATAGTTATGCAGTGGATGAAGAATCTTTAAAGAAAACAAAACTTATACCTACTCATATAAATGTATTAGATAATACAATAGAAGGAGTAGAATGTAAAGAAGATAAAGTATTTAGTGTACAATATCATCCAGAAAGTGCGCCAGGCCCACAAGATAGCGGATATTTATTTGATAAATTTATTGGATTAATGAAAGGAGAATAAAAATGCCAAAAAGAAAAGATATAAAAACAGTATTAGTAATAGGATCAGGTCCAATAGTAATAGGACAAGCAGCAGAATTTGATTATGCAGGTACACAAGCTTGTTTAGCATTAAGAGAAGAAGGATATAAAGTAATATTAGTAAACTCAAATCCAGCCACAATTATGACAGATACAGTCATAGCAGATAAAGTATATATGGAACCACTTACACTAGAATATGTTGCTAAAATTATAAGATATGAAAGACCAGATGCAATACTTCCAGGAATAGGAGGACAAACAGGTCTTAATATTGCAATGCAATTACATAAAAAAGGTGTATTAGATGAATGTAATGTAAAACTTTTAGGAACAGATATTGAAGCAATAGAAAGAGCAGAAGATAGAGAAAAGTTCAAAGAACTATGTGAAGAGTTAGGAGAGCCAGTACTTGAATCAATTATAGTAAATTCAGAAGAAGAAGGAAAAGAAGCTGCACTAAAAATAGGATATCCAGTTGTATTAAGACCAGCTTTTACATTAGGAGGAACAGGAGGAGGATTTGCTGATAACGAAGAAGAATTTGAAGCACTAATAAAACATGCACTTGGACTTTCACCTGTACATCAAGTTTTAGTAGAAAAAAGTATAAAAGGATTTAAAGAAATTGAATATGAAGTAATGAGAGATGCAAATGATACAGCAATAACAGTATGTAATATGGAAAACTTAGATCCGGTTGGAATACATACTGGAGATTCAATAGTTGTTGCTCCAAGTCAAACTTTAACCAATAAAGAATACCAGCTATTAAGAGATAGTAGTCTAAAAATCATAAGAGCATTAAAAATAGAAGGAGGATGTAATGTGCAATTTGCATTAGATCCACATTCATTTAACTATTATGTAATAGAAGTAAATCCAAGAGTATCACGTTCATCAGCATTAGCTTCAAAAGCAAGTGGATATCCAATAGCAAGAGTATCTGCAAAAATAGCTGTTGGAATGAGATTAGATGAAATAAAATTAGCCAATACTCCTGCAAGCTTTGAGCCAGCACTAGATTATATTGTTTGCAAAATTCCAAGATTTCCATTTGATAAATTTACCCATGCTTCAAATAAATTAAGCACACAAATGAAAGCTACAGGAGAAGTAATGAGTGTTGGAAGAACATTTGAAGAAAGCTTACTAAAAGCTATTAGATCATTAGAAATAGGAGCTTATCATATAGAACTTACTAAATTTAATGATTATGAAGAAGAAAAACTAATGGAATATATAAAAGAAGGAAGAGATGATAGGATTTTTGCAATTGCTGAATTAATTAGAAGAAATGTTGATATTGGGTTAATATACAATATTACTAAAATAGACATGTTCTTCTTAGAAGGAATAAGAAAAATTATAAAAAGAGAAAGAGAACTTGCAGAAAATATTGGAAACTTAGAAGTATTAAAACATGTAAAAAGAAGCGGATTTAGTGATAAATATATAGCGAAAGTTTGGAAAATGGAGGAAAAAGATATATATAAAATAAGACAAGAAAATAATATTAAACCAGTATATAAAATGATTGATACATGCAGTAGTGAATTTAAGAGTTATGTTCCATATTTTTATTCTACATATGAAGAAGAAAATGAGTCTATAGTAAGTGATAGAAAGAAAATAATAGTTCTTGGAGCAGGACCAATTAGAATAGGTCAAGGAGTTGAATTCGATTATTCAACAGTACACTGTGTAAAAACATTAAAAGAAGCAGGGTATGAAGCAATAATAATTAATAATAATCCTGAAACAGTTTCAACTGACTATACAACAAGTGATAAATTATATTTTGAACCACTAACAGTAGAAGATGTAATGAATGTAATAAACTTAGAAAAACCTATAGGAGTAATAGCTTCTCTTGGAGGACAAACGGCAATAAACTTAGCGGAAGATTTAACAAGTTTAGGAGTTAAATTAATTGGAGCAGATTTGGATGCAATTGAGAAAGCAGAAAATAGAGATTTATTTGAAAAAGTAATGGATGATTTACATTTATTAAAACCTAGAGGAGAGGCGGTAACTAATATTAAAGATGGAATAAAAACAGCAGAAGAAATAGGATATCCAGTATTAGTAAGACCAAGTTATGTATTAGGTGGAAGAGCAATGCAAATTGTTTCTAATAGAAAAGCTCTAGAAAAATATTTAAAAACAGCAGTTGAAATAAATAAAAAACAACCTGTACTTGTAGATAAATATATTATAGGTAAAGAATTAGAAGTAGATGCTGTATGTGATGGAAAAGATGTATTTATACCAGGAATAATGGAACATGTTGAAAAAACAGGAATTCATTCAGGTGATAGTATAAGTATATATCCAACATTTAGTGTAAGTGATAAAGTAAAAAAAGAAATAATTGATTATACTGTAAAATTAGGATTAGGAATAGGAATTATCGGATTATATAATATTCAGTTTATAGTAGATAAAGAAGAAAATCTATATGTAATAGAAGTAAATCCAAGATCATCAAGAACAGTACCATTTATATCTAAATCAACAGGATATTCTCTTGCTGATATAGGAACATTAGTAATGATAGGAAAGAGTTTAAAAGAACAAGGAATTACAGAAGTATATCCTAAAGAAAAAGAAAGATGGTATGTAAAAGCACCTGCATTTTCATTCTCAAAATTATTAGGATTAGATGCATGTCTTTCACCAGAAATGAAGTCAACAGGAGAAGCTATAGGATATGATAAAGAACTTACAAGAGCACTATATAAAGCACTTCAATCATCAGGAGTAAAACTTGCAAACTATGGAACAGTATTTGTAACTGTTGCAGATCAAGATAAAGAAGAAGTACTACCATTAATAAGAAGATTCTATAATTTAGGGTTTAATGTAGAAGCAACAAAAGGAACAGCAGAATTCTTAAAAGCAAATGGAATAAGAACTAGAATAAAAAAGAAAATTAGTGAAGGTAGCAATGAAATATTAGATGCAATTAGAAAAGGATATATTAAATATGTAATAAATACAAGAAACATCGATGATATAGATGAAGAAACAGATGGAAGTTTAATAAGAAGATGTGCGGCTGAAAATAATATTACAATGTTTACAGCATTAGACACAGTAAGAGTATTATTAGATGTAATAGAAAATATGACATTTAGAGTATCAACAATAGACGAAAAATAAAAATTTACAAAAGGGGACGGAGTAGATTTGTAAATAATACAAATCTACTCCGTCCCCTTTTGTAAATTTACTTGTAATTTTATATGAATATTTGAAAAGTTATAGGTTGAAAAAAAAATAAATAAATGTAAAATTATGAAAGATTTTAATATATTACTATCGTCTAATATATAGAGAAAGTTTTGTAGGAGGAAAGATGGAAGACTTAGTCGAAAAAGCAAAAAATGGAGACAAAGATGCCTTCGCAACGCTTGTAACACAAATGCAAGATGATTTATATAGAATAGCAGAAACTAGGCTTGGAAACTGTGAAGATGTTTATGATGCGGTACAAGAAACAATTATTGTAGCTTTTAAATCTATTAAACACTTAAGAGAAACGAGTCTTTTTAAAACATGGCTAATTAGGATTTTAATAAATAAAACCACAGATATATATAGAAAAAAAAGAAATAAAAAATATATTTCTTTTGATGAAATTAAAATGAGTGAAAAATATGATACGAAAACTTTTGATAATGTAGAAAACAGTATAGATTTTAATTTTATATGTAACAATTTAAAATATGAAGATAGATTAATTATTATTTTATACTACATGGAAAATTTTACAGATAAAGAGATTGGAAGAATTTTAAGATTAAAGGAAAATACTGTTACTACTAAAAGAACAAGAGCTAAAGAAAAGATGAAAAAGATTTACGAGACAGGAGGAAAAAATTATGAATGAAGACGAATTAGATAAATTACTGTATCATAATTTGCAAACTCAAAAAAAGGTTTCGGAAGAAACTTCTAAAAAATTAAATAAAATCATATATGAAAGCATATATGAAGATATTCAAAAAAGAAAATATAAACAATATTCTTTTTTTAAAATTTTTACTACAATATGTGCATCTTTGTTATTATTTACAGGGATAGCATATGCTACTACGAAAGTATATAAAAAAATTTTTAAACAACCCAAGGAAATATCTGGATTTTATAGTAATATTAATACTATTAGCAAAGAAGAAAAGAATACTGCTATAAGTGAAGAAAACTCAAGAAAAAAGGCAAAAGAGATTTTGAAAATATTTGGATATGAAAATGAAAAAATAAAATCAATAAAATTAATTAACAACCCTGATAATAATAAATTAATTTGGCAAATAAAAACAAATAATGAAATATTTATAGAATTAGATGCAATAAATCAAGAATATTATTACATTCGATTTGATAGTATTTTAAATAAAAATATACAAGATTATAGAACAACATCAGAAGAGGCAGAAAATACAGCAAGAAACATTTGTAAAAAATATGGATATAATTTAGATGAATATACAGGATTAACAATTAGAACTAATACTCAGGAATTTGCTGATGCATATATTTGGTATATAGATTTCTATAAAGAATATGATGGGATAAAAAATCCATATCAATCAATTAGTATTGCAATTATACCTGAAATTAATGAATTATATTATTTTAAAGTAAAAGACATTAAATTTGAAGATACATTAGTTCAGGTGAGTGAAGATACTGCAAAAAATGTTGCAATTGAAGCAGAAGAAAAAGTAAATGATAATTTAAAAGTGAAAGATATTTTTACCGAATTAGCAATTATAGAAACTAATGGAAATGCATATTTTAGACAAAATGATTATGATCAATATTATATTCAAATGCATGATAACAATTACCCTACAGAAAAAAATATTTCTTATCAAGTTGACAGTTTAGTTCGAAAAGCTTGGTTAGTTACATTTGAATTTAATATTGATGAAAATTCATCCTATAATATGATATGGGATCAATATTATACATATTATATAGATGTAGAAACGGGAGAAATAATAGGGCGGAGATTCTTATTATGGAATGCTTTCGGAATTGAAATAGGATAAAATATGAAAGGAAGTAAATACATATGATAAAGAAAATTATATCAATGATAATATTAATTGCTTTTTTATGTGCTGTAGAAAGTACAAGTATAGCAGCAAATATATCTGAATTAAAAGAACAAAAACAAGAAGCAGAAGATAAAAAAGATGAAGTAATAGCTGAGAAAAATTCTGTATTAGATGATATTAGTGAATTAAATGCGCAAATATCAGATTATGAAGACGATATTGATGAATTACAAACTAAAATTAATGATTTAAAAGATTCAATTGAAACAAAAGAGAAAGAAATAGAGGAATTAGAAGAAGAAAATAAAGAAAGAGAAGAATTATTAGTTAATAGACTAGTAGCAATGTATGAAAAAGGACAAACTACATATTTAGATATACTTCTATCATCAGATGATATAACATCATTTATATCAGGATACTATAGAGTAGAAGAGATAGCACAAGCAGATCAAGAAGTAATAACTTCAATTCTAGAAAAACAAGAAGAAACTCAAGAAGTAAAAGATGATTTAGAAAAAGAGAAAAAAGAAGTAGATGAAGCAAAGAAAAAAGTAGAATCAAAAAATGAAAAATTACAAGTAGCTAAAAAAGCAAAACAAGCGAAAGTAAATAATTTATCAGCAGAAGAAAAAGAATTACAACAAACAATAGATGAGTTTGAAGAAGCAATAAAAGATGCACAAAAAGAAATAGAAGAAGCAGGAAATAATGCAAGTTCAGGTGGAGGATATGAAGGAAGCTTCGAAGGGGTATTAAGTTGGCCAGTATCTTCAAACACCCAATGGTATAATTACATATCTTCTTTTTTCGGACCTAGACTTTCTCCAACGGCAGGAGCTTCAAGCAATCATGGTGCTGTTGACATTCCAATTAGATATGCACCTGTTTATGCACCAGCATCAGGAAAGGTAATAATAGCAAGATGGCTTTCAGGTTATGGAAATTACATAATGATAGATCATGGTAATGGATACTATACAGGATTTGGACATTTATCAGGATATAGTGTAAGTCAAGGACAAACAGTTTCAAGAGGACAACAAATAGCAACATCAGGAAATACAGGAATTTCTACAGGACCACACTTACATTATGAAGTATATATAGGAGGAACTGCTAATTCATATAGAGTAGATCCACTTCAATATACAAGTCATCCAAGCTTGGTATATTAATATTTGAAAAAATAAATAAAAAAACGAGAAAATATGAAAAATTAGAAGTAAATAAAAGAAAACAAAAGATAAATTAAAAAATTAAGAGAAAATGAACACAAAACATCAAAAATGATTGATTTTTACAAAATTATATAGTATAATTTTACTGTGCAGTTTTTTGCACTAAGAAACTAGAGGTTTTTAGAAAGGAATTTACGCAATGAAAAAACGGATTTTAGCATTTGCAATGACAATTCTGATGTGTTTGCTTTCGCCAATAATGGCATATGCATCAGATATTGAGCTTTCTGATGAAGAAGAAGGCATCGTAACTCAAGAGGTTGAAGTTAATAATGATGGCTATGCAATAATTGAAATATCTGCTCCATTCACTGAAAGTAACATTGTACCTTTGGGAGGTGGAAGTGAAACTTGGAACAAAGATGCTGCTACAGTTGGCACGTTTACAATGACTGGAAATAATCTCACACCAGTGAAAACTGTAGGCAAGCCATACGAAATACTGATGGTCAATGCAAAATATAGTGCAAGTAAGCCTGTAATTCTGACTGTACAGATTCGGAGGGCTTATACAAGCACTGTTTTAGGCCAAGCAAAATCTAGTGCGGCTTCAAGCGGAAAAGTCACGGCAATGTATGGTTCCTCGCAAGGAGACAAAATACAAATTTATTTCCGAGTAACTGATAAGAACGGAAAATACGATGATAATCTTGCTTGTAAGATCACTTATGGCTATCAGTATACGGGAAGAGATTAGTTCTATACGGATTATTTTAAGGTATAATATTAACGAAAATAGCTAATTAGCATAAACCTCTAGTTTCAAACCAGAAGGAGTACATTTTAACTTTTTGGTAAAGAGGAGGCTGTAATTTAAATTACAGTCTTCTTCTTTATGGAGTTTATGTATAAAAATAGTAAGATTATAGCTATTTTCAAAGTTATTAGAATACTTAAAGTTAATATTTGCTTTTTAATAATAGGAGATTTTGAATATTTATAAAAGATTAGTGTATAGTTGAATTTGATGGTAAACCATATGTTTTATCTATAGATAATCATATAAATTTACTTGTAATTTTATATGAATATTTGAAAAGTTATAGAATAATATTAAAGTAGTAAGAATTTAAGGGGGAATCTTATAGTATGAATAAGAAAAAAATAGAAAAACTTACTACTTTTTTTATGCTATCATTAGTATTTATATTTTCATTTTCTGTACTAAGCATGAAAGAAAGTGGAAATATATCAAATAAAGAAAAGAATGAAATAAATTTAGTACAAACAAGTGCAACAAGTAGTATTAGTAATAAAAAAATAAGTTGGGGAATAAAAAGAGGAAAAAATCATGATCAGCCAGATTTAGGAAATGAAAATAAAAGAATCATAAATAGATATAATGGAATATGTATAGGAAATAGTGAAAAGAAATATATATATTTGACATTTGACTGCGGATATGAGGCTGGATATACAAAAAAAATATTAGAAATATTAAAACAAAATGATGTAAAGGCAACATTTTTCATAACAGGACATTATTTAAATACGGCTTCGGATACAGTTAAGAAAATGATAGATGAGGGGCATATTGTAGGAAATCATACATCTGATCACATTTGTATGCCTGAATCAAGTAATGAAGAAATAAAAGATGATGTTATGGAACTTCATACAGCAGTTTATGATAAATTTGGGTATGAAATGAAATATATAAGACCACCAAAAGGAGAATATAGTGAAAGAAGCATAGAATATACTAATACGCTTGGATATACTACTGTTATGTGGTCTTTTGCATATGATGACTGGGATGAAAATAAACAAGGAAGAGAAGAATATGGAAAAGAAAAAATAATGGAAAACTTACATAATGGAGAGGTAATGTTATTACATAGTACATCTAAAGATAATAGTAATATTTTAGATGAATGCATAAAGAAAATAAAAGATATGGGGTATGAGTTTAAAACTTTAGATGAATTTGAAAAATAAATTATAAATATTTAGGAGAATGTTAGACATTCTCCTGTTTTTTAGTATAACAAGGTATTAATTACTTTATCATGAATAAAAGATTGTTTAGTAATAATTTAAGACAAATCTCATAAAATGAAAGTATATAACTAAAACAATAGTAGGAGGAATTTATGAGAAGAAAAGCAAGAAAAATTGATGAATTATTAGAAATACCTATAGAGCTTAGTACTGATAATCCGAAAATAACAATAATAGGTTTTGAAAAAGTATTAATAGAAAATCATAAAGGAATTTTAGAATATCAAGATTATTTTATTAGATTAAACACATATATAGGAATTATAAATATTAATGGATTTAATTTAAGTTTAGAAGAAATGAATACAGATGATTTAATAATAACTGGAAAAATAGAAGGAATAGACTTTGAAAACACGATAAATGATGAGGAGGAATAAATATCTTGAATTTAAATAGAGTAATAGAATATTATAATCGGATATGTAAAAATTTTAGTAGAAGGATATTATATAGAAAGATTTTTAAATATATGCTTCCAAAAACAAATTGAGTTATGGAATTTAGAAAGAACAGATGATATTACTTTAAAAGCAAATATAAATAGAAAAGATTTTAAAAGGTTAAAAGAAATATCAAGGAAAACAAAATGTAAAGTAAGGATAAAAGAAAAAAAAGGACTACCATTCTTTATAAAAAAATATAGAAAAAGAAAAATATTTCTAATTTTACTAATTTTAATCATTTTATTAATTTTTACATTATCCCACTTTATATGGAATATAGAAATAGAATGTAATGGATACATAAATAAAGACGAAATAATTAGTTTGTTGGAACAAGATGGATTAAAAACAGGAGTTTTAAAAAATAGCATTGATACAAAAGAAATAATAAATAAAATAAGATTAGAAAGAGATGATATTGCATGGGTGGGAATAGAAATAAATGGAACGAATGCAAAAGTAAAAATAGAAAAATCGGATCCTAAACCAGAAATAATAGATGAAGAAGAATTTTGTAATGTTGTTGCAAATCAAGATGGAATAATAACTAAAGTAAGTGCTGGAAATGGTACTCCCCTAGTAAAAAGTGGGGATGTTGTAAAAAAAGGAGATATACTAATAGCAGGATATCTAGAAGGAAAATATACAGGAAAGCGATTTGTCCACTCATATGGTAGTGTTGAAGCAAAAGTATGGCATAATAATGTCCAAAAAATATATTTTAAAGAAACTAAAAAAGAAGAAACAGGAAACCTTGAGAATAAATATTCCGTAAAGATAAATAATTTTCAAATAAATTTGCATAAAACACTTCCAAAATTTGAAAAATATGATACAATAGAAACGACAAAAAAATTAAAATTATTTTCAGATTTCTATTTACCAATTGAAATTATAAAATATGAATACAAAGAATATGAAGAAACATCAATAATATATAGTATAGAAGAAGCAAAAGATATAGGCATAAGAAAAGCAGAAGAAGAACTAAAAAAAGATATAGAAAACAAAGAAGTAACTGACAAAAAAATAAACACAAGAGTAGAAAAAGACTATATAGAAGTAGAAGTAATATATGAAGTAAAAGAAGAAATTGGCTTAGAAGAAAAAATAGTTTTTTAAAATAATTATTTAAGAAACAAACAAAGGAAGAGAAAGGATGGATAAAATGGAAGAAAGAAGTGTAAGAATTTATAATTCAGAAAGAACATTTTTCTCAAAGATAACAAGCACAATTAGTAAACTACTTATACCAACAAAGATTGGACTAAATGGCGTAATAATTACAATGAAAAGGAACAATGTACTAAAGTTATTTGAAAACTTGAATAGTGCAGAAGAACCAGAGAAAAAAGAAATTTTATCTAAAAAGTTAGATGATACATATGCATTATATCTTGAAGCAATAGATAAGCATATAATGGATTCAATATATAAAAAAGTAAAAAATGATACTGCAAGTGAGTTTGAAAAAGATGCATTATCTCAATATTATATGATAACTCATTTAAAAGAGAGCGGATATACAGAATATAAATATAGGAAACAAATTTATTTAATTGGATTAGATTATCAAAATGTATTAAATGATAAACCAAAAGTAATAGAAAGATTTAAGAAATTCTACTGTACAGAATCTGAGATACTTTATAAAGGTTTATTAAAACATTATTCAATAAGACTTGCTGATAATATGAATGATGGAGAAAAAGAGGAAATATATAATAAAATATTTAAAACATTAGAAGAATATATTTCAAATATTTTACCAATTAAATTTGAAATAGAACAAAATGATACTTATAAAGAAATTTTAGATGAATATGATAATTTTGATAGATTTTCTGTAGGAAAATTAGATCAAAATGATGTAATAGAAAAAAATGTAATTCTTCTTGGATTAAGTAGAAAACTATTTACACATAGTTTACCATTAGTAGTTGCAGAGCAATGCTATGAAAAACTATTGAATGATACAAGGAGTTTAATAGTTGATACAAAGGTATTAAGAAAACAAGAAAAAGCATATGCTTTACTAATAAATATAATGGAAGAATATAATGTTAAATTATTAAGTACAAAGATTTATTGGGAAAGACCAACAGAAAGAGAAAAATTTAAAAAGTTCTGGGATAAATATAAAGAATTAGAAAACACAAAAACTAAAAATTATGATGAATATATTAAACAAAAAGAAATATTATTTATAAGAAACGATTTAGATTATGTTTTATCAAATGAAAATAAATATTATAGAATAATTAAATTCTATAGAAATAAACTTGTAGAATTAGGAGTTATGAGAAATTTATATAATTCTTATGTTTCAGAAGGAGAATATAAAAAAGTAGCAAAAAAAACCAAAAGAAAAACTAGAGTAAAGAAAGAAGCAGTATAATATAAATAGAAAAAGGAATGAATATGGAAGAAAATTGCGAAATTATATATAAAAATTTAGAAAAAAATGAAAAATATGAAAATATCATTAAAGAAGTTGTTGATGAATGTTTTAAAGAAGAAAAATTAGATCAAGCAAATATATACATAAGCATTACATTAACAAATGAAGACGAAATAGAAAAAATAAATAAGCAGTATAGAAACATTGATAAAGCTACAGATGTACTTTCGTTTCCTATGTTTGAAAAAGAGGAATTAGATAAATTCATAAAGGAAAATGCACAAAATACAGATGTTAATATGCAAGGAGATATATTAGGAGATGTAGTAATTTCAATTCCAAGAGTTTATGAACAAGCAGAGGAATATGGACATAGTTTTGAAAGAGAATTATCTTATATGGTTGTTCATGGTTTTTATCACTTAATGGGATATGATCATATTGAAGAATCAGATAAAAAGGTAATGAGGGAAAAAGAAGAGAATATATTATCAAAATTAGGAATAAAAAGGGAGACATCAGAAGAAGAAGGAAAAAAAGAACTTGAAGAAATAGAAAGAAAAGAAAAAAAAAATAAAAAAAAGACATCAAATAGCAACTTTATAGATGCTTGGAAAAATGCTACAAATGGAATTATATATGCGACTACAACACAAAGAAATATAAAGATTCAACTAGTTATAGCTGTTGCTGTAGTTATAATAAGTCTGTTCTTTGACTTAAGCAGAGCTGAATTCTTATGCTTTTTGTTTACAATCATTTTAATATTATTTGCTGAAATGTGTAATACAGCGATAGAAACAGTTGTAGATTTATATGTTGATGTTTATCATCCAAAAGCAAAAATAGCAAAAGATGTTGCAGCAGGAGGAGTTGTAATAACAGCGTTAAATGCGTTAATTGTTGCATACTTTCTGTTTTTTGATAAGATAAGTGATATAGGACTTCAGTTTATAAAAAATATTGTACAATCTCCAATACACTTAGCATTTTCAGCTATTATAATAGTATTAGTTGCTATAGTTGCATTAATTGCTATAGCTAGATCTAATAAACATAGAGGGTTAAATAAGAAATTTGTTCCAAGTGGATATTCTGCTTTAGCATTTGCAGCAAATACAATAATATGGTTAATAACAGATAATATAGTTATATTAACATTATCATTAGTTCTTTCAATATTGGTATCAGCAAGTAGAATTGAATCAAAAGAACATAGATTATCAGAAGTAGTTTTTAGTGCTTGTGTTGGAATAATAATTATATTGATTATTTATGGTATTACTTTAGGAGTAATGAAAATATAAGCAAAATTAAAACGAGAGGAATTGATAAAATGAGAGGAAATAGAGGACAAAGCCCAAAGAATAACAGCACAAGAATATTTGTAATTGTTCTAGTAGTTTTAATTATTATAGCAGCTATTTTGTTTGCATTAAAAATATTTGGAAATTGGAAAAGTACAGATACATCTAGTGTAAACGAAGTATTAAATGAAACAAAAGAGGAACCTGTTGTAGCGACACCTAAAACATTATCAGGAACATCTAGACCAATAGCAGTAATGATTGATAATAATATAGATGCTATGCCACAAGCGGGATTAAAAGAAGCAGATATTGTATATGAAATGATTGTAGAAGGTGGAGAAACAAGGTTAATGCTTATTCTTCAAGATAAAGACTTAGAAAAAATAGGGCCAATTAGAAGTTCAAGACATTATTTCTTAGATTATGCATTAGAAAATGATGCTATATATGTACACTATGGATGGAGTCCACAAGCACAAGAGGATATAAGTACTTTAGGAGTAAATAATATAAATGGCATTTATGAAAGTTCAACAGCATTTTGGAGAGTAAATGAAAAATATGCACCACATAATGTTGTTACTAGTACAGAGGATATAATGAATATAGCAGAAAGAAAAGGATATAGGACAACAACAGAACAAGAGCCGGTTTTAAATTATGTTGTTAGTGAAGTTAATTTGGAAGATGGAAAAACTGCAACAGATATAGTTATTCCTTATTCAGATTATAATAGTGTTGAATATAAATATGATAAAGAAAGTAAAGAATATGTACGTTATTCAAGAGGAGAAAAACAAGTTGATTGGACTTCAGGAGATACTATTACAACAAAAAATATAATAATTGAATTTGCAGAAAATACAACAATAGATGATGGATCAGGAAAAGGAAGACAAACACTTGATAATGTAAAAGAATTAGATGGATACTATATTACTAATGGAAAGGTAATTCCTATTACATGTACTAAAGATTCTAGAACAAGTCAAACAGTATATAAAGATGCTGAAGGTAACGAGATTGAAGTAAATGATGGAAAAACATTCATACAAATATGTCCATTAGATTCAGATGTTACGTTTGTTGAAGAATAGGGTAAAATAATTAAAAGATATAAGAAGTTTTCAAATATTAAATAGAGTATAGAGTGATTGAAAACTTCTTATATCTTTTTTTGTAGTTTTATAATATTTATATTGCGGTAGAACTATTTATCTTTATTTTTAATATTCTTTGTTTTAATCTTTTCAATTTTTACTTTATTTACTTTTTCACTTTTTTTATTAATAATCCATTTATTAATAAAATCTCTAATAACTTCTATTAAAGAATAAACAGTGACAAGGATTATCCATAATAAAAAGAATGTTAAACTAAATAAAGGAAGATCCTTAAAAAATAGTTGAGTTGCAAGTAATGGTATAAAAGCAAAGCCAAATATTAAAAGAATTAGTGATACAACAGTATAAAGTATTGGATGTTTCTTAGTTGTATATTTGTTATTTACATCATAGAATGTAAATAGAGATAATAAAGAAATAAACATAGAAACACCTAACACAAGAAGTTCTTTTAATAAAATATTAATATCAGTAATATAGAATATTTCACTGATATAAGTACTTTCTCCCATAATAATATAAATTAAAAAATAGATTATAAAAATTATAAAACTAGCAATAGGAAAGCCAAGTAAAGATATTCCTAGTCTTTGTGATAGTTTCATAAAACAGCACTCCCTTTCTTTAATAAAATAATTATAACAATAAAACAAAAATAAGTCATTAGAAATCTATAAATTTATTAAAGATAAATGTAAATAAATGTCGAAAATCATTGTATAAGAAAAGCCAGTTTGATATAATATACACATATTTAAAAGGATAAGGAGGAAAATTATGTGTGAATGTGTAGACAATAGAATAAGAGAAGAAGTAATAGAAATAATGAAACCATATAAAGAAGAAAAAGATAACTTAATACAAATTCTTAATGAAGTTCAAGAAAAATATGGATATATACCTAAGGTAGCACAAATGGAAATTTCTAAATATTTAAAAATACCTATGGCAGAAATATATGGTGTAATTACTTTTTATGCTAGATTTACCTTAGAACCAAAAGGGAAATATAATATTTCTGTATGTTTAGGTACAGCATGTTTTGTAAAGGGATCACAATCAATATTAGATAGACTAAAAGAAAGGTTAAACCTAGAAGAGGGAAAAACAAGTGAAGATGGAAAGTTTTCAATTGATACAACCAGATGTGTAGGAGCATGTGGAATAGCACCAGTATTTACTGTTAATGATGAAGTTTATGGGCATGCAACAGTAAAAAAATTAGATGAGGTTTTAGATAAATTAGAAAAGGAAGAATAAAAATTAAAATCAAAAAAATAGTATAATACAAAAATATCTATAAATCAATATCTTATAGATATTAGTAAAAGGAGGTCTTGAATGAAGACTATTGAAGAAATTGAAAAAATAAGGGCTGAAAAAAGAGTTGAATTAGATTTAAGAAAAAATACTAATGCAGATACAAGAGAAAAACATATATTAGTATGTCATGGTACTGGATGTACTTCTTCAAAATCACCACAAATATTAGAAAATTTTAGAAAAATAATTAAAGAAAAAGGAATAGAAAATGTAAGAGTAATAAAAACTGGATGTTTTGGACTATGTGCTAAAGGACCTATAGTTATAATAAGACCAGAAGATACTTTTTATGCTATGGTAAAACCAGAAGATTGCGAAGAAATTATAAACTCACACATAATTGAAGGAAAAGTAGTAGAAAGATTACTATGTAAAGATATTGATGGAACAAAAGTTACTAAACTAGATGATTTAACATTTTACAAAAAGCAAAAAAGAATAGCACTAAAAAATTGTGGTGTAATAAATCCAGAGGAAATAGATGAATATATTGCATTTGATGGATATAAAGCATTAGCTAAGGTTTTAACAGAAATGTCAAAAGACGAAGTAATAGACGTAATAGATAAATCTGGACTAAGAGGTAGAGGTGGAGCTGGATTTCCAACAGGAAAGAAATGGAAGCTTACAAAAGAAGCTAAAGGAGATAAAAAGTATGTAGTGTGTAATGCAGATGAAGGAGATCCGGGAGCTTTTATGGATAGAAGTATTCTAGAAGGAGATCCACACGCAGTTTTAGAAGCTATGGAAATAGCAGGTTATGCAATAGGAGCAGAAAAAGGATATATTTATGTAAGAGCTGAATATCCAATAGCAGTACATAGATTACAAATTGCAATAGATGAAGCAAGAGATTATGGAATACTTGGAGAAAATATATTTGGAACAGGATTTAATTTTGATATAGAAATAAGACTTGGAGCAGGAGCTTTTGTTTGCGGAGAAGAGACAGCACTTTTAGAGTCAATTGAAGGAAGAAGAGGACAACCAAGAGTAAAACCACCATATCCAGCAAATTCAGGTTTATGGGGATGTCCAACTTTAATTAATAATGTTGAAACATATGCAAATATAGCTCAAATCATTTTAAATGGTGCAGAATGGTATTCATCAATAGGAACAGCTACATCAAAAGGAACAAAAGTATTTGCACTTGGAGGAAATGTAAATAATGTCGGATTAGTGGAAGTTCCAATGGGAACAACTCTAAGAGAAATAGTGTTTGATATTGGTGGAGGAATACCAAATGGAAGAGAATTTAAAGCAGCTCAGACAGGAGGACCTTCAGGAGGATGTATACCTAAAGAACATTTAGATACACCAATAGATTATGAATCATTAAAGGAAATAGGTTCTATGATGGGTTCAGGTGGACTTATTGTTATGGACGATACTAAATGTATGGTATGTTTAGCAAAATTTTATTTAGAATTTACAGTAAGTGAAAGTTGTGGTAAATGTACTCCTTGTAGAATAGGAACAAAAAGAATGTTAGAAATATTAGAAAAGCTTTGTAGTGGCGAAGGAACAGAGTATGATATATATAGATTAGAAAAGCTAGCAGTTAATATAAAAAAGGCAAGTATATGTGGACTTGGACAAAGTGCTCCAAATCCAGTAATAAGTACATTGAAATATTTTAGAGAAGAATTTAGACAACATGCAATAGAAAAAGAATGTAAAACAATGGAATGTAAAGCTTTAGCAAAAATAGAAATAGACCCAGATAAGTGTAAAGCTTGTGGATTATGCCAAAAGAATTGCCCTGTAAATGCGATTGAAGGAGAGGGAAGAGACATAAGACATATAAACCAAGATAAATGTATAAAATGTACGACATGTATTAGATCGTGCCCATTCCATGCTATTGGATAAGGTGAATTGGGGACTGTACCCGATTTCTCAAATAAGGAGGAAAAAAATGGTTAATTTAAAAATAGATGATAAAAATGTTGTGGTTCCGGAAGGAACAACTATATTAGATGCAGCAAAACAAGCAGGAATAGATATTCCAACACTATGCTTCTTAAAGGATATAAATGAAGTTGGGGATTGTAGAATGTGTATTGTAGAAGTTGAAGGAAGAAGAGGGTTTGCAACTTCATGTATACAAAAAGTTGAAGAAGGAATGGTAGTCCACACTCATACACCAAATGTTTTAGAAGCAAGACATACAATCCTTGATTTAATTATTTCAAATCATTCTAAGGATTGCTTGACATGTACAAGATCTCGGAAATTGTGAACTTCAAGATTTAGCAATAAAATTCAATGTACTAGATATTGACTTTAAAGGAGAAAGAACGGAGCATAAAATAGATGATAAATCTCCATCTATAGTTAGAGATTTTAATAAATGTATTTTATGTAGAAGATGTGTTGCTACTTGTAAAAATGTTCAAAATATTGGAGCAATAGATTGTATAGAAAGAGGATTTGAATCATGTATTTCTACAACATATGATCATAGTTTAAATGATGTAAATTGTACATTTTGTGGTCAATGTATAGAATCTTGTCCTACAGGAGCATTACATGAAAAAGAAAATATAAATGATGTATGGGCGAAATTAAAGGACCCTGATACATATGTTGTTGTACAAACAGCACCATCTGTTAGAGTAGCACTTGGTGAAGAATTTGGTATGGATATTGGAACTAATGTTACTGGTAAAATGGTATCTGCATTAAAAGCTCTTGGTTTTGATAAAGTATTCGACACAAATACAGGAGCAGATTTTACAATAATGGAAGAAGCAACTGAATTTGTAAGAAGATTTAAAGAAAATGATAATTTACCAATGACTACTTCTTGTTGTCCTGGTTGGGTTAGATTCGCAGAAATGGAATATCCAGAAAATTTAGCTCATCTATCAAGTTGTAAATCACCACATCAAATGTTTGGAGCAATTATAAAATCATATTATGCCGAAAAGAATAATATAGATCCTAATAAAATTTATGTTGTATCTGTTATGCCATGTATAGCTAAAAAATATGAAAGACAAAGAGAAGAAATGAAGGTAAATGGACTATGGGATGTAGATAGTGTTATAACTACTCGTGAACTTGCAAGAATGATTAAACAAGCAAATATAGAATTTGATAAACTAGAAGACGAAACTTTTGATAATCCTATGGGAGAAGCAAGCCGGAGCCGCAGCAATATTTGGTGTAACAGGAGGAGTTATGGAAGCTGCTCTACGTACTGCATATGAATTAATAACAGGTGAAGAATTAAAAAAAATAGAATTTGAGGATGTTAGAGGTTCTAAAGGAATAAAGAAAGCTGTAGTAAAAATAGGAGAAAAAGAAGTAAAAGTAGCTGTAGCACATGGACTTGGAAATGCAAGAAAAATTATGGAAGATATAAAAAATGGAACAGCAGATTATAGCTTTGTAGAAGTAATGGCATGCCCAGGCGGATGTATAATGGGAGGAGGACAACCGATTAAAAATTCTAAAACAAGGATGTCTGTAGATATTAGAGCAAAAAGAGCAAGTGCAATGTATTCAATAGATGAAAGAAGTGTGATAAGAAAATCACATGAAAATCCAATACTAAAAGAAATATATAAGGAATACATAGGAAAGCCTGGAGAACATAAAGCACATGAATTATTACACACACATTATACTCCAATGGAAGAATATAGAATATAAAAATAAGAAGGGATGGCGTAAAAATAGGCTATCCCCTTTTTATGAAAAAATTGAAATTAATGAAAAAATATGATATATATGATATATGTCAAGTAAAATATGACGAAAGTTTTGAAAAAATTATTTCATTTTTCTACAAAAAATAGAAGTTTAAAGTTATATAATAACAAAAATGAAGTATTAATATAATGCAATAATGTTAACAATAATATAAAATATAAAATAAAAAAGAGAGGCAGTTATGGAAGAAAATTTTAAATCAGGGTTTGTTTCTATTCTTGGAAGAACAAATGTAGGTAAATCTAGTATAATAAATAGTTTGGTTGGAGAAAAAGTTGCAGCAATAGCTAATAAACCACAAACAACAAGAACAGTAATAAGAGCTATAGTAAATAGAAAAAATTCACAAATTATATTTATAGATACTCCAGGAATTCATAAACCAAAATCAAAACTTGGAGATGTTATGGTCGAGAATGCCTTTGAAGTTTCGAAAGATGTTGATGTGGTTGTATTTGTGGTAGAAGCAACATCTGATGAAATTGGAAAAGGAGATAGACTTATCTTAGATAAAATTAAAGCAGCAAAGAAAAAAACAATATTGGTCATAAATAAAGTTGATTTAGTGAAAAAAGAGAAAATTGCTAAACTAATAGATCTATATAAAAATGAATATGATTTTTCAAGCATAATACCAGTATCAACTGTAAAAAATATTAATTTAGAAGCTATATTGGATGAAATAGAAAAGAACTTAAATGAAGGACCTGCATATTATAATATAGAAGAATATACAGACCAAACAACAAGACAATTAGTAGAAGAGACTATAAGAGAAAAAGCTTTAAAATTATTAAATGATGAAGTTCCACATGGAATATTAGTAGAAGTAGAAAGAATGAAGAGAAGAAAAACAATGGAAAATAAACCAATATATAATATAGACGTAATTATCTATTGTTTAAGAGATTCTCATAAAGGTATAATTATTGGAAAAAATGGATCTATGCTAAAGAAAATAGGAACTTATGCAAGAGAAGATTTAGAAAAAATGCTAGGAATAAAAATAAATTTAAAGATTTGGGTAAAAGTAAAAGAAGATTGGATAAATAATGATAAATTTATTAAAAACTTTAAAATAGAAAAATAAAACAAAAATAAAAAGAATAAAAAAACAAAAAATGCAAAAGATAAAAATAAAGATATATTCTAAATATATTAATAATTATAATTAGAATATATATTAACTTTATGAAATGGAGATGATGACATTATGATAAAACAAATGGCTTGGAATACATTTAAAAATACAGGAAATATAAATACTTTTTTAGAGTTAATAGAAGTTGAAAATATAGAAAAAAACTTAAGGATAAATGAAAAATTTAACGTAGAAAAAAACAATATTGAGGCGGAAAAACAAGATGGGAATATTGAAATTAAAGGGAATAGTAATATCAGAACATAATATGAGTGATTATGATAAAATGGTAACAATATTAACTCCAAATGGAAAGATAGGGTGTGCTGCTAAAGGGGCAAGACGTCCTAAAAGCTCGCTTATGGCAGCAACACAATTTTTGTGCTTTGGAGATTATTTGATATATCAAGGAGCTAGTTCATATAATATAAATTCATGTGAGGTAAATGAATTATTTTATAATTTGAGAATGGATATTAATAAATTACAATATGCATCACACATTACTAAGATTATAAATGATGTTACCGATGAAAATCAGAATACATATAGAATTTTACAATTATTTTTAAATACCTTATATGTACTTTCTGAAACTGATAAAGATATGGATCTTGTTATATCAATTTTTAAAATAAAATTAATGTGCTTATTAGGTTTTACACCAATTATAGATAAATGTTCAAGTTGTAAAAATGAAAAGGAAAAATTAAACTATTTTAGCTTTAGAGATAATGGATTAAAATGTGAAGTATGTAGCAGGCAAGATAAGGGAGCAATAGAAATTTCTGAGGCAACATTAAATGCAATAAAATATATAGTACTTGCTCCACCTAAAAAACTTTTTTCATTTAATTTGTCAGAAAATGCAATAAAAGAGTTAGAAATAATAGCAAAGATATATTTAAATGAAAAACTGGATAAAGAATATAAATTAGAAAAATTTAAAATATAAGCAAACAAGGTAAACATAAAAAGTAAAGTCCTGTTTGTTTATATTTTTTCTTTTGCAGTCTATGACTAAAAAGGATTGCTTTTTTTTATGCATTATGATATAATATGATAGTTCAAATAATTTAATAAAACTACAAAAAGTGTAGTTCTAAAAGAAGGGAGGAGGAAATGAAAAAGGCAGGAATTGTGACACTTTTTGGAGAGTATAATTTTGGTAATAGACTTCAAAATTATGCAGTTCAACAAGTGCTTAGAAAAAAAGGATTAGACGTTGAAACAATAAAGTATATAGGACTAGAAGATGACGTTCCTGTTATCAGAAATGAAAAAGATGAAAAAAGATTAAAGAAATTTAAAAATTTTAATGAAAATATAGAATTTGCAAACGAAATTCTATACAAAGAGTATGAAGTACCAAAGAGATTTACAGAGGATTATGATTATGTGGTTATGGGAAGTGACCAGATTTGGAATTTTACTTTTGATAAGATATTCTCAGATAAAGCATTAGGCACATTTGTACCAAAAGAGAAGAGAATTTCTTTCTCAGCAAGTATAGGAGTTGACCACTCACCAGAAAAAGATAGTGATGTTTATGAGATGTTTAAAAACGGTCTAAATGAGGTTAAATCAATATCAGTAAGAGAACAAGCTGGAAAGAAAATTGTCAAAGAACTTACAGGTAGAAATGATGTAGAAGTTTTAGTAGATCCAACAATGATGCTTAGTAAATCTGAATGGGAAAAAGTAATGAAAAGGCCAGAAAATTTAAAAACTGATAAATTTATAGTAAAAAGTTTTTTGGGAGATGTATCTGATGATGTTTGGAAAGAACTAAGAAGAGTTGCTGAAGAAAATGAATGTGAAATAATAGATATTTCAGATAAGAATAGTCCTTTTTATGATGTAGGACCAGCAGAATTTCTTTATTTAGAAAAAAATGCTTTTTTAGTAGCAACAGATTCATTTCATTCATGTGTATTTTCAATAATATTTTCTACACCTTTTATTATATTCGAAAGAGAAGGTGGAGATTTGCAGAGTATGTACTCAAGAATAGAAACATTATTAGAAACATTTAAGATGCCTAATAGGGTATTTAATAAAAAAATAACAGCAGATATACTAGATAATGATTACTCAGAAGCATATAAGATATTAGAGAAAGAACAAAAAAGAGTAAATAATTTTTTAGATACTGCTTTGGAATAATGAGGAGATTATGGAAGAAGATTGTAGTAGTAACATACCTTTAGAGGAGGGGTTTATAAGAATTATATAAAATTAAAATATAATATAACCTTTCACTAAAGGTATGTAAAATAATTTAAATAATTTAAAGTATACAGAAATTGCTATTTATTAAAAAATTAAACTATATTTAAATATTTATATGTACATATTGATTAGTATATAATTAAAATACTTTAAAAAACCTAGAAAGAAAATAAAATAACTTAAAATTCAACATGTAAAATCTATTAAAATAGATTCTTTATTTTTTTTATAATGAAAATCTAAGCTTTTTAAAGCATTTTATAATAACAACTAAGACACCAAACAAAAGATAAATAAAAATTAATAAACAAATTAAAAAAAATATAGTATAATAATAAATATTCTAAAAGAGGGAGAAATGAATATGGAACTTGATAAAAGTAAAAGAAAGTATACTGCAAAAACAAAGGATATTTTAGGAGGTTTTAAAATTGCAAGCCCAGATGAAACAATAGATAAAATAGTAAATGATAAATGTTCTATTGCAAGATTTGGTGATGGAGAATTTGATATGATTTGTGGAGTAGGCATGAAATATCAAAAGTATAATAAAGTGCTTGCTATGAGATTAAAAGAAGTATTAGAGAGTAATGAGAAAGACTTATTAATAGGAATTAACAATGTAATAGATTTAGAATATTCAGAAAAATATAATGATTTTGCAAATAATTTTTGGAAAAAATGGCTTCATGATAATAAATTTAAAGTGTTAAGACTATTATCTAAAAACAAACAATATTATTCATCTAATATTACAAGATTTTACATTGACTATAAAGATAAATCATGGGTAGAAGATTATGTAAAAAACTTAAGAAGAGTATGGGATAATCAAGATGTTGTTATTGTAGAAGGTGAATTTAGTAGATTAGGAGTAGGTAATGATTTGTTTGATAATATGAAATCAATTCAAAGAATTATTTGCCCATCAGAAGATGCTTTTGAAATTTATGACAAAATATTAGGAGAAATATTAAAAATAGATAAAAATAAAATGATAATGCTTGCTTTAGGACCAACAGCTACAGTACTAGCTTATGATTTATATAAAGCAGGATATAGAGCAATAGATATAGGACATGTAGATATTGAATATGAATGGTTCTTAAGAAAAGCAACTGAAAAAATAAAGATAGAAACTAAATATGTGACAGAAGTAAAAGACGGAGAAAATAATATTCAGGACATAAAAGACGAAAAATACGAAAAAGAGATAATTGCTAGAATTATGAACTAAAATTAGGTATATATGGAGAAAAAATAGAAAAGTGACAAAAAAATAAATATATGATATAATATTCTAGTATTTTATATTAATACAAATCAATGAAACATTGATGAAAAAAAGAGAGAGGATCTTATGAAACAGAAAATAAACTTAGGTATTGGCTTTATAAGTGGTAGACCGAATGTATGTAAAATTATTAACAATTATGAACAATTTATGGTTGAGCAATTAAAAGAATTAGACGTAGAAGTGGACATAACAATTTATATACTATATGATTTAAATTACCAACATACGATAAGAACAGACTTTTATGGTATTTTGCCAAAGGCATATAAAAACTTGAGAATAAAATACATTACACCAGAAAATATTATAGAATATCAGAAAATATTGATGTCTAGATATGGAATGTCAAATGCTGATGCTAAATTACTTATAGGTAACGGATATGCTAAAGCAAGAAACACAATTTTATATTGTGCAATGCAACACAAAATGGATTATATACTTTTCTGGGATGATGATGAATATCCAGTAGCAAATGTTTTAGAAGATGATCAACTATTATGGATAAAACAGAAAAACATATTAGAACATGTAAAAAATATAAAAAATACAGATGTATCAATGGGATATCGTTGTGGAATGATGAATCCAGTTCCATACATCCAATATACAGATGAAATAAAAGAAGAAGATTACAAAAACTTTATAGATGCATTAGAAAATGAAGTAATATCATGGGAAAAGATACAAAAAATGAGAGAAAATACAAGTAGTATTTCATATGCAGATCCAGATATTGCAAGAGGAATAAAAAAAGCAGAATATGTAGAAGGGATAGGTAAAGAAAACTTTGTTTTAGGTTCAGGAATTTGCTTGAATTTAGATAATATTGATAAAATTCCAGCATTCTACAATCCACCAAATGCAAGAGGAGAAGATACATTTTTCTCATGTGCTTTAAGGAGTAAAGATGCAAAGGTTTTGAGAATACCTACATATCATTTCCATGATTCATTTTTACAATATACTGGTATAATGAAAGGTAGATATCCAAAGAAACTCGGAAAAATTTCATTAGTTGATGCAGAAATAGAGCAAAGATTCTTAAAAGCAACAATAGGATGGACAAGATATAAACCATTACTATATTACATTACAGATAGAGAAAATTATGACAAAATAATAGAAGAATCAAGAGACAAATTAAAAAGAAGTGTACAAAAAATAAATACTGAATTTGTAACTTGTGATTTTTCATGCTTAATTAGAGAATTAAATAAATATGATAATGATGTTGAAAAACATTATGAAGAATATTTAAGAGTAATTGATTTATGGGATAAATTTAAAAAAGATATAAGAGAAGGATAAGATTATGTACATTATTGTAGGACTAGGAAATCCAGAACCAGACTATTCTAAAACCAGACATAATATGGGGTTTGACGTTATTAATAAATTAGCAGAAAAAAATGATATAGCATTAAATAAAGAAAAATTTAATGCTATATATGGTATTGGAAATATAAATAATGAAAAAGTAATATTAATAAAACCTCAAACGTTTATGAATTTAAGTGGTGATTCAATTATAGAATTTGTTAACTTCTACAAAATACCACTTAAAAATTTAATAGTTATATATGATGATATGGATACTGAAAAATCAAAAATCAGAGTTAGAGCTAAAGGAGGAGCAGGATCTCATAATGGCATGAAATCTGTTGTTTCAAGATTAAACACAGAAGATTTTGCAAGAATCCGTGTTGGTATAGGAACACCAGTTGATGAATATGAAAAAATAAATTATGTAATAGGACGTATTCCAGAAGAAGAATATAAAGAACTACAAAAAGGTGAAGATCTAGCAGTAAAAGCAGTAGAAGATTGGGTAATAAAAGGTATAGATAATACAATGAATAAATATAATATTAAATAATAGGCAAGAAGGGAAAAAAATGCAGGAATTATTAATAGATGTAAACAAAGAAAATAAAAAAATATTGCTAATAGAAAACGGAAAATTAATAGAAAAATATGAAGAAGAAAGTGGCCAAGAGAGAATAGAAGGTAATATATATGTAGGTATTGTAGAAAATGTGTTACCAGGAATGCAAGCTGCTTTTGTTAATATTGGAAAAGATAAAAATACATTTATACATATAAGAGATGTAATTCCAAAAGTTAGTACTGAAACAGGAAATAAGAACGAAGATTTTGCAGAATATAATATTAAAGATTATTTAAAAGTTGGTATGCCTATATTAGTACAGGTAAAAAAAGATAGTACTAACAAAAAAGGTGCTAGAATATCTACACATATTAGTGTACCTGGACGTTTTTTAGTATTAATGCCAAACGAAAACTTTATTACAATTTCACAGAAAATAAATGATGAAAAGGAAAGAGCAAGATTAAAAGAAATAGTAAAAAAAGTAATGCCTAAAGGATATGGAGCAATAATTAGAACTTCTGCTGAAAATAAAAAAGAAGAGGAAATAGTAGAAGATTTAAAGAAAATCATTATAAAATGTGAAAAGGTCAAGATGGATTTTGAAAGTGAACAGGAAAAAGGAAATAAGGTTAAACCTAAATTATTATATAAAAGTGAGGGAATTGTTCAAAGAATTCTAACAGATTTAATTGATCAAGATTTGTATCAAATAACTACAAATAATAAAGAAATGTATGATAGTATTGATAAAAAACTAAAAGAAGAAAATAAGAATATTAAACTTGAAATAGATGAGAATATATTAGATAAATATAGTATAAGCAAACAGTTAGAAGAATTAAACAATAGAAAAGTATGGCTTAAATGTGGAGGATTTATTACAATAGATAAAACAGAAGCTTTAACAGCAATAGATGTAAATTCAGGAAAATATACAGGAAAAAAAGATTTAGAACAAACTATATTTACAGTTAATAAAGAAGCGACAATAGAGATTGCAAAACAACTTAGATTAAGAGATATTGGTGGTATAATAATTATTGATTACATAGATATGCAAAATAAAGAAAATGAAGAAAAAATAGTAGAATTGTTTAAAGAAAATTTAAAAAAAGATAGATCAAAAACACAAGTAGTAGGATTTTCTAAATTGAATTTATTAGAAATGACACGTAAGCATATGTGTAGTAATGATTAAAAGGCAAAAGGGATTTTCCCAATTGCCTTTTTTCTTATGCTTCTTTTAATATTAATTTCAATTCCTCATGTCTTTTTACTTTTTGTGTGGTTGTTTTTATTAAAGGAGTTTCTGTAACAATAATTTCTCTAATATATTTATATGCAGGCATTTTATGATTAACGTTGTTTTTAATATCTTCCCATATAATATTTTTAATATCTTCAGAATTTGAAACTCCATTATTAAGCTCTTCAAAATGTTTTTTATCATATACTATTTTAGCACAAATTTTGTAATCTCCATTATCACAAGGTCTTCCAAAGACCATACTTTCTGATACATATGGTAGTTTATTAATTAGGATTTCTAATTCTTCTGGAAATATATTTTTTCCATTTTTTAATACTATAACATCTTTTTTTCGACCGGTAATAAATAAGAAACCATCTTTATCAAAATATCCTAAATCACCAGTATAGAACCAATCATCTTTTAAAACTTCTTTTGTGGCCTCAGGATTATCAACATATTCTAACATAACTGTTGGAGATTTTACAGCTATTTCTCCAATACCTTCTGAATTAGGATTTGAAATTTTTACATCAATTCCAGGTAAAGGAAAACCTACAGAACCACATCTTTTATATTTATCATTCTCTCCTGCTACAACTGGAGATGTTTCTGTTAGTCCATATCCTTGAAGTAAATTAATACCTAAATCAAGAAATCCTTGGATTGCATCTTTACTCATTGCAGCACCTCCTGCAATAAGTATCCTGATTTTTCCACCAAGATTATCTAAGATTTCTTTAAAAACCTTTCTTCGTATATCAATTCCTACTTTTAAAAGACTATTGCATACTTTACTCATTTTCTTAACAAGTTTAGTTTTACCTTTTTCTTCAATTCCTTTTTTTATTTTTTTGTACATAATTTCAAGCATTAAAGGAACACAAACAAATCCTGTTACTTTAAACTCGGCTAAATTCTTTTGTACATATTTAATACCATCGCAAAAAGCAACTGTGATTCCAGAAAATGTGCCATAAAGGAATGTACAAGTTGATTCGAATGTATGATGCAATGGTAAGAAAGATAGAAATGTATCTTCTTTTCTAATATCAGTCATCTGAGCTAATGCATATATGTCTTCACAAATATTTGACTGTGAAAGAGCAACAGCTTTAGAAATTGAAGTTGTTCCTGATGTAAATAACATAATAGACATGTCTTTGTTATTAATCTTTACATTTTCATATCTTTTGTCACCGCTATCTAATAAAGAGCTTCCTTTATTTATTAAATCAGAATAATAGTAAATGTTGGTATAATTATTATCTTTACTATTATTATTGTTTTTATCATCTAATGTTGAATCCATATTAATATAATATTTTAAATTAGATTTATTTTCTTTTAAAATCTTATTAAATATATCTATATAATGTTTATCAAAAATAACTGCTTCTACTTTACTTCTGATAATTAAACTTTCTATTTCATTATCAGGAAGAGACTTATCTAGAGGGACAACAACCATGTTACCAGTAGTAATGGCTAGATAACTAACACACCATTCATAACGGTTTGGAGCAATAATTGCTACTCTTTTTTTAGATAAACCTAAGTCTATAAGTGAAGTAGATAATGATTTAATATCTTTTGCAAATTGATTATATGTTATTTTAATATGTTCTGTAGAGCTAGGTGTTTCTTTATATTCAAATGCTACTTTATCAGAGTATAGATTAGAATATCTATTAACTAATTCTCTAAAATCATTTATTTTAGTAGAATTATATAATTTTCTCTTATATTTACTCATAATTCACCTCTCTTAATATAAATTTAACTGGATATATTTTACAATAATTAATAAAAATATTCAATAAATTTGAGTAATAAAAGAAAATAAAAAGTGAAATAAAGAGTGAAGTAAAAAGTGAAGTGAAAAAATTAAAAATAAAAAATAAAAGTATAAAAAAGTATAAAAAAGAAAGGCAAGAGAAATAATGTAAGTATTGATATAGTAATGAAAAAATGATAAAATACTGAATGAAAAAATAAATTAAAAAGAGGTAAAAATGGCACGAAATAGAAGAAACACGAGAAGAAATAATAGAATTAAAGAATTTCTTACTTGGAGAAACTTTTGCATTATTATTGGAATTTTAATTTTAATAATAATTATATGCATAGGAATTAATATTGGAAGAAATATTAATTCAAAGATTGAAATTGCAAAACAACAAGAAGAGTTAGATAAGCAATCACAACAGATATTTGAAGAGATAAGTGAAAGTATAGAAGAAACGAATAAAAATATTTCAGAATCAGATAGTATTTTAAGAATTTCTGCAGTAGGTGATATTTTATGCAGTAATGACATGTTAGAAGATGCATATGATAAAGAAAGTAAAACATATGATTTTTCGCATATGTTTAGTAATATAACAAATTTTGTAAATAAATCGGATATTGTAATAGGAACAATGGAAACAGGAATAACAAATAGTAATAAATATGATGAAAAAAATGCTCCACTTGAATTTGCAAAAGCTGTGAGAGATTCAGGGGTAAATTTAGTTACAATATCACATAATCATAGTTTAGATAACGGAGTGGAAGGATTACAAGAAACAAGAGAAAATTTAGAAAAACTTGATTTCGATGTTGTTGGTCAGAAAAAAGAAGATAACTGTATAATTATCAAAGAAATAAAACAAAGTAAAATTGCATTTTTAACATATACATGTTTTTTAGATGATGAAGAAAATCTTAAAAAAGATGAAATACAATCAGTAAATATATATAGCAATAAGCAAGCAAAATCAGATATAGAATATGCAAAAAAACAAGGAGCACAGTATATTTGTGTAATGATTCATTGGGGAGATGCGATTTCAGAGGTTGTAAATAGTGAACAAAAAGAAATTGCTGATTATTTAGTTGAAAATGGTGTAAATTTAATAATTGGATCTCATCCATCTGTTGTTCAACCAATGGAAATTAAACAAAATAAAGAAGGAGAAAATGTATTTGTAGCATATTCTATAGGAACATATATATCAACACTATCTGCTAAAGAAGCTAGAACAGAGCTAGTTTTAAACATTGAACTTAGAA
Source organism: uncultured Clostridia bacterium (assembly GCA_944393405.1). The sequence goes on along the minus strand of CALYAC010000004.1, from coordinate 13,364 downwards.
AAAGTGGAAAAGATGGTAAGATATATTTAAACAAAGTGGATTATACACCAATATATATGTTAGATAATGGAGATAAAGCTAATAATAGATTTGAACTCATGGATATGAAGAATTTAGCAAAATCATATAAGGGAGATAAAACTGATAAAATAAGTAAAGAAACATATGAGGATTTAATAAAAGGTCTAAATAGATTAAATAAAATATTAAATATAGAAGAATAAAAACAAATAATAGATAAATAGATAATAAATAATAAATAATAAAGTAAATAAAAATTCTAATAATATAGGAGGAAATAATGAAAATAGGATTTGTATCATTAGGATGTAGTAAGAATTTAGTTGATACTGAAAAAACAATAGGAATATTTAAAGCAAATAATTATGAAATAGTAAACAGTCCAGAAAAAGCCGATGTAATTGTTATAAATACTTGTGGATTTATTGAATCTGCAAAAGAAGAAGCTATAAATACAATATTAGAAATGGCAGAATATAAAAAGAAAAAGTGCAAATATTTAATTGTAATGGGGTGTTTAGTTGAAAGATATAAAGAAGAACTTATAAAGGCAATTCCAGAAGTCGATTTATTTATAAAATATAGTGAATACAATTCTTTATGGAATCAAATAGAAGAGTTATTAAAAGATAATAACAATACAGGTAAATATAATGATTTTGACAACATAAAAGAAAGAGTTATATCAACAGGGGATAATTATGCATATCTTAAGATTGCTGATGGATGCAGCAACAGATGTACATATTGTGCTATACCATATATAAGAGGTCCACAAATAAGCAGAAAAATGGAAGATATCATAGAAGAAGCAAAAAAACTAGTAAATGATGGATATAAAGAACTTATATTAATTGCTCAAGATACTACAAAATATGGTACAGATATTTATGGTACTCCAAAACTAGCTGAACTTTTGACAGAAATTTGTAAAATAAAGGAATTAAAATGGGTCAGATTTTTATATGCATACCCAGAAACAATTACAGATGAACTTATAAAAGTTGTTAAAGAAAATGATAAAATATGTAAATATTTTGATATACCAATTCAACATATTTCAGATTCAGTACTTAAAAGAATGAATAGACAAAGTAATGGCAAGTCAATAAGAAGCTTAATAGAAAAACTAAGAAAAGAAATACCAAATGTAATTATTAGAACTACTGTAATGGTTGGTTTTCCAGGAGAAACAAAGGAAAATTTTGATGATTTATATGATTTTCTAAAAGAGGCGAAGTTTGATAAACTAGGTTGTTTTACATATTCAAAAGAAGATGGTACACCAGCATCTAGAATAAAAGAACAAGTTCATCCTATGACTAAAAAGAGTAGATATAATAAAATAATGAGATTGCAACAAGAAATTTCTAAAGAGAATTTAGAAAAGCAAATAGGAAAAGAATTAGAAATACTTATAGAAAATAAAACTTTTGATGGAAAGAATTATATAGGTAGATCATATATGGATGTTCCAGATATAGATGGAATAATATATATAAAAACAGATAAATTATTAAATATTGGAGAATTTGTAAAAGCAACAGTAGTTGATATAAGCGATTATGATTTGATATGTGAAATATAATAAGATAAAATCTCAACAGAAAGAGAAAAAATAATTTGTGTAATTACAAATTATTTTTTTGACCGTTTGGTTAGAAAACGTGCAAAAAAAATATATTTATGATATAATTTTGCACGTAAAAAAATAAAGAGAGGAATACATATGAATTCAATAAAAATTGTAGCAAGTGGTATGTATTTGCCTGGAAAAGGAATTGATAATAGTTTTTTTAATGATAAATTTAAACTAGATGAAGATTGGATATTTAAAAGAACAGGAATAAATAAAAGATATTGGACAGATAGTGAGTCAACATCAGAAATGTCAATTAAAGCAGTAAAAAATTTAATAGAAACTAATGATAATGTTAATTTAAATAACATAGGATTAATTATAGTGGCATCTACCAGTTTTGAAACAACTATGCCAGGAATATCTTTTGAAATACAAAAAGAATTTAATATAGACAAATGTATGTGCATGGATATTTCAGCAGGATGTGGAGGATATATTAATGCATTAGACATAGCTAGAAATTACATAGAACTTGGCGAAATAAAATCTGCATTAGTAATTGGTGCAGAAAGATTATCTAAATACATAGATAAAGAAGATATTAATACAGTCATATTATTAGGTGATGGAGCAGGAGCTACTTTAATAGAAAAATCAGAAAACAAGTTATATGCAAAGAGTATTGAAAGTATTGGAAAAGAAGGCAATATTTTAACTTGCAAAGAAAATCAAAAAATATATATGGATGGTAAAAAAATATATAAATTTGGCACAATTAAAGTATCAGATAATATAAATCAGTTATTAAAAAGAGAAAATATAAATATTCAAGATATAAAATATATAATTCCACATCAGTCAAATTTAAGGATGATGCAAAGTATGGCAGATAAAATTGAAGCTAAAAAAGAGCAAATGTATATAAATATTTCAGAAGTAGGAAATACATTTAATGCAAGTATTCCAATAGCATTAAATCAAGTTATAAAAAATAAATTAATTAAGGAAAAAGATAAAATAATGCTTGTAGGATATGGAGGAGGACTAAATCTTGGAAGCATTTTAATAGAAATATAAAATAGAATTAAACTAAATTGAAAATTAGAATAAAACAAAAGGAGAGATTCATTTATGAAATTAGGGTATATTTTTCCTGGACAAGGAACTCAAGTAGTAGGAATGGGAAAAGATATTTATGAAAAATATGAGGAAGCAAGAAATATATATAAGTTAATTGATAATGCTTTAGGAGAAAAAGTAGAAGATATTACATATAAAATAAGTCAAGATGAATTAAATCAGACAAAAAATACTCAAATTGCAATATATTCAATGAGCTTATCTATTTTAGAAATATTAAAAAAAGAAGGTATTGAACCCATAGCTTTAGCAGGATTAAGTTTAGGAGAATATACAGCATTAACTTGTGCTAATGCAATTTCAATAGAAGATGGTGCAAAAATAGTTAGAACAAGAGGAAGATTGATGCAGGATTTAGCACCAAAAGGTGACTGGTCAATGGCAGCTATTATTGGAATGGAAGATAATTTAGTAGAAGAAGCATGTTTAAAAGTAGAAAAAGGTTTTGTAAAAGCAGTAAACTATAATTGTCCAGGGCAAGTAGTTGTATCAGGAGAAAAAGAAGCTGTTTTAAGAGCAATGGAAATTGCTAAAGAAATGGGAGCTAGAAAAGCTATTGAGTTAAAAACAAGTGGACCTTTCCATACAGAAAAACTAAAAGAAGCATCTGATGAATTAAGGAAAGCTTTAAAAGAAGTACCTTTTAATAAATGTAAAATACAAGTAATAAAAAATTTGGATGGCACACCATATAATGATAATGATAATATGGTAGATATTCTAGCAAATCATGTAATAAATCCTGTTAAATTCAGAAAATCAATTGAGACAATGCTAGATATGGGAGTAGATACATTTGTTGAAATAGGACCAGGAAAAACTTTATCAGGATTTGTAAAAAAAGTATGTAAGGAAAAAAACGTAGAAGCAAATGTATATAATATTGAAAATGTAGATACTTTAGAAAATACATTACAAAGTATAAAAAAATAGAATCAAATAGATAGAATAGAAAAATAAAAAGATTAATAAAAAAGGTTGAAAGGAAGAAAATTAGTATGAATGAAAATAAAGTTGCTTTAATTACAGGAGGAACAAGAGGAATTGGAAAAGAAATTGCAATGGAACTTGCTGAAAATGGATTTGATATAGCATTAAACTATAGAAGTGAAAAAGATGCACAATCAAATGTAAAGGAAGAGATTGAAAAATTAGGAGTAAGATGTGAATTAGTTAAAGCAGATGTTTCAAATTTTGAACAGTGCGAAGAAATGGTAAAAGAAACTATAGAAAAATTTGGTAGAATAGATGTACTAGTAAATAATGCGGGTATTACAAAAGATGGACTAATAATGAGAATGAAAAAAGAAGATTTTGAATCAGTTATAGATGTTAATCTAACAGGTACATTTAATGTTACAAGAAATGTTATTCCATATATGATTAAACAAAGATCAGGAAGAGTAATTAGCTTATCATCAGTAGTTGGTGTTGCAGGAAATGCAGGACAAACTAATTATTCTGCATCAAAAGCTGGAATAATAGGATTTACAAAAAGCTTAGCAAAAGAAGTAGCAAGTAGAAATATATTAGTAAATGCAGTAGCACCTGGTTTTATTGATACAGATATGACAAAAGTTTTATCTGACTCAGTAAAAGAAGGAATACATGCACAAATTCCATTAAGAAGAATGGGAACACCTAGAGAAGTTGCAAAAGTTGTTAAATTCTTATCATCAGAGGATAGTTCATATATAACAGGTCAAGTTATAAATATTGATGGTGGAATGGTAATGTAAAACAATAAAGTAAAATAAAATATACTTAAATAAAGGGAGAGAAAAATGGAAAGAAGAGTAGTTATTACAGGTCTTGGAGCAATAACTCCGATAGGAAACAATACAGAAGAATTCTGGAAGGGAATTAAAGAAGGAAAATGTGGAATAGATGAAATAACACATTTTGATACAACAAACTATAAAGTTAAATTAGCAGGAGAGGTTAAAGGATATAATCCAGAAGAATATTTTGATAGAAGAAGCGCAAAAAGATTAGACAAATTTTCTCAATTTGCAATAGTTGCAGCAAAAGAAGCTTGGAATGATAGCAAGTTAGATAAGGAAAAAGAAGATATGACAAAAATAGGAGTAATATTAGGCTCTGGAATTGGTGGATTGGAAACAATAGAAAAAGAAGTTACATCATTAGTACAAAAAGGACCAGATAGAGTTTCTCCAATGTTTATACCAATGACAATAGGAAATATGGCTGCTGGTAATGTTGCAATAGAACTTGGAACAAAAGGAGAATCTATTTCAATGGTTACAGCATGTGCTTCAGGAACACATTGTATTGGTGAAAGTTTTAGAATGATAAAAAACGGATACCAAGATGTAGTAATAGCAGGGGGAACAGAAGCTGCTATTACACCTGTAGGAATAGCAGGATTCACAAATATAAAAGCACTTTCACAAGCAACAGATAAGAATAGAGCAAGCATCCCATTTGATAAAGAAAGAAGCGGATTTGTAATGGGAGAAGGAGCAGGAATAGTAATACTAGAAGAATTAGAACATGCTAAAAATAGAGGAGCAAAAATATATGCAGAAGTAGTTGGATATGGTGCAACATCAGATGCATACCATATAACATCACCAGCTCCAGGAGGAGAAGGTGGAGCAAGAGCTATGGTAATAGCTATGCAAGAAGCAAATGTAAAACCAGAAGAAGTTACATATATAAATGCTCATGGAACTTCAACACATCTAAATGATTCATTTGAAACACAAGCTATAAAAACAGCATTTGGAGAAGCAAGCAAAAAAGTAATGGTAAGTTCTACAAAAGGTCATATTGGACATTTATTAGGAGCAGCAGGTGGAGTCGAAGCAGTTATATGTGCAAAAGCTGTTGAAGAAGGATTTGTACCAGCTACAATAAACTATAAAGTGCCAGATGAAGAATGTGATTTAGATATAGTGCCAAATGAAGGAAGAAATATAGATGTAAAATATGCAATGTCAAATTCACTAGGATTTGGTGGACATAATGCAACAATATTATTAAAAAAATATGAAGATTAATCTAAAGAAAAATAATGATAAATTAAATAAATAATAATTAATAATAAAAAGGAGAATATTATGAATTACGAAGAAATAAAAAGATTAATTGACGATATGGGAGAAGCCAAAATAGATGAACTAAGTATTGAATTTCCAGATGGTATAAAAATTAGTATGAAAAAGAATAAAGCTCCAATAGCGCCAGCTCTTCCACAAGAAGCTGTACAATATATTTCTGTACCAGAAAAGAAAGTTGAAAATGATGAAAAAGCTGAAGAAAAAAGTGAAGAATATAAAATAGTTAAATCACCAATGGTTGGAACATTTTATTCAAAAGCATCACCAACATCAGAACCTTATGTAGAAGTAGGAAGCAAAGTAAAAAAAGGAGATATACTTTGCATAGTTGAAGCAATGAAACTAATGAACGAAATCGAATCAGAATTTGATGGAGAAATAGTTGAAATATGCGTAAATGATGGGGATATGGTTGATTATGGAAAACCATTATTTAAAATAAAATAGTAAGGAGATTAACTTTATGTTAGATATAAATGAAATAATGAAAATAATTCCACAAAGACCACCTTTTTTAATGATAGACAGAGTGGAAGAATATGTACCAGGAGAAAGTGCTGTAGCATATAAAAATGTTTGTATAAATGAACCTCATTTCGAAGGTCATTTTCCAGGTCAACCAATAATGCCTGGTGTGTTGATTGTAGAAGCTCTTGCTCAAACTGGAGCTGTAGCAATATTATCAATGGAAGAAAATAAAGGGAAAAATGCTTTATTTGGAGGAATTGATAAATTAAGATTTAAAAAACAAGTAATCCCAGGAGATGTCCTAAAATTAGAAGTAAAAATAATAAAACAAAAAGGGCCTGTTGGAGTAGGTGAAGCTATAGCAACCGTTGATGGAAAAGTTGCTGCAAAAGGTGAACTTACTTTTGCGATTGTTTAAGATATAAAAAAATAGGGCCGGGGGACAAAATAGCGTCCCCAAGCCCCGAATAATTCTAGTTATCTTTTATCAAACTCACCGAATTCTCCACGCGTGAAAACTATGGCGGTCCAGATTTCCGCTGGGAAGTCTATAGCCGAGCAAGTCCATGGTGCGTCTAAGCATCCTATGGCTATAATGCTCCTTCAGAACGAACTCTGCGTAATTTGGTAAGTCACTCTTACAAAATGAAAATTCGCGTAAGAGCTCATCAATAAGCTGTAAACGCTTGGGATTGTCATGAGAAGCTTCATATACGAAGCCTAACCGATAAAAGACCGAAAGCCTTGAAGAATAGTTTAGTCTTCTACAGGTTACCCGTGCGTCTTTCTGTCCCTCAGAGAACCAAGGGAAACTAGTAACATTATTCATATATACACACTCCTTTCAAGTGGTGGTAAGTAGTATTGTATCATAAATAATAAGTAATTACAAGGAGAATGTCATGTTAAAAAAAGTTTTAATTGCAAACAGAGGAGAAATTGCTGTAAGAATTATAAGAGCATGTAAAGAATTAAATATAAAAACAGTAGCTATATATTCAGAAGCAGATAAAGATGCTCTTCATACAAAGCTTGCAGATGAAGCTGTATGCGTAGGACCTGCTCAATCAAGCAAAAGTTATTTAAATATTCAAAACATATTAGAAGCAGCTTGTACTACAAATTGTGATAGTGTTCATCCAGGTTTTGGATTTTTATCTGAAAATGCAAGTTTTGCAAAAATGTGTGAAGAAAGTAATTTGAAATTTATAGGACCATCATATAAAGTAATAGATATGATGGGAAATAAATCAAATAGTAAAGAATTAATGAAAAATGCAAAAGTTCCAGTAGTACCTGGATCAGATGGATGTATTGAAAACGTAAAAGAGGCTATAGAATGTGCTAAAAAAATAGGTTACCCAGTTTTACTTAAAGCATCAGCTGGTGGCGGAGGAAAAGGTATTAGAAAAGTAGAATTTGAGTCAGAAATGGAAAATGCCTTTAACTTAGTAAAGCAAGAAGCAAAAGTATCATTTAATGATGATGCTATATATATGGAAAAATTCATAGTAAATCCTAGACATGTTGAAATGCAGGTCTTAGCTGATGAACACGGAAATGTTGTACATTTAGGAGAAAGAGATTGCTCTGTACAAAGAAGAAATCAAAAAGTATTAGAAGAAAGTCCATCAATGGTACTTACAGATGAATTAAGAGCTAAAATGGGAAAAGCAGCAATAAGAGCTGTAAAAGCATCAGGTTATACAAATGCAGGAACAATTGAATTTTTAGTGGATAAAGATAAAAATTTCTATTTCATGGAAATGAATACAAGAATACAAGTAGAACATCCTGTAACAGAAATGGTAACAGGAATAGATATAGTAAAAGAACAAATAAAAATAGCATCTGGAGAAACATTAAGTTTTACACAAAAGGACATTACATTTAAAGGACATGCAATAGAGTGTAGAATAAATGCTGAAAATCCAGATAAAAACTTTAGACCATGTCCAGGAACAATAACAGAACTAAATTTACCAGGAGGAAATGGAGTAAGAATAGATACAGCAGTATATACTGGATATACAATACCACCAGTATATGACTCAATGATTGCAAAATTAATAGTACATGCAGAAGATAGAAATGAAGCTATTGCGAAAATGAAAAGAGCATTAGAAGAATGTGTTATAGATGGAATAGATACAAATATAGATTTTCTATTTAGAATATTATCAAATGAACATTTTATAAATAATGATTATGATACATCATTTATAGAAAAATATATGTAAACTAAAGGACAATTGGGGACGGGCTTAGTTTGTCCTAACCGGAAAAATTCCTTAGAAAGAGGGAACAAATGGTTATTGATAAAATAAAAAAAAGAATTGAATATGATGATGAAAATGAAGGTCAAGAAAAAGAAGAACATAGAAGTGATATTCCAGTAGGTAAATGGGTTAAATGTAGTAAATGTAAAGAAATTCTATATAAAGAAGATCTACACAAAAATTATAGTGTGTGTCCAAATTGTGGAAATCATTTTAGATTATCAAGCAGAAGAAGAGTTGACCAAATAATAGATAAAGGTACATTTAAAGAATTTAAGTTAGACATTGATACAGATAATCCATTAAAAATGGATGACTATATAAAAAAGCTAGAAACATTAAGAGAAAAAACAGGATTGGATGAAGCTGTAAAGTGTGGAATTGGAAAAATTAATTCAGAAAAAGTAATATTATGTGTTATGGATAGTAATTTCATGATGGGAAGTATGGGAAAAGTAGTAGGAGAAAAAATTACTTATTCCATAGAAAAAGCGATTGAACTAAAACTTCCAATTATCATATTTTGTGCTTCTGGTGGTGCAAGAATGCAAGAAGGTATTGTTTCTCTAATGCAAATGGCAAAAACATCAGCAGCAGTAAAAAAATTACATAAATCAGGAAATTTATATATATCAGTTTTAACAGATCCAACATACGGAGGAGTAACAGCAAGTTTTGCAAGCCTAGGAGATATAATTTTAGCAGAACCTAAAGCAATGATAGGATTTGCAGGACAAAGAGTTATAAAACAAACAATAGGACAAGACCTACCAGAAGGTTTTCAAACAGCTGAATTTTTATTAGAGCATGGATTTGTTGACAAAATTGTAAGTAGACAAGATATGAAAGAAACTTTATATAAATTAATATTACTTCACAAAGGAGGTAATAAAGATGCCAAGTAAGATTACAGCATGGGATAGAGTAAAAATAGCAAGAGAAGCTGATAGGCCAACAGCACTGGACTATATAGAAAATATATTTGATGAATTTATTGAACTTCATGGTGATAGATATTTTAAAGATGATAAATCAATTGTATGTGGTTTAGGTAATATAGGAAAACAAAATTATACTATTATAGGAGAACAAAAAGGAAGAAATACAAAAGAAAATATAGAAAGAAATTTTGGAATGCCTAATCCAGAAGCATATAGAAAAGCATTAAGATTTATGAAACAAGCAGAAAAATTCCGGAAGACCAGTTATAACATTTATAGATACAAAAGGAGCTTATCCAGGAATTGGTGCAGAAGAAAGAGGTCAAGGTGAAGCAATAGCAAGAAACTTAATGGAAATGTCAGATTTAAAAGTACCTATTATAGCTATTGTAATTGGTGAAGGTTCAAGCGGAGGAGCATTAGCAATTGGTGTAGGTGATAGAGTACTAATGCTTGAAAATGCAGTATATTCTATTCTTTCACCAGAAGGATATGCAAGTATTCTATGGAAAGATAGCTCTAGAGCTGAAGAAGCTGCAGAAAAAATGAAATTAACAGCCAAAGATTTATTAAAATTAGGAGTAATAGATGAAGTACTAAAAGAACCAAATGGAAATGCAAAAACAGATATAATAAAAATGGCTGAAACAATAAAGAAAAAGATAATAGCTATTACAAAAGAACTAATAAAAGAAGATAAGGATGAATTAATAGAAAAAAGATATAAAAAATTTAAAAATATGTAAAATGAGAAAAAGGGATTAGTCCCACTTTTATCAAAGGAGGAATAAAAATGTTATTAGAAAATAAAACAGTATTAATTATGGGAATTAGAAATAAATGGAGCATTGCATGGGGAGCTGCAAGATCAGCTGCCGATAATGGTGCAAAAGTATTATTTACATTTATGGGAGAGGAAAACAGAGGAAAAGTTGAAGATTTAATATCAGAAATACCTGGAGCTAAGGCTTACGAATGTGATGCTTCAGATGATAACAAAATTAAAGAATGTTTAGAAAAAATAAAAAATGAAAACGGTAAACTAGATGGAATTTTACACAGTATAGCTCATGCAAATACAGAAGATTTAAGAAATGATTTCATAACAACTAGTAGAGAAGGATTTTCACATGCTAATGACGTAAGTGCATATTCTTTTGTTGCAATAGCAAGAATTGCTGATGAATTAGATATGTTAAATGATGGTGCAAGCTTAGTTTCATTGACATATTATGGCTCAACAAAAGTACTACCAGGATATAATGTTATGGGTGTTGCTAAAGCAGCATTAGAGACAAGTGTAAGATATTTAGCTGATAATTTAGGAAAGAAAAATATTAGAGTAAACGCAGTTTCTGCAGGACCTATTAAAACATTATCAGCAAAAGGAATTAAAGATTTTGGAAGTATTTTAGATGTAGTTGAAGAAAAAGCACCTTTAAGAAGAAATGTTACAACTGAAGAAGTAGGAGATGTTGTATCATTCTTATTTAGTAAAATGTCTTCAGCAATAACAGGACAAGTAATATATGCAGATAATGGATATAATATAATGGGAATATAATAAATTAAAAGAGAATATTTAAAGATTTACTTTAAATATTCTCTTTTTTAAATTTATCATATATAAATCTTGAAAAATTATAGAAAGTATTATACGATAAAAATGAAACATGATATAAAATGTAACTGGATTTTAAATTTGTATAAAATATATTTTTAATTGTAAAAAAGAAAGGGAGAAAGATATGGAAAATATTAAAATTTTTGCTTGTAATACTGCAGAAGAGTTCACTAAAGAAATGTGTGATTATTTAAAGATACCAATGGGAAAAATTAATATTATGAAATTTAAAAATGATAATACATTTGTTCAAATTGAAGAAACAGTAAGAGAGCAGGATGTATATATAGTTCAAACAACATTACCACCAGTTAATGAAAGAGTTATGGAATTATTAATAACAATAGATGCATTTAAAAGAGCATCTGTTAAAAATATAAATGTGGTATTACCATATTACTTATATTCTAGATCAGATAAAAAAGATCAACCTAGAATACCAGTAACTGCAAAACTAATGCAACAGTTATTAGAAGCTGCAGGAGCCACACGAGTTATAACTTGCGATCTACATAACCCTGCAATACAAGCATATTTTAATATTAATTGTGATAGATTATCTGCACAAAATATACTACAAAAATATTTTAAAGAGAAAAATTTAAAAGATTTGGTAATAGTTGCTACAGATGCTGGTAGTTCAAAAAAAGCATATAAATATTCAGAGTACTTTAATTGTCCAATTGCTTTAATAGATAAAAGAAGAGCAGGAAATGATGATAAAGCAATTGCTAGTAGTGTTATAGGAAATGTAAAAGGCAAAGAGGCAATAATATTTGATGATGAAGTAGATACAGCAGGTTCATTATTGGAAACAGCGAGAATATTAGATGAAAATGGAGCAAGAGAGATATATGCAGGTTGCACACATGGAATATTATCTGCAAATGCAGTAGAAAGAATAAAAAACTCACCAATCAAAGAATTAGTTATAACAAATACTATTCCACTTCCTAAAGAAAAACAAATAGACAAAATAAAAGTATTATCAATTGCACCACTTTTTGCCGAAGCGGTAAAAAGAATTAATGAAGCAAAACCAATAGGAGAACTATTTGCCTTAGAATAAGATTATATTAATATTCTAAATAGACAATATATAAATAAAAATATAAAATAAATAGAAAAAAAAAGATGATAAATTTAATTTTATCATCTTTTTATATAGCTTTATCTGAAGAGGAAGTATCATGCAAATGACTATATTTCATTTTAGTTGCCATACCTCCACGTATGTGTCGTTCAGCTTTGTTTTCATCTAAAATAGCTCTTACTTCAGCTGCTAAAAAGGGACTTATTTTTTGTAACCTTTCACTAACATCTTTATGTACCGTTGTTACTTTTCGTAACGGTAGAATTTTGATTTTTTATATCATCAAAATTTGTAATTACCATAGGGCTACTTCCAATTTCATTTAGTAATTTTAATCTTACTTCTATATTTCCTTCACTACCTACTTCAATAACATCTATTATTGTTTTAAGCATTGAATTTGTAATTGTTTCATTATTTAAAATGTCATCAACTGTACTTATTGTCTTTGTAAGTTCTTTTTCTAATACATCTTTTTCTTTTATTTCAGAAGTGATTAACTTTAATTCCCTTTCTAATCTTGCTATATCTTCATTTAATGGATTTGTGTATTGTTTTAGTTCCTGCATATTGATTACTTCATTTTGGAACATCTCCATATATTTTTGTTTTTTAACTGTTACTTTTTCTATTTCTTTGAGTAAACTTTCTTCACTTCTTTCATTGTTTTCCCTTAAAGCTGTTATTTTTTCAAATTCTTTTTCAACTGCTTTCATAAAGTTCTTTTTATTAGAAATTATACTTTTAAGATATTCTTTAATAGCATTTAAAAGTTCTTCTTCATCTATAACAGTTGTATTAGGACAATGATTTACACCCATTGAGTTTCTTCCACTACATACCCATCTTATATATTCTTTTCCATCTTCTGTGTATTTTCTTCTTATTCTTCTAAATGAATAACCACAATGTTTACAATATATTAGTGTACTAAATACATACTCTGTTTTTTCGCGTTTTTGGTTTAGTTTAAATTCATTTGACCTTTGAGCTAAAATATCTTGAGCTCTATTAAATAATTCATCTGATATAATTCTCATTTCTGGCTTTTCAACAACAATCCAATCTTCCTCTGGTAAATCTTTTCTTGCTCCTGTTATAAAGTCAGTAATTTCTGATTTCTTATTTGTTAC
>CALYAC010000003.1 GCA_944393405.1 uncultured Clostridia bacterium | reverse complement strand
AAGTTGCTCTAATCAAAATTTTAATATAACTACAGCATTTGCATCAGATACTGGTTTTGAAATAGGAATAATTATTAGTGAAGTTCCAAAGCCACAAAATTATCTTCAAGTATTAAATGAACAAATAGAACAAGAACTTAGTGAAGGAAAGATTACTGAATCAGAAGTTGAAGAAAGAAAAGATACATTGCTAAGAACATCAAAGTATCAAGAACTTATAGACCAATATTATCCTATGGAGGATACACCTCTTGCTGAATCAGATAAAACAAATATAGAAGAAACTTCGTATATCGAAAATGAAAATGGAGAAAAATTTGAAAAGTCACTAAGTCCCAGTAGAAGACAAGATGCTAATTTTATAGAAGGTAATAAATTTAGCTATTATGAGACTTTTGAATTAACAAAATATGAATTGACTAACAAATTAAAATTACAATTAATATTTAAAGGTGAACCTGTTATTATTGAATTAGAAAAAATTAATTAATAAACTTATTTTATTTAATAATTTTTCAAAAAGGTAAATTTTTACTTATAAATTCCAAAAAATGCTTGACTTTATCATGTATATAAAATATAACATCGGTCGTTATGAGTGAATAACCATGACTATCTTGTATACTTAAATCATATTAATATATGATTTTAAGTATAAAAAAGTTAGGAGCTGTCTTATAATTAAGAAAGGAAAGGTAATTTTAATGACAAAAACTTTTAAAAAACGGATTGCTACTTTTCTTGTAGCGCTTATGATGTTATGTACCATGGGTACTTCTGTTGCTTATGCAGCTGAAGTGGAAACACCCGAAACCACAGAGACATCTGGTGATGTAGAAACACGCGCAGGTGTAGAAACATTTTATCTGAACAACAATTATGAGGTGGGCTCATTTACGTTCTCAGGTAATAACACCACTCCAAAGAAAACAGTCCAGGGAAGATACCTTTATACGTATCTTAAAATGAAAAGGGCTTCTTCTGATGCAGGAAGTTCAAGTTCTTCAATTAAGGTTACAGTGAAGATACTTGACGCTTCTACTTTAAATCAAATTGGAAGTTCTAAAACCTACATCATTAAGCCTGGAAGTTCCATAGATGGTGGATTTGAGACAGATTTGGGCCGTACCGGACGAAAAATCTATATCAAACTTTCTGCAACTACTTATGGTTCATCAAGCAATACAGAAAGATCCGTAAGCGTTCAGCGTTTTATGGTAAACACATCAAACACGAAAGGAACGTATTGGGATTAATTTGTTCGTTAAATCAGATTATCTGATTCTGTAGTATTTAGTAGTATCATAAGCTCCTAACTTCTCCTTATTGCAGGTAGTTTACGCAATAAGGAGTTTTTTATATTTTTATAATATTTCTAAAACCATTTTTCTAAAATCTTTCATTATTATATGCAAATAAACTATTTTCTTTTCCCATATATTTTCTAATATTTCTAAAATAAATTCTCTTGTATTATTAATCAGTTAATCTTCATACTATGTTATAGCTCTTCTTTTATTATTCGAGAAATTTTCTTCAATAATTGTTTTTTATATTACTGTGCAAATCTACTGTGCAGATTATGCGCACGAAGTAAAATAATAATGAAAAATGCTATAAAATGTTAAAAATAGATTAAATAACAAAATACCCTGTAACTCTCTATTTGCAATATTTTTAAATAAAAATAAAAAAAGTTGAAACTGGTTAAAATTTCAACTTTTTTGTGATTTTTGGTGCGGATGAGAGGACTCGAACCTCCACGCCGTTGGCACTGGTTCCTAAGACCAGCGCGTCTGCCAGTTCCGCCACATCCGCATTTCGTAATAACAAAATATATTTTAGCACACAAAAAAATTAATGTCAATATACTAATTAGAATATTTTGAAAAAAATAAAAAAACGTAAAAAGTAGGATATTTTCTAACTAAATATCTATTAAACAGTTTAAATAATGTAAGTTACATGATATAATTATTATTGTAATTTTATGTAAAAGGAAGGTGTATCATATGGAAGAAAAGATTATACTTGCATCACAATCACCAAGAAGAAAAGAATTATTAGACTTAATGGGATTAAAATATGAAGTAATTGTAAGTAACGCAGATGAAACATTTGAAGAAGGTTTAACAATAGAAGAACAATCAAAAAGATTAGGATATATAAAAGCAAAAGCTGTATTTGATAAAACAGAAGGAAATAGAGTAGTAATTGGATCAGATACAATGGTATTAAAAGATGGTAAAGTATATGAAAAACCAAAAGATAGAGAAGATGCAATAAAAATGTTATTAGAATTAAAGAATGCTAAACATACAGTATTAACTAGTTTAGCTGTACTTATTGAAAAAGATGGAAGATATAAAGAATATATTGATGTTGATAAAACAGACGTATATATAAAAGATATGACACAAGAGGAAATAGAAAATTGGGTAGACAAAAGAAAGCCATATGATTTAGCAGGAGCGTATGCAGTTCAAAGTGAATTTGGTGTATTTGTAGAAAAAATAGAAGGTAATTTCTTTACTGTAGTAGGACTTCCTATTCATAAATTATATGATGTAATAAAAAGTATAGACAAATAAGTAACAAATAAAATGAGAGGTAAAAATGATAGTACCAGTAGAAAAAAATAAAGAATATGAAGTGGATATAGTTGATAACGGTTATGATGGAGAAGGTATAGCTAAAATTAACGATTTTACTATATTTATTAATGGAGCAATAAAAGGTGAAAAATGTAAGATTTTAATATTAAAAATAAATAAATCATTTGCATTTGGTAAATTAATAGAAGTAATTAGAAAATCAGAAAAAAGAATAGAATCTGATTGTAGTACATATAAAAGGTGTGGAGGATGTAGCTTAAGACATATTCAATATGAAGAAACACTAGATATGAAAAGAGATATGGTACAAAACTTAGTAAATAAAACATTAGAAAATAAGGTAGAAGTTAATAAAGTTATAGGAATGGAAAAACCATATAATTATAGAAATAAACTTCAATATCCTATTGGAATTGATAAAAAACGGAAATCCAGTAATGGGAGTGTATGCAAAAAGAACACATGAAATAATAAGTGTAGAAAATTGTTTAATTCAAAATAAGATGGCTGAAGATATAGCAAAAGAAATTTTTGAATATATAAAACAACATAATATTTCTATATATGATGAAAAAGAAAGAAAAGGATCAATTAGACATATTATAGTAAAGATTGGAATAAATACAAATGAAGTAATGTGTATTATTGTATCTAATACACATATGTTTAATAAAGAAAAAGAATTAGTAAAAGATATAACTAATGAATTTCCTTGTATTAAAGCTATAATAAAAAACGTTAATGATAAGAATACAAATGTAATATTAGGAAAAGAGAATTCTGTGCTATATGGCAATGAATATATTACAGATAAGTTAGGAGAATATACTTTTAAAATTTCAGCAAATTCTTTTTATCAGACAAATCCAATTCAAACAGAAAGACTATATAATAAAGCAATAGAATATGCTAAATTAGATAAAGATGATGTTCTTTGTGATTTATATTGTGGAATTGGAACTATTGGTATTTTTGCATCGAAGTATGTAAAAAAAGTTTATGGAATAGAAATTGTAGAAGATGCAATTAAAATGGCTAAAGAAAATGCAAAAATAAATAATATAGATAACATTGAATTTATGGTAGGTGATGTTGAAATCGCATTTAAAGAATTATTAGAAACAAGAAATGTTACTCCAACCGCTATAATAGTAGACCCACCAAGAAGAGGGTTAGATGAGACAACAATAAATAAGATTAAAGATTTAAAAGTAGAAAAATTTGTATATATTAGTTGTAACCCAGCTACTTTAGTAAGAGATTTAAAACTTTTAGAAGAAAAATATATTGTAGCTAAAATTCAGCCTGTGGACATGTTTCCTTTTACATCACATGTGGAATGTGTAGCAGTGCTAAAACTAAAAAATAGAGTTTAAAATAAATATATAATTAATAGGAGGTAATTTATGGAATATTGGGAAGTGCTAGACGGAGAAGGAAAACCAACAGGAGAGATAATGAAAAAATATGACGAAAAAGTTTTTGAAAGAGGTCTTTATCATTTGGGTGCAGATGTATGGATAATAAATAGTGAAAACAAGATTTTAATTCAAAAAAGATCACATAAAAAAAGGCTAGAACCTAACGTATGGGCTATGACTGGTGGTTCTGTAATTTTAGGAGAAAAGTCTTTAGATACAATTGTTAGAGAATCAAAAGAAGAATTAAATATAGATATTGATAAAACTGATTTAAAATTAGTTACGAAGTTTAAAACAGGAAATGTTTGGATAGATACATATATTTTAAAATGTGATTATGATATTTCTAAAATGAAATTTCAAGAAGATGAGGTATCTGATGCTAAATGGGCAACATGGAAAGAAATAGATGATTTAGTAAATAATGGACAATTTATTAAACATAGATGGGAATTTGTAAATAAATTCCTTAAAGAAGAAACAAATGAAAATTAACTAGGATAAAATTATAGTTTGAAGTTTGAAAATATTAAGTATATATAATTATATTAAATATAAGGAGTGTATACAATGAAAAATATTATCTTGATACATGGATATAATGGGATCCCAAAAATATATACATGGTTAAAAGAAAATTTAACAAAAAAAGGATTTAATGTAGTAATTCCTAATTTACCTCCAAGAGAAGGGGCAATATATAATGATTGGAAAAATATAATAAGCAGATATAATGATTTTTTTAATGAAGAAACTATTATAATAGGACATTCTATAGGAAATGGTTGTTTAATAAAATATTTAGCAGAATACAATATCAAAGTTAATTTATATATAGGACTTGCAGGGTTTGACAAATATTTTGAACATGATGGTAGAGACGATCTAAATAGAGCAGTAAAGGAGTTTATTGCTAATGATGAAGAAATAGAAAAATTCAAATTTTTAACAAATTATAGATATGATATTTATAGTGATAATGATCATATAGTTCCATTTGAAATTCTAAAGAATTATCCATTAGATATTAACGCAAAAGAAATTTTTATTAAAGGAATAGGACATATGGGAAAGAAAAGTGGACTAGAAGAGATTCCAGAAGTGATAGATATTATTGAAAAATACAACTAAAATGATTAGTCCAATATAAAAACAAAAAGTTAAAATATATAATTAAAAAAGGGGATAAAACTTTGAATAAAACAGACATTGAAAATAGTTTAAGAAAAAAATTTGATGATGAATATACCATAAAAATGCTTACAAACTATGTGTTAGAGTTTCAAGAATGTTTTTCAGATATTATTAGTACTGAAGAAGTAGTAAGAAGGTTAATGAATAACATTAATGGTAATATTATTTTAATGGATGAGCTACCAAATAAAAATCTAGATGGACAGTATTCAAGAGATGGGTATGTAAAATTAAAAACATCTACGACAAAAGATGAAGAATACTGTAAATACTTATTATTCCATGAGCTAACTCATGCTATTACATCAGTTAGAGATGAAAATGGTAATGAAACTATGTTAGGATTTTCAGATATGAGGACTAATATGGGAAGAGGATTTAATGAAGCAGTAACTGAATATTTATCTCAAATAAGAAATGAGAAAATTACTGGAAATAAAAATTTAATATCAGGATACAGAACCATAGTTGAACAAGCAAGAAGACTTTTTAAAATTATAGGAAAAGATAAAGTTTTACAATCATATTTTTATTCTCCAGAAGATTTTAAAGAATTAATAGAAAAAAACAATATGAATTATGAGGAGTTAGAAGAAGCTTTTCAATATTTTATAGGTAAAGATGGAGAACTTTGGAATATAGGTAGAGGAAGAAAATTAGAATCTAATGAAAATTATATATTATATGAATATGCTGATAAAATTTTTAAAAACTATTCAAATGCGATAGGAGAGGTACAGACATTAGAGGATTTCCAAAGAAAATATAATATATTTCAAACATGTACTGAAGGAAGTTTCGATTGTATCTTAGCAATGTATGCGTCATATTATAACCATATGGGTCAGGATATAGATAGATTAATAAGTAATGGAGTTTCGTTTGATAAAATAAGACCAATACTATCAAAATTAGGAATAAATTTAAATAATTTAAATATCATGTATAATTTTTCAAAGTCTTTTGGAAAAGACAAAAACAAAGCAGCAATTAGCATGTATGAATGGTATAACAAAAATCCTCAGTTATATAATCAGATATTAGCAAAAAATTATGGAATGGTATATGACTTTTTTAGTGAAACTGATTTAATTCCCTCTGATAATGAATTATATAATTTTTTGACTTATCCAATGATAGGGAAATTACTTAAGAATCATCCTGAAATAGATTATGATGATGTTTCATTTCATGAAATAGAAGATGAGTATTTGAATGTGAAAGCTTATATATTTAAGACATCAGATGGTCGAAATTTTTGCTATTTGGCAGATGGAAGACCTGTTTATTATGAAAAAAATAAGGAAAACCAGGATGTTTTTAAGTTTAAAATAAATGTAGATACTACTTTAAGTTTTGAAATTTCAGAAAATGGAAATATTAATTTTAGATTTGACTCATCACCAGAAACAGACTTAAGGAGTATTATAGATAAAGTTTCTTTTAAAAATTCTTATAAATATAGTGAAAGAGAAAATATAAAATATTGTATTGAGCAAGGATATGATGAAAAAGGAGAATATACAAGAAAATTAGAAGAAATAGATAAAAGAATTTCTTCTAGAAAGACAAAAGCAATAGGAGAAAGTTAAGAAACGAATAAGTATTATACAAAGTTATTTTAAGTATCAGTATATATATGCTGATACTTATTTTATATAAAAAATAAATATACTATATTAAAATAGTGTTAAATTGTTAGTATTTTCATTGTAAATAAATGCAATTTATGATATAAAGTGTGTAAGATAGAAGTGTTTTTTATTATTAATTTTAAGGAAGAATTAATGTACTTAGATGGAAATGTATTAAAGACAGTAAAAATTGTTACAAGAAGTAAATAGAGTAAAATAAGCAATATATAATTTAAAAAAGAAAGATAAAAAGAGGATAAAAATGAGTAAAAGTCAGATTGATGATAGTAGAGCTAATTGTAGAAATTTAAAAAATATTATAATAGTAAACAGTGATACGAGTAAGTTATTAGAATATTCTATTGCATTAAATGATAAAGAAATAGATTTCTGTATAAATACAATCAATGGTAGATATCCAGAAAAAGGATATTGTACTAATGAAAAATGTAAAGAGATATGCTATGTATTAGATGGAAATGGAACAATCAATAAAAAAGAAGAAAAAATAGGGTTTAATCAAGGAGATGTTATATTAATCGATAAAGAGGAAGTTTACTATTGGGATGGAAATTGTAAAATAATAATGATTTGTACTCCAGCTTGGTATAAAGAACAATGCAAACTATTAGAAATTTAGATAAAAATATAGGAAGGAGAATTTTTATGGATGTTAAAGAAGCTATTCCAAAGAGCATAGCAACTATTATGAAAGATACATATGTTTATGTAAAGACTGATACTTTAGAGAAACCAGATATTCATTTTATGGTATCAAAAGATAAAGATGAAATAACTGTAGTAACTAAAAAAGAAAATTTAAAAGAATTAAATGTTTTAGAGGTAGTTGGAGATTATAAATTAATTGAATTTAAGCCAGCTGTGCCATTTCAAACAGTAGGATTTCTAGCAAAAATAGCAGAAACAATTGCAAAAGAAGGTATGAATATATTAATTATTTCTACTTTTTCAAAGGATTATATTATGATAAAAGAAGAATTATGCGAAAAAGGTATTTTAGCCCTAAAAAATGTTGGATTTCCAATAGAATATGAAAAGTAATTATAATTAAGATGAGAACATACTTAAAAATTAAAATTTTAGGAGGAAATAGATATGTCAAACTATTTTATAATTCATGGTTCGTTTAGTAGTCCATATTCAAATTGGATAGGATGGTTACATGACTTTATAGAAGATGAAGGAAAAGAAGTGTATGTACCAGATTTTCCTATTGGAGTAGGATATCAAAATTATGAAAACTGGAGCAAATTATTTAAATATTATTTGGATTTAGGATTAATTAATGAAAATACTACAATTATAGGGCATAGTATTGCACCAGTATTTATATCAAAATTTTTAACTGAAAATAAAGTGAGAGTTAAAAAATTAATATTTGTATGTGGATTTAATAATTATCTGGGAATAAATGAAGAATATGATGAAGTTAATAAGTCAATGTATTTTGATAATTTAGAAGATGTTAAAAAATATGCAAATGAAATAATTTGTTTCTATTCAGATAATGATCCATATGTAAAATATGAAGCTGAAAAAGATTTTGCAGATAAGATAGCAACTGAAAAAGTTTTTATTCCTGATGCAGGACACATCAACAGTGAGAGTGGATATGATACTTTTGAGAATATAATAAATTACATTTAATAAAAAAGGAGAAAATTATGGAAGAATATTTTGATGTATTAGATGAAAAAGGAAATTATACAGGAAAGAAACAGACAAGAGAAAAATGTCATAAAGAAGGAATTTGGCATAAAGCAGTTGCTATGTATATAATTAATTCAAAAAACCAAGTATTATTACAAAAAAGAAGTGCAACAAAAAAATTATGGCCAAATACATGGGATGTAACTGCAGGTGGACATGTATTAGCAGGAGAATTTGGATTTGAGGCAATAAAAAGAGAAGCAAAAGAAGAACTTGGCATAGAGTTAAGTGGTGAAAATATTATATTTTTAGGTTCATCTATTTCTACTAATAAAAAAGGAGAAGTTGTAAATAATCATTTTAATGAGTATTATATAGTAAGAGAAGATATAGACGAAACAAAATTAAAACTACAAGAAGAAGAAGTTTCCGAAGTTAAATGGATTAATCAAGAAGAAATAGTCAAAAGAATAAAAAATAATTATGACGGAATAACAGATAAAGAAGGATGCTGGGAATATTTGTTAAAATATTATGAATGGTTAGATAATAAAAAATAAATAGTTATTTGTAATATAGGAGGTTTTTTATGGAAGAAACTTTTAAATTCTTAAAAGAAAATACAAAAGTAAATTATTTAAGTACAATAAATGGAGATAAGCCAAGCTGTAGACCGTTTGGAGATCCTGTACTTTTTGATAACAAAATATATGTTTTAACTAGCAAAAATAAAAATGTATCAAAACAAATAGAGAAAAATAATAATGTATGTATAGTAGCGTATGATAATGAAAAATGGATTAGAATTAATTGTAAATTAATAGATGATAGTAATAATATTGAAGCAAAAAAAGAAGTTATTAAAGAATTTGATTGGGCGGAAGAAGCAGGATATACATTAGATAATCCGGATTTTCAAGTTTTATATATAAAAGATGCAGAGTCAACAATTTATGATGAAGATGGGAATGTTATAGAAAAGTATAGTTTTTAATACTTATAAAAAAGAAACAATGGGAGAAAAATAAATAAATATGAATAATGAACAAAATGAGTTAGTTAATTATCAAGGAGAAAAATTTAAAATATATTTTGAAGAAATAAATAACGGATTAGCATATATTTTAGCGATTCCAGAAGATTTTAAAGATGAAGCTGAAATACTTCTAGAAACATATAACTCTGGAGGAAAAAGTAGAGATAGTTATGAAGAAAATATTTTAGATAGTAAAAAAAATAATCCAATAGATAGATTGATAGAAGTTGCAAAAGCACCTATTGTATGTCCTGTGATACCGGATTTAAATGGAGAAGAACCAGATTATCAACAGTTATCACGAGAATGTTTTATATTCCCTAATGCTAAATTAAAAAGAATTGACTTAAAAGTTATCGAATGTATTGAAGATGCTAAAAATAAAATACAAGAACTAACTGGAAAAAGAATGGGAAAAAAGACATTTGTGCATGGATATTCTGCGTCAGGCGTTTTTGCGCAAAGATTTGCCTTTATTCATCCAGAATTAGTATCAAGATGTTGTATAGGTGGTGCAGCTGGAGATATTCCAGTTCCTATAGAAAGTATAGGCTATCCTATAGGAATATCTGATTATGAGAATTTATTTGGCAAAAAATTTGATGCTAATGCACATAGGAATATTAAATTTGCATATTATGTAGCTGAAAATGAAGCTAAAGAAGATGGTACATATGATATTAATGGGAATCTTGTTAAGTTTGACAGATTTGGAAACAAAATAGATAAAAATCAAATTTCAGCTCCAATGCATGATATGTCATATAGATTAAGAACTGTTCCAAGAGAAGTAGGAAGAAAACAAAGGGAAGTTTTTGGACAAGATTTAGATGAAAGATGGAAAAACTCAATAGAATTCTTAAGAAAAAATGGATATGATATAAGTGGGGTTATCTGTAAAGGTACAAATCATGCCAATATCTTTAATTCAAATTATAACCCATATTTTTCACAGCTAGTGCAAAGATTAATATCTTTTTATAATTTAGGAGAGCCTTTTAAATTTGATCCGATATCTTGCTCTGAAAATATTAATATGTCATTTCAAAGATATCGTGAGGCACAAGCAAAATCAGAAAACGATATAGAAAGAAAACAAAGAATAGAAGAAAAAGATATTCAAAAAGAAAAATAGAAGTTCTAATAATTAATAAATTAAAATAACAAAGGAGAAAAAATATAAAAATGAATTATGAACTAATTGAAGAAAAACATAAAAACTTAATTAATATTGCTAAAGAATATATGATGAAAATAAATGATGAGGAACATAGTATAGGTCATGTCCTAGATGTTCTTGAGTATTTGAAAAATCTATTAGATAATTTCGACGAAAGTATTGATAAAGAAGTATGTATTATTGCTGCATATTGGCATGATGTAGGAAGAATAGAAAAAGATAAAGAACATGAGGAATTAAGTAGCAATATGATGATTAATACTATGAAAGAATTAGGATATGATAATAATTTTATAAATAAATGTTCAGAGGCTGTAAGATACCATGGATTTGGAATGTTTCCAAAAACTAAAGAAGGTTTAATAGTTCAAGATGCCGATAAAATTGCATGGATTGGTAGTAGAAGATGGAAAAATTGTTTAACAAATAGAAAAAAGTTAGATTCTATCATAGAAAAATTACCAAAATTAAGAAATGAAATATTACATTTTGAAGCTTCTAGGAGAATTTATGATAAAGAGATTGTTAAAATAACTACAATGATATACCATGAAATCTATGGTAATAATGTTTTAGAAAAATTAAAAGAAAATGATATAGAACTTCAAATTGCAAATATAGAAAATTTAGACGAAATTATAGAATTGTATTCTGAAAGAAGCAATTGGTTTGAAGAAAATGGAATAGATCAATGGAGTAATTATTTAACAAACCATCCAAAAGAAGAATTTATACAAGCTATAAATAATAACAACTATTATATGCTAAAGAAAAAGAATGAATTAATTGGGGGATTTGAATTATCTAATAGACAAAGTTTTTGGGAAGAGAATAAAGATGCATATTATATTTATAAAGTTGTTACAAAAGTTGGGCATAGAGATTTAGGCAAATATATATTTGGCATTTGCGAAGAATTTGCAAGAAAAGAAAATAAAAAATATTTAAGGCTGGAGTGTAAAGCAGATAATATAAAACTAAATAATATGTATGAGGATTATGGATTTAAATTTATAAGAAGCGGACAAGATTATTATAAATATAACTTAAGAGAACGTGAATTAAATTAGAAATGAATAGGAGTAATGTTTATGGAATATGTAAAAAAGTTTCCAAGTAAAAATGATTTTGAAACAGAAGGCTATTTTAAAGGCTATACTTTAAGTAATGGAAAATTAGGTATTGAGCTAGACTATATAGATATGACTTTTGGACATAAATACTATCAAAAAGAAACTGAAAGCATCCATATTTACTTTATATTAGAAGGAAGCGGAAAAGCAAATATTAATGGCAAAGAATATGAACTTAATAAAGGGGATACGGTAGAAATCCCTATTAATACAGAGTTTTGTTTTAAAGGAAATTTTAAGATGATAGAAATAATGAATCCACCTTTTAATCCAAATACTCATATAGATACTAAGAGTAATGATTTATAAGAAATTTTAACAATAGATATAATGAATTGGAAGTGAAAAAATTGAGAAACTTAGCAGTATGTATACAAAATTCAAATCAAAATGTAAATGTGATAGAAACAATTAAATCAGTAAAAAACAACGGATTTAAAGATGTTTTTGTTCAATGGTATGATAAAAATTGGGAGATTTCACAAGAAGAACAAGTTGAATTATGTAAAAAACTAGGATTAAATATCATATTTGCACACCTTGGATATCAAAATATAAATGCAATATGGGAAGAAGGAAAAGATGGTGACGACTTAGTAGAAAGATATAAAAAGAATATATTAGATTGTAAGAAAAATAATATTCCAATGGTTATAATGCATTTTACAACAGGAAGAAAAGCTCCTATGTATAACGAAATCGGCCTTGAAAGATTTAAAAAAATAACAAATTATGCAAAAGACTTAGGAATTAAAGTTGCGTTTGAAAATACTAGGCTAAAGGGATATTTAGAATATGTATTATCAAATATAAAAGATGAAAATGTTGGCATTTGTTTTGATGCAGGTCACTATCATGTACATTTTAATGATGAATTTAATTTTAAACTTTTTAAAGATAGAATATTTGCAGTGCATTTACATGACAATGATAAATCAGATGATTTGCATTTATTACCATTTGATGGAACTTTAGATTGGGAAAAAACAATGAAAAAATTAAAAGAATGTAATTATTCAGGACCAATTACATTAGAACTTTGTTATAGATATGATTATTTAAATATGAGTCTGGATGAATTTTATAAATTAGGATATGAAAGAGGTATGAAATTAGCAGAGCTTATAAGTAAAGATTAAGAGGTAAAATTATTATGGAAAATCAAAATTTAAAAAAGATAACAATAGAAATGGCATGTTCTATTAATGGAATAATAGCAGAAGAAGACGGAAGTGAAGATTTCTTATCTGAGAGAGGATGGGAAATAATGCTAGAACTTTTAGAAAAATATGATGTACTTATATGGGGAAGAAAAACTTGGGATAATATTTTAAGTTGGGGAGACGATTATATAAATGATTTAAAAGATATTAATATTATTGTTTTAAGTAATAAAGCTATTGATAATTTAAAAGAAAGTACAAAAAGATATGACAATGTAAATTATTGTACTTCTGTAAAAGATTGTCTGAAATTGTGTGATAAACTAGGATATAATAAATTATTTATATCAGGTGGTGCAAAAATTAATACTGCTTTTATGAAGGAAAATATAGTAGATGAAATTATTTTAAACTATAATCCATTTGTTTTAAATAGAGGAATACAATTATTCGATGAAAATAACTTTTTTAAAAACAAATTAAAATTAAAAAAAGTAATAAATGAAAAAGATGATATAGTACAAATTCACTATAAAGTCTTGAAAAATGAAAAAAGTAAAAAGATATAATAATAAAATTAAAGAGGTTTGGGATTATATGGAGTATATAGATGAGATAGATGAAAATAATATTTATACTGGTAAATCATTTCCTAAAAGTGATTTTCATAAATTTGGAAAATGGTATAGAGAAGTTATTGGATTTGTATTAAATGAAAATGGAGAGATATTACTTCAGCAAAGGTCTAAAAATAAAGAAGCTAAACCTTTATATTGGGAAGTTTGTACAGGACATGTTTCAAAAGGAGAACAGCCTGAAGAGGCAATGATAAGAGAGCTTAAGGAAGAAATCGACTTAGATGTTAATGCAGAAGATTTAATTAAAATAAAAGTGATGAAAACCAAGGAAAAAATTAAAGAGATGTTTCACTATGCCTTTTCTTATATATATTTAATAAAAACTAATAAGAAGATAAATGAATTTACAATGCAGAAAGAAGAGGTTTGTAAAATTAAATATATAAAAATAGAAGAACTAAAAGAAATGATTGAAAAAAGAGAAGAAAAATTATGTTTATTAGCATACAAGGATATACTAGACATTTTAGACAAAATTTCAAGTTTATCTAAAATAAAAGTAAGAGAAGTTAATATAGATGAAGCTATAGAAGTACATAAAAATGTATTAGAATTTAAAGAAACTAAACCAGAAAAAGAATATTTTGAAAATAGATATAAAGATTCGGACAAATTAATTATTGTAGCATATTATGATAATAAACCAGCAGGATATATTATAGGATATGATAAGTTCAAGGACAATAAAGATAGTTTTTATTGCTGGATGGCAGGAACTCATTATAAATATAGAAGAAAAGGTATTCTTTCTGAACTTATGCGTTATCAGATGAACTGGGCAAGAAAAAATGGATATAAAGTTTTAAGAATAAAGACTAGAAATAATAGAAGAGAGATGCTTAATTTTTTAGTAAAAACTGGTTTTAATTTTGTAAGTGTAGAAGAAAGAGAAAATATTGAAGATAATAGAATAAATTTAGAAATAAGACTATAGCTTAGGAGTAATATATGTTAGAAATTTTTAATATAAAAGATAAACAAGAATATTTACAAGAGGTATGTGAACTTACACAGATAGAATGGGGAGATAGACACTTAACTAAAGAGGAATTTGATAGCAAAGTTAAAAAGAAAATAGAGAAGATACTTAATAATATTGATAATAAATATTATTGTAAATTAATTTTATTAGATAATAACAAATTAGTTGGATTTATATCAATTTTTGAACATGATTGTGATGAAAGAAAAAATTTATCTCCTTGGTATGCAACAATGTATGTAAAAAAAGAATTTAGAGGGAAGCGGATATTCAAAAATATTAAACATGGCTATTTTGGAAGAAGCAAGAAAAAGGAAGATACATACATTATATTTGAAAACAACATTAAATAATTATTATGAAAAATTTGGGGCTAAATTTCTAGAAAAATTAGATGATGGTGAAAAAATTTATTATTTTGATATTTAAAATATATAAAAAGAAAGGTAAAATATATGGCAGGTTTATCAGTAATTGTTTTAATGGGAGCTTTAGGAATATTATTTATCATATTTATAATATTTAATATACTACTACTTACATTAATAGTACTTACAATAGTATTTGGAATTATTAGAGCAGTAAAAAAGAAATTTAAGAAAACATTTATAGTGTTTTTAATATTAACAATAATATTGACTGTGCTAGATGTCACATTAATATTTTTTGTGCATAATAAAATAGTATCATCAGAAGATACAGGAGAATCAAAAGAAATTATAGCGGTTAAATATGATAAGTATAATGTTGTTAAAGAAAACATAGTAAATGGCTGGAATCCAAATGAAAGTCCGTCAGCTATATATTATGCGATAAAAAATAATAGTGAAGAAAATAAAGAAAATGATGAATGGCCGATGTTAGAATTATTACTAAAAAATGGAGCAAATCCAAATGTACAAATTTCGGAGTCACCAACAGGTGTAAATACACCGCTAACTTTTACTGTAGAATGTGGATATTATGGAGCTACTAAGTTATTATTAGAATATGGTGCTGATGTGAATTATAAAGAAAATAGATTTGGCTATACACCAATTAAAGCAATACGATATTGGGAAAATGATAAAGCAGCAGAAACATTAGAATTATTAATTGAAAATGATGCTGACTTAAATATAGAGGATAATAATGGAGAAACAGTATTAGATGAGTTGCAACAATTTGAAAAAGATTATAAAAAGAACAAAAATAATGTTCCAGATTATAATGATATAGTAGAAATATTAGAAAAAAATAAAATTTTAAACTAAAAATTAATAAAAATAATAATTAAAAATATTTATAAAAATAAACTGAGAAGTAGAAAAAATATCTATTTCTCAGTTTTATATATAAAAAATAAAATTAAAGATTTTAATAAGTTAATTTATATACATCTACACAAACTTTATTATTTTTTATATATGCGTGTAATTTAATATCGTAACTTGTGTTATTTTCAAATTTTAAGTCATAGTAGTCATATGCAATAGTAGCATCTTTTCCTTGCTCAATATAACCTACAGGTTTATCATGTTCATGCCTTTCAGTTATTTTTATTCCATCAATTTTTTTAACTGCATTGTAAATTGTAGTACTAACTTGGCAGTTACCACCGCCAACCGAATTAACAACTTTACCATTAACAAATGCATGTGCTTCTTTATATCCATCTTCTTTGGAAGGTTTTCCTACAATATCGCAAAAAGAAAATTCTTTCCCACTTTTTACAATTGTACCACTAATTCTAGAAGATGTTATTTTAATATTATTTACTCTGTTTTTATTATCATCAAGTATTGGAGTGGAAAAACTGCTAATTTTAGATTCTACAAGAGTCTTGTTATTAGTATTATAAATATCATTATTTACATTATTAACAGTTGTAGATATTTGACTTGCACCATAGTTTTCATTTTTTTGAATACTTGAATTATTTGTAAAAATGAAATATAATATAGTACCGTATAATTATGAAAAGTAAAACAAGAAATATTATCCATTTTTTATTCATATAAATGCACCTCTTAAAAATGTGTTTATAATATTTTTTACAGAAAATAAAAAAATATTAATATAATTGATATGATAAAATTGGAAATAAAAAAACATAAAGTAAAAAATTAAAAAGTAAAAAATTATAAAATAGAAAAATTTAAAAATAAATAATTAAAATAAGAAATATAAAAAGCAAAATTTATTATATTTTATTATATAATATAGTATATAAAATAAAGAAAAGGATAGTTAATTATGCAAATACTATTTATTATTTTACTTATAATTTTATTAGGAATGATATATTATGAATTAAGAGTTGCAACATCCAAACTTCCAAAAGATGTATTTAGAAATTATAATTTTAAGACAGTTAAATTTATGGGAAGAGATGTTTTTGTTATTTCACCAGAATACAGAAAAAGTAATAAAATAATATTATATATACATGGTGGTTCATATGTTGGAGAACTTGAAAAGTATCATTGGACATTTTTTAAAGACGTAATAAATGAGACTGATGCAACAATAATTGCACCAGATTATCCACTAACTCCCGAAAATACTTATCTTAAAGTTTTTAAAATGATGGAACCATTATATAAAAATATAGTTGAAAATTTGGACAATAAAGAATTTGTATTAATGGGAGATTCTGCAGGAGCTGGTCTTGCTCTAGCTTTATATCAAAGAAATGGAAAATTAAAAAGAAGATTACCAGATAAAACTATATTAATTTCACCTTGGCTTGATGTAAGAATGACTAATCCAGATATTGATAAAATAGATGATCCAGTCTTAAAAAAACCTTTACTTAAAATATCTGGAAAAAGATATGCTGGAAAAAATGGACTAAGAAGCTATTTAGTTAATCCAGTACTTGGACCAACAGATAAACTAAAGAATATATATATGCTATCTGGAACAAAGGATATGTTAAATCCAGATGCTAAAAAATTTGCTAATTCTAATAAAGAAAAGATAAAATTTATTGAATATGAAGGTGCAATACATAATTTTCCATTAATGAAACATAAAAGCAAAGTATTACATGCAAAAGAAGGATATGAAAAAATAATTGAAATATTAAAAAAGGAGAGTAAATAGATGCAAAAATCCAATAATTGGAGAAGATTAGATAATTCTGCTAAAATATTTCCTATAGCGTCAAGCAAAAAATATAGTAGTGTATTTAGATTATCAGCTGTATTAAATGAAAAGATCAATCCTCAAATATTAAAAAAATCTGTAGAAATGGTATTAAAAAATTTAAGCTCTTTTAAAGTAAAGTTAAAAAAAGGATTATTTTGGTATTATTTTGAAGATAACAACAAAAAAGTAATAATAGAAAAAGAAAAAAATTATCCGTGTAAATATATTGATCCAAAAACAAATAATGATTACTTATTTAAAGTTACATACTATGAAAATAAAATTAATTTAGATATATTTCATTCATTAACTGATGGAAATAGTGGAATAATCTTTTTAAGAGAAATAGTATATACATATATTGAACTTGCACATCCAGAAGAATTTAATAAAAAATTAAGAATAGAAAGAAAGATTTCTAATAATACAGAAGATGATTATTTAAAAAATTATAATAAAAAATCAAAAAATGCAAAAGGTGGAAAAAAAGCATATATTTTAAAAGGTAGAAAATTACCTTTATCTGCAATTGGAGTAATACATGTTAACATTAATTTAGAACAATTAAAATCAAAAGCAAAAGAAAAAAATGTTACTATAACTCAATTTTTAACAGCATGTATTATTTATGCAATATATAATTCAAATTACAAAAAGTATAAAGGAAAAAGACCAATTAAAATATGTATTCCTGTAGATTTAAAAAAATATTTTAAATCAGAAACTGTAAGTAATTTTTTTAGTTATATAAATGTTCAGACTGATATGAATAATAAAAACTTTTTAAATTTTGACAATTTATTAAAATTTGTTCATGATGATTTTAATAAAAGACTTACAAAAGATGAAATAAGTAAAACAATGTCATCAAATGTTAAACTAGGAAATAATTTATTTATAAAATTAATACCATTATTTCTCAAACTTGTTATTGTCAAATTAAGTTATGTAGAAATAAGAAAATATACAACTACTACTTTTTCTAATATAGGAAGAGTTGGTATAATAGGGGAATATCAAAAATATATTGATAAGTTTTTGATGCTTATTGCCCCAGAATCAGTAGAGAAAATAAAATGTTCAGCGTGCTCATTTGAAAACAATTTAGTATTTTCATTTACTTCTAGTCTAGAAAGTACAGAAGTAGAAGAAGAATTTTGCATGAAACTTAGAGAAGAAGGAATTGAAATTAATGTAGAAGGGAATGGTGTTCATGACTTTATATCCGAAAATTAGAAACGTAAAAAAAGACAATATGGCTATAAGGGTTATGATAATATTATCAATAATAGTATCTATTATATGTTTAATTACTAATATATGCACTTCTACAGGATTTTTATGGAGTTTTATAGTTATAATTGGAATTATTTATTCATGGATAACTGTAATGTATTCTATTCATAGAAATGTAAATATTGCATCAAATGTTATGGTACAACTTATTATTATATCAGCTTTATTATTAGCCATAGATTATATTATAGGATATTCTGGTTGGTCAGTGAACCTTGCAATTCCGATAATTATAATGGTGGCAAATATTACTATGTTCGTACTTACTTTATCTAGCTTTCATAAATATAAATATGCAATATATCAATTAATAATATTTTTAATTAGTGAAATTCCTTTAGGAATATTATTACTTTCTGATAGAATAATAACAAATCCAATATTTACAATAATATCTAGTTCTATAGCACTATTTACATTTATCTTTTCTTTAATATTGTGTGGTAAAAATATTATAGAAGAATTAGATAGAAGATTACATATGTAGAATATTGACATTTTAGAAAAAAATAAGTATAATAATATATGTAAAAGGAGAAATAGATATGGTAGCTAAAATTTGGAAAAAAGTATTATTTATAATTTTAATTATTGCTTGTTTATTTAACATAGTTAATAAATTAGTACATAAAGCTTCTTTACAGCAAGAATTACAAAGTTCTGCAGAGTATATAGAGCAAAAAAAAGAAGAAGAAATATAAATCTAAAATATAAGAAAGAAATACTTGAAAAAAATATATAAATATGTTATCATATAAAATAGCGTTTTAAAAAGATAAGGGAGAGGTGAATACAAAATGAAAGAAGGATTACATCCAAATTATACAGAAGCAACTATCACATGTGCTTGTGGAAATGTTATGAAAACAAATTCAACAAAAGCTGATATGAAAGTTGATGTTTGTTCAAAATGTCATCCATATTGGACAGGTAACTTAAAAAGAGAAACAACAGGTGGTAGAGCAGATAGATTCAAGAAAAAATATGGAATTCAATAAAATTAGGATAGCAAAAAGCTATTCTTTTTTTATTTTAAGAAAAAGAATAGGACAAGACAATTGACATAATATAAGTAAAAGAGTATAATAGATTTTATCCGTTATAACACTTTTGATAGCTGTTAAGAGGTGCTAAAATATGGCAACTGAACGAAACAAAACTCTAAGGGAAATTATCGATTCAAAACTAAGTATGTCCAAGTCTATGGATAATTTAGAAGTGGCTAGATGGATATGGAAAAAGATTAGCGAAAAGTTTAACTACTTTTCAGGTATAGAACTTGAACGGATTGACTACATATCTGTTGAAATCACAAAGCATGCCAATGGGATAAGTATGATTGTTAAAATCAAAGATGCCGAAACTCAGAGCGAAATTAGAGTAAAAAGGCTTACTGAAGTTTTTTTGATGTCACAAGAGAAACTAAGAAACATCGATGAAATTATGATTTATGTTAGAGGAATGACTAAAGAAAATGGTCTCGAAGCATATGCATACTCAGATGATATTGAAAATTATATCGAAGAAAAGTACTGGTGGGTGATGTGGATTAACAGAGATATTAAACCATAATTTTGGATTAAGGGGAAGTTTGATTTTATCAGATTTCCCCGTTTTTTATGAATAAAATATAATTTAAAGGTTTATACTAAAACAAATTAAGTTTTAGAGAGAAATTATGAAAAGAAAGTTATATAGTGAACTAAATAAAAAATTAGATGATCTAAATTACTTATTAATGAAAAATAAGGTTTTAGATTTAGCTGAACTTTTAGGTAATAAAAAAGAATTGTTATTTAGAAATATTTGGTCTGGTATAGCAAAAGGAATTGGAATTGGCATTGGAGTTACAATTATAACTGCTATAATAGTAATAATATTACAGAAGGTTGTTACATGGAATATTCCAGTAATAGGTGAATATATTGCAGATATTGTAGATATTGTTCAAAATAGTAGATAAATTGCTAATCTAAATTTGGTAAAAATAAAATATAGTTAATTTTCAATAAAATAAAATACCATATGGAGACTGCTTTAGAGCCTCCATATGGTATTTTTTTGAAACTTTAGTCATTATTTTAACTTTCTCTGTCTTCGTGTTTTTCATGACATGATGCACCATCAGCGTCATTGTTATCATAAATTTACATAAAATGCAATATTGGAGTGGTATAGTTATGTTTAGAATAAATAATTAGTAGAGTAACAAGAAATAAAGATAATAAAAATAAAAAAGTTTTAATAAAAGAAAATAAAAAAATTTAACTTTACTATTTATTTTTTTAAATTATTTATATATAATGTATTAAGAATTTTTGTAATATAAATAATATAAAAATCTAAAATTATGTGAGAGGAATGAAAAACATGAATTTAGCAAACAAATTAACTCTATTTAGAATTATACTAGTACCAGTAATTTTAATAATACCATTTTTAAATATACAAGGGGATATATTGGGAGTACCGATTACATATTTAATTATTGATATTATATTTATATTAGCTTCAATAACAGATAAATTAGATGGACATATTGCAAGATCGAGAAATCAAATAACAACATTTGGAAAATTTTTAGATCCTATAGCTGATAAAATATTAGTAATTGTTGCAATGCTTATATTAGTTGAAGCAGGAAGATTACCAGCATGGATACCAGCAATTGTTGTAATACGTGAATTTATTGTTTCAGGATATAGACTAGTAGCAGTTGAAAAATCAGGAAAGGTAATAGCAGCAAGTATATGGGGAAAAATAAAGACATGTACTCAAATGATAGGATTGGTTGTAGCCTTTATAGATGTAAATAGTTTTGGTGCTATTTTTAGTGGAAATTTAAATGGAGTTCCATTTGTAATAAATTTAGTAACAACAATTTTATTAAGTATATCTGTAATAGCAACTATATTTTCAGGTATAGATTACTTAAAAGGAAGCAAAGACTTATTCAAAGGAGAAATGAAA
The DNA here is from genome assembly GCA_944393405.1 of uncultured Clostridia bacterium. The sequence goes on along the minus strand of CALYAC010000003.1, from coordinate 110,717 downwards.
TAAAATGGATAAAGATTCAGCAAAAGCAAGAGTTGAGGAGCTAGTTCCTTTACTTAAATATTATACACAAATGTATTTTGATGATAAGCAAGTTGTTAGTGATTATGAATATGACATGCTTATGAGAGAATTAAAGAAAATTGAAGCAGAATATCCAGATTTAATAAGAAAAGATTCACCTACTCAAAAAGTAGGTGCAAGTATAAAAAAAGGTTTTGAAAAAGTGACTCATGAAGTTCCACTTCAAAGTTTACAAGATGTTTTTTCATTTGAAGAAGTGAGAGAATTTGATGAGAGAATGAAAAAACTTGCAGAAGAAAACAATATAGAATTAGATTATGTAGTAGAAACAAAAATAGATGGTTTGTCAGCAGCACTAGAATATAAAAATGGAGAATTTGTAAAAGGGGCAACAAGAGGTGATGGACTAGTTGGAGAAGATGTAACAGAAAATTTAAAAACTGTTAAATCAATACCTAAAAAACTTAAAGAGCCAATTGATATTACAGTACGTGGAGAAGTATTTATTGGAAAAGAAGAATTTGAAAAACTTAATTCAGATAGATTAATGGATGAAGAAGAAGGGTTTGCGAATGCTAGAAATGCAGCAGCCGGATCTCTAAGACAATTAGATAGTAAGATAACTGCAAAAAGACCACTAGATATATATATATTTAATGTGCAAAAGTCTGATAATATAAAATTTAAAACACATTATGAAAGTTTACTTTACTTAGAAAAAATAGGATTTAACGTAAATCCTGTAAAAATTCTTTGCAAAAATATAGACGAAGCAATTGAAGCAATAAAAAAAATAGGTGAAAACAGAGAAAAAATCTCATTTGGAATAGATGGAGCAGTTGTTAAAGTTAATAATTTAGAATTAAGAGAAAAAGCAGGAACAACATATAAAGTTCCAAAATGGGCTGTAGCATATAAATATCCACCAGAAAGAAAAGAAACCACTCTTAGAGAGATAACTTGTCAAGTTGGAAGAACAGGTGCCATTACTCCAATGGCTATATTAGATCCTGTTGTTGTTGCTGGTTCTAAAATTTCTAAAACAACACTTCATAACGAAGATTATATAAAAGAGAAAGATATTAGAGTTGGAGATATTGTAGTAATACAAAAGGCAGGAGATGTTATACCAGAAGTAGTAGATGTAGTTAAAGAAAAAAGAACTGGAAATGAAAAAATATTTGAAATGCCAAGAGTTTGTCCGGTATGTGGTGCTCAAACTATAAGAGAAGAAGGAGAATCTGCATGGTATTGTAATGGTGTTGAATGTCCAGCAAAACTATACAGAGGAATAATCCATTTTGCTTCAAGAGATGCAATGGATATTACAGGACTTGGAGAAGCAATAATTGATGAATTAATTAAAAGAAAATTAATTAATAATATTGCAGATATATATAAATTAACATTTGATGATATAGCATCATTAAAGAAAAATGGTAAAAAATTTGCTCAAAATTTAATTAATGCAATTGAAGAAAGTAAAACAAGAGACTTGTATAGATTAATTAATGCTTTGGGCATTAGACATGTAGGCATTAAGCTTGCAAAATCATTAACTAGAACATATAAATCAATGGACAAACTTATGGAGGCATCGTTAGAAAGTTTATGTGAGAAAGATGACATAGGGTTAATAATTGCAGAGAGTATATATAATTTCTTTAGAGAAGAACAAACTATAGATTTAATAAATAGATTAAAAAGTTATGGTGTGAATATGGAAGCACAAAATGACGAAGAAAGTGATGGAAGATTTTCTGGAATGACTTTTGTATTAACAGGAAGTTTAGAAAAATATTCTAGGGATGAAGCAAGCGAGATTATAGAAAAGTATGGAGGAAAAACTTCAAGTACTGTGTCAAAAAAGACAAATTATGTTTTAGCAGGAGAAGCAGCAGGTAGTAAACTTACTAAAGCACAAAATTTAGGAATAACAATAATTTCAGAAAGTGATTTTGAAGAAATGATTAAATAAGGAGGGGATATGATGGACTTTGATGATGTGAAAAGAGAAATAATACATGATATTATGAGTACTGAAGAAGGAAGACAAGACTTAATGGATTATGCTAAAGGTAAAATAAAAGATTTAAGAGAAATACTAGAAAAATATGATGATATTTTTAAAAAAAGAATGGGAACAAGAATCAATCTTTCAGGAAGATATTTAGATGAAGAGGAATATATTTTAATGTCTAAACTTTTACCTAAAACTTATGAACAGTGGAAAGATGGAGGATTTAGTGATATGCCTAATGTTCCAAGTTTGATAGAAGCATCATTAATTCCTCTAAAAAAATATGAAGGAGAGCCAGAAAATTTTGACAAGGCTAAACCAGGTGAAATTCCACAAAGAATGCAAGAAAGTATAGATGAGTCTAAAACTAATGAGTTTGTTGCAAATAAAATTGCAGATATGATATCAGATGTTATGCAAAATGTTAGATATTATTCTTCAAGAGCAATAGGAATGGATCCAAAATGTGAAGATATAGCAGAAGAAATTTCGTATGAAGTTAGAAGTTTAATAAGAACAGTTCATCCAGAAGAAATTAAAGGAATATTAGATAGAGAAGAACATATTATTCTAGATAGAGTAAATAATACAATTGAAAATATAATGGAGGAAAGAAAAGCTCAAAAAAGAAGAGAGGGAAATGTAAACGAAGAAGAACAAAAGAATAACGAAGATGCTTTTAAAGGAAGCTTAAGAGTAGAAGGTATTGATTATTCAGATGTTGTAGCAAAACACTCTAATGATGATAAAAAAGAAGAAAAAGGCGAAGATTCTAAAGATAGTAAAATAGATATATTGCCTTCTGATTTAATAATTTAAGGAGAACTATATGGACGGAAAATATACTTTTATTCAATTTAAAAATAATTTAGATGATGGATATCAGATGTATTACACATATGTAAGAAATAGATATTTACTATATAAAACAGCAGAAAATTGCTATACACAAAAATTATTAACAGAGGATGAAAAAAATCCACAACCTAGACATAGTATGATTACTCTTAAAAGAGTAAAAGAAATGTTTCCGCATATGGAAAATATTGAATATAAAATTGGTGTAGCGGAGTAATAAAACAAAAAGGAAGAAGCAAGTGTTAAAAATGACTTGCTTCTTCCTTTTTTCAATTCATAAAAAATGTCTTGATTGGGCTTATCTCATTTCAACATTATCAAGTACAATTGCAGGAATATATTCGACGTCAAGAGATTTGGCGACAAATAAAACATAGAAACCATCTAGAGAAAAGTTCTTCCTGTCGAGTACTATGGGATATTGAAAACTTCCATATGTTTCATAGTATTTTTTAACCTTGTCATATTTAGTGGAAACAAGATTTGCAAAATCTATATTGGTATGGATGTTATCAGTTTTGACAGGAGTAATCCAGTCAGATGGAATCTGAAAAGAACCAATCTTTTTATATCCTTCCTTAAGTGCAGTTATTTTGCTTAGATAGCTATCAGCTTCAAATGGACCAAGTGACAATAATGTCATATATTGTTCATATGTCATATCTGATTTACTACCATTACAGCTTTTGCATGCAGGTAAAAGGTTTTGAGGAATTGTTGGTCCTCCTACAGACCGAGGATACATATGATCCATCGTGATTTCATTTCTTGGGATTTTCTTTTTACAATAGTAGCAAAAATTTTTCCCTTTCATGAAATAAGTTAGCCTATAGATAACATTTTGAAAAGATTCACCATGTCTTAAATACAAAATTCCATTCCGAATACGTAAACCCGGATGCATTTAAGTTTTGTGTTGGTAAAGTTATATTCATAAAATTACCTCCTTTATGAATATACAGTTTTATAGTTACAGTAAAATTTGATTTAATATAACAAGGAAAAATAATAAAATAATGAAATTTTTCAATGTAACAATTTTGTGAAAATTATTGTCAAAAATTAATATTAAGTATATAATTTGGATATAATAAATTTATTTGATAGACAAAGGAGGAATTAATATGTTAAAAGCTAACATAGGATGGAGTACAGAAGCAGACAATTATGAAGCAGGAAAAGATTCAGCAAAAAAAGCTGTAGTAGATTTAGTCCAAACTAAAGTGGCATTTTTATATACATCATCAGATAATGATGTAAAAAAAGTTCTTGATGGAGCAAAATCAGAACTTGGTACAGCACCAATTATAGGATGTACATCAAGTGGAGGTATTATTGTTCCTGATGGATATATTTCATCAGAAAATGGATTTGTAGGAATTATGGCATTAGGAGATCCTGATACAACAGTAAGTGTTGCAGGTCTAAGTAAACAAAAAGATGCTAGAGCAACAGGAAGAATGATTGCAAAAGAAGCTATGGCAAAAGCAGGAATGAATAAAGCGCCAGCTTATTTCTATATGGTAGCTTCACCAGGTGAAGAAGAAGATTATCTAAAAGGAATCGAAGATATAATTGGTAGAGTACCATTTTTTGGAGGAAGTGCAGCAGATAATACGGTATCTGGAGAATGGAAAATATACACAAATGATGCGGTATTTTCTGATGGTTGTGCTGTAGCATTTTTCTACACAGATAAGAAAATGGCAAATGTATATACAGGTGCATATCATGAAACAACGAATTCAGGAATTATAACAAAATTAGAAGGAAAAAGAAAATTAGTTGAAATAGATGGTATTCCTGCAATGAAGAAATATGCTTCATGGACAGGAAAAAGATTAAAAGATTTGGCAGGAGGAAAATTACTTTCTGAAACAATTTTAGCACCTCTTGGAGTAAAAGATAGATTGGGAGATTTAATTGCAATTCGTCATCCAATGAATGGAAATGATGATTATTCTATGAATATAGGAAATGATTTAGCAGTTAATACAGCTGTTATTCAAATGGAAGCAACAGTAGATGAACTAATAGAATCAACAGGAAAAACTTTAAAAGAGGCTAAAAAGAATTTAAGAGAAGATGTTGGTGCATATCTTTTAGTTCATTGTGGAGGAAGAAAATTAGGAATAGGTGATAGAATAGATGAAGTAGCTAAAAAGTTAAATAAAGAAGCTAATGGAGTTCCTTTTATGACTGTATTTACATTTGGTGAATATGGATCAAAAGATCATGGAGCAAATACTTGTGGAGGTTTAATGTTATCATTTACAGCTATAGCTAAATAAATGGGAAACCACAAATAAAGGAGGAATGTACCATGAAAAATTTGATTGGTTATGAATGGAAAGAAGCTTCAAACGGAGCTAAAATAGAAATTGTAAACCCGGCAACAAGTGAACTTATAGATACTGTACCGAATTGCACAGATGAAGATGTGGATATAGCAGTAAGTGTAGCTCAAATAGAACAAAAGAAATGGGAAAAACTACCTATTCACGAAAGAGCTGAAAAACTATATAAATTTATAGATTTGGTAGAAGAAAATAAAGAAAGATTAGCTCGGACTTCTATCAGATGAAACAGGAAAGCCTATTAGAGAAGCAAGAGGAGAAATATCAAATGTTAAAATAGGTGTGAGAGCATTTATAGAAAGAGCAAAACATTTATATAATGAAAGTATACCAGAAGGACAAGAAGCAGGAAAGGAAAAAACAATGCAAATAACTAAAAGATATCCAATAGGTGTTATTGCAGCAATTATACCTTTTAATTTTCCAAGTGATTTATTTTGCCAGAAAGTGCCACCAGCACTACTTATGGGAAATAGTATAATTATAAAACCATCAAATTATAATCCGTTAACATTAATAGAATATGTAAAATTAATGATAGAAGCTGGAATACCCGCAGGATGTATTCAAATACTTACAGGTGATGGTCCGACATGTGGACAAGCATTAGCTAGACACCCAGGAGTTCATTTGGTATCATTAACTGGAGGCACAGCAGCTGGAATACAAACAATGGAAACATGTTCAAAAAATTTAACTCATGTTATGCTTGAACTTGGAGGAAATGATGCATTTATATTATTAGAAGATGGCGATATGAATTTAGCAATAAAAGAAACAATATGGGGAAGATTATATAATGGTGGACAAGTTTGTTGTGCAAGTAAAAGATTTTTAATTCATAATTCTAGAAAAGCAGAGTTTATAGAAAAAATGAAAGAAGTAATATCAAACTTAAAAGTCGGAGATCCTAGAAAAGAAGATACAGATATGGGACCAATGATTAATATAAATGCTGCTAAAAGAATAGAAGAACAAGTTAATAAAACAGTATCAGAAGGAGCTAAAATAGTATGTGGTGGAAAAAGAGAAGATGCATACTATTATCCAACAATATTAGATAATGTTACAAAGGATATGGATGTTACAAAGGACATGGAAATATTTGGACCTGTAATACCAGTTATAGGATTTGATACTGTAGAAGAAGCAATTGAAATTGCAAATCAGTCTTCATATGGACTATGTGGATGTGTAATAACTAAAGATTATTCTTTAGGAATGAAAATCGCAGACAGGTTAGAATGTGGAGGAGCAGTAATAAATGGAGCAAGTTTCTTCCGTTCATTTGAAATGCCATTTGGTGGCTGGAAACATAGTGGCATAGGAAACGAAGGCGTACTTACAACACTACAAGAAATGAGTAGAACAAAAACAATAGTTTTGAAAAATATATTATAAAATTATATATTTTTATAAAAATAATTTAAGGAGGATTAGATAAAATGTCAGTTACAAAATTTGTTTTAAATGAAACATCATATTTTGGAGAAGGAGCAAGAAGTGTATTAGCAGATGAAATAAAAAATAGAGGATTTAAAAAGGTTTTAGTTGTAACAGATAAATCTTTATATGAAGTTGGGGTTAGTAAAAAGGTAACAGATATATTAGATGAGGCTGGAATTGAATATGGAGTATATCATGATGTGCTTCCAAATCCACCAATTGCAAATGTAAATGCTGGAATTGAAATGTGTAAAGAAATTAATGCTGATGTAATAGTAGCAGTAGGAGGAGGTTCTAGTATAGATACAGCAAAAGGTATATCAATTATTATGACAAATCCAGACAGAGCTGATGTTGTATCATTAAATGGTGCATCTAATACAAAAAATAAAGGATTACCAATAATAGCTCTTCCAACAACAGCAGGAACAGCAGCAGAAGTTACAATTAACTATGTTATAACAGATCCAGAAAGAGAAATAAAAATGGTATGTGTTGATGAACATGATATTCCAATAGTGGCAATTGTTGATACAGAACTTATGGCTTCAATGCCAAAATCAATAGCAGCATCAACAGGAATGGATGCTCTAACACATGCAATAGAAGGTTATATTACAAAAAATAGAAATACAATGTCACAAATGTTTTCAATGAAAGCTATTCAATTAATATATGATAATTTAGAGAAAGCTGTTAATGAAAAAGATCAAGAAGCTATAAATAATATGGGACTTGGTCAATATATAGCAGGTATGGCATTTTCAAATGTTGGACTTGGAATAGTTCATTCAATGGCACATCAATTAGGTGCTGTATATGATACACCACACGGCTTAGCAAATGCAATTCTTTTACCAACAGTTATGAAATTTAATGGAGAAACAAGCTATGAAGAATATAGAAAAATATTAATAGAAGCTTTCCACACAGATGCTAGTAAGTTTACAAAAGAAGAAGTTATAAATACTTTCTGTGAAAAAATAAAAGATCTATCTGAAAAAGTTGGCATAACTCAAACAGTTGGTGAAGTTGGAGGAAAGGTAGAAGATATACCAATGCTTGCTGATAAAGCTATGGAAGATCCATGTAAACCTGGAAATCCAAGAGAGGTAACAAAAGAAGACTTTATAAAACTATATGAAGAAGCTATGTAGTTTAAATAGTTAATATATAATAAACAAAAAAATAAACAAAACAAACAAAAAAGTAAATAATAATAAAAGAGGGCCCTCGCTATTATACGAGGGTCCTCTTGAAGCATGTCACAACCAGAGATAAATGTTTAATCCTCCTTGAGGATTAACTTCTCCAGCTGAGCGATGGTACCTGCCACCTTTGAGTTCTTGACGATGATCAACCCAACGAAGTTGCCGAAGGTCGAACGAGTTCCAAGTGCGATATTGGTAATCTCGGTAACCTTCCTCACCTCGTCGATAAAGGCGTTGGCCTCACCATACTCCTCAGGCAGGTGATGCGTGCTATCCCAGCACTGATAGATCTGATGTTGCAGTTCGGAATCATCGTAGTTGAACAAAAGTGGAACATCCACTTGGATCCGTGCAAGGCATGTGCCATGCACATAGTTCGAACATGCGCTGAGCCGAATACCATCAATCTTACCCATCGATACTCCTCCTCCAATCGGATAGTTGTTACGCCCTTTGCGTAACATTAATAATTATTATATCATTTTTTTATCATCATGTAAAATTTTTAAAAAATAAAAAGAGGAGACCCCACAATATGTGAGAATCTCCTCCGGAACACCTTAAGAAAAGCTAGCTAAGACAATGTTATTTGCTTGACTTAATAAGCCTTTCAAAAGAGTCAATGATGCCTTGGGAATACCTAGACTTATTGATTACCAAAACTATCAAGTTGCCCTTGATGAGGTCAGAGCATAACATGATTTGCTCAATATTGGCAATCTCTTTAGCCTTTGCAATAAAGGCGTTTGCTTTAGTATAGGCTTCCGGAAGACACTGGGACTTATCCCAACTCTGGTAGATTTGATGCTTGACTTCTTGACTGCTGAAATCAAAAGACATTGGCACTATCAAGTGAATGACCATGCTTGTGCCTTTGAAATCAGAATGCAAGAAAACTCGCATTTCAATGCCAGAACCATTCATTGTTCCTCCTCCAATCGGATTGTTGTTACGCCTCTTGCGTAACGCTAATAATATTATATCATATTTGTATAACATAGTAAAATAAATAAAGTGTTACTACTTAACAGTAACACTTTGCTCATGAGTATATATAACCATTCCGGGTTTACTACCAGAAGGTTTTTTTACATATTGAACATAAGTATAATCAACTGTAATATTGCTTGACTCATGTGCTTTACTATGTTCTTTAGCTAACATAGCACATTTATTAATTGTTTCTTGGGATGGCATTTTATTATCTGTTCTTAATATTACGTGGCTGCCATGAAAATCTTTTACGTGTAACCAAATATCATCTTTATTAGCAACTTTTGTTGTTAGATAATCGTTTTGTTTATTATTTTTTCCAACTAAAACTGTAAAACCATCAATATTAAACTTTAAATAATCTTGTAAAGAAGAATTATTTACTTGTTTTTTAGTTATTTTTTTTGCTTTTTTTGATTTTTCATTTATTAACATTGTTTCTTTAAGTTCTGTATATATATCATCTAAATCTTGAATATCATTTGCAGCATTTATCTCATAAACAATGCTTTCTAGATAATTTATGTTGCTATTTAATGATTTTTTTTGAACATCAACAAACTCTTTAGCATTTTTTAATTTCTTATATTTTTTAAAGAATTTTTTAGCATTTGCAGATGGGGTAATACTATTATCTAAAGGTATAGTAATTAAATTATTATTATCATAGTAATTTTCTATATTTATTTTGTCAGTATTATAATCATTAATTCTATATAAATTTGAGGTTATTAATTCTCCGTATAATTTATATTTGTCAGCTTCTTGACATTCTTTAATTTTATCATTTACTGAAAGTAATTTAGAATTTAGTTTCTTTAATCTAACTAAGATTATTTTTAATAAATAATCTTTATATGTTTTAAAAGTATTTGAAGATTCTTTCTCAATATAATATTCATCTAAAAAATGATTTATTTCTAGCTCATCGCTTTTATTTGAACTAAAAAATAGAGAATAATCTTTTTCAAAATTTTTACATGATATATTTTTAGTACTTGTTATAATGTTGTGTAATAATATATATAGATTATTTGAAGAATCTATATTTAATTCATCTGAAATATTTAAATCTTTTTCAAAAGAATTTATATTATTTTTACTTATTCCTGTAAAAGTTGAGCTAATAATTTTTGATAAACTATTAGAATTTAGTTTTTTGGCATTATTTTCTAATATTTTATAAAATTCATCATTATCTATTACATCAAAAAAATCTAATTTACTTGAATTAGGTAATTCATATGTAGAGCCTGAATAGATATTTCTATTTGATCCAGAATTTATAGAGAAATGTTTCAAACTATCAATTATATCATTATTATTATCCACTAATATAATATTACTATATTTTCCCATAAGTTCTACTATTAAAGTTTTTTTAGAAAAGTCTTTACTTTTATTATATCCTTCAAGATCAAGAAAAATTATTCTTTCTAAATTTTTAGTATATATATTAGTTATATGTGTATTTTGTAAATATTTTCTAAGAGTCATACAAAAATTAGGGGCTTGAGTAGGATTCTGCTTAGACTTTTTTGTTAAATTTGCTCTATAATACATTGAATTTATATTAAAATTTAAAGAATATTTATTTCCACTACAATAAATTTCTAATATAATTTCATCAAAATTAGGTTCATATATTTTATCTATTTTACCATTAATAATTTTATTTTTTAATTCATTAACAATTGAATAATTAACTAAACCATCGTAAGCCATAAAAAACCTCCTAAACATACAATATATTAGCATAAATTTAAAAAAATATCAAATTTACTATTGACTAAAAAAATTAGCTAGCATATAATTAAGCACATAGGAAACTTCAGGAGGTATCTTTATAAATATGGAAAATGCAAATGTTTTTTATACAGAAAAAAATAAAGATTATGACGAAATGAATGATGAAGATTTAGTAGAAATTATTAAATCAGGTGATAAACAAGCTTTAAATGTTTTACTAGAAAGATATAGAGAATTAGTAAATATAAAAGTTGGAAAATATTTTATAGTAGGCGCTGAAAAAGATGATATTGTTCAAGAGGGCCTTATTGGATTATTTAAAGCTATCAAAAGTTATAAATCAGACATGAAATCAAGTTTTAAAAGCTTTGCTAATATGTGCATTGAGAGACAACTTATAACAGCAATAAAAAGTTCAAATAGACAAAAACATATGCCACTTAATTCATATTTATCATTAAATATATCTGCTTATGATGAACAAGAGAGTAATAGTGATTCTACTTTAATAGATATTTTTAATTCGAATTTAATAGAAGATCCACTAGATACTATCACTAAAAAAGAATATTTTGAAAATTTAGAAAAGACTATAGATGAATCTTTAAGTGATTTTGAAAAGAAAGTGCTAAATAGATATATAAATGGTGATAGTTATGTTCAAATTGCAGAAAAATTAGATACCCCAGTTAAATCAATTGATAATGCAATACAACGTATTCGTAAAAAAGCAATAAAAGGTTTAGGTCAACAATAAAGTGCTTCTATAGCTCAGTAGGTAGAGCACAGCCATGGTAAGGCTGGGGTCGACAGTTCGATTCTGTCTGGAAGCTCCAGAAGATAGAGAGTTCTATATAACAAAAGGACTCTCGTTTGTGATGAATAATTATATTTTAAATTTATATAAAGGGGAGTATAATGGAAAAATTTAAACAAAAGTTAAAAACTGAAATTAAAGATCGTACAGCAGCTTTTTCAATTGTTATAGCAATTATATTCACATGGATAATTGCATTTTGTATTGTAGAAGGACTAGGACACAATAATTTAGTTGAGGCAAATGCAGATACACAGCAAATGGCTGAAACAGAGAAAATTGACAGCATAGAAGAAATAAAGAAAGAATCTAAAGTTGATGAAGATAAGGCTAAAAAAGAAAATGAAGAAGAATATGAAAAATTAAAGAAAGAGAAGAAAATTACTTCTGCAGCAGATAAATATTACATAAAAGTTAATTATGGGGCACAAGTAGTTACTGTATATGAAAGAGATTCTAATGGAAAATATACGATACCTGTGAAAGCAATGGTATGTTCAACAGGAACATACACACCTACTTCAGGAGTATATAGAACATTAGGTAAAGGTAATTGGTGGCCTTTAATGGGAGATGTTTATGGACAATATTCAACATGGATTTGTGGAGATATATTATTTCACTCAGTACCATATTTAACATCAGGTGATAAATCTTCATTAGAATATTGGGCATATGATCAACTAGGACAAAGAGTTTCAATGGGTTGTGTTCGTTTGACAGTGGCTGATGCTATGTGGATTTATAACAATTGTCCAGTAGGAACACAGGTTGAATTTTATTATAGTTCAAATCCAGGACCTTTAGGTAAACCTTCTACAAGAAAAATATCAAGTGCACCAAGCAATGTAAGAGGATGGGACCCAACTGATCCTGATTCAAGAAATCCTTGGCCAAAATATCTAAAAGAACAAGCAAATAAAAAGGATGAAGATAAAGAAAAACCTAACAAAGATGATGGCAAAAAACCAGATAAGAAACCAGATAAAGATGATACAGATAAAGACGATGATAAAGAAAATGAAAACACAGTAGATGAACCAGATATAGAAGAACCAGACGAAGGAGAAGAAGAAACTGGAGATGGAAAAGACCCAGAAGAAGATGATGATACTATAAATGATATTGAAGATAATAATATTAAAGAAAATAATATAATAGAAAATAGTACAATTGAAACAAATATATAATAAATCATTACATAAATAGAAAGGTTGGCATAAAAATGAAAATAGGAATCGTAGGTTTACCAAATGTTGGTAAAAGTACAATGTTTAATGCAATAACAAATGCAGGAGCTGAATGTGCAAATTATCCATTTTGTACTATAGAACCAAATGTTGGAATTGTTCCTGTACCAGATGAAAGATTAGAAGTTCTTACAAAAATGTATAATGCTAAAAAAACAACACATGCAGTAATAGAATTTGTAGATATTGCTGGATTAGTTAAAGGTGCAAGTAAAGGAGAAGGATTAGGAAATAAATTCTTATCTCATATTAGAGAAGTTGATAGTATTGTTGAAGTTGTTAGATGCTTTGAAGATCCAAATATAGTACATGTTGACGGAAGTATTGATCCAAAAAGAGATATTGAGACAATAAATTTAGAATTAATTTTTGCGGATTTAGAAACTGTTGAAAAAAGAATAGATAATGTAAAGAAAAAATTAAAAGCTGATAAAAAATATGCACAAGAATTAGAACTATTAGAAAAAATTAAAGCAACATTAGAATCTGGAAAGTCAGCTAGGACAATAGAATTTAATGAGGAAGAACAAGAACTTTTAAAAGATGTATATTTACTTACTATAAAACCTATATTATATATTGCTAATGTATCAGAAGAACAATTAGCAAATCCATTTGATGACAAAAATGTAGAACAGGTAGTCGAATATGCTAAAACAGAAAATGCAGAGGTAATACCTCTTTGTGTAAAAATAGAAGAAGAATTAGCTAGTTTAGATGGTGATGATAAAAAAGAAATGTTAGAAGCATTGGGATTATCAGAATCAGGATTAGATAAAGTTATAAAGGCTAGCTATAAACTATTGGGTCTTATGTCTTTCTTGACAGCAGGAGAGCCAGAAGTTCGAGCTTGGACAATAAAGAAAGGAACTAAAGCTCCTGAAGCTGCAGGAAAAATTCATAGTGATATTGAAAGAGGATTTATAAGAGCCGAAATAGTTTCTTATGATGATTTAGTCAGAGAAGGTAGTATGAATGCAGTAAAAGAAAAAGGACTATTACGCTCAGAAGGAAAAGACTATGTTATGCAAGAAGGAGATATAGTACTTTTTAGATTTAATGTGTAGACATAAAATTATTATTAAAAATTTTTATAAAAATAATTTAAAAACTTGACGAATGAAAAAAAAGATAGTACAATATTATTGTAGGGATTTATTATTGGATGAATAAAAAAAAGAAAATAATAAATAATAGTAGAGAGATGTCTAAAGAAAAAGGAGAGGAAAGATATGTTCAAATTAAAAAATGTAGTAGTTTTATTAGTAGTTTTATTCTTAGTACTTGGAATCACATTACAAGTAAAAGCAACTGATTCATCAATTAGTTTAGATAACTTATTACAAACTTCAGATACAAATACTGTAGATACAACAAATACTACAACAGATAATTCAATAGATACAGAAAATACTGTAAACACAGTTTCTGGTGGATCTATAATACAACCAGAAGAAAATGATACAGAAGGAAGTAGTGAAAACGATCTTCCTCAAACAGGTGTAACAGAAGATATTACTGTAATGTTCTTCATAGTTGTATGTGCAATTTCTGCTATATATGCTTATAAGAAAATAAGAGATTATAAAGCATAATGAAAAATAATTATATATGTAAATATAAGAAATACCTTATTTAGTAGGTATTTCTTTTGCGTGTATAATTAATCTCTTACCATTAACATTGTTACATGTAATTAGTGTAACAATTTTTTTATTGTTGGTATTTTGAAAAGTACATGATGTATCAGAAGGAATCGTTTCATATATATCATATATAGAATATTCTTGATATTTTCCACTTAGATCATAAATTTGAATTTTGTCATTTAATTTTAATTCGTTTAATCTACTGAAAAATTTATAGTCAACATAATTATGGCCTGCTATACACAAATTTCCAACTTCATTTGGCATTGGACCTGCAAATCTACATAGTGATATATCTAATAATTCTTTATTGCAGACAGATATTATGGAATAATTTAAATTTATTTTATCAATTTTTAATATACCGATAATAAAAGGACTATTATACGTACTAGAATTAATATTGCTATTTGTAGTATTATTAGAATATAAAGTAGAAACAGAATAAGAATTATTTAATTTTTTCGAGATTTTTTCACCAATATAATTTTGATATATTTTATAAAAAAGAATACTAGCAAAAGAAATTAGACAAAATATTAGTATAGAAAATAATGAGATATATTTAATTTTATTTGACTTATGTTTATTATTTTTGTATATATTATTTTTATCATAATTAATATTATTAATTTTATCAAAAGGTTTATTAAGTTCACTAGTATTTTTTTTAGATAATAGAATTTGATTCATAATTAACTCCTCATATTTAGTATTAGTCAAAATTAAAAAAATATAATTAGAAAAAAATGAAACAATTATTAAATTTAAAAATAAAAAATTAAAAAAGTCTTAATAAATTTTGAAAAAATGGTGCAAAAAAAACTAAATATATGATAGAATATGAAAGAATTAAAAATAAATAATAAGGAGAGTGTTTAAAGTGCCTGAGAACAAATATAAAAGAATACTATTAAAATTAAGTGGAGAGGCGTTAGCAGGAAATAACAAATTTGGAATTGATGGAGAAACAGTAGATAAAATTTGTGAACAAATAAAAGAATTAGTTAAAATGAAAACAGAAGTAGCAATAGTCGTAGGAGGAGGAAACTTCTGGAGAGGTGCTAATAAAAATATGGAAAGAACAACATCAGACTATATGGGAATGCTTGCTACTACAATGAATGGACTAGCTTTGCAAAATGCTTTGGAAGAAAAAGGTGTTTATACAAGACTTCAAACTGCAATAGAAATGAGAGAAGTTGCAGAACCATATATTAAAAGAAGAGCAGTAAGACATTTAGAAAAAGGTAGAGTTGTAATATTTGGATGTGGAACAGGAAATCCATATTTTACAACGGATACAGCAGCAGCATTAAGAGCAGCAGAAATTGATGCAGAAGTTATTTTAGTTGGAAAGACAATTGATGGAGTATATTCTGCAGATCCTAAGATAGATAAAAATGCTGTAAAATATGATGAAATATCATATTTAGATATTTTAAGTGATAATTTAAAAGTAATGGATGCAACAGCTATATCATTATGTAGGGACAATAACATAAAATTAATTGTATTTGAAATAGCTAAACCAAATAATATTATAAAAATAGTAAAAGGTGAAAAAGTAGGTACTTTAATAAAATAATTTGATTTTTCTTATTAACTAAATTTAATTAATGTTATCTAATTAAATTTTACATATGGTATAAAAAATTAAAAATAAAAAAGTAAAGAAAAAATAAAACAAATAAAATCAAAAAGTAAAATAAAAAGAAAGGAGAGTACAAGAATAAAGTTCTTGTACAAATAAAATTATGGATTATAATAAATATGAAGAGAAAATGATAAAATCAATAAATATATTTGAAGAAAATTTAGCAGAGATAAGAGCAGGAAGAGCTAATCCTGCAATATTAAATAAAATTACAATAGATTACTATGGAACACCAACACCAATTAATCAAGTTGCTGGAATATCTGTACCAGAGGCTAGACTAATTGTTATTCAACCATGGGATGGAAGTGTATTAAAAGAAATTGAAAAAGAAATATTAAAATCAGATATAGGTATAAACCCAAACAATGATGGAAAAGTAATAAGACTTAATTTCCCAGAATTAAATGAAGAGAGAAGAAAAGAAATAGTAAAAGATATAAGAAAAATGGCTGAAGACGCCAGAGTAGTAATAAGAAGTATTAGAAGAGATGCAATAGATGATGCAAAAGCAATGCAAAAAAATTCTGAAATTTCAGAAGATGAATTAAAGGTTGCAGAAGATAAAATTCAAAAATTGACAGATAAATATGTTGATGAGATAGATAATATTTTAGAGAAAAAAGAAAAAGAAGTAATGAGTATATAAAATTTTAATAATGGATTAAAAAATAGATAAAGATTAAAAATCATATATATTAGTGTATTTTAGCATACTGATTAAATTTAATGCATTTATTAAAAGGCAAAATTATAATACTAAAAGGAGAAAAATATGACAATAGAAGAAATAGATAAAAACTATATGCCAAAGCATATAGCAATCATCATGGACGGAAATAGAAGATGGGCAAAAGAAAGAAAAATTGATACAAAATTAGGACATAAAGCTGGAGCAGAGACTTTAGAAAAAATAGCTTCTTATGCAAATGATATAGGACTAAAATATTTAACAGTATATGCTTTTTCAACAGAAAATTGGAAAAGAACTAAAGAAGAAATTGGAGCATTAATGCTTTTATTAAATAGTTATTTAGATAAGTTTTTAAATAAAGAGAGCCTAAGAAATATAAAAATTAGAGTTTTAGGCGATATTGAGAGCTTAGATAATAGCCTAAAAAATAGTATAAAGAAAATAGTTGAAAAATCAAAAAACAATACAGGTCTAACATTAAATATTGCTTTTAATTATGGAGGAAGAGCAGAGCTTACAAGAGCTGTAAAAAATATTTCCAAAGGTGTCAAAGATGGAAGCCTTAAATTAGAAGATATTGATGAGAAATTAATAAGTGAAAATTTATATACAAATGGAGAGCCAGAGCCAGATTTATTGATAAGAACTGGTGGAGAATTAAGAATAAGTAATTTTTTACTATGGCAATTGGCATATACAGAATTTTTATTTTTAGATAAATATTGGCCAGATTTTAATGAAGAAGATTTATTAAATGCTATAGATGTCTTCGAAAAAAGAAATAGAAAATTTGGTGGAAAATAATAAAAAATTAACAAAAGAAATCATAGATTTCAAAATAATAAAAAAATTATCTTGAAAGGGACAAAAAAATGAGCATAAAAAGAATTATATCAGGGGTATTATTATTTCCTATATTGGCACTTATATTAATATTTGGAAATAAATATGTAGTAGATGTTTTTATTAGTATTGTTGCAATAATGAGCATACATGAATTTTATAAAGCTTTTAAAGAAAAAGCTAAGCCTATTACTTGGAATGGATATTTAACATCTGCTTTAATATGTTTTGTACACTTAGTACCAAGTGAGTTTATATTACCAGCAATTACACTTGCAATATTATTTAATTTATTAGTTTTATTTACTCAAGTTGTTGTAACAAGTATGAAAAATAATATAACAGATATTTCTATTTCACTTTTAGGTATTTGTTATATACCATTTTTCTTAGTATTTCTTCCTCTAATTAGAGATAATCTTGAAAATGGAAAAATATTATTGTGGTTTGTATTCTTTGTTTCTTGGGGAACAGATATATTTGCTTATTTCATTGGAAGAAAATTTGGAAAACATAAATTTACTTCAATAAGCCCAAATAAATCAATAGAAGGATGTATTGGAGGATTATTTGGTGCAATAATAATATGTATAATATACACAATAGTTTGTAATACAGTATGGAATTTAAATATTAACTATCTATTTATGCTAGGAATATCTATTTTCTTAAGTATTGTAAGTCAAATTGGAGATTTAGCAGCCTCTAGTATAAAGAGACATTGTAAAATTAAAGATTTTAGTAATCTAATTCCAGGACATGGAGGATTATTAGACAGAATAGATAGTGTAATATTTATATTACCATTTGCATATTTTTTATTAAGCATAATATAAAGTGGAGGAATAATTTTGAGTATTCTTATTACTGTTGTCAAAATAATAATTATTTTAGGATTTTTAGTTTTAATACATGAGGCAGGACATTTTTTAGTTGCTAGACTTTGTAAAATAAAAGTGAAAGAATTTGCAATTGGATTTGGACCTGTAATTTGGAAAAAAGAAACTAAAAATACTAAATACGCAATCAGAATGATACCTCTTGGTGGTTTTGTAAATATGTTAGGTGAAGAAGAGCAGTCTGATGAAGAAGGCTCTTTTAGTAAAGCCAGTATTCCAAAAAGAATTGCAATTGTTGCTGCAGGAGGCTTAGTCAATATAGTTTTTGCAATTCTTTTATATATTGCATTAGTATGGATTTTGACAGGTAGTTTTATAACTGGAGTTACTTCATCAGGTAATTTGATTTTGGCAATGTTTGAAAGCATCAAGCTATTATTTACAGGAGGAGTGACTGTAGATAATTTAATGGGACCTATAGGAATTTCAGAAGTTGTTGCTCAGACTAGCAATATATTTGATTTTCTATATATAATGGCATTGATATCTATGTCACTGGGTGTAACGAACTTATTACCATTTCCACCACTAGATGGAGGAAAAATTTTAATATATATCATAGAAGCAATTAGAAGGAAACCTTTAAATCAAGATTTTGAATTAAAACTTCAAATGATTGGTTTTTTAGCATTATTTATTTTATCAATTTATGTAGGATTTAATGATGTAGGAAGAATGATACAATAATATTTAGATAAAATATATATTATTTTTTATAATGTTATTAGGAGATATGAGCTAATGGAAAAAACAATAAAAGAAATATTTAAAGATTATAATTCAGAGAGTTTTTCATTAAATGCATCAAAGATAAAATCTATTAATTTATTTAAAAAAGAAAATAAATTAGAGTTAGTTTTAATAGCTGAAGAATTTATAAAAATAGAGGATATATATAAATTTGAACAATATTTAAAGCAAAGATTTAATATTTTTGAAGTAAACATAAAAATAGAATATACTAATAAAATAGATATTGATTTAAATAAAGAGTGGAATTTAATTATATGTTATATGGCACATAAGCATCCTTTAAGTAGAGCTTTTCTAAAAAACAGTGACATTAAAGTTAGTGAAAATGAAATTATAGTAAATATGGCCATGAAAGGAAAAATGGTTTTAGAAGCAAAAAAGTTTGATGAAGCATTGGAAAAAATAATAAATGATATCTATGGGGCAAAATATAAAGTAAAATTTGAAGAGAATGTTTCAGAAGATGCTATAAAAGAATATATGGAACATAATAAGATACTAGAACAAGAAGCAATAAAACATGCTCAAGCTATGGCTGAAGAACTAAGAAAAGAAAATGAAGAAAATGAGAAGAAAAGTCAAGATAAAAGTGCAAATGAACATTCAAATCAAGAAGTAAGTGTTTCAATAGAAGTACCACAAGAAAGTAAAGAAGAATCTTCGCCTTTAATATATGGAAGAAGTATGAAACTTAAGGAACAATTAGTTAAAGTTATTGACTTAAGTGTAGATAGCGGAAGAGTAGTTTTAGATGGAGAAATTCTTAACATTGATTCTCGAGAACTAAAAAGTGGAAAAGTACTTGTTATGTTTGACCTTTATGATGGAAGTAGTACAATTACATGTAAAGTATTTTCTGATGGAGATAAATCAAAAGAATTAATAGGGAAACTCAAGGGTGCAAAAGGTATTAAACTTGAAGGAACAGCTCAATTTGATCCATTTGCAAAAGAATTGGGAGTTATAGCTAATGTAATAATAGAAAGCACAGGAATAAAAAGAGAAGTAAGAAAAGATGAAGCAAAAGAAAAAAGAGTAGAACTTCATATGCATACACAAATGAGCCAAATGGATGGTATGACTTCTGCTTCTGATTTATTAAAAAGAGCAGCTAAATGGGGAATGAAATCCATAGCAATAACAGATCATGGTGTTGTACAAGCTTTTCCTGAAGCACATCATTTTTGTGAAAAAAATCCAGATTTAAAAGTTATATATGGAGTAGAAGCATATTTAGCACCAGATAGAACACCAGTTGTTTCATTTCCAAAAGAACAAGATATAGAAGATGCAACATATTGTGTTCTAGATTTAGAAACAACAGGATTTTCATTTAGAACTGAAAAGATTACAGAAATTGGTATAATGAAAGTAAAAAATGGAGAGGTTTTAGATGAATTCTCTTGTTTTGTAAATCCAGAAAAACCAATACCACAAAGAGTAGTTGAAGTTACTAATATTACTGATGATATGGTAAAAAATGCAGAAACAATAGATAAGGTGTTTCCTAAAATGCTTGAATTTATTGGAGACAGTATTTTAGTAGCACATAATGCAGATTTTGATATAGGTTTTCTAAAATATAATGCAAAAGAATTAGGATATACTTTAGATAATACATATTTAGATACTTTAAGATTATCAAAAGAATTATTTCCAGATTTTAAAAAATACAAATTAGGAATAATTGCAGAAAATTTAGGAATTAAAGTAGAAGTAGCACATAGAGCATTAGATGATGTTGATACAACTGTTAAAGTTTTCAGAGTAATGCTTGATATGCTTAAAGAAAAAGGTGCTAAGAAAATAGAAGATATAGATAGACTTTGTGCAGGAAGTACTGACTTTAGAAGACTTCCAACATATCATGCGATAATTCTAGCTAAAGATTATGTTGGATTAAAAAACTTATATAAATTAATTTCTTTTTCACATGTAAATTATTTTTATAAAAAACCACGTATACTTAAGTCTTTATATAAAGAATACTCAGAAGGATTAATACTTGGAAGTGCATGTGAACAAGGTGAAATTTATAGAGCTATCGTAGCAGGAAAAACAGATGAAGAAATAGAAGCTATAGCAGCTGATTATGATTATTTAGAAATTCAACCAATTGGAAATAATATGTTTATGGTTAGAAATGGAACTGTACCAGATATAAAATCACTTCAGGATATAAATAAAAAGATAGTAGAACTAGGAGACAAACTTGGAAAACCGGTAGTTGCAACTTGTGATGTTCATTTTATGGATCCACAAGATGAAATATATAGACGTATTTTAATGGCAGGACAAGGATATGATGATGCAGATGAACAAGCACCACTTTATCTTCGTACAACAGAGGAAATGCTTAAAGAATTCGAATATTTAGGTGAAGAAAAAGCATATGAAGTTGTAGTAACAAATACAAATAAAATTGCGGATATGTGTGAAAAAATAAGTCCAATTTCACCAGAAAAATGTGCACCACATATTGATGGATGTGAACAAACAATTAAAGATATAGCATATAATAAAGCACATGAGTTATATGGAGATCCATTACCTGATTTAGTTCAAGAGAGATTAGATAAAGAGCTAAACTCAATTATAAAAAATGGATTCTCAGTTATGTACATTATAGCTCAAAAATTAGTGTGGAAATCAAATGAAGATGGTTATATAGTTGGATCAAGAGGATCTGTTGGTTCTTCATTTGTTGCTAACATGACTGGTATAACAGAAGTTAACTCACTTCCACCTCATTATAGATGTCCTAAATGTAAGTATTCTGATTTTACTGATTATGGATATGCTTGTGGATTTGACCTTCCAGATAAAGACTGCCCTAAATGTGGAACAAAAATGGTAAAAGATGGAATAGATATACCATTTGAGACATTCCTTGGATTTAATGGAGATAAAGAGCCAGATATTGACTTAAACTTTTCTGGAGAATATCAAGCAAAAGCACATAGATATACAGAGGTAATATTTGGTAAAGGCACAACATTTAAAGCAGGTACTGTTGGTACAGTGGCTGATAAAACAGCTTATGGGTATGTGAAGAAATACTATGAAGAAAGAGGAATACCAATAAATAATGCTGAAGTTTTAAGAATAGCTAAAGGATGTACAGGAATAAAGAGAACAACAGGACAGCACCCAGGAGGAATTATAGTTGTTCCAAAAGGAAGAGAAATATATGAATTTTGTCCAGTTCAACATCCTGCAGATGATCCAAATTCTGATATTATAACTACACATTTTGATTATCACTCAATAGACCAGAACTTACTTAAACTTGATATACTAGGACACGATGATCCAACAATGATAAGAATGCTTTTTGACATAACCGGAATAGATCCAACAAAAGTACCACTTGATGACAAAGAAACAATGTCTATATTTAGTTCAACAGATGCTCTTCGGAGTTACACCTGAACAAATTAAGTCAAAAGTAGGAAGTTATCGGAATTCCGGAGTTTGGTACTAAATTTGTTAGAGGAATGCTTGTAGATACAAAACCTACTACATTTGATGAATTAATACGTATATCTGGTTTGTCACATGGTACTGATGTATGGCTTGGAAATGCGCAAAGCTTAATTGATGAAGGAACAGTAACATTAAATGAAGCTATATGTTGTCGTGATGATATTATGATTTATCTTATAAAGAAAGGACTTCCACCAAATAAAGCATTTAAAATAATGGAAACTGTTCGTAAAGGAAAAGCATTAAAGGATCCAGAAAAATGGGCTGAGTTTGTAGCGCTTATGAGAGAACATGATGTACCAGAATGGTATATAAAATCTTGTGAAAAAATTAAATATATGTTCCCTAAAGCTCACGCAGCAGCGTATGTAACAAATGCTTTTAGAATTGCATGGTTTAAAGTACACGAGCCCAAAGCATATTATGCTGCATATTTTACAATAAGAGCTGATGAATTCGATAGTGATATAATGTGTTATGGTAAAGAAAAAGTATTAAATAAAATGAAAGAAATTGATTTAGCAGGTAATAGTGCTACTACAAAGGATAAAAATATGTATGCTATTTTAGAACTTGTGCTTGAAATGTATGAAAGAGGTATTAATTTTTTACCAATAGATTTATATAAATCACATGCAACTAAATTTTTAGTAGAAGAAGACGGAATACGTCCTCCACTAAATAGCATTCCTGGCTTAGGAACAGTTGCAGCAGAAGGAATAGATGATGCAAAAAAAGATGGAAAATTCATGTCTATAGATGATATGAAAATACGTTCTAAAATAGGAAAATCAGTAATAGAATTATTAGATAGAGTAGGATGTCTAAAAGGTATGAGTCAAAGTAATCAAATGAGTTTATTTGGATAAAGTTTGGAAGATTTAGTAAAAAGCATTTAAAGCTAAAAATAAAAGGAGTAATAATAGATGTATAAAGATAGTAATGATAGATTAAATGAGTTGGTTCAATATATAGAAAAACATCTAACTGAGAAAATAGAATATGATAAACTTGCAAGAATATTAGCTGTCAATGAATATACTCTTTGTAGAATTTTCCTTTTTATTACTAATATGTCTCTTACAGAATATATTAGAAAAAGAAGATTAAGTATGGCTGCAATGGAACTTATTAATAGTAATTCTAAAGTAATTGATGTTGCGGTAAAATATGGCTATGATTCTGGTATAAGTTTTTCTAGAGCTTTTAAGAAAATGATGGGATTTAATCCTAAAGATATTAAAAAGAACCAAGATTTTATAAAATTATTCCCTGTACTTAGCTTTAATGATGTATCTGATAGTACAATAGAATTTGAATATAAAGAAGTAAATAATCTTAGTTTGGAGTTATATGGAATAAGTACTAATGAGATTAAGGTTTTTGAAATTCCTAAATATGCGAATAAACTTTGGAAAGAAACAATAGATAAATATGGAGATAGTATAAATTTTGATTATGGAGTTGTTGAATATGATAACTTATCTCAAAATCAAAATGGTTCTGCAAAATATTATGTTGCAACAAAAGAAAAAATTAAAAATGGTAAGAAAATAGAAATTTTGAATAAAGATTATCTTGTATTTAAATTAAAAAGTATTAATGCAGATGAAATTTCTGAATTTACAAAAAAGATTTATAAAAACTTTATAAGTGAATTTGGGTATAATGTTGATAGATCACCTGATATTGAAGAATATATTGATGAAACTACATATATACACATTCCTATAATAAAGACTAAAAAATAAGAATAAATATTTATATAAAATATAAAAATAAGAATATAAAAAATAAAAATATAAAAAATAAAATATCAAAAAAGCAACTTTTTTAATATTAGAAAAGTTGCTTTTTTGATATAAAGAAAATATATAATATAATTGATAAATTTTAAATTGTTTGTAAGTCAATTCAGAAGAGAGGAGAATAATATGGATAAAATAATAACAGAAAGAATATGGAAATTGCGGCAAAGAAGCAAACTAAAACAATTTCATCCATCAGTAAATTTAATTTGGACAGGAGGCAATACTTATCAATTATATTTTGCTACAATTGGCTGCAATAGAGCTTGCTCAATGTGTGATTATGGATTTTGTGATTTCTTCGATGAAAAAGAAGCTGAAAAGGAATTAGAAGAATTACAATTTCCAGAAAATACTAAGTATGTTGTTTTAGAAGCATCTGGAAGTTTTTTAGATGAACGAGAGGTATCAAAAAATCTTAGAAGAAAAATTTACAAAAAGATTTCTTCTTGTAAATGTATAAGTAATGTGATAATAGAAACACATTACACTACTATTACAGATGAAGTTCTTGAAGAAATCGATTCAATGCTTAATAATAAGCAGGTTGAATTTGAATTTGGTGTAGAATCAGTAAATCCCGATGTTCTCTTATTATATAACAAAGATATTAATTTTGATGCTCTTTTAACTGTTATATATAAAGCGTATGAACATGGAATATATTGTGAATTAAATTTTATTACAGGAGCACCGATGCTTTCTGAAAAAGAACAGATTCAAGATACACTAAATTCGGTAAAATGGACTGTTAAGAATTGTCCAAAAGAGACAACTTGTGTGCTTTTTCCTATTAATGTAAAAACTTTTACTTTGTTAGGTGATTTATATAGAATAGGAAAATATATTCCAATCAATCATTGGGAGTTTGTAGAGGTATTAGACAGAATAGAAGTAGAATATCTTGATAGAATTTCAATTTCCTGGTGGGGAAACAGAGAAAACGTTTTTGACGGAAAACAAAGAATTGTTTATCCATACTCCTGTGATGAATGTCACGATGAATTGCAGGCTTTTTACGAGAAATTCTATGTAGAAAGAAGTGGATACAAAAGAAAAGAGTTGCTAAAGAACATTAAAGAAATTCATTGCAAATGTAGAGAAGAATTCTTGAAGAACATGGAAAATGATGAAGACTTACCAACAATTAAGAAAAGATTTGAAACAATGAAGCAATGGATAGAAATCTAGATGTATAAAGGTGGGGGAATCCTACCTTTATTTTCTATTATACATAATACCTTTAATAAAGAACAAAAAATTACAAAAAAATAGTTTGCATAAAATATTTCAAATATTAATGTGGAAAATATCGAAAATGAAACCCACTATTTGTAGTTATTCACAGAGTTATCCACATTATCCACATGTATGTGGACAATTGAAAATTAAGAAAAAAGAATAATAATGTAACATAATGTCATAATATAATTTAAAATTAGTAAAGTTTGATAAAAAAGTAGAATAAAGTCTGATAATAAAATAAAGTTTTAAATTAATTAAAATATTTAAAAAATTAAAAATGTTTTAAAATCTAATCTTTAAAACTACTAAAATATATCTTGACAATTCTAAAACAAGAGCATATAATATTGACAATAAAATAGTTACTGTGAAAAAGAAAAAATATGATAACATTTATTTTTAGAGAATTGGTGATGGTGGAAGACCAATAATAAATGCATATGGGGAGCTTTGGAGTAACATACCAAATTAAGGTGCTTAAAACTTCGATTAATTTTAATATGATCTGAGTTTTAAGAATTAGGGTGGAAACGCGGAATATAACTTTCGTCCCTAGCTATTAAAAAAATGCTAGGTATGAAAGTTTTTTTGATTTTAATTTATTAAGATTAACATCTTATATATTAATTTTCATATATAAAAACTTTCATATATTAGCAAATAAAATTAAAGGGAGGAATTTTTATGTTAAAATCAATGGACACACTAGTAGCACTATGTAAAAACAGAGGATATATTTATCCTGGTTCTGAAATTTATGGAGGTCTTGCAAATACTTGGGACTATGGACCTTTAGGAGTTGAATTAAAAAACAATATTAAAAAAGCATGGATGAAAAAATTTGTTCAAGAAAGCAAGTATAATGTTGGACTAGATGCAGCTATTTTAATGAATCCAGAAGTATGGGTCGCATCTGGTCATGTTGGGAACTTTTCAGATCCATTAATAGATTGCAAAGAATGTAAAACAAGACATAGAGCAGATAAATTAATTGAAGAATGGGCACATAATCAAGGAAAAGACATGATTGCTGATGGAATGAGCGATGAAGCAATGATTAACTTCATAAAAGAAAATCATATTACTTGTCCAAATTGTGGTAAAGAAAATTTTACAGATATTCGTAAATTTAATTTAATGTTTAAAACATATCAAGGTGTTACAGAAGATAGTAAATCAGAAATATATTTAAGACCTGAAACAGCACAAGGAATATTTGTAAATTTTAAAAATGTAATGCGTACAACAAGGAGAAAACTACCTATGGGTATTGCTCAAATAGGTAAAGCATTTAGAAATGAAATTACTCCAGGAAACTTTACATTTAGAACACGTGAATTTGAGCAAATGGAACTTGAATTTTTCTGCAAACCTGGTACGGATTTAGAATGGCATAAATACTGGAAATCTTTTTGTGAAAATTGGTTATTAAACCTAGGTATGAAAAAAGAAAATATTAGATTAAGAGATCATTCAAAAGAAGAGCTTTCACATTATAGTAATGGTACAACTGATATAGAATTTGCATTCCCATTTGGATGGGGAGAATTATGGGGTATTGCAGATAGAACAGATTATGATTTGACACAACATATGAAACATTCTAAAGAGGATATGACATATTTAGATCCAGAGACAAATGAAAAATATGTGCCATATTGTATAGAACCATCTCTTGGATGTGATAGAGTAGCTTTAGCATTCTTATGTAATAGCTATGATGAAGAAGAAATCGCAGAAGGAGATGTAAGAACTGTTTTACATTTACATCCAGCTCTAGCTCCATATAAAGTAGCAGTTTTACCACTTTCTAAAAAGTTAAGCGAAAAAGCTGAGGAAGTATATGAAAAATTATCTAAGAAATTCATGTGTGATTATGATGAAGCAGGAAGCATTGGTAAAAGATATAGAAGAGAAGATGAAATTGGAACACCATATTGTGTTACAATAGACTTTGATACTATAGAAGATAATTCTGTAACTATAAGAGATAGGGACACAATGGAACAAGTAAGAGTAAAAATTGACGAATTAGAAAATTGGCTTCAAGAAAAAATAGAATTTTAGTTAAAAAAAAAGTATATAACTAAATTAAACAAAGGAACAAAGTTTGGAGGAAAAAAAATGGGAAATCTTAGATATGTATTAAAAAGAATAAAATCAATGGATAAAAAAGCCATGTTTGATAAGATAAAATCAATACATAAAAAAACAGGAAAATCTAGAATTTATCTATTATTTGATATGCAAAGATGTGCTATGAAATATGGTGCTGGATATATGGATTATGATTTATTTGAAATGTATAATTTAAATGCTAAACAACGTGATACTTATATAACTAGAGGAAGAAATAACGAATTAGTTAGTAAGTATAATGATAAATCATATTTTCATATATTTGAAAATAAAAATGAATTTAATGAACTATTTAAAGATTATATAAAAAGAGATTGGATTAGTGTAAAGGATTCTCCTAAAGAAAGCGTTATAGCTTTTATGGAAAAACATAATGAATTTATGGCAAAACCTATAGATGGTGGCTGTGGACATGGAATCGAAAAAATTAATACTAATGATTACAACTCTTTAGATGATGTATATAATAAATTAATTGAAGGAAACAATAATTTTGAATTAGAAGAAGTTATTAAGCAACATCCAGATGTAAGTAAAATTTATCCTGATGCAATCAATACTGTTAGAGTTGTTACAATTTTAAAAGATGGAGTACCACATGTTATTTGTGCATATTTTAGAATTGGTAATGGAAAATTTGTAGATAACTTTAATAGTGGAGGTATGGTTGCTCCGGTAAATGAAGTTACAGGAGAGGTTATGGATAGGGCAATTGATAAAAACAAAAATTTATATGAGACTCATCCAAAAACAGGAGCAAGAATAAAAGGATTTAAATTTCCAGATTGGGATAAAGCTATAGAAATGTGCAAAGAAGCTTCTAAAGTTGTTCCACAAATGGGATATATAGGATGGGATGTATGTTTTACACCAAATGGACCTATTTTTGTTGAAGGAAATGAATTTCCAGGACATGACATATATCAACTTCCTGGGCATACACCAAATAAAATAGGTATGATGCCAAAGTTTAATATATAATAAATATTATCAACTTGTAGAAAAAATAAGAGAGTAACAAATTTTTAATGATATAAATTAGGAGAAGATTAGTTTTGAAAGGAAAAAGATTAAAAAAGACTCAAAACTCTTTTATGAAAAATGTAGTAATATTAATTTGTTCTCAAGTATTAATTAAATTATTAGGATTCATATATAAATTAGTTATTACAAATATAGAAGGGTTTGGAGATACAGGACTTGGTTATTATGCAGCAGGATATCAAATATATTCACTTTTACTTACTCTTTCATCAATAGGAATACCAAGTGTAATATCTAAATTAGTAGCAGAAAGAATAGCAATCGGAGATACAAAAGGTGCTCAAAGAATTTTTAAAGTCGCTTTTAGATTTTTCTCGATTTTAGGATTTGTATTATCAATAGGATTGTTTGTAGGCGCAGATTTTATTGCAACTAATATATTAAATGTTCCAGATGTAGCATATGTTATGAAAGTATTATCACCTGCTATATTATTTGTGGCAATGTCTGCAGTATTTAGAGGATATTTTTCAGGACAACAAGACATGAAGCCAACTAGTGTATCACAAACATTGGAGCAATTCTTAAACTGTGTATTAACTATAACATTTGTATATGCTTGTATAGGAAAAGATACATACATTATGGCAGCAGCAGGAAATCTTTCAACAACACTAGCCATAATTATAACATTTGTATATTTAATCAGCTATTATAAAGGTAATAAAATTGATACAAGTAATTCAGTGGAGTCACCTGAAAGGAAAAAATCTAATAAGGAATTGTTAAAAACAATACTTGGCATTTCTATTCCAATAACTATAAGTTCAGTTATTTCAGTTATAAGTGGAGTAATAGATACAGCAACTGTAAGCAATTGTATACAGATTTCATTACAAAATGCTAATATGACCAAAGAGGCATTAGAACAGGCGGCAATGAGTGCAACGGGAATATTATCAAAAGTTGATACTATAGTAAGTTTCCCTCTTGCAATTAATTTGGCTTTTTCTACAGCATTAACACCAGCAATATCAGAAGCCTTAGCTAAAAAAGATAACGAAACAGCATCAAGAAGATTATCATTTTCATTTTTTGCTTCATTGATTATAATTTTACCATGTGGAATAGGTTTTTTAAGCCTAGCAGAGCCAATATTAAAAATGATATATCCAACAGCATCTGATGGAGCTGGAATACTTATGATTGCATCAATATCAATGATACTTACAGCACTTTCACAGACAATGACAGGTGGATTATATGGCGTAAATAAATCAAAAGTGCCGGCGATTGCAGCGGGACTTGGAGCAGTTACTAAATTTATATTAAATATGATTTTAATAAGTAATCCAAATATAGGAATATATGGTGCATCTATAAGTTCGTTTATTTACCAAGTAATTGTATTTATAATATGTTATAGAGTTTTAAATGGAAGTGTTAATATGAATATTAAATTCAAGACTCATATTGTAAAGCCAGTAATTTCAGTAGCTGGAATGGGAATTATAGTATATTTTGGATATAATATTTTAAGTATGTTCTTTGGAAATACAATTAGTACATTGATATCTATATTATTAGGAGCAATATCATATTGTTTATTAATATTATTTACAAAAACATTATCAAAAGATGATATTATGATGATTCCATATGGAACAAAAATATATAGTATATTACTTAAATTAAAAATATATAAAGAGGAAAAGGAACCATTAAGATAGGAGATAATAAATGAATGACATTATTAAATATTTAATTATATATATAGTTATAATTAATTTAATAGCATTCTTAGCTATGTACTTAGATAAAAGAAAAGCTAGATACGGAAAGTGGAGGATACCAGAACAAACATTATTTGTATTAGCATTAATAGGAGGAAGCATAGGAGCAATTGCCGGAATGTATACATTTAGACATAAAACTAAGAAACTTAGATTTTCTATTGGATTTCCAGTAATATTAGTTATGCAGATAATATTAATATTTATGGTATACAATGATTTTATAAAATGAAAAAATGGGTGGTAGACCCTTTTTTCTCATATATTATTTAAAACATTACTATAAAAATAGTAATGTTTTTTGTTGTTTATTAGTTTAAAAAATAAATAAGTTTAATTCCTTTTATAAAAAATAAAAAATTTTTGTTTACTTTTTTTAATATTATATATATAATAATTGTATTAATACAAACTATAAGTAAAATTAGTTTAAAATAACTAATTTAATACATAAAAAAATATTAAATGCAAAAGATATAAATATGGGAGGAACAAATATGGATAAAAAATATGTATATCTATTTAGAGAAGGTAATGCATCAATGCGTGAATTACTTGGAGGAAAAGGCGCAAATCTTGCTGAAATGACAAATTTAGGGCTTCCAATACCACAAGGATTTACAATTACAACAGAAGCTTGTATAGAATACTATGATAATGGCGAGAAGGTTTCAGATGAAGTAAAATCACAAGTTTTTTCAAGCTTAAGAGAATTAGAAAATATGACTAAAAAGAAATTTGGAGATCCGGAAAATCCACTTTTAGTTTCAGTTCGTTCTGGAGCAAGAGCATCAATGCCTGGAATGATGGATACAATATTAAATCTTGGGCTAAATAAAGAAGTTGTTGAATCTATGGCTAAAAAGAATGAAAGATTTGCTTATGATAGCTATAGAAGATTTATTCAAATGTTTAGTGATGTTGTAATGGAAATACCAAAACCATTATTTGAAAATGCTATAGATGAAATGAAGAAACAAAGAGGAGTTAAGTTAGATACAGAACTTACAGCTGAAGATTTAAAAGAATTAGTAGAAATATTTAAAGGAATATATTTAAAAGAGCATGGATCTGAGTTTCCAACTAATCCAGAGGAACAACTAATGGAAGCAATAACTGCTGTATTTAGATCATGGAACAATCCAAGAGCTATAACATATAGAAGATTAAATGATATACCAAGTAGTTGGGGAACTGCAGTAAATGTACAAGAAATGGTATTCGGAAACATGGGAGAAGACTGTGGTACAGGTGTTGCCTTTTCTCGTAATCCAGCAACTGGAGAAAACAAAATATTTGGAGAATATTTAATGAATGCACAAGGAGAAGACGTTGTTGCTGGTATTCGTACACCTAAGCCAATTGAAACATTAAAAGAAACAGATATGGAAGCATATCAAGATTTTGTAATGTATGCAAATATGCTAGAAAAACATTATAAAGATATGCAAGACATGGAATTTACTATAGAAAATGGAAAATTATATTTCTTACAAACAAGAAATGGCAAAAGGACTGCTACAGCAGCGCTTCAAATAGCAGTTGATTTAGTAAATGAAGGAATGATAACTGAAAAAGAAGCTGTTTTAAGAGTTGAACCAAATCAATTAGATCAATTATTACATCCTAATTTTGATGGAGAAAAATTAAAACAAGCAAAACCAATTGCAAAAGGACTTGCAGCATCTCCAGGAGCTGCAACAGGAAAAGTTGTATTTACAGCAGATGATGCTCTAGCAAAACATGAAGCAGGAGAAAAAGACTTAATATTAGTAAGACTTGAAACATCACCAGAGGATATTGATGGTATGCATGTATGCCATGGAATACTTACTGTAAGAGGTGGTATGACATCACATGCAGCAGTTGTTGCTCGTGGTATGGGTACTTGCTGTGTTTCTGGATGTTCAGAAGTATCTGTAAATGAAGAAGAAAGAACATTTACAGTAGCTGGTCAAACATTTAAAGAAGGAGACTGGATTTCATTAGATGGTTCTACAGGAAATGTTTATGGAGAAAAAATAGATACAGTTACAGCAACTGTTTCAGGAAATTTTGCTAAATTTATGGAATGGGCAGATAGATATAGACAAATGGAAGTTAGAACAAATGCTGATACTCCTAAAGACGCAAAACAAGCATATGAATTTGGAGCACAGGGTATTGGTCTATGTAGAACAGAGCATATGTTCTTTGCACCAGAAAGAATTGCTGCAATTAGAGAAATGATTGTTTCTAAAACAAAAGAACAAAGAGAAAAAGCTTTAGACAAAATACTTCCAATGCAAAGAGGAGACTTTGAAGGATTATTTAGAGAAATGAAAGGTCTTCCAGTAACTATTAGATTACTAGATCCACCTTTACATGAATTCTTACCTCATACAGATGAAGAAATTGAAGCTTTAGCTAAAGATATGAATATGACATTTGATGAGTTAAAAAATGTTGTAGTAAGTTTACATGAGTTTAACCCTATGATGGGACATAGAGGATGTAGATTAGATGTAACATATCCAGAAATTGGTGTTATGCAAACTAAGGCAATTATAGGAGCTGCAATAAATGTAAAAAAAGAAGGTATAGATGTAAAACCTGAAATAATGATTCCACTTGTAGGTGACTATAAAGAACTTGTATATGTAAAAAATATTATTACAAAAACAGCAGATGAAATGCTAAAGCAAGAAAAAATGGATATTAAATATATGGTAGGAACTATGATAGAAATACCAAGAGCTACTCTAATAGCAGATAAAATTGCTAAAGAAGCTGAATTTTTCTCATTTGGAACAAATGATTTAACTCAAATGACATTTGGATTTAGTCGTGATGATGCAGGCAAGTTCTTAGGTGAATATTATTCTAAAAATATTTATGATTTTGATCCATTTGCAAGAATAGATGAAGAAGGAGTTGGCACACTTGTTGAACATGCTGCAAAACTAGGTAGACAAACAAGACCAGATATAGAGCTTGGTATCTGTGGAGAACATGGAGGAAATCCTGCAACTGTTGAATATTGCCATAGAATAGGATTAACATATGTATCTTGTTCACCATTTAGAGTTCCAATAGCTAGGCTAGCAGCAGCACAAGCAGCTATTAAAAATCCAAGATAAAAAATAACATATAAAAGATAATATGTTAGTATAAAAGCAGAACTATAGAGTTCTGCTTTTTATGTCAATTGAAAAAACTTATAAATTGTGATATAATTATGTTTACGTACTATATATATACATCCTATAGTACAGTAACTATAAGGAAAGGAGGCTTTTATTGATTTAAGAAGTTTTATCGTAACTTGTAAACAATAGATTCAAGACAGCATAAGGAGAATAGTTATGAAGAAGGTAGGTTATGGGATATCATTTTTGGTCCCGGTAGTAATTTGGGCTATATTAGCCTATGCAACAAAAGTGAACCTTTCAATCGGGTTCATGGGAGGAGCTCTGTTCTGGGGCACATTTATCATCGCTGAGATGGTTGTGCTTGGAGCTATACTGGGATACGAAGAAATAAGTATTGCGTTTCCGTGCATAGTCGGAGTGTTAGTTGTTGTAGCATTCCTGATTGGACTATTTGGTGGGTCCGATCTATTTAATGCCAACAAGGCATATAATCAAATAGGTGAAGTGGAGGAAACATCCTTTACGGAAAGTATTTTACCTATTGATTACACCCAGATTCCGACAGTTGATGAGGACTTAGCTCTTAAACAGGCTGAGAAAAAGCTTGGAGAAGAGAGAGGTCTTGGGTCCATAGTAGATGTTGGAGATTTTACACTCCAGCAGATTGACGGTGAGCTTGTATTTGTAGCACCTTTGGAACATGAAAACTTCTGGAAATATACGGACAATAAGTCCACTCCAGGATACGTGACTGTGAGTGCTACAGATCCGGATGAGGTTGAGCTCGTACAACAGCTTGAAGATGGCTCTGATATAAAACTTAAGTACTTAAATAGTGCTTGGTTTGGAGACAATCTGTTACGGCATATTAGAAGCTCAGGTTACAGAACTACTGGACTTACTGATATGTCCTTTGAGCTTGATGATAGCGGTCGTCCATATTGGACGGTTACTACGTATGAGAACACAGCCTTTTGGGGACTTCCTGAAGCTACAGGGGTACTTATTTGTGACCCTCAGACGGGGGAATGTAATTGGTACTCGATTGAAGATACTCCAGAATGGGTCGATAAGATTCAGCCTGAAGACTTCATTAATTCTCAAATTGATAATTATGGAAAATTTGAGAAAGGCTTTTGGAATTCTGTATTTGGTAAAAATGGTGTCATTGTAAAAACACCTGGTGTTCTTACCGTCTACAATGATGGTGAGTGTTATTATTACACAGGTATGACATCTGTTGGAAATGACGATGCCACAACCGGATTTGTTATGGTAAATACAAGGACAAAAGAAGCCAAGTACTTTGAACTTGCTGGAGCAACGGAAGAAGCTGCACAAGCGAGTGCAGAAGGTATGCTTCAGGAAAAAGAGTACACAGCAACGCTTCCTGTACCGCTTAATGTACAGGGAATTCCAACATACTTCATGACGATGAAGGACAAGGCAGGGCTTATCAAGTCATATGCTTTTGTTAATATCGAGAATTATTCGATTGTTGCAACAGGTTCTACTGTTGCACAGGCACAACAAAAGTATATTGATGCGATTTTAGCTGGTGGAAACAGCTCTGTTATTGGAAGCGATGAAGCCTATCTGTATCACACAGAAGGTGTGGTAAGTAGAATTTCGGCTGAAATTTCCAATGGCAATACCACGTACTATATGATTATCAACGATGATCATACAAAACTGTATGTGGCTTCAAGTGCTCTGTCAGATGAGCTGGCGATTACCCGTGAGGGTGACAATGTTAAGCTTTCGTACCTTGACGACAGCAATGGAACTGTGAATATTGCTGACTTTGATAATCTTGATTTCTCACAAGAAAAATCAGATGATCAGATAAAGAAAGATGAGCAAACATCTGACAAGGCTGGAGTCGAGGATAACGAGACAAACAACGTTATAGAAGTTGATCCTGACAAAGCACAGGAAGAATGGGACAGCCTTACCGATGAAGAAAAGGCAAAGCTTCTTGAAGATGCTAAATAAAAGCTAAAACTGGCGTGGGGTAGCGAAAGCTATTCCCACGCTAGTCTTTTTATATAAATATATAGATAAAAATATATTATTATGATAAAATGTAAATGAAAAGATAACTAAAGGAGATTAATATGAAAGAGATAATTTTAGCTACTAATAATCAAGGAAAAGTAAAAGAAATTCAAGAAATATTAAAAGACTATAAGATACTATCTTTAAAAGAAGCGAATATTAATATAGAAGTTGAAGAAAATCAAGAAACTTTTGAGGGTAATGCTTTAAAAAAAGCAAAAGAAATATGTAAATTAACAAATAAAATATGTATTGCTGATGATAGTGGTTTATGCATTGAAGAATTAGGTGGTTTTCCAGGAGTAAAAACAGCTAGATTTTTAGGTGAAGATGCTACACAAGATGAAAGAAATACATATATTCTAAATAAAATGAAAAATATACTAAATAGAAAAGCAAAAGTTATAACTTGTATTGCTGTAGTAAGACCTGATGAAAATTACAATATATATACAGGTGTTTTAGAAGGAAATATTTCAAAAGAAAAAAGAGGTACAAATGGTTTTGGCTTTGATGAGATTTTTGAAATAAGTGATGGAAGAACTTTAGCAGAATTAGACAGTAAAGAAAAAAATAAAATAAGTAGTAGAAAAAGAGCATTAGAACAAATAAAGGATATATAGGTAAGTAAATAGAATGTTTATGAAAAAATAAATTATTATATTAAAAGAAGTAGTATAAATTAATATATTACTTCTTTTAATTTACATAAAAGTAAAAATATGATATAATAAAAGTTGTACAATAAATAAATACATAAGGAGGGCATTATTATGTCGAAAGATTTTTCAAGGATACGGAGAACTCACTTTGGCCACGTAGAGCAGAAACAGCTCTATGTGACGTACGACGGATACTGCCAGTGTAACTGCGCATGTTGCAGAAATAAGTCATTTAGCGAAGAGTCCATGATGGGCAAACGCTACATCCTGGACGAAGTGTTAAGAGAAAACTACAACCAGTTCAGACACATCATCTTTGGTGGCGGAGAACCGCTCTATAAGATTGATAAAATCTGGGATCTGATTGTAGATCTGGACAACAGGAACATTCTCTTTGCGAAAAGTGATGACGATGTGACGAAATATTCCATCGTGACCAATGGGGCAAGAGAAATCTTCCTCGACAGATTTGACAGCTGCATGATCTGCAGATGGTTTGAAACCGTAATTTTATCGAGATATCATTACGATGACGAGATTAACTTACGGATTTTCAATCCTCGAAGAGGTGAAGAGCTTCTGACTACTGAGGATTTGCAGGAGAGTGTCTGTGAAGAATTAAGACACAACAAGATGCAGCTTTCATGTTTATGCCAAAAGGGTGGCATAAACACTGTTGAGGAGGTAATCAAGTACCTCCAGTGGGCAGCAAAAGTTGAGATTCCAAACGTCATGTTTTCGAATTTCCAAGACGATGTTACACCACTTGGGGCAAAGCAGAACTTAAGCTGTGATCCAGAACTGCTTGAAAATGTAAAAGAAGAGCTTCGTAAAAGAGGCTTTTCTGAGGAAGAACCGATTATCTTTGACGCTGGATTTCGAGTCACGAAATTTACTGGCATCATTGAATATGAGGTAGAAGTAGAGGGAACAATATTCCCACCGGAATTACAGCTTATGCTCGCTTTTACTGGAATGGACATACCTACCATAAAAGCGGAAGCCGTGGCAGGTGTCGAAATGACAGTATCTGTGAAGGAGTTTATTCCTGAAAAACAACTCCAAAAAGAATGGAAGAAGGCAAGGAGAAGAACTTACAATTATTCAGCAATGCCAAATGGAGATTTGTTCTCCGACTGGTCTTGCGGTAAAAAGATCTAATTTTTGCTAAAATCCAGCAGTGTACTGTACCTTCAGAGTCGGTAAAACGGCTCTGAAGGGATTTTTTATATGATTGACTTTATGCATATATAAATGATAAAATAATATTTGTTCTTTTATAAGGAGGTATAAACAATGAACAAACGGGTAAGAAAATTCTTTGGATATTTTCCAAGGAAGGAAAGAAGAATAGAGCCAAGAGAGAGGTATAGTGAATATATTAGAGTAAACGATCATCTCTCAATTCGGGTAGTAGCAGATAGTCTAATGCCAGACAAAATTGATGTAATAAAAGATATTGTTATTTCTGCTCTTGAGCAAGAGAGAGATGACTATGGATACTTTATTGCACGAGAACTGGTAAAGGCACAGCTATATCCTAAGCTTTGTTCTGCACGAGTTAATGGAGGAGAATGTGGAGAAGACTGGCTCATTGAGCTTTCATCAAATCCGCACGCTTTTATTGACTAACATCCCAGTTATACCTTTTAATTTTAAGGAGCGCGAGTAATTGGCGCTCCCATTTTTAATTTGGAAAATTTTGTTTAAAATAAAAAAATAAAAAACTAAATAATAAATGCAAATCTGGAAATAATAAAAATGAACTGGAGGTGAAAAAATGAAGAAATTAATAAAATTTGCAATTCTTTTAATTTTAATGCTTGGAGCTTTATTAGTAATTCCAAATATAAGTAATGCTGCAACATTAACTGCTAATGATGAAGAATCACTAAACAATGTGATTTCAAGTTCAAATAATGGTGATACTATTGAAATAGAGAATAATATTACAATTACTAAACCAATAGTTATTCAAAAAGAATTAATAATTGATGGAAATGGATTTACATTAACAGGGGCTGATAGTTGGACATCAACTTCAGGAAATCAGACTATGATTACAGCACAATTAAGTGAAGGGAAATTAACTCTTAAGGATATTAAATTAAATAACGGACCTAAATATGGTGTACAAGCTTATGATGGTGCAACAGTTATATTAGATAATGTTAGTGTTACAGGTTTTAAATATGGTGGAGTATTAGTAAATGGTGGAAATATAGAAGTAAGAAATTTGCATTTAGGATATAACGGAACAAATGAAAATAATGGAATAGAAATTGATAAAGGTCCATCAGCTACAAATAATCCTACAATTACAATGAATGGAAGTTTAACATCAGAATCAAGTGAAAATGTTGTAAGACCTGCTACAAATGGAAACTTAACAGAATTTACAATTACAAATACCGAAAATACTATAAATAAGGTTGTTTTAGCAGGAAATAAAGTTGTTTTAACTGATGAATATAACAATGTTATATCAGAATCAAGTGTACCAGAAACAATTACTGTAAATTCAGAAAAGGAAAAAGTTATTATTTCATTAATTATTGGAGATGAGACAAAAAGAATAACTGTAAATAAAGATGAGAAAATAACAAAAGAATTATTAGAATCTCATATCGAACTAGACGATAATTATAAACTAGAGGGATTTTTTACAGATAAAAATTATGAAACAGAATTTGATTTTGATAAAGAATTAATAGAAGATACAACTATATATGCTAAGATAACAAAAATAGAAAGTAATGATAATGAAAATATAGTTGAAGATAATAAAGAAGTAATAGATGAAACTCCAAAAACAGGTATAGAGAGTTATATAGGTGTTGCTGTACTTGCTATAATATTTTCTGTAATAGTAATTGCAATTATGAA
The DNA here is from genome assembly GCA_944393405.1 of uncultured Clostridia bacterium. The sequence goes on along the minus strand of CALYAC010000003.1, from coordinate 71,308 downwards.
AAAGAGAGGTATAAAAGGATAGACTAATAAAGTCTATTCTTTTAATATATAGATAGTTAATATGAAAAAAAATATTGATGAATATAACTCTAGGCAAGGTAAGATTATATTTATACTTCTTATTATACTAATTATTTTGTCAATCATATATATTTTTAAAATTCTATTAATAGGAAAAGAAGCTGAAGAAGAAAGTATGTTACTTAATGAAATAGAAATAAAAGAAGAAAATATTAGTTATAAAAAAGTAAAAGTAGATGAAAAAGAAAAGAAAAAAATAGAAAGTGGGGAAAGAATAGCTAAAGTAAAAGAACTTCAAAAGCAAAATAAAGATATAATTGGATGGATTGAAATTAAAGGAACAAAAATTAATTATCCTGTTTTACAAGGTAGTGATAATGAATATTATATGTCACACAATTATAAAAAAGAAAAATCTGAAAAAGGTTCTATATTTTTAGACTATAGATATAATTTAGAAAAGTCAAGTACTAACCTATTAATATATGGGCATAATATAATAACTGGTGAGTTATTTAAAGATTTATTAAAATATTCAAAACGAGATTTTTATGAAACACACCCTATAATAAGATTAACGACTTCTAAAGAAGATATGGAATTTGAAATAATATCAGTATTAAAAACAAAAGTATATAGTATAAATGAAAATAATGTTTTTAAGTATTATCAGTTTATAAATGCTAAAGATAAGGATGAATATAATGAATTTGTAAAAAATGCTAAGGAAAATTCTCTATATGAAACAGGAATAGAAGCGGAATATGGAGATAGATTAATTACATTATCTACCTGCTCATATCATACAGAGAATGGTAGATTTGCTGTCATAGGTAGAAAAAAAGAAGAATAAATAATAGAACGAATTAATTTACTACTTAATTGATTCGTTCTATTTTATATATTTTTTTAATATTATTAATGGTTTAGCAATTAGCTATAATAATAAAAAATAATTAAGCAAAAATTATAAAAATATTTTATTAAAATATATACTAAAAAAATATTTTTTGATATAATAACATATGTAAAATATAATAATATTATATAAAAAATAAGGGGGATTTATATGAGAAAAAAATTAATAATTGCAATTATTATATTAGTTATTTTAAACTGTTTAGCGGCTTGTGGAATATTTTTTGTTCTATATACAGATAATAATAATACAGTAGAAACAAGTGGTGAAACTTCTAATGTAGTAGACACAAATACAGTAGTAGAATCTAATATAGGAACAAATAACAATGAATTTATAGAAAAATATGCACAATATTTAAGAGATAATGTTTTTGAATCTGGATCTACTAGTATGAATGCAGTATTTTTAAATATACAAAATGATGAAAATGCTATACCAGTTTTAGCTTATAAAACGGATGATTATAATTTAGGTTTCTTATCAATGAATGGTGACTTAGTACAAAAAAGCAATGAATATTATGAAGCAAATATAAGAATGTTATATAATGTTGAAGATGATCAACTAAACTATTTTGTTGAATACAATAATGAATATTATTTTGTAAATGATATAGTTAATCAAAACAGTATGATAAATCATTTCGAAACAGATGATGATACAATGTATTATAAATATATTAATTTAAATAAAATGGTATCAATGAATCAAATAAGTATAGAAAACTTATCACAAGATTTACAAAACCTATATACAACATATCAAAACACTGTTGTGATTGATCAAAATATGCAACAAACAATAGATAAAGAAATGAAAGAAATATCTGATAGTAAATTAACTGCTACTTCTAAAGGAATATCTAATGCAAAATATACAGCAAAATATGGTACATACGTATGTGGAGTAGATTCATTTACTATAAATAAGGATAGTTCAGCAAAATATAAACATGATTCTGTAGGAACAGGATATGAATATTCAAATAGTTATGTATTAGAACATGATATTATTAATTTTCAAAATGGAAACAAAAAATTTAAGGTAATAGGAAATAACCAATTACAAAATGTTGAAAATAACGAGATATTTAACTTGAAAAAATAGTAATAATAATGTGAAAAGGTAGGAAGTTTTATCTTCTTACCTTTTTTATATTATTGAGTGATTTTTATTTTAAAATATATATAAAATTATTGAATTGACATTATGTAACCTATAAGATATAATATATAGGAATAAAAATAAGTAGGAGGATGATATTATGCCAAATAATTTTGGAGAAATATTAAGAGCTCTTCGGAAGGAGAGAGGATTAACTGCTGTTCAACTTTCAAAGATGATAAATATTTCTCAAAGCAAAATAAGCAAAATTGAAACAGGTAAATACAAAAAAATAGATCCGGATTTAGTACAGAAGATTTACCGGATGTTTAATGTTAGTGCGGATCAAATCCTGGGATTGAAAGATAAAGATGATTCGTGCTATACAAAGGTAATCAATCTGCCACAAAAAAAGGCGGAAGATCTGAAAAATGCACTTGCTTATGCAAGGGAAGAATTCAGTAAGCTGACTTTGCAGGATGAGAGAGTTTCTGAAATAATAGATGTTTTAGATTCTTTTTCAATTGAATTAAATCCGGATGGAAACAACGTTTCAATCATTTGTCACAGAGGATTTATACAAGGCGGGTGGCTAACAGAAAGCCAAACTAGTTATGCGTTAGTTCTGATGAGCTTTTTTAGTGAGTTATGCTACAAAGCTAAAAGAGTTGTTAAAAAAATTCAAAAGACAGAGTATAGCATAGCAATTAATGCATTAACGTCTTATTTAGGGCGAGTTTTTAGAGAACAGGCCCTTTATAATGTAAAGGCTGATTTTGATTTTAAAGCAAAAGAATTCAATAAAGAATTTAAAATGTTTATTGAAGAAGCAATTGCTACTCTGAGTTTTGAGTCGGAATCAACAGACGATATGCTAAAAGAAATAAGAGGGATTTATGAGACAATCATCTTTGAAAATGGAAAGATTAAGTATTATGATTTTGTTTCAAAGGTTGTTAAGGACGTGGATATAAATAATGCTGTAGAAATACAGTATATGTTCATGAACTTGTATTCTCAAGCATATGCAGAGACAAGAATGATTGAGAATAACCATGAATATGAAGATATATATGGTATAGTTCTTCAGCAAATAATCATGATGAGAGTTCTAATTCCGAAATATTTTTTAGCTCAAAGAAAGGGAAGCCATTGAAGGCTTCCTATTTTTTAGTAAATAAATTAAATAAACAAGTATAGTTGAAAAAGACTAAATGTTATGATAATATACATAATATATATTTTTTTAAAAATCCTGTTCTAATTTAAGAGCAGTTTAAATAAATAGCAACATGTCAACTTAATTTAGAAGGCCAATTGGCAAGGAGGAGAAGATGGGAATTATCGTATTAAAAATTGTCGCATGCGTATGTGTGACAACTGTCGCAGGAATTCTAGCATGGAGAAATGAAGAAGAAGCTGCACTAGTACTTATGTTATTGGGACTGGCGATAATTTTTATCCCATGGGATAAAGTAATTGAATTATTATAAGAGGAAGGTCGCAGCTTCGGCGACCTTCAAAACATTTTATATATTAATTTTTAGATAGAATATATATTAAAACTTATGAAATCAAATGATTTAGATAAAAATAATAGAAAAAATGCTTGACAATAAACAAGTGTTTTAAAATATATCATACAATAATATCATGCAAATTGTAATAAATGTAGTAAAAATAGAATAATAAATCATCTAAATATGTTATTATGAGTTATATTACAAGGATAGTGATAGTTATGGAAAAAGAGAATAATAATGGTGTCTTAGCAAATAAAGATTTAGACGCAGAAAAATATAAAACAGAAACAATAAAAAATTTAATTTACACAATTAGAGGAAAACAGGTGATGTTAGATAGTGATGTAGCTATGTTATATCACTATCCAACTAAACGTATAAATGAAGCGGTAAGAAGAAACATCGAGAGATTTCCTGAAAACTTTTGATTTAAATTAACCAAAATTGAAGCAGAAACTTTGAGGTCGCAATTTGCGACCTCAAGGTTAGAAAAAGAAAATTATGGAGGTAGAAGATATTTGCCATATGTTTTTACAGAACAAGGCATTGCTATGCTTTCAGGTTTGTTAAAGAATGATATTGCAATTCAAGTAAGTATAAATATAATGAATGCTTTTGTTGAGATGAGGAGATTTATAGCAACAAATGGACAAGTATTTGAAAGGATAACAAACGTAGAATATAAAATATTGGAACAAAATAAAATGTTAACAGAACATGAAAAGAAGTTTGAAAAAGTTTTTGACGAACTTCAAAAAAATGAAAAAATAGGATTTAAACAAAGCATATTTTTTGATGGACAAATCTATGATGCATATAGTTTAATTATAGATATTATAAAGAAAGCAAAACAAAAAATTTTAATCATAGACAATTACATAGATGATAGTATTTTGAAAATGTTATCAAAGAAAAATAAAGATGTAGAAGTTGTAATTTTGACATCGCAGAATAGTAATCTAAATAAATTAGACATCAATAAATTTAACAAACAATATTCAATCTTAAAAGTAGCGTATACCAATAAATTTCATGATAGATTTATTGTAATAGATAATAAAGAATTGTATCACGTAGGTGCTTCTTTAAAAGATCTAGGTAAGAAATGTTTTGCAATTTCAAGAATAGATGATGAAGAATATATAAGCAAAATAAGTAATTATAACTAAAATCTAATTTAAATAGGTCACATAGTGACCTATTTAAATTCTATAACTCAATCTTAGGCTGATACCTCTCAAGCCACATATTTACCTGGCAAAGGTATGCCATAAGTTGTGGTCCTGTCATAAGCTGACCAAACCAAGGTCTGGAAAATGCTTTACCATCTGTTTCTAATATTTGTAATATATATTCTCTATTTAATAAATAATTAATAGGAGCATTTTTATTATCCATTATTTTTGTTAGCATTTCTTTTACAGTATTTAGATATGTTGGATTCCAAGTCTTAGGATAAGGGCTTTTCTTTCTATCGACAATTTCCTCTGGTAAAATATCTTTCATAATATATCTTAACAATCCTTTCTCTCTTCCATTTAATGCTTTCATTTCCCAAGGAATATTCCATACATATTGAGCTAATCTATAGTCACAGAAAGGAACTCTTATTTCAAATCCGTTGTACATACCCATTCTATCTGATCTATCTAAAAGAGTTTGCATAAACCAGTTTAGAGTTAGATGGGATATTTTTCTTTTTTCAGCAGTTTCTTTTGAATCAGTATCTAATATTACAACATCAGCTAAACTTTCGTTATATCTATAATCTATATATTCTTTTAAATTAATTTTCTTAGAAATTTCAGGATTTAGTAATTTTTGACGTTCATAAATTGCAATGGACCATGGAAAAGTTTTGCTATTTAAAGCATCTTCTCTAAAAAACCAAGGATAGCCTCCAAATATCTCATCAGCACATTCTCCAGTTAATGTAACAGTAGCTTCAGGTTTAACATTTTTACAAAATAGAAGCAAAGAAGAATCAACATCAGCCATACCAGGAAAATCCCTTGCAATCATAGCATCTTCTAATGCTTTTGCAAGTTCTGGAGTATCTAACATAACAACATGATGATTAGTATTTAATTTTGATTGCATTAAATTAATATAGTAGTTATCTGAATTAGGTTGAAAATCAGTTTTTTGAAAATTTTTGTCATTATCAATATAGTCTACAGAATAGGTATTTAATGTAGGCAGATTATTTTTATGACAGTAATCAGCTGCATATAATGTAATAATGCTTGAATCTAATCCACCAGATAGAAAAGTGCAAATAGGAACATCACTAACTAATTGATTTTGGATTGAATCCTCCAATAAATACTTAACTTTATCACATGTTTTTGCGAGGCTATCTTCATGGGGTTTACTTTCTAGTCTCCAGTATTTTTTTACATGTAGACCAGATTCATTAAAAATTGCAAAATTAGCAGGTGGCAATTCTTTAATATCTTTAAATGCTGTAAGTCCACTAGTGTGAGCAGGACCTATTCCAAATAGTTCACTAATACCTTGAGAATCTATTTTTGCTTCTATTCCAGGGTATTTTAAAATAGATTTTACTTCAGAAGCAATTATTAAATTGTCATGATATATAGTATAATATAATGGTTTTACACCAAAATGATCACGTGCTATAAAGACTTCTTTTTCTTTTTCATTCCATATTGCAAAAGCAAATATTCCGTTTAATTTATCTAAAATTTTTTCTTTATAAAATACATATGACTTTAGTAAAATCTCGGTATCAGAGTGAGTTTCAAGTTCTATATTATTATCATACAAAGTTTTCTTTAATTCTTTAGTATTATATATTTGACCATTATAGATAATAACATATGTATTACCATTATATCTAAATGTCATTGGCTGTTTTCCACCTTCTGGATCAATTACAGACAGCCTTCTATGAGCAAAGAGAACATGTGAATCTGTATAATAACCACATTCATCAGGACCTCTTTTTTTTAGAGTAGAGTTCATTGAAATTAAGGTATCTTTTTCTTGTTTTAAATTCTCTCTAAAATTAATAATACCAACAAAACCGCACATATAATTCATCAATTCCTTTCATAATTATATAATTAGTATATGAATATTTGAAGAAAAGTGTAACTAGTATTGACAAATTAAAAAAAAGTTAGTATAATCTTATAGTACCAAATAAGAGAAAAGTATAAATACATATACAATAGATAATTGTTCAAGGGAGGGAATAAAAATGGCACAACCAAAAAGAAGATGGTCAAAAGCAAGAACAGGTTTAAGAAGATCTACATGGAAATTAGAAAATCAAAATTTAGTTGAATGTTCACATTGTCATGAACTAATAAAACAACATACTGTATGTCCAGCATGTGGATACTATGATGGAAAAGAAGTAATTGCTAAAAAAGAAAACTAATAAAAATAAAAAATAAGAATACTATTTAGGAAAATAATTCTAAATAGTATTTTTTTTAGTTAAATAATTGATACAATAATTTTATAATGATATAATGTTAAAAATTGTAATAGGAGAGATGTAAATAATGACAGAAAGAATAGATAAAGTAAATTATTATTTAAATATAGCTAAATCTGTAGCAGATAGAAGCACATGCTTAAGAAAAAAATCAGGAGCAGTTATTGTAAATAATGATGAAATAATAGCAACAGGATATAGTGGAGCTCCAAGAGGAAGAGACAATTGTATAGATTTAGGTTTTTGCTCTAAAAAGAAATATTTTCCTGATGTGAGACATGCTGGATATGATGCATGTAGAAGTGTACATGCAGAGCAAAATGCGATTATTAGTGGAGCAAGAAAAGACATGATTGGAGGAACACTTTATCTTGTACAATATAGAACAGATTCAGGAGAATATGAAGAAAGCCCTGGCTGTTGTCAAATGTGTAGAAAGATGATTATTAATAGTGGAATAGCAAAAGTATTTGTTAGAATAAATGATCATGATTATCAAGAAATTGATGTAAATGAATGGATTGAACATGATGACCTATTGGAAGGAAAAATTACATATTAAAACATAAGACGAAAGGGCTAAAGCATAATATGAAAAGAAAGTTAGAGGCTTTAAAAAATAAAAGATGTGTTCCATATATTATTATTACAATTATAGGCATATTAGTTTCACTACCTTTAATAGGCTTGCAAATAAGAGGAACAGATGATGGGTGGCTTCATTTAATTAGAATAATTGGGATTGACAATGCAGTTAAAAATGAAAGCTTTCCTTTTTTAATACAGCCATTTTTTTGCAATGATTGGGGTTATAGTATGACAGCATTTTATCCAAGCATTGTGTCATACGTTCCATATTTTTTAAGTATATTTATGGGATCTTTTATAAATGGAATAAAAATTTTTGCTGCAATAACTGTTATTCTTTCAGGAATAACTATGTATCAATTTCTAATGGAAATAACAGAAAAAAAGAAATTGGCATTAATTGGGGCAATAGTTTATATGATTTTACCATATAGACTAGAAAATATTTATAATAGATTTGCTATAGGAGAATTTACAGCATTTGTATTTATACCACTTGTATTTTTGGGATTATATAATTTATTAAATGGCAATGGAAAAAAACATTATTATATAGCTATTGGAGCAACTGGACTTATGCTTTCACATACTATATCTACTATATATACGGCTGTATTTTGTTTAATATATATTTTATTTAATTTGAAATTATTCTTTAAAAAAGATGTACTTATAAAATGTCTAATAAATGTAATTTTCATATTACTTATTAGTGCAATATTTTGGGTACCTATGTTAGAATTTAAACAAAGTGCAGAATATGCAATATTCGAACCTGATGCACTAAAGACTAGTGGAAAATATGTAGCAAATAATACTATTGAATTATGGCAATTATTAAAAGATAAAAATGAAGAAAATGGAGTATCATTTGTTATAGGAATACCTTTTATTACAATGCTATTATTAGGAATATTTGTATTTAAAAAATTAGATAAAAAGCTAAAAGATTTATATATAACAAATATTGTACTTGCAGTTATTTCAATTATTATGTGCACGAAGTTTTTTCCATGGATTATCATACCAGACTTTTTATGTACATTACAATATCCATGGAGACTATTAGGATTTGCTTTGTTTTTCTTAACTCCAATATGTGCAATAAATGTTTACTTTTTAATTAAAGAAATCAAAAACAAAAAAACTCAAGATGGTATATATATGATAGTAATTTTGATTTTATTTATATTTACATTAAAAGAATTATCAAGCTATCAAATAGGATATCAAACTATAGATAGTTCTTATGAAGAACAAATTGTGCAAAATCCTAAAATTCACTATTTTTCTGTAAACAGAGATTATATGCCTCTTAAGGCATTAAAAGAACAGAGGGGATATTTGTATACAAGAACAGATGAAACCTATGTAATTAACGGTGAAGCTATAATTAGTAATGAAGAAAAATATGGATTAAAGATGAAGATATCTTTAGAAAAAGCAAAAGAAGGTACCAAACTTGAATTACCATATTTATTTTACCCTGGTTATACAGTAAAATTAGTAGAAAAAAGTAGTACTGAGACTGTAATTAATACATCAGAATCAGAAAATGGTTTTTTACAAATAACGATTCCACATGATATAGAAAATGCAGAGATTATAGTAAATTATACTGGTACAACCATAGAAAAAACTGCATATATTGGTTCTGGAATTAGTGTAATACTATTTATATGCTATATAATTTACTTTAGAAAAAAAGATAAAGAGGAAATAAATGAAAGAAAAGATTAAAGATTATTTAATAATATTAATATTTACATTAATAGTTTCACTTCCATTTTTAAGTAAAAACATTGATATATATAGGGATGATGGAATTCAACATATAGCAAGACTTATGGGAACATATCAGTCCATAGAAGATAGCCAATCATTTCCTGTAATAATGTCAAACTTTTGTAATGGATTTGGATATTCTTGGAACATATTCTATAGTCCTTTTACAGCATATGTTCCAATGATTTTTAGACTATTTACTAATTCATATGAACTAATACTTAAAATGTTTATGATCTTAATAAGCTTTTTAAGTGGTATTGCAATGTATGAATTTACAAAAAAAGTTACAAAGAATAGATATGCAGGAATTATATCAAGTGTAATATATATTTTTGCTCCATATAGGCTAACAGATATGTATTTAAGAGTAGCAATAGCAGAGCTAGCTTCATTTATATTTATTCCAATAACTTTCCTTGGATTGTATCATATTTTTAATAATGATAATAAGAGTATTAGAAGCAGTATGGCACTTTTATTAGGTGCTGTTGGGCTCATAATTACACATATTGTAATAGCAATGTATGTGGCGATATTTTCATTTATATATCTGCTTATTAATATTAAAAAACTAAAAAATGTTGAAGTATTAAAAATGCTATTAATAAATATTTTATTAATAATCTTGCTTTCTAGTTTTTATCTATTACCTATGTTAGAGCATAAGTTAGATACAGAATATGAAGTTTTCAAAGAAGGCAGAATGGAAAATGATGCTACCATTATAGATAGTAAAACGGACTTAATTGATTTAATCTATACAGAAAATGGAGAACTTGTAAGAGAAATTGGTTTTGTTACATTAATTGGATTATTACTTACATTTATTACATTTAAAAAAATAGAAAAAGAGAATAAAATGATTTATCTATTCTCACTAATTAGTGGAATTATGTGTATAATAATATCACTAAAAATATTTCCATTTGAAAAATTTCCATATATATTAAAAATGATACAATTTACATTTAGATTATTAGAATTTTCTTCTTTCTTCTTTGCATTTATTGCTGCTGTAAATTATAGCTATGTAATAAAAGATTTTCAAATGAAAGATATAATTGTGCTTTCAACTATAAGTATATTACTATTTATTCCATTTACGAGAAGAATAGATTTTCAAAAAGATTGGTCAGAAGAAGATATTTGGCCTTCTGTTTCGGTAAATGATTATACAGGAAGAGTTCATGCCGGATGTGCCACTTTTGAATATCTACCTAGTAAAGCATATAATAATCTAGAATATATTAAGCATAGAGAAAATACAATATATATTTTAGATGGACATGTTAATATTGAAAATGAACAAAAAAATGGCTCTGAAATGGAATTCTATGTGTCAGAAGTAAGAGAAAATGCAAAATTAGAATTGCCATATATATATTATTTAGGGTATGATGTAACTTTAAAAACTGATAATAAAACAGAGAAAATTGATATAGAAGAATCAGAAAATGGTTTTTTACAAATTAATTTAAATAATGTGGACAAAGGAGTAATAGTTGTAAAATATAAAGGAACAGCAATAATGAAAGCAGCATATTTAATATCTTTTATAACATTTTTAATAATAATTATAGTGAATATGTTTGTGATTATTAGAAAAAAAGTAAATCAAGTAGCTGCTTAAAACAAGTATATTATTAATAATAAAAAGGAAGTAGATAATTAAATGAATAATAGTTCAGAAATTATAAAAAGAATAGAAGAAATTAATGAATTTATAAGACATAAAAATATAGAAGAAGCAGATAAAAAATTAGATAGTTTATTTAATGATATAGATGTAGTTGAAATAAATGGTCATGGGAGAGTTTATGATTTTGCAAATGAACTAGAATTTATTCTATTTTGTCAAAACATGGAAAAACAAGTAAACATTTCGTGGACAAGAAATTTTATATCAGAGCTATATTATCTAAAAGCTGTAATATATTTTGAAAAAAGAATGTACAATGAATCAATAAAAGAAATAAATAATGCATTTAAATGGAATCCAAATAGTGGAAAAATGTATTTGGAGTTATTGGAAAATTATATTAGATTAAATGATTTTCATAATTTTGAAGTGTATTTTAATAAAGCTAAAGAAATAATATTAGAACCAGTTGAAGTCTCTATGTTATATAGAAAATATGCATATTTTTGTATTGAACAAAAAAAGCATGAATTAGCATATAATATATTAAGATATTCATTCTTAATTTTTCCAAGAAAGGAAAATGAAGATGAGATTGAATATTTATCAAAAATGGTTGGTATAAAACTAAGAAACATACCAGATATAGGTGTTGTTAAATATATTAGGGATGAAGGATTAGAATATGAGGTAAATGATAAAATTATATCAACATATTTAACAGTTATAAAAAATTTAGAGGAAGCTTTAAAGAAGGAAAAAAGTAAGGATAGAAAACTATATCTATATGAAAAATTAGTACATTATTACAATAATGTATATATATTTAAAACAGATAAGGATATCCATGAAGGATTAATGTCTATAATTAAGGAATATATTAATTTTAGAAAAGAATCAGGAGAAACAAAATAATTTATTTAAATGCTTTTAAATATAGTAAATAGCAAGATTTTCTTGCTATTTTTTGCTTATTATAGTAAAATTATTATGTGCTGTTTACTAATATTAATTAATGCTAATATCAATAAATAGCAAATAATAAATAATTAGAAACAAATATAAAAAACAAATAATAAAAAATAACAATAAATAATAAATAAAAATAATAAATAGAAATAATAAATAGAAATAATAAATAGAAAAATATATTTAATAAATTAGATGTGGAGGTTATAAAATGGGAAAACCAACAGTAGCAATAGTAGGAAGACCAAATGTAGGAAAATCATCCTTTTTTAATTATGTAGTGGGTAAAAGAATATCAATTGTTGAAGATACACCTGGTGTTACAAGAGACAGAGTATATGCAGAAGCTAACTGGAGAGGTAGAACTTTTAATTTAGTAGATACAGGTGGTATTGAGCCAGAATCTGATGATGTAATTATATCTCAAATGAGAGAACAAGCAAATTTAGCAATTTCAATGGCGGATGTAATCGTATTTATTACTGATATAAAACAAGGAATTACAGCTGCTGATAATGATATTGCTTTAATGCTTAGGAAATCAAAAAAGCCAATAGTTCTTGTATGTAATAAAGCTGATAATTATGGAAAAGTACCGGATGAAATATATGAATTCTATAATCTAGGACTTGGAGAACCATATAGAGTTTCTGCTGCAAATGCAATTGGAATTGGCGATGTGTTAGATGCAATATATGAAAAATTACCACCAATGGGCGAAAACGAAGATGATGAAGATATAATAAAAGTAGCAATAATAGGAAAACCAAATGTAGGTAAGTCGTCACTTGTAAATAAGATTTTAGGTGAAAATAGAATGATTGTAAGTAATATTGCAGGAACAACAAGAGATGCTATAGATTCAGAATTTGAAAATGAATTTGGAAAATATGTATTTATAGATACAGCAGGAATAAGAAGAAAAAATAAAGTATCGGAAAATATTGAAAAATATAGTGTTATAAGAAGTTTACTTGCTGTTGAAAGAGCTGATGTATGTTTACTTATGATAGATGCTAATGAAGGCGTAACAGAACAAGATACTAAAATTGCAGGGGAAGCTCATGAAGCAGGAAAGGGAATAATTATAGTTGTAAATAAGTGGGATGAATATGATAAAGATAATGGAACAATGGAGAAATATAAGAAAGAAGTATATAGCAAATTATCATATTTATCATATGCACCAATTCTATTTATTTCTGCAAAAACTGGTCAAAGAGTAAATAAACTATTTGAATTAATAAATAGTGTTGCAAGTCAAAATGCGTTAAGAGTTTCAACATCTGTCTTAAATCAGGTTTTAAATGAAGCAATTGCTATAGTACAACCACCAACAGATAAAGGAAAAAGACTTCGTATTTTTTACATGACACAAGCTACAACAAAACCACCAACATTTGTAGTATTTGTTAATGATAAAGATTTATTCCATTTCTCATATGAGAGATATTTAGTAAATCAAATAAGAAAAGAATTTGGATTAGTAGGAACACCAGTTAGAATGATTGTTAGAGAAAGAAATGAAAAGGATATATAAGATATTTTGGTTAAATATATTTTTATATTATAATATTTTTCTTTGTTTTAATAATGTTAAATAGATATAGTAATTTATAGGAGAAAAAATGAGTGTAGATTTAAAATACAAACATCAGAGAAAAACATTTGAATTAATGAAAGATGCTCTAAAAGCATTTAAGAGAGCAGCATATATATTTCCAATGGGAGGAGGAAAAAGCTTTCCTCCTTTAAAATACATGGAAGAAAATCCTGATAAAAAGGTATTATTCGTAAGTCCAAATATTGGAATTATAAATCAGTTTAAAAGATATATTAGTAAATATCTTCTTGACGGAAAAAGAGTGACAAAAAATACTTATCGTAATTTTAGAGCAATAACATATCAAAAGATTAGTTTAGCACAAGATTTATCGGATTTTAAACCAGATGTTATAATATTTGATGAAATACATAGGATGGGTGCTGAGAATTGGGAACCAGCAATTGATAGATTAATTCAGGCAAATCCTGATGCGGAAATTATAGGAATGTCAGCAACACCTGAAAGAACTGATAAACGAAATATGGCTTATGAAAAGTTTGGAAAAAATGTTATTTATGAAATGAGTTTAACTGAAGCATTAAGTGGATCTAAAGAAAATGAAGTTGTATTAAATGGGGCAAGATATTCTAGAGTTTTATCAGAACTAAAGGGTGAACTAAACCAATATAAAGAACAGATTGAATCATTAGACGATGAGAAAAGAAAACAAAGATTATTAAGAAAATTTGAAGAACTTAATTCAATTGTTAGTAATTCTCCTGACATTGCAGATATAATGAAAGATTCAATGAAAAAGAAAAATGGAAAATATATTGTCTTTTGTAAAAAAAGGGAAGAAATGTTTGAAAAAATGGAAAATGTTCAAGCAATCTTTGGCAAAGTAAATAACAATATAAAAGTAGATTATGTAATAAGTAAAAAAGATGGAAAAGGAAAAAGTCAAAGAGAAAACAGGAAAACTATTGAGGAATTTGAAGCAAGAGAAGAAACAGATGCTTTAAATTTATTGTTTTGTGTAGATATGTTAAATGAAGGAGTACATATAGAAGGTTTAGATGGAGAGATACAATTTAAGCCAACTAATTCTAAGATTAGATATAAACAGATGGTAGGAAGAGTTTTGTCTACTGATAAATTAGCGGATGAAACAGTAATAGTAGATGCAGTAAACAACTGGATTAGACAGATTGATACATATATGGAATTACAAGGGGCAGTAAATAGAGGAAGTAGAGTAAAAGGTGTCAAAGGCGACTATGATAAAACACAAGATACATTAAGACTTACAGATGAGGAATTAGAATTATTAGATGTTCTTAAAGAAATTAGAGAAGAGCTAAATTATAATTCGAAAAATACATTTGATGATGTTATACAGTGGCTTGAAACTCATGATGGTAATTTGCCAAGAGGTAATATAAGTAGGAATGGAAAAACATTAAAAACAGATGAATTAACAGAAGATGAGCATGATGAAAGAAGTCTATATTTACGTTGGTTAAGGTCTGATGAAAAAAGAATATTAGATGAGTATGCAGGAGTTCCAATAAGTGAATTTCCAAAAGAGCTTGAAGAATATGTAGACAAAATAGAATTACTTAGAAGTTATGGATTAGGAACGAAAGTACTATCTGCATATGAAGAAATAATACAGTGGCTTGAAACTCATGATGGAAAGATGCCAAGAGCTTCAATAAGTGAAAACAATAGAAAATTAAGAATAGAAGATTTAACTGATGAAGAAAAAAGAGAAATAAATCTTTATGGAAGATGGCAAGGTTCAAGAGAATATAGAGCATTAAAAGCATGTGAAGGTATAGAATTAGAAGAATTTCCAGAAGAATATATTGAGTATAAAGAAAAAATTGCAACATTGAGAAGCTATGGCTTGGGTATAAAACCTAAAACCGTATATGAAGAAATAATAGACTGGCTAAATAGTCATGATGGAGAAATGCCTCATGGATCAAAAATGAAAAAAGGAATAGTGTATAAAGTAGAAGATTTAACAGAAGAAGAACAATATGAAAGAAACTTATATGCAAGATGGAATAGATCTAAAGAAAGAGAAGCTTTAGAAGCTTGTAAAGGAATAGATATAGATAATTTACCTGAAGAATATATAAAATTTAAAGATCAAATAGAAGAATTAAGAAAATATGGATTAGGAAAAAGTACATACGAAGAACTATTACATTGGCTTACAAATAATAATGGGAAAATGCCAAGAGGAATGATTGCAAAAAATGGAAGAAGATTAAAAACAAATGAATTAAGCAAGGAAGAACAATACGAAAGGAATTTATATTATAGAGTAAGTAGATTACCAGAATTTATTGCATTTAAAAAGACTAAAGGAATTCCAATTGATGATTTACCAGAAGAATTTATAAAATATAAAAAACAGATAATTTTATTAAGAAAATTCGAAGAAGAAAGAATAGAAGAAGATATATTGAATCAAATGAAATCAAGTGTTGGTAAACATGTTGGAAGTAATTCAGATACTAGAGAAGAATTGTCTAGTTTATCAAAAAAACTTGAAGAAAATAAAGGTGAGAAAAAATAATATTTAATAAAATTATAAAAAATATTAAAATTTTTAAAAAAAGCTATTGAAAAAGAAAAATTTAATATATAATAGAGAGGAACTAAATAAAGGAGGAAAAATATATGATAGAATGTGCAGTAATGGCAATAATAGCATATTTAATAGGAAGTATTAATTTTTCAGTTATATTAAGTAAAAAAATGGCTGGATTTGATGTTAGAGAAAAGGGAAGCGGTAATGCTCGGAACAACTAATATGCTAAGAGCAGTTGGAAAGAAAGCAGCAGCTATAACATTAATATGTGATATATTAAAAGGAGTAATTTCAATATTAATTGCAATTGCTTTTGGGAAAATATTTAAAGATGCAAACGGAGCTTTACTTGTGCAAATAGCAGGTGTAGCAGTTATATTAGGACATACATTTCCTATATTCTTTAAATTTAAAGGAGGAAAAGGGGTGGCTACATCTCTTGGAGTATTAATTATGTCAAACTGGCAAATAGGATTAATATGTTTAGTTTTTGCACTAATACTAATTATTTTAACTCAAATGGTTTCTGTAGGTTCAATAGCAGCAGCAGTACTATACCCAGTACTTACTCTATTTATACCACAAAATTATATTGTTCCAGGAAGCTATTTGATATACAGCATTGTTTTAGCAGTTATAATTATATTTAATCATAGAGAAAACGTTAAAAGATTATTAAATGGAACAGAAAATAAAATAAGTTTAAAAAACACAAAATAATGGAATTCTAAAGAATACAAAAATCATTAAAAAATATTAAAAAACTGAAAAAATTTTAAATAATAATTAATAATAAAGGAGATTATTTATGAAAAAAGTTTGTGTAATTGGTAGTGGAAGTTGGGGATGTGCTCTTGCAATCCATGCAGCTAAATTAGGACATGAAGTTAGATTATGGTCATTTTCAGAAGAGGAAAAAGATTTAATTAATAATGAGCATAAATGTAAGTTCTTACCTATGGCAGTTATGCCTAATAATATTACTTGTACAACAGACATAAAAGAAGCTGTTGTAGGAAGTGACATGATTTTACATGTAACACCATCAAAGTTTACTAGAGATACAATAAAAAAATATAAAATGTATGTTGAAAATCAACCAATTATTTTATGTTCAAAAGGTTTTGAATCATCAACATTATATACTTTAAATGAAGTTGTGCATGAAGAATTACCATCTGCAAAGATTGGTGTATTCACAGGACCAAGTCATGCTGAAGAAGTATCATTAGGAATTCCAACTGCTATTGTAATAGCATCACAGAGTTTAGATGTACAATATTTAGTACAAGATACTTTCATGAATGAAAACCTAAGAATATATACAAGCTCTGATGTAAAAGGAGCGGAACTTGGTGGAGCACTAAAAAATATCATTGCTTTTTGTGCAGGAATTGTTGCTGAGCTAAATATGGGAGATAATACATTTGCAGCATTAATAACAAGAGGATTAACAGAAATATCTCGTTTAGGAGTTGCTCTTGGAGGAAATCATAATACATTTTATGGATTATCTGGATTAGGTGATTTAATAGTAACATGTCTTAGTGAACATAGTAGAAATAGAAAGGCTGGTAGATGTATAGGAAGAGGCTTAACTATTGAAGAAACCAAAAAAGAAGTTGGAATGACAATAGAAAGTATAGACAATATTGAAGTTGCACATAAACTAGCTGAAAAATATCATATAGAAATGCCAATTGTAAATACAGTATATGATGTATTATATAGTGGACTAAAACCAAAAGAAGCAGTTACAAAACTAATGACTCGTGACAAAAAGTGTGAATAAAATTAACAAGGAAATCTTTCGTAAATATATCTTATTATTTTGTCAGCATTGTAGTCTGTAATATTTATGAAAAGACCTTTATCTAAACTGATCCACATATTAATTGAATATTTATCATTATTATCAATAAAAGTACCAATTATATCAACCATTTCAATGGGATTTTGGTACTTTTTTTCCCATTCTAATAAATTTATGTGTTCATTTTCTTCATTATAATATTTACTTAAGAATTTATTTATTTCATTTTTTTCTATACTATATAATCTAACAATATAAAACATAATAAAACCTACTAAATAAAAAAATATATTAAAACAAAAAATTTGAAAATACAAAAAATATTTGAAAATATTAATAATGTACTATTAATATTTATTAATAGTATATTTAAAATTTAAATAAAAATACTAGAGAATAAAAGGAAAAAAATCGGATATAATACAATTACATAAAATTATATTTTTACATAAAATGTATTAGAAAGTAAAATTATGAGGTTAAAATGAAAAAATATATTGTTACAATAGTTATATTATTTTTATTAATTCTATTATCTATATGTGGATATTTTGTATATGCAAATTTTAAGAGTAATGAAGGAAATAGTAATGATATGCTAAAAGAAAAAGCATTATCACAGATAAATTTTTTAAATACAGAAATTATAGATATTATGAATGAATTAAATAATATTTCTTTTTCAAATTATCAAATCATAAATAAAGATATTGAAATTTCAGAAGAAGGAAAAGAAAATGATGTAAAAACAAGTGAAAATACAATAGATAGGTCATCAATGGAATATGAAACTATATTAGATTCTGATGGCGATAATATTAATTGGAATGAAATTAAAGAAACTACTGAGAATATTTATTCTAGTTGGACTACAATATTAATTGATTTAACTTCATTAAATGTTAATAAGGATAATCTGTTAAAATTCAATGATTTGCTTGATCAAATAATAACAGCAGAAGAAGCAAAAAATAAAGAAAAATGTTTAATTAATTGCTCAGATTTGTATAATTTACTATGCTTATATTTAAATGATTTTTGTAATGATGATCAAACTAAAAATATCTATAATACAAAGTCTAATATATTATATGCTTATTCGTATATAGAATCAGATAATTTTGATAGGGCAAAGGAATATTTAATAAATGGAATAAATGAATTTAATAAAATAATGAATAATCAAGTAAATAATATAGATAGTATGGATGAAATAAATAAATCATATATTTTAATAAATGAATTATTAGATGATATAAATAAAGAAAATAAAAAAACATTCTATATTAATTATCAAGAGCTAATGCCTGAGATAGATAATATTTAATGTGTGCAATTGACTAGAATAGAAAAATATAGTAAAATATTTAAGAGTAAACCGAATAGTCGCGTATAGCAAGGTCGAAAGGCAGCGTACGAGGAAAGTCCGGGCTCCATAGAGCAATGATGCTGGATAACGTCCAGTGAGGGAAACCTTAAGGAAAGTGCAACAGAAAATAACCGCCTGAATAAGGCAAGGGTGAAAAGGTGAGGTAAGAGCTTACCGCTGGTATGGTGACATACTGGGTCCATGTAAACCCCATCAGGAGCAACACCGAGCAAAGAAGGTTAATGGCTGCTCGTCAGTCTTCTTGATTTGGTGGCATGATGCATATAGTAATATATGTACTAGATAGATGACTATTTAAGACAGAACCCGGCTTATAGATTTACTTATTTTAAATTAAATATAAACTTTATTAAAGTAATCAATTATATTTTAATTTGATTACTTTTTATTTATCTTCTTTGAAAATTTATATAAATGTTGTATAATATATATTAACCCACTAATTGAAGGGAGGTTTTGAAGGTGAATAAAAGGATAATTTCTTTTGTCTACCGGATACTTCTAACTATTTCTTTGTCTACTGGAGTTGTTTTAAATGTGATGCGTACTACGTCAGTTTCAGCAATTTTGTCGTACTATACTCTGCAAAGTAACATTATTTGCTTAGTAGTTTTTGTTGCGATCCTTTTGGTTTCTGCTGTGAGTGATAAGTACCAAGAAAGTGATGTATATTACTTGGTGAAAGGTGGCATAACCATAGCAATTGCAATTACTGGGCTTGTATATGCAATTGCATTAGGACCCATTGGTTTTGAAATGAATATCAATACCAATGGTTTTGAAAACTTTATGTCTAATTTTCTTGTACATCGGTTATCACCAATTTTAGTTATATTGGATTATTTTTTCTTTGATAAGAAGGGAAAGTTTAAGTTTTATTATCCTTTTATATGGCTAATTATTCCTCTTAACTATTTGATTTATGTGTATGCATATAGTTCAAATGGTGGAGAATTTTTTAGAATCGGTGGTTCGAGAAGATTTGCCTATATATTCCTTGACTACACGAAGATCGGATATCAAGGTGTAACAAAGGCAATTGTCATCATGGGATTTACAATCCTTCTAATCTCATTTATACTAGTTATAGTGGACAGAATATTAGGAAGAAGTAAGGGGCGCTAGTATGGTGCCCCACTTTTTTATATTAAATTATTTAATTTAAATAGTAAAAGATATTATATAAAAATACTTAATAATTTATATATTTGATAGAAAAATAGTATAAAGTATGATATAGTATGAAAAGAAATTTTATTAATTAAGGAATAATATGAGAAAACTTTTAGTTAAAATAAAAAATAATATATTAATATCAACATTATGTTTTATATTAATATTTATATTATTAACAATATTACTAAACACTGTTTTTAAGGTTACATTCTTAAAATGGGTATTTATATTATTTACTATTATTGTAATTATTTTTTTTATTATTGGTCTTATACAGACAATAAAAAATACTAAAAAAACAAGTATGAAAATTATATTAATATGTATTATTACATTTATTGTAACAATAATTGCTGTGCTTAGTCCAATTATATTACTTTTAATTACAAGCTTTATAGGAAGGCCAGAACATATAGTAGAAAAAAATAATCAAAAATATGTTGCAGAAGTTAGATCTTTTTTAGATGTTAATGTATATTATTATGATTATATAAATTTATTTATAAGAGGAAATGAAGAAAAAATACATGAATATTATGGAAAAGGAGGATATGATCCTTTTGATAAAGAACATAGTAATTCTATTCCATATTATTACGAATATTATGATGAAAAAGGAAATGTCATAAAAACAAACCAATAAATGTAAAGATGACATTTGGGAGATTAATATGAAACTTAATGATAAAAGAAAAAACGAAGAGATGAAAAATAAAATAAATAATAAAAATATAATATTAAAAATTTTATTTATAGTTTTTAGCATATTTTTGGTAGTTCCTTCAATTATATATATTATTAAAAATGGAACTATAATGAACTTTAAGATATATTATAATTTCTTTTTAAACAATGAAATAAATAAAGTAATACCTGCTATAACATTTTTATTATTATTTATTTGTATATCCATTGTATATATAATATTAGTAAAAAGAAAAGATAGTTTTAAAAATATAAAGCAAATAATGATTTTTACAAGTATTATTGGAATAATATTTATGTTTATGATGCCATGGACTTCTTCAGATATATTTTATTATATAGGAGTTGGAGAATTAGATGGTATATATAATCAAAATCCATACTATACAACTGTAAAAGATTATTATACAGAAAATATAGAAAATATTAATGATGAACTGTTAGAAAAAGGAGCTGAAAATGGCTGGAGTGACACAACAGTTGTTTATGGGCCAGTTGCACAATTAATATTTAAAATATGTTCAACATTATCGTTTAAAAATATTGATATGGCAATATTTTTATTTAAACTTATTAATTTATTAGCACTTTTATTAAGTACATATTTAATTTATAAAATAACAAATAAACAAATATTTACTAAAATATTTGCACTAAATCCTTTTATATTTATGGAGTATATCGGGAATGTTCATAATGATATTATATTAGTATTATTTGTTTTAATATCATTATATTTTTTATTAAAAAAGAAGAGAATAATTCCAAGTATAGTGTTTTTAGGAATAGCAACAGGAATAAAATATTTTACGGTACTTCTTTTACCTGTATATATAATATATTATTTTAGAAAAGAAGAAAATTTAGGAAAAAGATTTGCAAAATGCATACAATATGGGTTATTATTTATACTAGTTTTAGTGGCTGAATATATAATATATTTTAAAGATTTTAGTATTTTAACAGCAATGCTTGTTCAAACAGAAAAATATTCAAAATCAATATATTCATCAGCATTTGTTGTTATGCCAAATATATTAAAGCCATTAAAATTTACTCTATATATAGTCTTTTTTATATATTATTTAAAATTTTGTATAGATTTATTAACTACAAAGAAAATACGATGGAATTATATTATAAGAAAATATAATATGGCATTAATTTTGTTTTTACTAATACTTGGTACATTTCAACAATGGTATATTATATGGTCTTTTACATGTATAATGTGGCAAAAGCCAAATATGATTAGAAATATAATAGGAATTAGTTTGATTTCAGAAATTGCCAATAGTGTATATATGTTTAATAAAGAAAGTTATATATATGATATATATTTTGTAGAGGCGATAGTTATAATGATTCTAATATGGCAAATTATAACAAATAAAAATAAGATAAATAGAAACAAACTAAAAGTTATAAAAAAAGGAGAAAATTAGATGTCTAGATTAGTTTTAATTGATGGTAATAGTATAATGAATAGAGCTTTTTATGGAATAATGGGAAGCAAAATGCTAACAACACCTGATGGAAAATATACAAATGCTGTATATGGTTTTTTAGCAATCTTGTTTAAGGTAATAGATGATTTAAAACCAGAATATTTAGCAGTTGCATTTGACCTTAAAGCTCCAACAGCAAGGCATAAAATGTATGAGGGGTATAAAGCTACAAGAAAAGGTATGCCAAATGAACTTGCAGAACAAATGCCAATGATTAAGGAAATATTAAACTTAATGAATATAACTATAATTGAAAAAGAAGGATATGAAGCAGATGATATTTTAGGAACATTATCATTAATGGGAGAAAAGGCAGGATTAGATGTTACTATAGTTTCTGGAGATAGAGACACATTTCAATTAACAACTAAAAAAATATCTGTAAGAATACCACATACTAAAGTTGGAAAAACAGAGGTGGATACATTTAGTGAACCTGAAATAATAGAAAAGTATGGTGTAACACCAAAAGAATTAATTGAAGTTAAAGGATTAATGGGAGATACATCTGATAATATTCCAGGAGTACCAGGTGTGGGAGAAAAAACTGCTCTAAATCTTATACAGACATATAAAACTATTGATAATATTTATAAAAATCTAGAAGACGGAACAGACAGTATAAAAGGAAAATTAAGAGAAAAATTGATAGAAAATAAAGACTTAGCATATCTTTCTAGGACACTTGGAACAATTAATAGAGAAGTTCCATTAGAAGAAAAAGTTGATGATATAAAGATCAAAGAATGGGATAATGAAAAAGTTTTTAAGAAATTTAAAGAACTTAATTTTAATAGATTTATAGATAGATTTAGTCTACAATCGGAACAAAAAGAAAAAGAAATTTCGGATTTAGTAAATATAAAAGAAATAAATATTAATGATGTTTTAAATCTAATCGAAAAAATAAAAAAATCTAAAGAACTAATATATTTACTTGAAAAAGAAAATATAAGTAATACTGATAGAATTATAAGGAAAGAAGTAAAAGGTATAGCAATATATATTAATGAAGAGAATACTTCATATTATATAAATCTAGACGAAAATAATTTTGTAAACTTATTTAAAAAAGTATTTGAAGATGGTGATATAAAGAAATATAGTTATCACTTATCAGAAGATTATGTGATGTTGAGACAATTAGGAATAAAAGCAAAAAACATATATTATGATGTAAAGATTGCTGCATATGATTTAAATCCTACTAATAGTAATTATTCGGTAGAAAATGTAGCAAATCAATATTTGAATATAGATACAAATGAATATTTAGCAAAATATGAAGAAAGTAAAGTAGGTACAAAACAAATAAACTTGTTTAATGATGAGCAAGAAGAAGAAAATGAAAATAATAAATATATATATGGATTTAAAGCGTATTTAATAAAGAAGATTGCCGAAAAAACATTAGAAGAATTAAACAATATTAATTCAATCAGTTTATTTAATGATATAGAAATGCCACTTGTTCAAGTATTAGGAGAAATGCAAACAAATGGCATGTATGTTGATAAAGATGAACTTATAAATTTTGGAAACGAATTAAAAGAACAAATAGAAGTTTTGAAAAAAGAAATTTATGAATTATGTGGCGAAGAATTTAATATTAATTCTACTCAACAATTAGGAGTTATTCTTTTTGAAAAACTAGAATTACCAGTATATAAGAAAACTAAAAAAGGATATTCAACTGATGTAGATGTTTTAGAAAAATTAAAGAATAAACATCCAGTTATAGAAAAAATATTAGAATATAGAAGTTTAATGAAATTAAATTCTACGTATGTTGAAGGATTAATTCCATATATAAATGAAAAAACTAAAAGAATACATTCATATTTTCATCAAACAATAACAGCAACAGGAAGAATTAGCAGTACAGAACCTAATTTACAAAACATTCCTACAAGATATGAACTTGGAAAAGAATTAAGAAAAATATTTAAACCAGAAGAAGGGTACATATATGTAGATGCAGACTACTCTCAAATAGAATTAAGAGTATTATCACATATTTCTGAAGATACAAATATGGTAAATGCATTTTTACATGATGAAGATATTCATAAGCAAGCTGCATCTAAAGTATTTGATATACCAATAGATGAAGTAACAAAAGAGCAAAGATCTTCTGCAAAAGCAGTTAATTTTGGAATTGTATATGGTATAAGTGATTTTGGTTTAGCAGAACAATTAAATATACCTAAAAAAGAAGCAAAAAAATACATAGATCAATATCTAGAAAAATATAATGGAATAAAATCATTTATGGATAATGTTGTAGAAAGTGCAAAAGAAAAGGGATATGTAGAAACTTTATTCCATAGAAGGAGATATATTCCAGAACTATCATCAAATAATTATATGGTAAGACAATTTGGAGCAAGAGCTGCTATGAACACACCAATTCAAGGAACTGCTGCAGATATTATGAAAATTGCAATGATTAATGTATATAATAAATTAGAAGAAGAAAAATTAGATGCAAAAATAGTTTTACAAGTACATGATGAATTAATAATTGAATGTAATAAGAATATTGTAGAAAAAGTAAAGGGGATTTTACAATATGAAATGGAAAACGTGGTAAAATTAAAAGTACCTTTAAAAGTTGAAATTTCAGAAGCAGAAAATTGGTATGAGGCTAAATAAACAAAGGAGAGAATAAATGGCTAAAAAGACAATTACTATTCTAACAATCTTAATTATATTTTTATTAATTATATTTATAATATTTAGAGTTTTTAATATTCCAGAAATTATACTTAAAAAAATATATCCGACAGAATATTCTGAATATGTGGAAAAATACTCAAAAGAGAATAATTTGGACAAATATTTAGTATATGCAATGATAAAAGCGGAAAGTAATTTTAATCCAGAAGTAAAATCCGCAAGTGATGCAAGAGGGCTTATGCAACTGATGGAAGAAACAGCTTTAGAACAATCAAATATTATTTCAAATGAATCTGTAGAAATATATGATTTATATGATCCAGAAACTAATATAAAACTTGGAACAGCATATTTATCGTATTTATTAGGATTATATGATGGAAACATTATATTAGCTGTAACAGCATATAATGCTGGACTTGGAAATGTTGAAGAATGGATTAAAAATGGAATAATAAAAAAAGATGGCTCAGATATAGAAAATATACCATATAAAGAAACTAGCAATTATGTGAGAAAAATATTAAAGAATTATCAAATGTATTTAGAAATATATGATAATAATTAAAGAAGTATTACAATTACATTACAAGTATATTACATTTGTGTAACAATATTGAAAATAAGGTTTTCTTAGAATATAATATGAATATATAATGCTAGCATTAACAAAAGGATAAACCTTAATGGTTAAGGGGGAAGAAACATGAGCACAGAAACATTTGCAGATTATATCCTATCTGAAAAAGACTGGATAAAAAAGATGGAAATTGTATTTTATTTACAAAAGAAAACTGGTATCTTTTATGATAATTCAGTTGTATTTAAGACTTTGCTTACGAAACTATTTATAGATATGGCAAATTTAGATGTAGATAAAAATGAAGTCATAACTGCAAGTTTGTTGTGGAGCTGTAAAAAAGATTTACTTCCTAAAGATTTATCTAAAATTAAATTATTTGCAAAAGAAGGAGCAGAATATTTATCTAAATTAGGATTTAGTGAAAGATTTTGCAGAATTTGTGAAGGTGTTAATAGATATTCAGATTTAACACCAAGGGAAAAAGAAAGTGATATATTAGAACTTACTGATCAATTTGGAGGAATGCTTTTAGATAGACCTGAAAGAATTGCTTTTAAACCTGATGAGGCATTGGTTTTATTAGAATTTAGAAATCTAAAAGATAAAGATAATAGATATTTAAGCGAATTTAAAGATTTTGTAAATAATATGGAGGAAATTAAGATATGAGTGGTTTAATGGGAAGTATTACTGGAGCATCAAATGAATTTAATGAATTAAGTGTAAAAGATACAATAAAGGGAATAAAAACAGCAGGAAATTTATATGTAAGAATAAGAGAAGCTGAACTTGCTAAAAAGGAGGAAATGGCAAAAGCTACAAAAGAAGAAACTTCAATTGATTCTTCTCAATTAGTGCAAGAAATTCAAGACGAGATGGAATTATAAATATATGAGAGGTAAACAAAAGATTGGATAAAAAATAATTATACCAGTCTTTTGTTTTGATTTTTAAAGCAAAGGAGAAAGAATATGGCAGTAGATCTAATTTATAAGCACCAACAAAAAACTTATGAATTAATGAAAGAATCATTAAAGAAAAATAAAAAAGCTGCATATGTATTCCCAGTTGGATGTGGGAAGAGTTTTCCTGTGCTTAAATATATTGAGGATAATCCAGATAAAAAGGTATTATTTGTAAGCCCTAATTTAGCAATAATAAATCAAATGAAAAAATATATAAGTACATATATTTTAAATGGAAAAGAAGTAAATAAAAAAACAATGCCAAATTTTAGAGCAGTTACCTATCAATCATTACAGATGCTTGGTAACAGAAATATTAAACCTGATGTTATTGTATTTGATGAAATACATAGAATGGGTGCAGAGAAATGGGAACAAGATATAGATAAATTATTAGAAGCTAATCCTGATGCAGAAATTATAGGAATGTCGGCAACACCTGAGAGAACTGATAAAAGAAATATGGCATATGAAAAATTTGGAGATAGTGTTGTATATGAGATGAGTCTTACAGAAGCTTTAAGTGGAGAAAAAGAGGGAGAAGTAGTACTAAATGGTGCAAGATATGTAAGAGTAATTTCTGAACTTAAAGAATATGCTAATAATATAAAGAAAGATATAGATTTAATAGAAGATGAAAAAAGAAAAGGAAAACTTATAGAAAAATATGAAAAACTAAGCTCAATAATAAGTAATGCCCCTGGGATTCAAGATGTAATGGCTCAAGCAATGAAAAAGAAAAATGGAAAATATATTGTTTTTTGTAGCAATAGAGAAGAAATGTTTGAAAAAATGAGACAGGCACAAGAAATCTTTGGTAAAGTAAATAAAAATATAAGAGCTGATTATGTGATAACAAATAATGATGGTATTGGAAAGACTGCTGCTGAAAATAGAAAAACAATAGAAGAGTTTGAATCAAGAGAAAATGGAGATGCATTAAATTTATTATTCTGTGTAGATATGTTAAATGAAGGAAGGCATATTGAAGGTATAGATGGAGAAGTACAATTTAGACCTACAGACTCCTCAATACTATATAAACAACAAATAGGTAGAGTTTTATCATCAGATAAAAATGCAGAAGAAACAGTAATAATTGATTCAGTTAATAACTGGTTAAGGCAACTAGATACTTTTATGGAATTAGGACATGCTATTGAAAAGACAGGCAATAAGAGTTCATATAAGTTATTTAATTTTACTAGTGAGGAATTAGAACTATTAGATATTTTAAGAGAAATTGGCGAAGAACTTGGATATAATAAATTTACATTTAGTGAAATAGTAGAATGGTTAGAATCGCACGATGGAAAAATGCCTAGGGTAAATATAAGAAAAGATGGTAAAAGATATTCTGTAGAAGAAATGACAGAAGAAGAAAATGCGGAAGTAAACTTATATGCTAGATGGAGAAAATCACCAGAAAGATTAGCACTAAATGCATGCATAGGAATACCTCTTGATGAACTTCCAGAAAAGTATGTAAAATTTAGAGAACAAATAAAGATTTTAAGAGAATATGGATTAGGTTTAAGTAAACCAACTCCATATGAAGAAATAATAGAATGGCTAGATACGCATGATGGACAAATGCCATCATCTAGTATAACAGTTAATGGAAGAACATTAACTGTAGAAGAAATGACAGATGATCAAATATATCAAAAAAATTTATATGCTAGATGGGGAAGAACAAAAGAAAAGAGAGCTTTAGATGCATGTGTGGGAATACCACTTGATAGTTTGCCAGAAGAATATGTGAAATATAGGGATCAAATAGAAATCTTAAGAGGATATGGATTAGGATTAAGAAAACCAACACCATATGAAGAAATAATAGAATGGTTAGACTCACATGATGGACAAATGCCAAGAGGAAGCTTAGGCAAAAAAAATAAAAAAGTTAGTGAATTAACTGAAGAAGAGAGATTTGAAAAGAATCTATACCAAAGATGGGGAAATGCTCCAGAGAAAAAAGCATTAGAAGCATGTAAACGGAACATCGCTTAATAATTTGCCAGAAAAATATATTAGATATAGAGAGCAAATACAAGAATTAAGAAACCGTGGATTAGGACTTCCAGAGCCTTCTTTAGTGGATCAAATCATACAGTGGTTAGACTCACATGATGGACAAATGCCATTATCATGTATAAGTAAAGATGGTAGAAACATAAAGAGAAGTGAAATGACAGAAGAACAGAAAGAAGGAGTTGCTTTATACCAAAGATGGGGAAAATCAAAAGAAAAAAAGGCATTAGAGGCATGCAGACGGAATCCCAATAGATGAATTACCACAAAAGTATTTAAAATATAAAGATGTAATAGCTAGATTAAGAGAGTACGGATTAGGATTAAGTCAAGAGCCCGTATGTAGTGAGTTGTTTAAATGGTTAGAAGATCATAATGGAAAAATGCCACAAGGTACATTTAGAGCAAATGGAGAAACAGTACCAAAAGATAAATTAACAGAACAACAACTAGTAGAAAGAAATTTATATCAAAGGTGGAAAAATTCACCTGAAAGAGAAGCGTTAGAAGCATGTAAACGGAATATCACTTGATAATATACCAGAAGAATTTATTAAGTATAAAGATGAAATTGCAATCCTAAGAAATTGGGGATTAGGTATCGAAGAAAGAGATTTAACAGAAGAATTAATTGAATGGATGAATTTACATAATGGAGAAAAACCAAGAGCCACTATTGGTAAAAACAAAAGAACTCTTGTAAGAAATGAAATGACAGAAGAAGAAATTAATGAAGTTAATTTATATGCTAAATGGTATAGATCAAAAGAAAGAAGAATTCTTCAAGAATGTAAGGGGATTCCTCTTGATGAACTGCCTGAAGAATATACTGAATATAGAGATAAAATTGCTACTTTAAGAGCATATGGATTAGAAGAAAGAACAACGTATGAAGCAATAATAGAATGGTTAAACTTGCATGAAAATAATTTGCCAAGGGGAAATATTTCATCTAAAGGAAAGCAAGATGGAAAATTAACAATAGATGAACTAAATGAAACAAGATTATATCAAAGATGGAGAAATTCACCTGAAAGAGAAGCATTGGAAGCGTGCATAGGAATACCAATTGATGAATTGCCAGAAGAATATACTAAATATAAAGAGCAAATACAAGAATTAAGAAACCATAGATTAGGATTGGTAGAAAAAACGGTATTTGAGAAAATGGTAGATTGGTTTAAAGAGCATGAGGGAAAAATGCCAAAGGCAAATTATAGCAAGAATGGAAAAAGGTTAAAGCTGAATGAACTAACAGAAGCACAACAAGAAGAAGTAAGACTATATTCATTATGGCAATCATCAGAATTAAGAAAAGTATTTGATGCATGCAAACGGGATAGATATTGACGATTTACCAGAAGAATATATTAAATATAAAGAACAAATTATTGTATTAAGACAATTCGAAGAAATGAGAATGTCAAATGCAGTTATAAATAGAATGAAAAAATCAGTAGGAGTTCATGTATTAGACAATGAAGATGTAAGAATAGAACTAAGTCAATTAGAAAAAGCAATTGAAGAAGCAAGAAAAATTAATAATTAAGAAAGGTAAAACTAATGATAGATAAGAAGGCATATACGGAAGTATATAAACTAATTGAAATATTACCAGAAGAACTAAAGAAAAAAATACCAGAAGATTTTATTGATGTTATTAAAAATAATATGGATACATCATATAAGTTTGAAATAGATACTGAAAATATTGAAGAAATTGACTTACTTGAAGATACAGAAAAAATATTATCAGTTATATATACTGATTACTTAGCAACAGAAGAAGAAAGAAGAATTATAAAAAACAAAGAAAAGATTTCATTTTTAAAGAAAGAACAGAAAAAGAAGAAACAATTTAAAGAAAATTATAATGATACATATTATAATTTTCCAAAAGAAACAAGTTATTCTAATAATAAAAGAGTAACAGAAGAAAAAGATGATAATAAACTTATAAATTTAACCAAAGATAAATGGTATCAGAAATTTATAAAAATGATTAGAAATATCATAAAAAAATAAAGTAAAAATGATTAATACTAAAATATAGCATTAGAAAGGAAAAAAACAAATGAATGAGATTTTTGCAGATTTACATGTACATATAGGAAGAAGTGAAAATGGAAAACCTATAAAAATAACAGCAGCTAGATCATTAAATTTTGCAAACATAGCAAAAGAATGTGTTGAAAGAAAAGGAATTGATATAGTAGGTATTATTGATTGTGCATCACCATATGTAATAGAAGATATAGAAAACTTTTTAAAAACTGGTGAAGCATATGAGATAACTGATGGAGGAATAATATATAAAGATAAGGTATGTATAATATTAGGAAGTGAGATTGAAACTTCAGAAATAAATGATGAGGGAAAAACAGGTAGTGCTCATAACTTATGTTATTTTCCAAGTCTAAAAGATATTAAAGGATTTTCTAATGAAATGTCAATGCATATACATAATATGACATTAAGCTCTCAAAGAGCAGATATATCGGCTTATGAATTAGTTGATATTGTAGAAAAATACAATGGAGTATTAATACCTGCGCATGCATTTACTCCACATAAAAGCTTTTATGGAAATTGTACAAGTAGATTAGAAAGAATATTTAAAGAAAAATTTGATAAAATTTTTGCCATAGAACTTGGATTAAGCTCGGACACTTTTTTAGCAGATGAAATATCTGAACTTGAAACACGTACATTTTTAACTAATTCAGATGCACATTCTCTTCCAAAAATAGCAAGAGAATATAATAAGATGTTATTAGATGGAATAAGTTTTAAAGAAGTTATAAAAGCTTTAAAAAATGAAGATGGAAGAAAAATTTTAGCAAATTATGGATTAGACCCAAAACTTGGAAAATATCATAGAACATTTTGCGAAAAATGTGGAAAACCAATAGAAGGCAAAGCACCAATTACAAGATGTCCAGATTGTGATAGTAGTAAAATAACTATGGGAGTTTTTGATAGAATAGAAATTATAAAGGATAAGGAACAAACTAAAAGTCCAGATTTTAGACCTCCATATATATATCAAATACCACTTACTTTTATGCCAGGACTTGGTCCTAAAACAATAGATAAATTATTAAATAATTTCCAAACTGAAATGACAATACTTCATAAATTATCAAAAGATGATTTAGAAGCAGTAGTTGGAGAAAAAATAGCAAATACTGTTATTGCTGCAAGAGAAGGAAATGTAAAAATAAAGTCCGGTGGTGGCGGAGTTTATGGTAAACTAACAGCAAGTTAATAAATTTGTGATATGCCTATATTTATTAAAATATAGTTCTAAAATTTATTTTATTGAATAGACATTATGTATAAATAATTAATGTTTAGGAGATAAAATGAATAATAAGATAAGAGAAAATAATAGAGATAAACATAAAAGAAAAAACAATATAAGAAATATTATATTGGAACATTTGTATAAGAACATAAAATCATATATACTTGTTATAATTATATTTATTATTGGAGTTACTCTAGGAGTAATATTTATAAATAATGCAAATGAAACACAGTTAACAGAAATAAAAGAATATATCACCAAATTTATAGATTCTTTAAAAGAAGGTTATCATATTGATAAAATAGAATTATTGCAAAAAAGTATATTAGATAATCTGATATTAATTATTAGTATGTGGTTTATTGGCTCAACTGTTATAGGACTACCAATAGTATTTGGAATAGTAATTTACAGAAGTTTTTGTATAGGATATACTATATCAGCTGCAATAAGTGTTCTTCGGAGTACAAAAAGGGATTATTTTTACTCTTTCTACAATCTTTTTACAAAATTTGATATTTATTCCAGTGATAATTTGTATGACAATTAGCTGTATTAGATTATATAAATCTATAATGAAAGATAAGAGAAGAGAAAACATCAAACTTGAGATTGTAAGGCATACGATAATATCAATCATATTATTTATATTTTTATCGATTTCATCATTAATAGAAACATATATATCAACCAATATACTTATGTTAACTATAAATTATATTTAATATAATACAAAAAAATGACAAAAAATATAAAAAAATTAAAAATCTATTTGCAATTTACTAATAATTATGATATAACATAGGTGATGTTTATGTAAATTACAAAAACAATTGGATATTATAAAAAAGAAGGGGTAATGGCAAAAATGGAAAAACAGATTAAACAATTTTTGGATTTTTTACAAAACGAAAAAAGAGTATCAAGTAATACACTACAATCATATAGTAGAGATATTCGCCAATATGAGAGTTACGTAAGTCAAAATAAAATTAATTATGCAAAAGTAGATTCTCAAAAGATTAATGAATATCTTAAACACTTACAAGATTTAGGAAAAAAGACATCAACAATATCAAGAAGCTTAGCATCTATAAGATCTTTTTATCAATATCTAGTTAGAGTAAAAAAGATTAAACATGACCCAACAGAGAATATTCAATCACCAAAAGTAGAGAAAAGAGTTCCTAGTGTATTAACATCAGAAGAAGTTGAAAACTTATTAAGTCAACCTAAAGATGTAGACTTAAAAGGAACTAGAGATAAAGCTATGCTAGAAGTAGCATATGCAACAGGAATGAGAGTTACAGAAATTATTTCATTAGATGTAGATGATGCAAATTTAGAAGAGGGATTTATTACATGTAGATCTGCTAATAAACAAAGAAATATACCACTTGGATCAATTTCAATAGCAGCATTAAAAGAATATATAAATGAAGCAAGACCTATAATGATTAAAGATGAAAATGAGAAAGCTCTTTTTGTTAATGTAAATGGAAAAAGATTAACAAGACAAGGATTCTGGAAGATAGTTAAATTCTATAAAGAACAAGCACATATAACAAAAGATATTACACCACATGTATTAAGACATTCTTTTGCTACTCATTTACTTCAAAATGGGGCTGATCTAAAAGCTATACAAACAATGCTTGGACATTCTGATATTTCTTCAACACAAGTATATATGCAATTTCAAGATAGTGGAATAAGAGATATATATAAAAGAACACATCCAAGAGCATAATAAATAAAAATATTTAATTTATTTAATATATAAAAAGAAAAATAGTGCCATAATATTAATGTATAATATTATGGTTCTTTTTTATTATTTAAAACAAGGAAAATAGTAAGTATGATAAAAAATCACTTGACAGTTGACCATAATAAATATAAAATATATATGTAGGAAAAATATATTATATAATATGAAGATATATTTACTGTACATTGAAAATTAAATATATAGAAAGAGGTGTAATGATTATGGATATAGTAATCAATATCGCCATATTTCTAATCACAGCAATTGTATTTACTTTTGTAGGAGTATTAATTAGAAAAAGAATTGCTGAATCTAAATTAAAGAGTGCAGAAACAGAAGCACAAAGAATACTTGATATGGCTAAAATAGAAGCTGAAAATAATAGAAAAGAAGAAATTTTCAAAGCTAAGGAAGAAATATTAAGCGCAAGAAAAGATTTAGATGAGGAGATTAGAGAAAGAAGGGGCGAAGTACAAAGTCAAGAAAGAAGATTGATTCAGAAAGAAGAAAATCTAGAAAAGAAATTAGAGTTAGTTGAAAGAAAAGAAAAAGATTTATCTGATAAGGATAAAGAATTAGAAGAAAAAAGGAATGAATTAGATGAAATTGCTGACAAACAAATGGCAGAATTACAAAGAATTTCCGGATTATCTTCAGAAGAAGCTAAACAAAGATTACTTTCTGAACTTGAAAAAACTATGACTGCTGAAAAGGCAGCTTTAATTAGAGACATTGAAAATAAGACAAAAGAAGAGGCAATAAAAAATGCTAGAGAAATAGTAGGATATGCTATACAAAAGTGTGCAGCAGATCATACATCAGAGACAACAGTATCTATTGTTTCACTTCCAAATGATGATATGAAGGGAAGAATAATAGGTAGAGAAGGAAGAAACATTAAAACTTTGGAAACATTAACAGGTATTGATTTGATAATTGATGATACTCCAGAGGCAGTTGTTATATCAGGCTTTGATCCATTAAGAAGAGAAGTTGCTAAAATTGCTCTAGAGAAATTAATTGAAGATGGAAGAATACATCCAGCTAAAATAGAAGAAATGGTTGAAAAAGCTAAAGAAGAGGTTGAAACAACTATTAAAGAAGAAGGAGAAAGAGCAGTATTAGAAACTGGAGTAGTTGGATTACATCCAGATATAGTTAAATTAATAGGAAAGTTAAAATATAGAACAAGTTATGGACAAAATGTTTTAAATCATTCTATTGAAGTTTCAAATTTGGCTAGAATAATGGCTGAAGAATTAGGACTAGATCCAAAACTTGCAAGACGTGCTGGATTATTACATGATATTGGAAAAGCTTTAGACCATGACATGGAAGGAACTCATGTTGAAATCGGTGTTGAAGTATTAAAGAAATTTAAAGAAAATGATAAAGTAATAAATGCAGTACAAGCACATCATGGTGATGTAGAACCTCAAACTATAGAAGCTGTACTTATTCAAGCTGCAGATGCTATTTCAGCTTCAAGACCAGGAGCAAGAAGAGAAACACTTGAAACATATATTAAGAGACTTGAATCTCTTGAAAGTATAGCAGACTCATTTGATGGTGTTGATAAATCATTTGCTATTCAAGCTGGTAGAGAGATAAGAATTATTGTAAAACCAGAAAAAATAACAGATGATCAAATGGTTCTTTTAGCAAGAGATGTAGCAAAGAAAGTTGAAGATGAAATGGAATATCCA
The DNA here is from genome assembly GCA_944393405.1 of uncultured Clostridia bacterium. The sequence continues at coordinate 35,494 of CALYAC010000003.1, read as the reverse complement.
GGACAAATAAAAGTTAATATAGTTAGAGAAACTAGAGTTGTTGATTATGCTAAATAATATAAAAAAGAGAAATTAGGTTTAAACCTAATTTCTCTTTTTTGCTTTAAGATATCTTGATTAATTAATTTCATTTTGATATTATATATTCAAATTTTATAATATTGTTTTATAATATTAACACTTATTAAAGATATATATTAAAAAGATATATATTAAATTCGAGGTGCTTTTATGAAAAGAGTTTTATTAGTTATAGGCATTATTTTATTAGTTGTCATCATTACAGGAATTATATTTTTCTGCATAGATTCAAACAGAGTTAAAAATGGAGAACTACCTATGTTTTGTATTAATAATCCTGCAGGGACGCTTATGGACGGAGGAACAAAAGAATATATAGGTTTAGGATATAAAGTTATAAAATTTAATAAATTAAATGGATATAAAGAAACAAAAATTGGTTCATGGTTTATGAAATATGAAGATTTCGAAGATGAATATAATAATTATGTTGCTGATCCAATTTATCTTGTAAAAGCTGAAGAACCTGAAGATAAAATAGAGCTTAGTATAGAAGATTCATTGGATATACAAACTTTGTTAGAAAATATCAATTATAATTTAGAACCAGATAATACAATGTTTCAATATTGGTTCGAATGTAATGATGGAATAATATATAAATTAAATACAAAAAATAAAACTATTGAGAAAAACAATAAAAAAGCACAACTTTCTGATGATGAATTTAATATGATAAAAACTATCATTGATATGTATGACAAGAAATAAAATTATAGAATTATACAAGGAGATAAAATGACTGAAAAAGAAAAAAGAGATAAAGGATTAATATATAATCCAAATTATGATAAAGAGCTATTAAATGAAATGATAAAAACAAAAGACTTATGTTTTGAATTTAATAACACAAGACCAATTGATTTAGAAAAAAGAGATAAACTTTTAAGTAAAATTATAGGAAAACTAGGAGAAAATGCTAGAATTGAACCATATTTTTGGTGTGATTATGGATACAATATAGAACTTGGAAAAAATTTTTATTCTAATCACAATTTAGTAATATTAGATGCTGCAAAAGTAATAATAGGAGATAATGTTTTTATTGCACCAAATTGTAATATTTATACAGCATATCATCCTATAGATGTAGAAGAAAGAAATAAAGGATTAGAATATGCAAAAGAAGTTAAAATAGGTAATAATGTATGGATTGGTGGAAATGTTACGATTTTACCCGGAGTAATAATAGGGGATAATGTAACAATAGGTGCAGGGAGTGTTGTAACAAAAAATATACCATCAAATGTAGTAGCATATGGAAATCCATGTAGAGTACAAAAAGAAATTTAAAAAAGAAAGAAGAGAAAGAAATGCAGAATATAACATTGATATTAGAAGGAGGAGCTTTAAGAAGCTTATATACATCAGGAGTTTTAGATGTATTAATGAAATATAATATTGAAGCTAAAACGGTTATGGGAGTTTCTGCAGGAGCACTGACAGGAATGAATTATGTATCAAAACAACCAAAAAGAACAGCAAAAATTAATTTAGAAAATTGTGATAATTCTAATTATATAGGATTAAAGGCATTAAGAAAAGAAAAAGGATTAATAGGATACAACTATTTATTTAATGATATATCTAAAAAATTATATCCATTTGATTTTGAAACATTTAAAAACTCAAAACAAAAATTTATATCTGTAGTTACTAATTGCGAAGAAGGTAAAACTGAATATGTGGAAAAATCAGATTGCAAAAATGATTTAAACGAAGTATTTAAAGTTGTTCAAGCTTCTTCTAGTATGCCTCTTTGCTCTAAAATGGTTAAGATAGGGAATAATCACTATTTGGATGGAGCAGTAACAATGCCTATACCTGTCGATTATGCAATAAAAAATAATTATAGTAATATTGTTGTTGTACTAACAAGAGATAGAAATTATAGAAAGCCAGAAGTTTCTAAAAGGATGAAAGCTTTATATAAACATATATATGGAAAATATCCAAAACTTGTAGAAAAACTATGTACAATGCCAGAAAGATATAACAAAATAAAAGAAGAAATAAATTATTTAGAAAAAGAAAATAAAATTCTGGTCATTGCACCTGATAAACCAGTGAATGTATCTAGACTAGAAAAAGATAAAGAAAAATTACAAGCATTATATGAAGATGGGGTTAAAGATGCAGAAAGAGTAATAGAAAAAATTTTAAATATAGATTAACTAAGGAGAGAAAAATGAAAATTCGAGAATATAGAAAACAAATAATAAAGATTGCAGTTATAGTAATACTTTTATTAATATTTATAGGAATATATATGTCATATATGTTAAACAAAATTGGAACTAATACACCACATGACATGAAAATATTATTGACATCATTTTTCTTATCTTGTGGTGTTATAGTATTTATATTAGGTGTACTTATTTATATAGCAATTTCAGACATAAAAAAACAAAGAAAGTTATATCAATATGCATACATAGATCCTGTAACTAAAAAAGGCAATATCTATTACTTTAGAAAAAATGGACAAGAAAGACTTGATAAGGAACCTAAAAAATATAAATATATTATAGTATTAGATATTAATAAATTTAAAATGATTAATAAAGCATATGGATATAATGCAGGTGATAAAATATTACTTAGTATAGCTAATAAACTAGAAGAGATTTTTGGAACTTCTTCTCTAATTTCAAGATATTCTAATGATTATTTTTCTATCCTTTTTGATTATAAAGAAAATATATATAATTTAATAAGTAAGATTGTAAATAAAATAGAAAATATAAAAATAGACAATATTTCATATAATCTTTCAGTAAATATGGGAGTATATAAGATAAAAGATAGTGATAATAATATATCAGTTGTTATGGATAAAGCAATAATTGCACATTCTGCCTCAAAAGGAAATGTTTATGACAGATATCATATTTATGATGATGCAATGGAAAAAATGGTTGAAGAAGAAGAAAAAATAGAAAGCAAAATGTATCAAGCATTAATGGCAAAAGAATTTAAAGTGTATTTTCAGCCAAAAATATATACTGATACTGAAAAAATATATGGAGCAGAAGCATTAGTAAGATGGGAACATGATGGACAAATTATACAGCCTGGTAGATTTATTCCACTATTTGAAAAAAACAAATTTATTCTAAAATTAGACACTTTTATTTTTGAAGAAGTATGTAAGAATATGAAAAGATGGAAGGAAGAATTTAATTTAGAACCAATAGTTTCTATAAATATTTCTAGAGATCATTTCATGGATGAACATTTTTTAGAAAAATATTTTATGATTGTTGCAAAATATAATATTAATCCAAATAAAATTGATTTAGAGATAACTGAAAGTGCAGCTGTTGAAGATGGTATTGATATTATAGGGATTATAAACAAAATAAAAAAACTTGGATTTTTAGTTTCAATAGATGATTTTGGAACTGGATATTCTACATTAAACATATTACAAGATATGAAAATAGATATTATAAAAATAGATAAATCTTTTGTTGACAGAATAGGTAAAAAGAAAAAGAATATAATAGATTATATATTAAAGATTGGAAAAGAATTAGGGTTAATTACTATTGCTGAAGGTGTAGAAACAAAAGAACAAAAAGATTATTTATTAAAAAATGGTTGTAATATAATTCAAGGATATTATTATTCAAAGCCTTTACCATTAAAAGAATTTGAAGAATATTTAAAAGAAAATATGTAATATATTATATATAAAATAAAAGGAGTAATAAAAGTGAAAGTAACATTTATAGGAACAGGTACAATGGGAAGTATTACAAGATGTAATACAAGTATATTAGTAGATGATATATTATTTGATGTAGGAATGGGAACTGTAAAACAAATAGAAAGACTACAAATATACACTAAAAATATTAATTATATAGTTATATCACATTTTCATGCAGATCACTTTTTAGATATACCAAATTTCTTAATAGGTAGAGGCATTAGAAAAGAAATAGATAAAAAACTTTATATAATCGGACCTAAAGGTGTAAGAAAGAAAACTATTGAATTACTAATATTTACACATGCTGATGGAAATGTTAATAAATATGATAATCTTGAAGAAAAATACAATTGTGAATTTATAGAAATTGATGACGGAGAAGAGTTTAAAACAAAAGATTTTAAATTAACAGCTTACGAATTATCGCATGGTAATTGTAAACCTATAAATGGATATATATTAGAGAAAAATAATAAGAAAATTGCATATGCTACAGATACTGGACTATGTGATAATTACTATAAAATGTGTGATAAGTCAAAATATATATTTTCGGATTCAACGAGACTTGAATCAAGTGTATCACATATAGGAATAGATGCATATGAAGGATTAATAAAAAAATATCCTGACTGTAAATTTTATGCAATACATAGAAGTGATTATGATACTTCTAAAATTGATGATGTATATTGCCCAGTAGATGGTGAAATTCTAGAAATTTAAAAAAGAAGTGTGATCAATGAATAAAATAGAAGATTATGTTTTTGAAATAGAGTTAAATGATATAAAAGATAAATTTAATTATAGAGAAAAAGATACCAATAAAGGTGATTATGGTTATGTTGGAATTATTGGCGGAAGCATAGAATATTCGGGAGCAATTAAACTTGCAAATATGAGTACATGTTCTTTAAGAAGTGGAGCAGGAGTGGTTAGATTAATTGTACCTAAAAGTATTACGAAATCAATTATGCCATATTTATTAGAACAAACAATTTTTCAAATTGATGATGAAAATGGTAAAATGAGATTTGAAACTCGTCAAATAGATTCGGCACTAAATAAATTAAAAGCAATAGCTATTGGAATGGGATGGAACAGGAATATAGAATATGAAAAAATATTAGAATATATATTATTAAATTATAATATTCCTGTTGTAATAGATGCAGATGGTTTAAATACTTTATCTAGTATGGATTTAGATATATTAAAAAGTACAAGATGTAAAGTAATATTAACACCACATTTAAAAGAATTTGAAAGATTAAGTAAAAAATCAATTGAAGAAATAAAAGGAAGCAGTATAAATCTTGCAAAAGAATTTGCTAAAAAATATAATGTAATATTACTTTTAAAAGGTCCTACTACAATTATAACAGATGGAAAAGAAGTATATTTAGTAAAAAGAGGGTGCCCTGGAATGGCAACTGCGGGAAGTGGAGATGTTCTTTCAGGAATACTTGTTGGACTACTTGGATATAATGATGCAGATTTATTAACTGTTGCTACGGGTGCATATTTAAATGGAATATCAGGAGAGATTGCTGAAAAGAAATATACAGATATAAGTCAAATGGCTCATGATACTATAGAATCTATTCCAGATGCTATAAAATATATTAGAGAAAATAATAAATAGTTATGAATAAAAAATAGGAACTTAAATATTAAAAATGAATTTGAAATTGAATTTAGATTTAAGTTTCTATTTTTTTATCTTATATATTGACATATACCTAGTAGGGGTATATAATCATAATGGATTTGAAAGAAAATTCATATATTTAAATTTATAGATATAAAATAAATTTTAATAAAACAAGCTGAGGTGATGTAATTGGAAAAAAGAAAAAAGCTCACAGCCAGATCGGAGGGAGAAAAAGAAAAATTAATTAAAAGATTAAACATAATAGAAGGGCAAGTAAGAGGAATAAAGCAAATGATTTCTGATGATAGATATTGTGAAGATGTTATAACTCAAATGCTTGCAATAAATAAAGCTTTAGAAAGTTTAGAAAATATAATATTAGAAAATCATTTAAATAGTTGCATAAAAACTAAAATAGAAAAAGGAAATACAGAAGAAGTTTCAAAAGAAATAATGGATTTATTTAAAAAGCTTAGATAGGATTAAATGTGCCGTTCACAACAGTCCGAAAAAATATAAATGTAAGGAGGAAGTATATTATGAAAGAAATTAAATTAAATATTGCAGGTATGCATTGTGAAGGATGTAGTACAAGACTACAAAAGGTATTAAATAATCAAGACGGAGTAAGTGAAGCAAAAGTAAGTTTAGAAGCAAAAGAAGCAGTTATTAAATTTGATGAATCACAGATAAGTATAGATGAATTAAAAGAAGCAGTAGAAGATGCAGGATTTGAAGCAGAAGAAAAATAAAAGATAATTAATTGTGTTATTTTTTTAGAAAGGAATTATTTTTCATGAAAAAAGTTTTACTAAAAATAGATGGAATGACTTGTAGTGCTTGCTCTAGTGGACTAGAAAAATATTTAAATAAACAAGAAGGAATAAAGATAGCTAGTGTTAATTTAGTTATGAATAATGCAAGTATTGAATATGACGACAAGAAATTAACATTAGAAGACTTGGAAAAATTTGTTAGAAAAGCAGGTTTTGAAAGTCTAGGAATTGATAATTTTGAAAAAGAAAAGAAGAAGAAAGGTAAAGAAAAATATAAATTAATTGGATTTACTATAACTTCAATTTTAACATTATATATTGCAATGGGACATATGATAGGTCTTCCTAATATTCCTTTTTTAGATATGCACATGCATCCTGTTAATTATACAATTGCACAGATTATATTAAGTATAATAGCAATATTTCTAGGAAGAGATATATTAAAAAATGGATATAAAAATTTAATTCACAAAACAGCTAATATGGATACATTAGTTGCGCTTGGAGTAATTAGTAGTTTTATTTATAGCATTTACGGAGCATATATGATATTTAAGGGAAATATAGAATTTGTAGAAAATCTATATTTTGAATCAACTGTTATCATTCTTTTCTTTATAAATATCGGAAGATTTGTTGAAGCTAGAAATAAAGATAAGACTAAAGAAGCAATACAAAACTTAATGATGATTACACCAAATAAAGCTACAATAATAATTGATGGAAAAGAAAAAGAAGTTACACTTGATGAAATTCATAAAGGAGATATTGTTAAATGTAGACCTGGAGAGAAAATTGCAGTAGATGGTGAAGTTATAAATGGATTAACACATATAGATGAATCATTTGTAACAGGTGAAAGTGTTCCTTCTAAAAAAGAAGTTGGTAGCAAAGTAATAGCAGGAAGTATTAATTATGAAGGTACAATTGAATATAAAGCGGAAAAAATAGGAAGAGAATCAACTGTATCTGAAATTGTTAGAATGGTTGTAGAAGCTACAAATACTAAAGCGCCAATAGCTAAAATAGCTGATAAAATTAGTGGGTTTTTTGTTCCAGCAATTATAATCATTGCTGTTATTTCAGCAATTGTTTGGGCTATTCTTGGAAAAGAAATTTCTTTTATTATAAATACATTTATAACTGTTTTAGTAGTAGCATGTCCTTGTAGCTTAGGTTTGGCAACACCACTTGCAATTGTTGTATCATCAGGAACAGCAAGTAGAAAAGGAATACTTATAAAAAATAGCGAAAGTTTAGAAAATGCACATAAAGTTAAAACAGTAGTATTTGATAAAACAGGAACTCTTACTAATGGAAAGTTAAGTATAAATAAAATATACAATTATTCAGATAAAGAAACTAATGAAATTATCAAAATAATAGCAAGTATTGAAAATAAGTCAGAACATCCTATTGCAAGAGGAATAGTCGATTATGCTAAAAATAAAAATTTAGAATTATTAGAAGTACGAGATTTTAAAAATATATCTGGATATGGTGTTTATGCTAAAGTAAATGGAGATGAATATCATATTGGCAATGTAAAATTAATGAAAGAAGAAAAAATTGATATTACAGAAAAATTAAAAGATGAGGAAGAACTTGAAAAAGAAGGAAATAGTATTTTATTTATATCAGAAAACAGAAAAGTAATTGCACTAATTGGTGTTAAAGATACTATTAGAGAAAATGTAAAAGAAGTAATTAAAAAACTAAATGAGCAAGGTAAGAAAGTAGTAATGCTTACTGGTGATAATGAAAATACAGCAAGATCAATTGCAGAATTAATAGGAATAACAGATGTTATTGCAAATGTATTACCAAAAGAAAAAGCACAAAAAATAAATGAACTAAAAAAAGATGGATTAGTAATGATGTGTGGTGATGGGATAAATGATAGCATAAGTTTAGTTAGTGCAGATATTGGTGTTGCCGTAGGAAATGGTACAGATATTGCAATAGATAGTAGTGATGTTGTTTTAATGAAAGGTAATATAGATAGAATTATAGATTTAATTTACATTAGTAAAAAAACAATAAGAAATATAAAACAAAACTTATTTTGGGCATTTTTCTATAATATCTGTATGATACCTATTGCAATTGGTATTTTTAGTTCATTTGGAATTACTATGAATCCGATGTTTGCATCTATTGCAATGACATTAAGTAGTATTACAGTTACAGTAAATAGTTTAAGATTAAGGAGAATTTAAAAAGAGGATAAAAAGGATGGATAGTATAAATAAGAAAATAGTATCTATCCTTTTATGTTTGAAAAAGAGCTAAAGATATGGTATACTTAAATAGTCACTATTAACTTTTCAGCTACAATTAATGCTGAAACCAAACAAGAAAAGGAGAATGAGTTATGGCAATGTTGTTACTTGTTTTGGCACTTGCTCTGAATTTTATCATTTCATGGGCAAACGCGAGTTACGTGGGGAGGTATTGGTCAGAGTCGAAGGTAGTAGGAGGAAGTTTTAGGGTGTATATCATTGTAGGATACATCATGGCAATTGCCGGATTTACGATGGTGTACGGATATATTCTCTTACTTATCTGTCCATTTATACTTCAGCTTGCAGAGGTGGATCCTGAAACAATCTTGATGTTCGAACAATTGGCATCGGATCTTATCTATCTTTTCTGCATCATTACAATGATTCCAACCGGATTTTATATCTGGCTTAAGAGCTTGAAGAATTTCTTTGAGAGGAAAACTCTTGCTAATGGCTTGACAGCAGGTTGGAACACGTATGCTCAAGTGCACAATATGGTAAGTGCAGCGCGTAACGCGCCTAGTGCAATTGGTAGAATTGCAGAGACTCTCTTTGGAGGGAAGGGCAAGAAGAAGGATAACACTGTAGTGATTTTGGCTGCGATTTTCGTAGTGATCCTTGCAATTTTTGGAGGATATTTTACCGCATCTGCTATTATGAAAAAAGCAGATAGGGAATATGACATGTTTGAGGATTTAAAAAGAAGAAATCCGCAGTTAGATAGCTAGTTAAGGCTAGTTCTCCAAAATAAAGAGCGGGCTTTGGATATGATTGTATCATTCCAAGGCCTGCTCTTTTTTATCCAATAATTATTTTGTGATGAAAAAAATATAGAATAATTATCTTTTTTATGTTATAGTATATTAAAATTCTAGTGAATAAATAAGTAGATTCTTAATAGAGAGGTGTAAAATGATAACAATTATATTTGAAAATAATAAATCTATAGCATATGATAATGAGAAAAAAGTAGGTGAATGTGTTTTTGTTGAAAACAATGATACATGGAATATAGTTCATACAGAAGTATCAAATTTATATCAAGGTCAAGGAATAGCGAGAAAATTAGTTGAATGTATTATTGATAATTCAAAAAAAGCTAATAAGAAATTAATTGCTGATTGTTCATATGCGAAAAAAATAATTTCAAAAGAATAATAAAACCAAATAGATAAATTAAAATAAAGGAGATTTTAATATGGAAAAATTTAAATATAATTTTTTTATAGCGGGAAGAACAAGAAATAAAGAAAATATCTTAAATTTGTGTAAAATATTTGATGAACTAAATATAACATATTATTGTTTTTTAAAAAACGATGAATCACATAAAGAGGCAGGATTAGATGCAAATGATGAACATTTAGCAGATACTTTTGAAGCATTAAGTTTAGATGATCCAAGAGTAAGAACTATATTTGAACATGATTTAAAAGGGTTAAATGAATCAGAAAATCTACTTTTAGTTTTACCTGCCGGAAAATCAGCGCATATTGAATCTGGAATAGCATTTGGAAAAAATAAAAAATGTTATGCAATAGGTGAGTATGATGTAACTGATTCACTTTATTTAATATTTGACAAAATTTTTAGTGATGAAAACGAATTAAAAAGTTTTTTAGTTAAATATAAGGAGGAACAATGTCATTAATAAGTATAAAAAACTTAACTTTTGGATATGACGGAAATATAAATAATGTGTTTGACAATGTATCTTTTAATATAGATACTGATTGGAAACTAGGATTAATCGGAAGAAATGGCAAAGGTAAGACTACGCTTTTAAAATTATTACTTGGAGAACTTAAATATGCAGGAACTATATCAAAAAATATAGATTTTGATTATTTTCCTTTTGAAGTAAAAAATAAGGAAAAGATGGCAATAGAAATAGTAAATGAAATTGCTCCATGTGCAGAAGATTGGGAAATTATTAAAGAAATAAATTTATTAGGGGCTAATACTGAAATTTTGTATAGAACATTTAATTTACTTAGTGGAGGAGAACAAGTTAAAGTTCTTTTAGTTAGCTTGTTTTTAAAGGGGAATAATTTTCTACTAATTGATGAACCAACAAATCATTTAGATATACAAACTCGAGATACTTTAGCTGAATATTTAAAAAGAAAAAAAGGATTTATTTTAGTATCTCATGATAGAATATTTTTAGACAAGGTAGTTGACCATATAATTTCAATTAATAATACAAATATTGAAATTCAAAAAGGAAATTTTTCTTCATGGAAAGAAAATAAAGAAAAACAAGATAATTTTGAAATAATGCAAAATGAAAAAATAAGGAAAGATATTAATAGACTAGAAATTGCATCAAGAAATACAGCTAATTGGTCTGATAAGGTAGAAAAAACTAAATATAATACTACAAATTCAGGTTCAAAAGTTGATAAAGGATATATAGGTCATCAAGCTGCAAAAATGATGAAAAAATCTAAAGTTATGGAAAAAAGGATAGATAAAGAACTAGAAGAAAAATCTAAATTACTAAATAATATTGATAGAAATGATAGTTTAAAAATTATACCTATAGAAACAAGAAAAAATCCATTAATAATTGCAGATAATTTACAGATTGTATATGATAAAAAAACTATATTTAATAAAATATCATTTGAAATTAAAAATGGAGATAGATTAGCAATTATAGGAAAAAATGGCATAGGAAAATCTAGTATTTTAAAATTAATTTTAGGAAGTGATATAGAATATCTAGGTGATTTACGAATAGCAAATAACTTAGTTATATCTTATGTTTCACAAAGTACTAAAGATTTAAAGGGATCTTTAAAACAATATGCTATAGATAATAAAATAGATGAAAGTATTTTTAAATCAATGCTTTCAAAAATGGGAGTTTCTAATATAGAATTTAATACAAATATTGAAAACATGAGTGAAGGTCAAAAAAAGAAAGTCCTTATTGCTAAAAGTATAACAGAACAAGCAAATATCTATATATGGGACGAGCCTTTAAATTATATAGATATTTTAACAAGGGAGCAAATTGAAGAAGCAATATTAAAATATATGCCAACATTAATATTTGTAGAACATGACGAAACTTTTATAAATAAAATAGCAACTAAAATAATTAAATTAGAGAATTAAATAATCATTGAAAGGATAACAAAATGGAAGAAATAACTATCAGGCAAGAAAATGAAAATGATTTTGATACTATATATAATTTAATAAAGGAAGCATTTAAAACAGCAGAACATAGAGATGGTAATGAACAAGAGCTAGTAAGTAAATTAAGAGAAAGTAATAATTTTATTCCAGAATTATCATTAGTAGCAACAATAAATGGGAAAATAGTTGGATATATATTATTTACAAAAATAAAAATAGGAAAATATGAAGAATTGGCATTAGCGCCATTAGCAGTACAACCAAAATATCAAAAACAAGGTGTAGGAACAAAACTTATACAAAAAGGTCATAAAATAGCAAAAAGGTTAGGCTATCATTATTCTATAGTTTTAGGGAGTGAAAAATATTATCAAAAATTTGGATATCTACCTGCTAGTATTTATGGAATTAAACCACCTTTTAAAGTACCAAGTGAAAACTTTATGGCCATAAATTTAACTAATACAGATATAAAAATTAATGGGATAGTTGAGTACGCAAAAGAATTTGATGTATAAATAATATATGACTTAGATAAATATAAAATGCGAGGAGAAATAATGGAAAGATATTCAGAGATATTAAATAAAGATAGAAGAGAAATTGTTTTATTAATAGGAAATGGATGTAGTTGGAGTAAATGTAAGTTTTGTAATTATCATTTAGACAGAAATTCTAATGAAAATGAACAGTTTGACATAAATAGTAATGTACTTAGTAAAGTAACCGGAAAATTTGGAGTATTGGAAGCTATTAACTCAGGAAGTATATTTGAACTAAATAAAAGAAGTTTTGAAAAATTAATAGATGTATGTAAAGAAAAAAATATTAAAAGATTAATTATTGAAAGTCATTATATGTATAAAAACCAGATAAAAGAATTAAGAGAAAAATGTAAAAAAATAGGAATAAAGCTTGAAGTAAAAGGCGGAATAGAAACATTTAACAGTGAATTTAGAGAAAAAGTTTTAAATAAAGGATTTGGATATCCTACAATAGAAGAACTTAAGGAAACATTTGATATAGTAAATTTATTAGTTGGGGTTAAAGGTCAGACAATTGAGCAAATAAAAACTGATGTAGAGATTGGAATAAGAAATTTTGATAGAGTATGTATTAATCTATATAAAGAAATGAAAGATATCATGCCAGAAGATAAAAATCTAGAAGCAATATTTATAAAGGAAATATATCCACAATTAAAAGATAATGAAAATATAGATATTTTAATAGAAAATACAGATTTTGGTGTGGGTTAATAAAATTTATATTAAAGAAAGGAATGTGGTTATTATGAGCAAAATTTTAGTCGCATATTTTTCAGCAAGTGGTGTTACTAAAAAAGTAGCAGAAAAAATTGCAAAAACAATAAATGGAGATTTATATGAGATTGAACCAAAAGAAAAATATACAGATGAGGATTTAGATTGGACTAACAAACAAAGTAGATCATCAGTAGAGATGCAAAACAAATCATATAGACCAGAAATAGTAGATAAAAATATTAATTTAGATGAATATGATACTATTCTAATAGGATTTCCAATTTGGTGGGGAGTAGCTCCAACAATAGTAAATACATTTATTGAAAGTTTAGATTTTTCAGGAAAACAATTAATTCCTTTTTGTACATCAGGTGGTTCTGGTATGAGCTACTGTGAAAATGATTTAAGAAAAAATTATCCAGAATATAATTGGAAAGAAGGAAAAAGATTATTTGGAAATGAAGATAATGAAGTAATTAAATCATGGATATTATAAGGAAACAAAAAAACTATGTGAAACTAAAAAAAAGACTACAACAAAAAATAATTTAATATGTTTATATTAAAAAAAGAAGAATTATAGTTATTTATAGTTATACATTATATATACTATAATTCTTCTTTTTTATGTTATAATTATGTCATTAGCTAAAGAAATTCATCTATAAAGATGATTATATAAAAGAGAGAAGTGGTTTTAGGATGAACATTAATATTTTACAAATGATTCAAGGAGCAAGAGAAGCTACAGGAATAACAGTAATTATTGATGTGTTTAGAGCATTTACTGTTGAAGCATATTTAATAAATAATGGAGTAAAAAAATTAATTCCTGTTGGGGATAAGAAATTAGCATATGATTATAAAAAAGAACATGATGACTGTATATTGATTGGTGAAAGAAGAGGGATAATGCTAGAGGGATTTGATTATGGAAATTCTCCATCACAAATTGAAAATATAGACTTTTCAGGAAAAACAGTAATCCATACAACAAGTTCTGGTACACAGGGAATTTCAAATGCCAAAAATGCTAAGGAAATTTTAACGGGAAGTTTAGTAAATGCAAAAGCAATTGCAGAATATATAAAAAGAAAAGATGTAGAAGAAGTTTCTTTGGTTGCAATGGGAAATGGTGGAGAGACTGAAGCTGATGAAGATACATTATGTGCAAAATATATAAAAAGTTTGCTAGAAGGTAATGAAATGAGATTGGATGATAAAATAGAAAATTTAAAACTAGTAGCCGGAAAAAGATTCTTTAATAAAGATTTACAAGAAATATTCCCCAAAAGAGATTTCTATTTATCTACTGAGGTAAATAAATTTAATTTTGTTTTAAAAGTTGAAAAAGATAGTAAAGAAATGAATTATATAAAAAAGATAGATATTAAATAAAAATACAAGATAGGATGTGGATAATATGAAAATAGTAGAAGTTTTTGATAGAACAGAAATATTAATAAAACAATTATTACTAGTATGGGAAGATTCTGTAAAAGCAACACATACTTTTTTATCAGATGAAGAAATAGAAAAAATTAAAGAGTATGTACCACAAGCATTAAAAGGTATATCTCATTTAATTATTGCAATTGATGAAAATGAAAATCCTGTTGCTTTTATGGGAATAGAAGAAAATAAACTTGAAATGCTATTTATTAAAAATAATCAAAGAGGAAAAGGTTTAGGAAAAAGACTATTAAATTATGGAATAGAAAAATATAATGTTAATGAACTTGCAGTAAATGAACAAAATCCACAAGCAAAAGGGTTTTGTGAGCATATGGGATTTAAAGTTTACCAAAGAAATGAATTAGACGATCAAGGAAATCCTTATCCAGTATTATATATGAGATTAGAAAAATAAATTGTAGTAAGTACAAAATTTATTATGATTGTAATTAAAATGTTATCTACAAGAGACTTGTCTAATACATCTTCATAGAAATTTATAGAACTGCTAATTTGCAGAATAACAAGTCAAATTATAAAGTTTACAGAATTTTTTTTAAACTTATTTATTAACATGAAATGTTATAAAAATATGAAATTACACAAATAGTAATTTTATAGAGGAGAGATAGTAAATGTTTGAAAAGGAAAACTATAGTCATATTCCTACTGAATATGAAATAAAAGAGTATATAAATAACGATCTATGGGTGGATTTTTGTAAATATATGAAAGATGCATATAATGTAGCACCTAAATTTGAATTTAGTAAATGTAGCTGGGAATATGGATGGAATATAAAATTTAAGAAGGGTAGTAAATCATTATGTACTGTATATCCTAGAGAAAACTATTTTACTATATTAATTGTTATTGGAAAAAATGAAAAGAAAGTTTTTGAAAATATGTTTTCGTCTTTTAGTAGTGACATACAGAAGATTTATAAAGAAACACCTGAAGGAAACGGTCAAAGATGGTTAATGATAGATTTAGAAGATAATGATAAAAGATATAAAGATGTAAAGAAAATAATTGAATTTAGAGCAAATAAATGGTGAAACTTATGATTTATATTTTTGGTTAAAAAATAGTTATAAATACGGTTTTATATCTGGAATTTCAGAAAAAGTTTGGAATTATAGATATGTTGGAAAAGAAGTCGCAAAGGAGATTTACGATAAAGGAATTTGTTTAGAGGAATATTTGGAGAATATGAAATAAATTTATTTTAGCAAAAACAAACTAAAATTTATATGTATTTTCCATTGTACATTTTTCCTTACCAAAAAAGATGTTTCCATTTGCCTTAAATTAATAGTAATTATACTTTAGTTAGATTTAATAAAGATAATTATATGTCAAAAAATTAATAATAGGCAGATTTAATTAATTGAAATTTATGATTATTTACTATATAATCTTGATAATAAAATTATTAAATAGAAATAACATATAAAAAATAGAGGAAAATTAAAATGATTGTAAATGTTGGCGGAAGAACTGATATAGTAAACTATTATAGTGAGTGGCTAATGAAAAGGATAAAAGAAGGTTATGCTTATTCAAGAAATCCTTTATTTCCAAACAATGTATCTAAAGTAAGTTTAAAACCAAAAGATGTAGATTGTTTAATGTTTTGTTCAAAAAATTATAAACCAATGCTAAAATATATGGAAGAAATAAATAAGACTTATAGAATTATATGTCATTATACAATAACAGCATATGGAAAAGATATTGAACCCAATGTTCCTAGCATAGAAGATTCTATAGAAACACTTATAAATCTTTCAAAAATAGTTGGAAAAGAAAAAGTTTTATGGAGATATGATCCGATACTTTTAACTAAAAATTATACAGTAAATAAACATATAGAAATTTTTAAATATATGGCAAAAAGAATATCTCCTTATGTACAAAGATGCATTTTTAGTTTTGTAGAGATGTATAAAAAATTAGAATATAATATGCCAGAAATTATTCCATTAACTCATAATGATAAAATAAAAATAGTAAGTGAATTAGGAAAAATTGCAAAATCAAACAATTTATATATTCAAACATGTGGAACAGATGAAAGCTATGAAAAATATGGAATACATATATCTGGATGTACTACACCAGAAATACTAGAAAAAGCAAATAATGTAATATACAAAAATGTAAAAACAAAACCAATGAGAAAAGGTTGTCATTGTATGCCAAGCCGTGATGTTGGAGCATATGATACTTGTTTAAATGGATGTAAATATTGTTATGCTAATAAAAGACCAGAATTAGCAAAAGAAAATATAAAATTCCATGACAAAAATTCGCCATTATTGTTAGAAAATATTAAAAAAACTGATAAGATCACACAGTCAAAGCCAATAAGTCTAATTAAAGATTATAATTTACAAAAAGAAAATCAAATTAGATTATTTTAACAATTTTTATATAGAAATAGGAGGAAATAATATTGGAAACATTAAATGATAAACCAAAGATAATAACAATGTGCTGTAGCATAAGATACAAAGATGAAATGACTAAGATCGCTTTAAAATTACAACTACAAGGGAATATAGTTTTAACGCCTATATTTCCTGTAAATAATAGTAATAAAGATGATTATACAGAAAAAGATATAGAAACTCTTAAAAAAGTACATAAAGAAAAGATTAAAATGTCTGATTCAATTTTTGTAGTTAACAAAGATAATTATATTGGAAATAGTACAAAAAATGAGATTGAATATGCTAAAAGTTTAAACAAAAAAATAATTTATTATACAGATTTTAAATAAGATTATAATATATTTAATAAATTAAATATATTATCTATTAAATGTAAACTTTAAGCGCAAAAATGTAAATAATAATTGGTGGAAAAAATACAAATTAAAAGTATACTTACTTTGGAGGTTGATAATATGAATTTAGGAAATAATTTGTTTAACGCAAGGAAAAAAGCTGGATTATCACAAGAAATTGTAGCTGAAAAACTAGGAGTAAGTAGACAAACAATATCAAAATGGGAAACTAATGAAACAATACCAGATATATATCAATCTAAGAAATTAGCAAGGCTATATAATTTATCTTTAGATGATTTAATAGAATTTGATATGGATTTAAAAGAAATAGAAGAAACAATAAAAAATATTGATGATGAAAAAGAATCAAAAATTAATTGGACAAATGCATGGAGTAAAAAATATCCAATACTTAATAAATATCAGAGTAAAGTTGATATACCTAAATATGCATTACAAATTAGAAATATGCTTAATAGTATAAGCGAAGAATATGGATATACTAAGTTAGATAGTATGTTAGTTTTAAAAGACATACTATACCATGAATGGAAAGATAGTAAATAATTAACCAATATTCCATTTGTGTTTTTTTAAATCAACATGAAATTCGTCTTTAAAAGTAACTCCTTCAGATTCTAATAGCTTTTTTTGATTTGTCCAACCTGGAACAATTCTACCTGAATGATCTACTACTCTATGGCAAGGATAATCTCCATATGAAGAAGAATATTTTAATGCTTAGGCCTTATAAAGTCTAGCATTTTTTTCTTTTCCTATTAATCTAGCTATTTGACCATATGTAGAAACGAAGCCTTCAGGAATTTCTTGAACTACTGATAATATTAAATATACTAAATCATCATCTAAAATTGTACTCATATAATCACCAATTAAATTGTATAATAATTATATAAATAATTCAATTATAAAATAATTTTAATTATTTAATTTTAATAAAGATTGCTTAATTTTAAATGAAAAATTTTATGAAAATATTAGTAAATCCATATAAAAATTTGATATAATAAGTTATAAATTAAGTAAAAAAATAATATAGGAGAGAGAATTTGAAAACAAAAGTTATTTATTTTGTTCATGGAACTACATATGATAATAAAAATAATATATGTAGTGGTTGGAGTCAAGCGGAACTAACAGAATTAGGGAGGAAAAGAGCAATTAAATTAGGAGAATTACGAAGAAATACGAAATTAGATTTGATTTTTACATCAGATTTACATAGAGCTATAGATTCAGCAAAACTTGCTTTTCCAGATGTCAAACAAATTAAAGATAAAAGATTAAGAGAATGTAATTATGGAGATTTAGATGGGAAAAATAAATCTTTTGTAATATATGAAGATCATATATATAATCCTTTTCCAAATGGAGAATCTTTAAAAGATGTAGAAATTAGAATAAAAAGCTTTATAGATTTTTTAAAAGAAAATTATAAAGGCAAGACAATCGGAATAATGGCTCATAGAGCACCACAACTTGCTTTTGAAGTATTAACTAAAGGGATTTCATGGGAAGAAGCAAATAAAAATGACTGGAGAAAAAATAATATGTGGCAACCCGGATGGGAATATATTATTGATTAAATGTTTTTATTTATTAGTTACATAATTATTGAAAATAAATGAAAAATATGATATTTTATTTTAGGTTTAGATAATATAATATAAGAAATAAAATGCATAAAATAGGAGAATAAAATGCTACAAATAAAAAATATATCAAAAAAATATAAAACTGGGGATTTAGTTCAAATAGCATTAAATAATGTGAGTTTAAACTTTAGAGATAATGAATTTGTTTCAATTTTAGGACCTTCTGGTTCTGGAAAAACAACATTGCTTAATATTATAGGTGGGCTAGATCATTATGATAAAGGTGACTTAATTATTAATAATGTTTCAACAAAAAAATATAAAGACAGAGATTGGGATTCTTATAGAAATCATACAATAGGTTTCGTTTTTCAAAGCTATAATTTAATTCCTCATCAAACTGTACTTTCAAATGTTGAACTAGCATTAACAATAAGTGGAGTATCTAAAAAAGTAAGAAGAAAAAAAGCTATGCAAGCATTGGAAAAAGTAGGACTTAAAAATCAAGCACATAAAAAACCAAATCAAATGTCTGGAGGACAAATGCAAAGAGTGGCTATTGCAAGAGCATTAGTAAATGATCCAGATATTTTACTTGCAGACGAACCAACAGGAGCTCTAGATTCTACTACTAGTGTGCAAGTTATGGAGCTTTTAAAAGAAGTTGCAAAAGATAGACTAGTTATTATGGTTACACATAATCCGGAACTTGCTGAAAAATATTCTACTAGAATAGTAAACTTAAAGGATGGAAAAATTACTGGAGATACAAATCCTTTTAATTTAGATGAGTTAGAAAAGGAAAAACCAAAACATAAAAATTTAGGAAAAGCTTCAATGTCGCTTTTAACAGCTTTTTCTCTTAGTTTGAATAATTTACTTACGAAAAAAGGCAGAACTTTTCTTACATCATTTGCTGGATCTATTGGAATTATCGGAATTGCATTAATACTTTCTCTTTCAACTGGATTCCAAAATTATGTAGATAAGATACAAGAAGATACATTAACATCATACCCTCTTACAGTACAATCAGAAACAGCCGATATGGCTTCATTATTATTATCTACTCAAAGTAGTCAAGATGAAGAAAATTCATTACCAGATAGGACAGTAAAAGAAGAACAGAATATGACTAACCTTTTTGGAACTGTTGGAAAGAATGATTTAAAATCTTTTAAAAAGTATATTGAAGACAATCAGAATAAAGTTAATGAAATGGTTTCTATGGTAAGTTACAACTATTCTGTAGCACCAACTTTATATACTAAAGATATAAATGATGAACTGTTAAAAGTAAATCCTAGTGACTTTATGTCGTCAATTATGGGAAGTTCTTCTAATATAATGGGGTCTTCAATGTCTATTTTTTCTGAGTTACCAGAAAATAGTGAAATGATACAAGATGAGTATGAGATAATAGAAGGAAAATATCCAGAATCATATAATGAGATGGTTATAGTTCTTCCTTCGGAAAATACAATATCTGATTTGCTTTTATATGGTTTAGGTTTAAGGGATTTAGGTGAACTTGAAGATCTTATATCAAGTGTAATGGCAGGAGAAAAAATTGAAAATAAAGAAAGTCCTCTTGAACTATCATATGATGACCTTATGAATGTTGAGTTAAAACTTGTAAACCCATCTGATATATATAAATATAATAAAGAATATAATATATATGAAGATATGTCAGATGATGAAGAGTTTATGGATAATATATATGATGAAGCAATCAAAATAAATATTGTAGGAATTGTTAAGCCAAAGAGTCAAAGCATGTCTATGACAGGTATGCTTTATACAAGGGATCTAACTGAGTATGTTATAAATACTGCATCTAAATCAGAAATTGTAAAAAAACAATTAAAGAATAAAAATATAAATGTTTTTAGTGGAAAAGATTTTGATGAGGAAGATGAAAGTGCAGGAATAGATTTTCAAGATTTAATAACTATTGATGAGCAAGCATTATCATCTGCATTTAACATTAATATAAATGAAGCTGATATCCAAAGTATGACAGAAGGATATATGTCTGAAATTTCATCTGCAATAACTTCTGATAATTCAAAAGCACAAAAATTAGTTTTAAATAACCTATCTACAATTACAAAAAATATTTTAAATGATTATATAGATGAAAATGAAGTTGCAGGTTTTGCTACTATTAAATTAAGTGATGTAGAAAAAATTGTAAGTGAAGGACTAGAAAAAAATAAAAATAAGAAGTTATTACAAGAAATGGAATCACAGTATGTAGTTCCAGAAGAAACATTTAAAGACATGTATAGTGGAATAATTACAGGATTCTTAAAACAATATATTACAATGATGTCAGGAGTAACAGAAGAATTACCACAAATTTCAAATGAAGAGAATGATGAAAATCAAAATGTTACTAATGATGTATCAAAAATAGATGATAACGAAGAAAAAGAACCTACTGCAATACTTATGAAAGATATGGTAGACCAAATTGTAGATACTGTTGTATCACAAGATGAAATAGTTTCAGGAACAGAAAAAATAGCACAAGCAATGACTGAAGCAAATATGCAAAAAACTATATTAACAAAAGTAGGAGAGTTAACAGGTAAACTTATGGAAAGTATGGCAAGTGCATTTAATATAGATACAGATGCATTTGCAGAAGCATTTCATTTTGAAATGAATGAAGATGAAATAAGAAGACTAATGCAAACAATGTCTACGACAAGTGCTGTAGAAAATGCAGATACAAATTTATTATCACTTGGATATCAAGATTTAGATGAACCAACAACAATGTTATTTTACTTTAAAGATTTTGATTCAAAAGAATTATTTATTGATTGGTTAGATGAATACAACACAAAGATGGAAGAGGAAGATGAAGATAAAGTCATAAAATATACAGATCTTACAGGGCTTCTTATGTCATCAGTAAAAACAATTATCGATAGTGTAAGTTATGTATTAATAGCATTTGTAAGCATTTCTTTAATTGTTTCATCAATTATGATAGGAATTATTACATATATTTCTGTATTAGAAAGAACTAAAGAAATAGGTATATTAAGAGCAATAGGTGCATCAAAGAGAAATATTTCATCTATATTTAATGCAGAAACATTTATAGTAGGACTTTTATCAGGACTAATAGGTATAGGAGTAACGCTTTTATTCTTAATCCCTATAAATTTGATTATACACTTAATAAATACAGATATTACAGCTATGCTTCCTTTTACAGGTGGAACAGTACTTGTTGTATTAAGTGTTATACTTACATTAATTGGAGGAATTATACCTTCTAAAAAAGCTGCAAAACAAGATCCAGTAACAGCTTTAAGGACTGAATAATATGTATAAAATATAAAGTATATTAAAAAAATTAAAAAGTATTCTATTTTTATATAGAATACTTTAATTTTATATGATATTATATATTCATAATAAAAGTATTGGAGAAAAAATATGGAGAAATGGCTTGAATTTGCAATTGAAATACAAAGTTTAGCACAAGCAGGACTTGCGTATACTGATAATGTATATGATAAAGAAAGATATGAAAGATTACGTGAAATCTCAGCAGAAATGATAGCAGAAAAAGTAGAGTTGAAATTAGATAAAATTAAAGATTTATTTTGTAATGAAAAAGGATATCAAACTCCAAAGATTGATACTAGAGCTGCTATTTTTAAGGATGATAGAATTCTATTAGTACATGAAAATGATGGATTATGGTCACTTCCTGAAGGATGGTGTGATGTGCTTGAATCTATTAAATCTAATACAATAAAAGAAGTAAAAGAAGAAACAGGATTAGAAGTAGAAGCCAGTAAATTGATTGCCGTTCAAGATAGAAATAAACATAATAAACCTGTATATGCATATGGAGTATGTAAAATATTTGTATTATGCAATATTATAGGAGGAAAGTCTGTTAAAAATATAGAGACTACGGAAACAAAATATTTTAAATATGACGAACTGCCAGATAATTTATCTGAAGCAAAATCAAATAAAGAGCAGATTAAAATGTGTTTTGATGCATTTCATAGTAATAATTGGAATGTAATGTTTGATTAAAATATATACACAATATAGACTAAGGGAAAATAAGAAAATGATAAGAAGATTTAATAAAGAAGAAATAGAAGAGATAATGAAAATATGGCTTGACTCAAATATAGAAGCGCATGATTTTATTAATGAATCATATTGGACTAAAAATTATAATAGTGTAAAAAGTAAAATACTAATGGCTGAAGTTTATGTTTATGAAACTAATGGAGATATATATGGGTTTGTAGGACTCATAAACAATTATATAGCAGGTGTTTTTGTAAAAAAAGATATGAGAAGAAAAGGTATTGGAAAACAATTAATTGATTTTTTAAAAGAAAATCATAATGAATTATATCTAGAAGTATATAGAAAAAATGAAGAAGCAATTAAATTTTACTTAAGAGAAGGTTTTCGTATTATAGAAAGTAGTATAGATAATGAAACAAATGAAGAAGAACTGATAGTTAAATGGCAAAAATAAATAAAATATATTTTAAATAATAAGAGGGGATATGGTATGAGTGAATTAATTGATAAATTATTAGATCTAATAATAAATGGAAGTGCTGATGCATTACCTAACAAAAAATATGCTAGATGGTTTAGATTAATAGCAATTTTAATTCCTATAATAGTGATGATAGGAATAGTTATAGCTGGTATATTTACAATAAGAACAAATTTACTTGGAGGAGCAGTAATTACTATTATTGGAACAGTTTTACTTATAATTCTTTTAGTTAAAATTAGAAAAGTTATAAAGAAAAATATAAAGAAAAAATAAAAGGGGATGAATATATGTCTAATAATAAGGAAAAAATTGAATTTATATCTACATACAAATTAGATTATGCAAAATATAAAGAATTTTCTAAGGGATTTATAACAAGTAAAAAATCGACAATTATATTAAGTATTTTATTAATTTTTTTATTTATCACATATTTAATATATGAAATGTACACAGCAATAATATGGATAGCAATTATTTTTTTAGTATTAATGATAATTACTCGTATAACAGGATCATATAAGATGTCATATAAACGCTCTAAGAGCTTAAATGATAATGAGGATATTGAAACAACAGTTAAGATAAATAATGAGAAAATTATCATGACATCAAAAAAGGGAAATGTGGCAAATTATAATTTTGATCAGATAATAAATATTATAGAAACTAAAAATCTATTAATTTTAAAATTTAAATATAATATGGGAATAATTATTGATAAAAACAATATAGAAGGTGGAACCAAAGAAGAATTAGTAGAATATTTATTTTCTGTATCAAAAAATATAAAAAAGAAAAAAGTGTATAAAACAAATATAGGAGTTATAACAAGAAAAATTGCAATCATTGTATTTGCTATAGTAACAGTTTTAGCTATAATATTTTCATATATTAAATCTAATAGGATTGATAAGTATCAGACATTACTAGAACAAAACAATTATAATGTTGAAAGAGATGAAACTGTAAGTAATGGATATGATAAAAAAGCTTTAACTATTCATAAAGAAAATGAGCATACATGGATGTATATATATGATTTTAAAACTGAAGCAGAAGCTAAAAGCACTATAAAGTATTGGGCTGATATGGAAACTAATAAAAATTCAAATAAGTTTTTAGAAGAAAATAAAAGAAATTATCAGAAATATATAATAGACGAAGACCAATATATTATCTTAATTAGAGAAGATAACCTAGTATTTTATGGAATTGGTCATTCTGATCATAAAGAAGAATTAAATAATGCTTTAAATATTATTAATTATATGAAATAAATATTGGAGGAAAAATTATGGAAAAAAAATTAAATATTATAAAAGAAAGATGTCCACAAAATCACAAATGTCCTGCGGTAAATGTATGTCCTGTAAAAGCACTATCACAAGAAGGATTTAATGCACCTGTAATTGATTATGATAAATGCATTAAATGTGGTAAATGTTCAGCATTTTGTCCTAAGCAAGCATTAGTATTAGAATAATAAGGAAAAGCTTTATGGTTTATACAACATATTATAATTCGCCATT
This sequence comes from uncultured Clostridia bacterium, assembly GCA_944393405.1. The sequence goes on along the minus strand of CALYAC010000003.1, from coordinate 10,598 downwards.
GCGGAAAGATTTTACTTGCAAGTAAGAATAATAAACTGATAGGGTCATGGATAGAAGGACAGAAGTACTATTTAGGATATATAAAAGAGGAAATAGAAGAAAATGATAATGAAATAATTTTAATAAAAACTAAGGATTGGCTTGATAGATATTTTAATAATAAAAGACCAGAAATATCAGAGCTTGACATAGAACCTATTGGTACAGATTTTGCAAAAAATGTATGGAAATTATTATGCAAAATACCATATGGGTATGTTACAACATATGGAGCAATTGGAAAGAAAATGGCAAAATTAATGCATAAGGAGAAAATGTCAGCACAAGCTATAGGAGGAGCTGTTGGGCATAATCCTATTTCAATAATTATTCCTTGCCATAGAGTTGTGGGTTCAAACGGAAGTTTAACTGGATATGCTGGAGGAATAGATAAGAAAATTAAATTATTAGAACATGAAAATGTAGATATGAGTAAATTATTTATTCCAAATAAAAGTTCTGCAATGTAAGAGGTGTTAGAATGGACAATAAAACTAGATGTAAATGGTGTAATTTAAAAAACGAAAAATACATAAAATATCATGATGAAGAATGGTGCATACCAAATTTTGATGATAAATATTTATATGAAATGTTAATACTGGAATCTTTTCAAGCTGGTCTTTCTTGGGAATGTGTATTAAATAAAAGAGCTTATTTTGAAAAAGCGTATGATAATTTTGATATAGATAAAGTATGTAAATATGATGATAAAAAAATAGAAGAATTACTTTTAAACAAAAAAATAATAAGAAACAAATTAAAGATTAAGGCTACTATTAATAATTCCAAGATATTTAAAGATATTCAAAAAGAATATGGTTCGTTTTATAATTATTTAAGGACATTTACAAATGATAAAACTATATATGAAATTGGAAAAACTACGTCAGAATTATCAGATAAACTATCAAATGATTTACAAAAAAAAGGAATGAAGTTTGTTGGATCAACTATTATATATTCATATTTGCAAGCAATAGGAGTAATTATATCACATGACAAAGAATGTTTTTTATATAAGAAAGATTGTATAAATTAATAATTTATTTTCTTATTAAGCTTTTATTAGGAGGTTAAATAATGATAATTCTAATAGGTGGAAGTTCTCACACTGGTAAGACATTTCTTGCACAAAAATTATTAGAAAGATATAAATATCCATATCTATCTATTGATCATTTAAAAATGGGATTAATTAAAAGTAATAATACTAATTTATCAGTAGAAGATGATAAAAAATTAACTCCGTACTTATGGAAAATTGTAAAAGAAATTATAAAAACAAACATAGAAAATAATCAAAATATAATTATAGAAGGATTGTATATTCCATTTGATTATAAATGTGATTTTTCTGATGAAGAATTAAAAAATATAAAATATATTTGTTTAATAATGTCTGAAAATTATATAAGGAGTAATATTATAAATATTATAAAATATGAAAATATTATAGAAAAAAGAAAGTATCAGTCTGATATTAATATAGAAAATCTGATAAGAGAAAACAAACATAATTTAGAGATGTGTAAGAAATATAATAATCAATATATATGGATAGATAATAAATATGATGTTAATTTTTCGATATAAATATTTGTGCCTTTTAGCTATTATATTTAAAATTATAAATTCATTTTTCTTTAAAAAATAATAGAAAAATGAATTTTTTTGTAACAAAATATAATAATATAGGAACTAAATAAGTGAAAGGGGGAAATTTGTTATGCAGGATATGAATGAAATATATAATAAATATAGTAGTATTGTTTATAAGTATGTATTCTGCTTAACTGATAGTGAAGATATAACTGAAGAGATTGTCCAAGAAACTTTTTTAGTAGCTGTAAAAGATATAAATAAATTTAGAGGAGATTGTAAAATATCTACTTGGCTATGTCAAATTAGTAAATATATTTGGTATAAAAAATTAAAGAAAAGTAAGAAAAAGCAAGAGATTTCATTAGATAATCTTGAAGATGCATTAATTTTAGAAGAATCAATAGAAGAAAATATTATAGATAAAGAGGGCAAAATACAATTATTTAAAAAAATACAAGCTCTTGACGAAGATACAAGAAGCGTAATGTATTTAAGAATATTTGGAAATTTAGATTATTCTGAGATAGCTGATATTATGAATAAAACACAAAATTGGGCAAGAGTTATATTTTTTAGAGGGAAGCAAAAATTAAAGGAGGAAATAAATAATGAAAAATGAGTGTGATATCGTAAAAGATCTCTTATTTAGTTACAATGATGGTGTCTTAAGCAAAACATCAACCGAATTTGTTGAAAAACATATAAAAACATGTAGAGACTGTAATAATGTTTTAGAAGAAATAAAATCAGAACTAAAAGAAAAAGATGATAAAAAAGATATTGATATTTTTAAGAGCATAAAGAGAAAAATGAGCAAAAAAAATATTTTGATTTTCATTAGCTTAATCATATTATTAATTGTAGTAATATTTAATATTTTAGTATTTAAAAATTATAATGAGATTGCATCTACAATGGAAATATATTTATATGATGAAATTACAGATGAAGAATTAGAAGATATTAGAAATACAATTATACAAAATGCAGAAAATGTTGAAATAGAATATGTTTCAAAAGATGATGCACTAAATGAAGTAATGACCTGGGATAAAGACGTAGAGAATTTTTTAAGTGAATTTACAAGTGGAGATATAAATAATCCAATGCTTGCATATTTTAATATAAAAACAAAATCAGCCTCAGAAATAGAAAAGATATCTAATATTGTAAGCAATCTTAATGGAATTAAGCATATTAACACATATATAAATTATAACCCATACGAATTATTTTTTATGGATAAATTTTAGAAATTAATGTTCTATATATGTAAAAAGATAGTTTAAAAAATTGATTAAAATTGATATAAAATTAATATAAGGGCAAATAATTATTGATGATTATTTGCCTTTATGCTATTATAATTACAATAAAATTATGATAAGAAATAATATATTAAAAGTAGGAGTAAAAATGAATATTCAAAAACCACAAAAAATATTTTTTGAAATTAATAATTTAGAAAATATAGATGAGCTTGATGAAAGATTAATAGAAAGTGATAGATTAGAAAATATAATTGTAGAACATAAAGATATAGAAAATCTAGAAATTTATGATAAAGATTTAAAAGTTGCAAAATTTAATAAAACTAATATTATTGATAGTAAATTAGAAAAGGTCACATTTATGGATGTTATATTTAATAATTGTAATTTTTCTAATACATCATTTCAAGGAAGTTCATTTATAAGATGCGAATTTAATAATTGTAAATTATCAGGATGTAATTTTACAGATAGTATTCAAAATAATGTTGTGTTTAAAGAAACAAATGCATCATATGCAAATTTTTCTTTATCTAGATTAAGTAATGTACTTTTTGATAATTGTATTTTACGAAATAGTTATTTGGAGGAAGATGTGCTAAGAAATACATATTTTAGTAAGTCTGATTTAAGTTTGGCACAAATATTTAAAACAAAATTAAAGGATATCGATTTATCAGATTCAGTAATAGATGGAATAGTTGTTTCTCTTGATGATATAAAAGGAGCTATAATTAATGAATATCAGGCAATTGATTTAGTTAGTTTATTAGGTGTTAAGATAAAGGAATAGAGTTATAAGTTAAAACTTGAAAAATAATGTAAAATCTGGTATTATGTTAATACGATGTGTGATTTTCTTTTAAAGGAGGAATTTAATGAAATTAGATAAAGAAAATACAAAACAAATAATGAAAATTGTTATTGTAGCTATTATATTATTAGTAGTACTTATGAATATACAGCCAGTATGGAATGTATGTAAAATATTCTTAGGAATATTATCACCATTTATATGGGGATTAGCAATTGCTTTCATATTAAACATTTTTATGACATTTTATGAAAATAAAGTATTTAAATCAAGAAAAAAAGAAAGTGCTAAGATAAAAGAAAAAAATAATAAAACTAAAAATATTGTAAGAAAAAAGAAAAGTGGAGCTAAAAGGACATTATCAATCATGCTTTCTATTTTAACTATTATAGCTGTTATTTCAATAATATTAACACTTATAATACCACAGTTTATAGAAGTAATACGTAATCTAATAAGTAATATACCAAGTTATTTAGAAAACCTTAAAAATTATGGAATAGAAATTACTGAAAAGGTTCCAGAAATTAATAATTACATACAAAATATACATATAGATACAGAAGCACTAAAAAATGGAATAATGAATATTTCTAAAGATGTGCTTAGTGTTACAATTAATCAAATTTCAGGAGTGTTTAGTGGAATTGTTAATTTTGTTATAGCAATTGTATTTGCAGTATATGTTTTAGCTAATAAAGAAGACTTAAAAATACAAGCTAAAAAATTTGTATATGCACGTTTTAATAAAGAAAAAGCAGATTTTATTGTAAAAGTAAGTAGATTATCAAGAGATTCTTTTAGAAATTTCTTAACAGGGCAAGCAAAAGAAGCTGTAATACTAGGTGTGCTTTGTGCTATTGGAATGCTTATTCTACAAATTCCTTATGCAGGACCAATTGGAGCATTAACAGCACTAACAGCATTTATTCCAATAGTAGGTGCTTTTATAGGTGGATTTATAGGAGCTGTGTTGATTGTTGCAGTAGATCCTATTAAAGCAATAATATTTATAATATTTATAATTATTCTTCAACAAATTGAAGGAAATTTAATATATCCACATATAGTAGGGAAAAATATTGGACTACCAAGTATTTGGGTATTAGTAGCTATTACAATTGGTGGTAGCCTATTTGGAATAATTGGTATGATTGTAGGACTTCCAATTGTTTCAATTATATATGCTATTACAATGGAAAATACAAATGAAAGATTAAAAGAAAAAGGTTTAGAAAAAGAATTTTAACAAAAGAACATATAAACTTCTATATTATTATTTGTAATATAGGAGTTTTTTTATTTACAATATATTAATCAGAAAATTGAATTTTAGAAAAATAAAAAAAGATAAAAAATAAAATATAAAAAAATAAAAAATTTTTAAACTTTTTATATACTAAAAAGATCTAATATATTGTAAGTAAAAATAAAGGAGAAATAATATGGCTTCAAATGCTAGAAAAAAAAGAAAAAAGATAAATAGTAATAAACTTATTTCAACAGTAATCCCACTAATTATTTTAATTGTACTAGGAAGTATTATAGGAAATAAAGTATCTAATAGTAAAGATGTGATCAATAATAATGTATATGAGAATGTGGAAAAAAATGAAATATTTGTAAATGATAGTTTAAGTACTACTAATAATATCGAAAAAGAAGAAAATAGTATTAAAAGTTCAGAAATAAAAGATTTAAATAATGTAAATATGAATAAAGACAAAAAAGATGTAAAATTTGATGATAAAGTAGCTTTTATAGGTGATTCAAGAACTCAAGGATTAATAATGTATACAGGATTAACTAAAATAAATGATTATTCATATATAGGGTTAATGGTAGATACTGCTATAAAAAAGGAATTTGTAAAAACGAGTGATGGAAAAAAAGTCACTTTATTGGAAGATATGAAAAACAAAGATATAGATACTGTATACATAATGTTAGGTGTAAATGAACTAGGCTGGGCATATCCTGAAGTATTTAAATTAAAATACAAGGAACTTATAGAGAAAATAAGAGAAATAAAGCCTAATGTTAATATTTATGTCCAATCAATAATACCAGTAACTAAAGAAATTGACAGTACCAATAAATACATAAACAATAATAGAATTAGAAAATATAATGATCTAATAAAAGAACTAGCAAATGAATTAGATGTTAAATATTTAGATGTTGCTTCAGCACTTGTAAATGATGAAGGATATTTACCAAGCCAAGCTAGTACAGATGGAATTCATGTCGATAGAGATTATTGTTTAAAATGGTTAGAATATTTAAAAAATAATTCATAGGATTTAAGAATAAGAGAAAAAAATAAATTAAAAGAATATAGGGAGATAAAATGAAAAAGATTAGTTTAATTATAATAATAGCTTTAATAATAATAGTAAGTATATTTTTAGTAATAAATTTTAATAACAAACAAAATATTATAGAAATAGATATAGAAGAATTAGGAAAGAAAATAAGTGAAAGTGGAGTATTTCAAGATGAAATAGCAAAGGTTGATAAAGAAATTGTATATAAAGCATATGGCTTTAATGATAACTTAATAAAAGAAATAGTATCATATCAAGGTAGTGGAGCAACAAGTGAAGAAATATTAATATTACAAGTAAATGAAAAAGAAAATTTAAATGAAGTTAAGGAAATGATTAATAACAGAATTGAAGAAAGAAAAGAAATTTTTGTAAGTTACTTACCAAAAGAAGTTTATAAATTAGAAAATAATATATTTAGAGTATATAATAACTATATTATAATGTGCATATCAAATGACAATGAAAAAGTAAATGAAATAATAAATCAAATTATATAAAGGTAGGAGTAGGAGATGAGACAAAAATCAAAAGAAGTTTTAATAGAATACATAAAAGAAAATCAAGATAAATTATATAAAATAGCATATGTTTATACAAAAAATCAAGAAATGGCATTGGATGTAGTTCAAGAGGCGATTACAAAAGCTTTAGAAAATATAGGAAAATTAAGAAATGAAGAATTTGTAAAAACTTGGTTTTATAGAATACTCATAAATGAATCATTGAAAGCTATAAAAAATAAAGTATATGAGTGTGAATTATCTGAAAATACAAAATATTCTAGCCACGAAGAAAAATTAGTCCAAAATTTGGACATATATAGCAGTATAGAAAAACTAAATGAAAAAATTAAAACTGTAATATTTCTTAGATATTTTGAAAATTTAAAACTAGAGGAGATTGCTAGAATAACAAATACTAATATTAGTACAGTTAAATCACGATTATATAAAGGTATAAAAGAAATTAGAAAAGAGATTGAGAGGAGTAGATTATAAATGAATATACTGAGAAAAGCCCGAAAAGATTACGAAAATATAGAAGTACCAGAAGAATTAAACTATATTGTAAATAGAACTATTAATCAAAGTAATAATGTTAAAAATAAAAAAAGAAAATTATATATTAAAGGATTAACAACTGCATTTGCTACAAGTTTTGCTTTATTTGTAATATTATTAAACACTAATGAAAGTTTTGCAAAAGCTATGGAAGATGTTCCGATATTGGATAGTATAGCAAAAGTATTTACAATAAGAGAATATACTGATGAAACAGAAAATGAATTAGTAAGTGTAAAAATTCCTGGAATTGAAAATACAGGCAATACTGATTTAGAAAATAGAGTCAATTATGAAATTTTAAATAAAATTAATAAAGTAGTTCAAGAGTCTAAAGATAGAGCAGAAGAATATAAAAATGCTGTTTTAGCTACTGGTGGAACTATGGATGATTATAGCCCTATTCAAATTAATGTAGATTATGAGATTACATATCAAGATAATAAATTAATATCATTTGTTATTACAAAAACCGAGAGTATGGCATCTGCATATGGGGAGCAATACTTTTATAATATAGATTTAGAAAATGGAAAAGAATTAAATCTAAGAGATGTTCTAGGAGAAAATTATAAAGAAATTATAGATAAAGAAATAAAGAAGCAAATAAAAGAAAAAAGTGAAAAAAATGAAGATAATATGTATTTTACAGCAGAAGAGGGAGGATTTTCAGGTATAGAAAATGAATATCATGATTTCTATATTTCTTCAAATAAAAAAGTGGTTATTGTATTTCAAAAATATGAAATTGCACCAGGATATATGGGAATCCAATATTTTGAGATACCAAATGATATTTTGATCTAAAATTATTTGCTTAAATAAAAGGAGAAAGAAATGGTATTCAGTAGTGTAGTATTTTTGTATATATTTTTACCAATAATGTTATTAATATATTTTATTGTACCTAAAAAATATAAAAACTTGGTTATGATTATAGCCAGTTTTATATTTTTTGCATGGGGAGAGATAAGATATATTCCAATAATGCTTTTACTTGCTGTAATGGATTTTTGGTGTGGTAATAAGATTAATTCTAATTGGGATAATAAGAATAAAAAAAGAATCTATTTATGGATAGATATAGGAGTTAATCTTTTAATATTATTTTTCTTTAAATATGCAGATTTCCTAATTTCAAGTATTAATACATTAACAGGACTAAATATACCGCTTCTAAACATTCCACTCCCTATAGGAGTATCATTTAATACATTTCAATCATTATCATATATGATTGATGTATATAGAGGAACTGTAAAATGTGAAAAAAGTTTTTATAATTATTTAACATATACTACTTTATTCCCACAAATAATAGCAGGACCAATAGTGAGATATGAAACAGTTGATGAAGAATTAGAAAATAAAAATATTAGTTTAGATAATTTTTCTATAGGAATGAGAAGATTTATTATAGGACTTGGTAAAAAGGTACTTATTGCAAATAATATTGGTGCAATGTGGAATTTAATTGAAACAGGAAATATTAATGAAATGAGTGTACTTTTATCATGGATTGGAATTATTTCATTTGCTCTTCAAATATACTTTGATTTTAGTGGATATTCTGATATGGCAATTGGTCTTGCAAAAATATTTGGAATGGATTTTGATGAGAATTTCAATTATCCATATATTAGTAAAAATATAACTGAATTTTGGAGAAGATGGCATATTACTTTAGGAAGTTGGTTTAAAGATTATATATATATTCCATTAGGAGGAAATAGAAAAGGGATTATATTACAAATTAGGAACATACTTGTTGTATGGGCATTAACTGGAGCTTGGCATGGCGCTTCATGGAATTTTGTTTTATGGGGAGTATATTTTGGTGTTATATTGATTTTAGAAAAATTATTTTTATTAAAGATATTAAAAAAGGTTCCAAGTATAATTTCGCATATATACACAATAGTACTTGTTTTAATAAGTTGGGTAATATTTGCTTTTGAGGATTTAAATAAAGTTAAAGAATATATATTCACAATGTTTAAGTTAAATAATATGCCAATTATTAATTCAGAAGCTATATATTATTTACAAAATTACTTTATAATTATTGTAATTGGAATTATATGTAGTGTGCCAATTATAAACATTATAAAAACTAAAATATATAAGATTAAAACAGTAGTTAATAAAAATAGCCATGAAAAGAATGAAGAAAACAAGAAATTAAAAATAGTATATTCTTCAGTTATAAGTATAGGATTAGTCTGCATTGTTTTTGTAAGTACAGCAAGCCTTGTGAATAATTCTTTTAATCCATTTTTATATTTTAGATTTTAAAGGAGTTTTTAAATGAATAATAAAGTATTTTTTATTATCTTTATAAGTATATGGTTAATAATTATTATATTGAATTTTATATGGCCAAAGCAGATTTTTTCTCAAGAAGAAAATAGAATGCTTGCTACAGTTCCTAGTTTTTCACTTGAAAGTTTTATAGATGGAAAATATTTAAATTCTATGAATGATTATATAAATGATCATTTTGCTTTTAGAAATTTTTATTTAAAGCTAAATTCTTGGTGGGAAGTTAATGTATTAAATAAAAAAGAAAACAATGGAGTATACATTGGAAATGATGGATATTTATTTGAAAAAATAGATAATGTAGATATTGATAATACATATAAAAATGCAGAAGTTATTGATACTTTTGCAAAAAAAATGAAAGCAAAAAATATTCCAACATATTTTTTACTAATTCCAAATTCTATATACATTAATAGTGATAAATTACCTGATAATGTTATACCGCCAGATCAAGAATATACTATAAATGAAGTGTATAACAGAACTAATAATTGTATAAATATAAATATAGTAGACAAACTTAAAGAAGAAAACAAAAAAATAGAACTATATTTTAAAACAGATCATCATATAAACAGTAATGGAGCATTTGTTATATATAATGAGTTTTGCAGGCAAACAGGAAAGAAAATAATAGATATAAATGAGTTTGAAGTTAGAACTTTAACCAATGAATTTCTTGGAACTTTTGACTCAAAAGCTCAGATATTAGGACAAGAAAAAGATACAATAACAGTATATGAAAATGAAATAAATACAGATATTAAAGAAGCAATTTATGACAAAGAAACAACAAATAGTCTTTTCAATGAAGAATATCTATCAGTTAAAGATAAATATAGCTATTTCCTAAATGGAAATAATAGTAAAGCTGTAATAAAAACAAAAGTAAATAATGATAAAAAACTATTGGTTATAAAAGATTCTTATGCTCATATAATGTCACAATTTTTATGTGAAGAGTATAGTGAAATACATTTTCTAGACCCTAGATATACAAATTTTGATTATGAAGATTATATAACTGAAAATGGTATCACAGATGTAATGTTTTTATATAATGTATCTACTTTTGAAAAAGATGTAAGCATAAAAAATATTAATTAATATTAAATATAAAAGATTGACTTTTACGAACTATTGTTTTATAATT
>CALYAC010000002.1 GCA_944393405.1 uncultured Clostridia bacterium | reverse complement strand
GTAAGATTTACTAAAGCTGCTAAAGAAAAAATAGAAGCTTTAGGAGGAAAGGCAGAGGTGATTTAGTTGTTTAAAACAATAAAAAATGCACTAAAAACACCGGACGTAAGAAAAAGATTATTATATACATTACTATTAATAGTAATATTTAGATTAGGATGCTATATAACTGTTCCAGGTGTTAATACAATAACACTTAACGATTTTATGTCAAGTGCATCAAATGGAATGGCATCACTTATAGACTTAATATCAGGAGGAGCTTTTTCAAGATTTTCTATATTTGCAATGTCTATAAGTCCATATATTACAGCATCAATAGTTTTTCAATTATTAGCTATGGTAATACCTTCTTTAGAGAGATTAAGTAAAGAAGGTGGAGAAGAAGGCAGAAAGAGAATTAATAGATATACAAAAATACTTACTGTTTTCTTAGCTTTAATTGAAGGATTAGGTTTATATTTGTCATATAGATCATCAGGAATATTCTTAGGTAATGATTTTATGACAGGATTTACAGTTGTTATATCATTAATGGCTGGTACTGCATTACTTATGTGGTTAGGTGACGAAATAACAAATAAAGGTGTAGGAAATGGTATTTCTATAATTATATTTGTTGGTATCGTTGCAGGTTTGCCAGGAGCTATAACAACAATATGGAACTTGATAATGGGAACAGGAGCTTTTTCAACAACAGGTCTTTTAATATCTTTAGCAATTATAGTAGGAGCTATTATATTAGTAACTGCAGTTGTATTTGTACAACAAGCTGAAAGAAGAGTACCTGTACAATACTCAAAAAGAGTAGTTGGTAGAAAAATGGTAGGTGCACAAAATACTAATATACCATTAAAATTAGTAATGGCAGGTGTTATGCCAATAATATTTGCATCATCATTCTTAACATTCCCAGCTATGATAATTCAAATGTTTGTACCAGATATAGCTAGTCAAACTGGCTTTTGGGCAACAATATATAATTTTTCTATAGCTTCATCAACTTCAAGCGTTGGACTTGGATATACAATAGCTAATGCATTAGTATATTTAATACTAATAGTTGGATTTACATTCTTCTATACATATGCTACATTCAATCCAGCAGAAGTTTCAAGTAATATTAAGAAAAATGGTGGATTTATACCAGGTATTAGAGCTGGAAAACCAACGACAGATTATTTATCATCTATAATAAGTAAACTTACTTGGTTTGGTGGTTTGTACCTAGCAATAATTGCAATTATTCCTATGATGGTAAGATTTATACCAAATGTAGATTTAGCATTTGGTGGAACATCAATATTAATTGTTGTAGGTGTTGCACTAGAAACAATAAAACAATTAGAATCTTATTTAGTAATGAGACATTACAAAGGATTCTTAGAATAATATAAAAATAAAAAATAAAATACACATAATCAGAGGATAAATTTATATATATATTTATATAATCTATAATTAAGTGAAATAGTATAGTAGAGAGTTATTTATATATCTAATTAAATTTTCCTCTGATAAACTTGTGTAAATACATTTATTAAAAATATAATAAAAATGAATATATAACAAAATTAAGTTAATGTGATTAGGAGTAGTGAGTGCGATGTACATAGTAATGCTAGGAGCTCCAGGAAGTGGAAAAGGAACGATAGGAAAAATTTTATCAACAGATTTAAATTTAGTTCACGTTTCTACTGGAGATATATTTAGAGAACAAATAAACAAAAATACAGAATTAGGAAAGAAAATACAAAAATATTTAGAAGAAGGAACTTTAGTTCCAGATGATGTGGTTATTGAGACTGTTAAAGCAAGATTGTTAGAAGATGATGTTAAAAATGGAGCAATTTTAGATGGTTTTCCAAGAACAGTTGCTCAAGCAGAGGCTTTAAGAGATTTCTTAAAAGAAAATAAACCAGGAGCAAAAAGAGTTGCAATAGAACTTGATGTACCTGATGACGAAATAATAAAAAGAATTGTTAATAGATTAATATGTACAAATAAATCTTGTGGAGCAATATTTAATAAAGAAACAAAGCCACCTAAGAAAGAAAATATATGCGATGTTTGTGGAAGTGAGTTAAAAAGAAGAGATGATGACAATAAAGAAACTGTAACTAAAAGACTTGATATATATCATCAAAACTCAAAAGATTTAATTGATTTTTATAGAGCAAATAATGCACTATATTCAATTTATCCACAAGAGCTTGACGTGGCTGTAAAAAATATAAAAAGTTTTTTAGAAGAATATAAAATTAAATAATAATAAAAATTATTATAAATTATTATAAATTATTATAAATTATTATAAGTTATTAAAAGGAAGTAAAAAAATTGGTTACTATAAAATCAGAAAAAGAAATTAAATTAATGAAAGAAGCTTGTAGAGTTACAGGATTAGTATACAAAGAATTAGAAAAATATATTAAACCAGGACTTTCAACTATGGATCTTGATAGATATGCTGATAAAATAATAAGGGAGAATGGAGGAATTCCTGCTCAAAAAGGATATCCAAGTGGTATGAAAGGAGTACCACCATTTCCAGCTACATTATGTATTTCTATAAATGATGAGGTTATTCATGGAATACCATCAGAAAAAAAGATTATACAAAATGGAGATGTTGTAAGCATTGATTTAGTTGTATATAAAGATGGATTTAATGGAGATGCTGCAAGAACATTTATTGTTGGAGAAGGAACAGAAGAAGCAAAAAGATTAGTGGATATAACTAAAAAAGCTTTTTTTGAAGGAATAAAATATGCAGTTAAAGGAAATAGAATAGGAGATATATCTCATGCTATAGGAGAGTTTGTTGAAAGCAATGGATTTAATGTAGTAAGAGAATTCCAAGGACATGGCATTGGAAGAGAAATGCATGAAGATCCAGGAATACCAAACTATGGAAAAGCAGGAAGAGGTATTAGACTAGAACCAGGTATGACTTTAGCTATTGAACCAATGGTTATAGCAGGAAATAGAGAAATATATCAAGATTATGATGGATGGACAATATTAACTGAAGATGGAAGTTTATCAGCACACTATGAAAATACAATTTTAATTACAGAAAAAGAGCCAGAAATATTGACATTGATTTAATTTTGTTATATAATATTTAAGTATTTTATTATATAATAGTATAATTGACTATAAAAAAGAAAAAATGGAGGGTAATATGTCAAAAGAAGATGTTATAGAAGTAGAAGGAACAGTTGTTGAAACACTACCTAATACTACATTTAAAGTAGAACTTGAAAATGGACATCAAATTCTAGCTCATATTTCAGGTAAACTAAGAATGAATTATATAAAAATTCTTCCAGGGGATAAGGTAAAAGTTGAATTATCACCATATGATTTAAATCGTGGAAGAATTACATGGAGAGCTAAGTAAATAATATATAACCCAATATTAATATACAAATAGATTTTAGAGTAAAGAGGTGTAAAAAATGAAAGTAAGACCATCAGTAAAGAAAATATGCGAAAAATGTAAAGTAATAAAAAGAAAAGGTGTAATTAGAGTTATATGTGAAAACCCTAAACACAAACAAAGACAAGGATAGTAGACAAAAAAAGTTAATAACACAAATCTAGATTCGCGGCTATAACTGTTAAATTTTATTTTAACAGTTATATATCAGGTTTGTGTCTAATATATTGTTTGAAAACATATTAAAGATTGATATATTTATTCCATATATCAATGCATTTCACCTTTAATAAAGTCCAAACAAAAACAAAACAAAAAAATCAAATTAATTAATTATTTAAAAAAGAAAACAAAGTGGAGGTGCGAAATTAATTATGGCTCGTTTAGCAGGCGTTGATTTACCTAGAGAAAAAAGAGTTGAGATTGGTCTAACATACATATATGGTATAGGTTTAGCAAGCTCACAAAAAATATTAAAGGCAGCAGATGTAAATCCTGACATAAGAGTAAAAGATTTAACAGATGATCAAGTACAAGCTATAAGAAAAGCTATGGAAGGATATAAAGTAGAAGGAGATTTACGTAGAGAAGTTGCTTTAAATATTAAAAGATTAACAGAAATAGGATGCTATAGAGGATTAAGACATAGAAGAGGCTTACCTGTTAGAGGACAAAGAACAAAAACTAATGCGCGTACAAGAAAAGGTCCTAGAAAATTAGTAAGCAAGAGCAAAAAATAGTAAATAGTAAATAGCAAGGAGGAAGAATAGAAATGGCTAAGAATGTAACAAAAAAAGTAACTAGAAGAAGAGATAGAAAAAATATCGAAAAAGGTATGGCTCATATTCATTCTAGTTTTAATAATACAATAGTTACAATAAGCGATACTCAAGGTAACGTATTATCTTGGGCAAGTGCCGGAGAACTTGGTTTTAAAGGTTCTAGAAAAAGCACACCATTCGCAGCTGGAGAAGCAGCTGAAACAGCAGCTAAAGCAGCAATGGAACATGGACTAAAATCAGTTGAAGTTTATGTTAAAGGACCAGGTTCAGGACGTGAAGCAGCAATTAGGTCATTACAATCAGCAGGATTAGAAATTAGTAGTATTAAGGATGTAACTCCAATACCACATAATGGTTGTAGACCACCAAAAAGACGTAGAGTATAAAAATAATATATAGGAAGGTGAAAAGGAAAAATGGCAAGATATAAAGATGAACAATGCCGTATTTGCCGTAGAGAAGGACAAAAATTGTTTTTAAAAGGTTCAAGATGTTATACAGACAAATGTAGCATATCAAGAAGAAATTATGCACCAGGACAAAATGGTCAAAAGAAGAAAAAACTTTCTGAATATGGTACACAGTTAAGAGAAAAACAAAAAACTAAAGCTTACTATGGAGTAAGTGAAAAACAATTTAGAAAATACTTTGAAATGGCTTTAACAGAAAAAGGTATTACAGGTGAAGTATTACTTCAAATATTAGAAAGTAGATTAGATAATGTTGTATATAGACTAGGATATGGAAGTTCAAGAGCTCAAGCAAGAATGCTTGTAACACACGGAGCTTTTGAAGTAAATGGACATAAAGTTGATATACCATCATACTTAGTAAAAGCCGGAGATGTAATTGCAGTAAGAGAAATAAGAAAAGATAATGGAACTATAAAAGCAAACGTAGAAGAAAACGCAGCAAGACCAGTTCCAGCATGGCTAGAAAAAGATGCAGAAAAATTAAGTGGTAAAGTTGTAAGATTAGCATCTAGAGAAGAAGTTGATTTACCAGTAGAAGAACACTTAATAGTAGAGCTTTACTCTAAATAATAGATTTTAGAGAAGTGAGATTTCTAAAAAATTAGGAGGTAAAAATGATTGAATTTGAAAGACCAAATATTACATGCTTAGAAATTGACAATGATAGTAACTATGCAAAATTTGTATGTGAACCATTGGAAAGAGGATATGGAATAACAATTGGAAATTCACTAAGAAGAATATTACTATCTTCACTTCCTGGAAGTGCTATTACAAGCGTAAAAATAGAAGGAGTTCTACATGAATTTTCTACAATACCAAACGTAGTAGAAGATGTTCCAGAGATAATTATAAATTTAAAAAATGTAAGACTTAAGCTTGATCAAAATGAAGAGAAAACATTAAGAATTGATGTAAAAGAACCAGGTGAAGTTAAAGCAGGAGACATAATTACAGATGGAACAGTAGAAATATTAAATCCAGATTTACATATAGCAACAGTTTCAGAAGGTGGAACACTAAAGATGGAACTAACAGCAGATATGGGTAGAGGATATAATAATGCTGAAAAGAATAAAAAACCAGATCAAGCAATAGGCGTTCTTCCAATAGATTCTATCTATACACCAGTAAAAAAAGTTAATTATTCAGTAGAAAATACTAGAGTTGGACAAAGAGTTGACTACGATAAATTAACAATAGAAGTATGGACAGATGGAAGTTTAAAACCATATGAAGCTTTAAGTCTTGCAGCAAAAGTTATGACTGGACATTTAGAATTATTTATAGACTTATCAGAAACAGCTAAAAATACTCAAGTAATGGTTGAAAAAGAAGAAAACAAGAAAGAAAGAGTTCTTGAAATGTCAATTGAAGATTTAGAATTATCTGTAAGATCATTCAATTGTCTAAAGAGAGCCGGAATTTCTACAGTAGAAGATTTAACAAATAAATCAGAAGCTGATATGATGAAAGTTAGAAATTTAGGTAAAAAATCATTAGATGAGGTTACAAATAAATTACATGATTTAGGTCTAAATTTTAGAAAAGATGAAGATTAATGAAAAAGAATATAAAGCTAGAGTTAGAGGAGGGAATACAAAGTGGCAACTAATAGAAAATTAGGTAAAACAACAGATATTAGATTAGCTATGCTTAGAACACAAGTTACTGATTTAATATTACATGGTAAGATAGAAACAACTGAAGCAAGAGCAAAAGAAGTAAAAGCTATAGCTGACAGTTTAATTTCCTTAGCTGTAAAAGAAAAAGATAATTTTGAAACAGTTGAAGTAAAAGTTAATAAGGCAAAACTAGATAGTAAAGGAAATAAAGTTACTGAACTAGTAAAAAGTAAAAATGGTAAAGAATATCTAAGAGTAGTAAAAGAAGAAACTACAGAAAAAAGACAAAAAGATATGCCATCAAGATTAAATGCTAGAAGAAAAATTATGAAAACTGTTAATAAAGTTAAAGATGCAGAAGGAAACAACATTGATTTAGTATCAAAACTATTCAATGAAATAGCTCCTAAATATGAAGGAAGAGTTGGAGGATATACACGTATTCTTAAACTTGGACAAAGAAGAGGAGACGCAGCAGAAGTTGTTATATTACAATTAGTTTAATAATTAATATAATTTGTTATATATATTTAAAGAGAAAAAGTCGTTATAAAGATAAACTTTATAGCGATTTTTTTTACTTGGTTAATATATAAACAATGTTTAATTTAACAAAAAGAAATATAAATCATATAATAATATAGTTTAGTAAATAAAAAGGAGGCATAGTATGTGGGACTTTATAATTAATGGCTTTTTTTGGGTACTGGCTTTATATGGTTTATTTGAGATTATAAAAAATATTATATATATATGTACATACACAAAATTTAAGTCAGACGGCATCTATGTTATAGTTGCTGCAAAAAATCAAGAAAATACAATAGAAGGTTTTTTACGAACATTTCTTTTTAGAATGATGTATGGAAAAGAAGAAGAAATAAAAGATATAATAGTAGTAGATTTAGATTCAACAGATGAAACAATGAAAATATTATCAAGGTTAAGTAATGACTATAGTAATATTAAATTTGTAAATTGGAAGGATTGTAAACAGGTAATAGATAATATAAAGGAATCAAATTGATTAAAATAAAAAAATACTGGTGGGAAGGCCTAAGCCCTCCTCTTAAAACCAGCATAGGGTTGATATTTACTTTTTATCATCAGATTTGTTGCAGTCTTCTAAAGACTTGGCTTCCTCGACAGTTCTCTGGATATGCTGCTCAAGCTTGAAACTTTCCAGTTCAGCAGCAATATGATTTTTATACCATCTGGTAATTAGTCTACCAATGATATAGATAACTAGAAGTGGTAAATCATATGCTATAAGGACTGTCAACACGGTGCAATAAACAAGAGAACCGTAGTCCTGAGAATGTGATACTATTGGATTCTCTTTGTTTGTGAAGTCTATTTTCACCTCTGTCATATAGGAAGAAACTTCAGCAGATACCAAAGTGGGAGACTTAAATTCAATGGATATATCATCTCCATACTTATCATATAAAGGCATGAGGGCCTCTTTGGCATCTTCACTTGGATCACCATAGTAGAGATCCTGCACAGCACATGATATTTCATTTATTTGATAATCTGAAAGCCTAAGTATTTCATTGGCTAAACTGCCTACATCCAAAGTGCCAACCACAGATGCAACGACAAAAATAAATACCAACAATGACCGTCGAAAGTCTTTTTTTCTAAAAAGCCTTTCGATAAAAATAAATAAATTTTTTAACCGTTCCTTCATATGTTCATCCTCCTGAAGAAATCTGAATCAAATGTTAATAAAGTTTCTATATATAAAACTAAATTGGAACGGTGTTTCCCAATTTAGTGTAACTAGGAAAATAAGTAATTTAAATATTACTTACACAAATTTTATTATACCATAAATATATCTATAATGCAAACATAGAGCTAGTTTTAGCTTAGTAAAATAAGTTGTAAATTAAATATTGTTGTGATATAATGCAAAAAGCATTACGAAATAAAATTAAAGATAATAAATTTTATAGAGGTAAAAAACTTGGAACTAAGTGGAGAAGTTATAGAAATTATATATAAAAACGAATTAAATAGTTATGTTATAGCTGTTATAAATACAGAAAATGATGAAGAAATAACAATTGTAGGGTATCTACCATTTATTAATATTGGAGATACTCTTAAACTTATGGGAAAATTTGTTGAACATCAAGAATATGGTAGGCAATTTAAAGTAGATACATTTGAAAAAATGATGCCTAAAACGGTTAAAACATTAGAAAGATATTTAGCAAATTGTGGGATAAAAGGAATTGGACCTGCTACTGCTAAGAAGATTGTAGATACATTTGGTGAAGATACGGTTAATGTCTTTAAATTTGAACCAGAAAAGCTTGCTAATATAAAAGGGATAACAGAAGAAAAAGCAATAGAAATTGCAAATACATTTATAGAACAATGGGAAATGTGGCAACTTGTTGGATTTTTAGATAAATTTGGAATAGGACCACAAAGTGCGGAAAAAATATATAAAGAATTGGGTGTTAATGCAATTGATAAGATTGAAGAAAATCCATATTTATTAGTAGACTTAGCTGGAAGAGTAAATTTTAATCAAATAGATAAAATTGCATTAGAATTAGGAATTGATTATAACAATGAGAAAAGAATTAGAAGTGGAATAAAACATTCACTTAATTTAATGACATATAACGGACATTGTTGTACAGTTTATGAAAATTTGATTGATTTTGTAAAACAATTATTACGAGTAAGTGAAGATGATATAGAAGATACTTTGATTAATATGAAAGCTAAAGAAGAAATTGTAATAGAGGAAAGAGATGAACATGAATGGGTATATTTAAATACCTTTTATAGTGCAGAGAGAAATATTGCAAAAACATTAATTGATCTTGAAAATTATAGAAATATAAAGAAAATAGAAAAATTTGATAAAGAACTAAAAACATTTGAGAAAAGTTCTAATATAGAATTATCAGACAAACAAATTGAGGCAATTAAAGCAATTAATGAAAATAATGTATGTGTAATAACAGGAGGTCCTGGAACAGGTAAAACTACTATTATTAAAACAATAATTGATATATATAAGAAGAATGGAATGAAACCAGTTTTATGTGCACCAACTGGAAGAGCTGCAAAAAAAATGACAGAAGCAACGGGAGAAGAAGCTAAGACATTACATAGATTATTAGAAATCGGAAAAATATCAGATGAGAATCAAAATATGATAACAGATATATCTGTTGCACCAATTGATGGAGATATAGTTATTGTTGATGAGACTTCTATGGTTGATTTATTTTTAATGAATTATTTATGTAAGTCTCTATATAAAGGTACAAAGTTAGTACTTGTAGGAGATATTGATCAACTTCCATCAGTAGGACCAGGAAATATTTTAAAAGATATTATTGAATCAGAACAAATTACTACAATAACTTTAAATAAAATTTTTAGACAAGCTGCTAAAAGTAAAATAATAGTTAACTCTCATAGAGTTAATGAAGGTAAAACTTTTGTTTCAAAAGAAGAAATAAATGATTTAGAAACAGAAGAACTGTTAGATGATTTCTTTTATATAGATGAAAAAAATAAAGAAAAAATACTGTATAATATTTTAACATTAAGTAGTGATAGATTAAAAAATTATGGGGATTACGATTTTTTAAAAAATATTCAAATTATTACTCCTACTAAAAAAGGTGATTTAGGTACGAAAGAATTAAACAAAATATTACAACAAACAGTAAACCCTTCATCAGAAACAAAAAAAGAAAGAAAATATGGAGATGGCATTTTTAGAGAAGGCGATAGAATAATGCAAATAAAAAATAATTATGACATATATTGGGAAAAGAGGGGAAAAATTTTTGAATGTGGAAGTGGAGTATTTAATGGGGAATTTGGAACAATATCTACAATAGATGATTTTAATAAACAAATTAAAATTAAATTTGATGATGATAAAGAAGTATGGTATGGGTTTAGTGAATTGGAGCAGATAGAGCATGCATATGCGATAACAGTACATAAAGCACAACGGAAGCGAATTTGACGTAGTTATAATGCCAATTTCACAAACAGCTCCAATGCTACTTACAAGAAATTTGCTATATACAGGAATGACAAGAGCTAAAAAATTATTAATAATTATTGGAAATAAAAATATTATAGATTTTATGATAAATAATGCAGATAATAAAAAAAGAAATACAGGATTAACTTTTAAGATGATTGAATGTAATAGAATTTAAAATAAGAATAAAATTAATATATTCGGGGGTTTTTAGGAGGTAAATATTGAATTACTTAGAAAAAATACTCGAATATATTTTTTTACCATCATGTGGTATTTGCAGCAAATTAGGAGAAGAATATCTGTGTAAAAATTGTGGAAAAGAAATAAGAAGATATCTAATCAATTTAGAAAAAAGTGATAAAAATGAAAATATACGAATTAAAAAATTTTTTGTTCTAAAATATGATGGAATAGTAAGAAAAAATATCATTAAATATAAATTTAATGATAAACCATATTTGTATAAAATGTTTAGCAAAATAATTCTAGAGGATAAAAAAGCTTGTGAATTTATAAAATCTTATGATATAATAATTCCAGTTCCAGTCCATAAAGCAAGAAAAAGTAAAAGAGGATATAATCAAAGTGAACTTATTGCAAAGGAAATATCAAAAGAATTAAAAATTAAAACATATAGTGATGTTTTAATAAAAATAAATAATAATAAAGTTCAAAGTACTTTAAATAAGAATGAAAGAAAAGAAAATGTTAAAAATGCATATAAAATTATAAATGAGCAAAAAATAAATAATAAAAATATTATTATATTTGATGATATATATACAACTGGGTCAACGATAAATGAATGTATTAAAACTTTGAAAAAATCAAATGTAAATAAAATTGGGGTGCTAATACTTGCAAAAGATTAAGTAAAAGGAGAAAAACATGGAAGATTTAGTAGAAAGTATTTTAGATTATATTAGATCAGATTATACAGATTATGCCATAATGATCAATGGTGAATGGGGAAGCGGAAAAACATATTTTTGGAATCATAAAATAAAACCTAAAATCGAATCAATGCAATTAAATGGTAAAAGATATACAGCAATCTATATGTCTTTATATGGAATATCAAATTTAGAGGAAATAAGCAAAAAAATATTTATAGAAACTACTCAGTTAATGGATAAAAATTTAAAGAAATATATGGACGCAAGTGGTGTTAAAAATATTCCAGAATATGCTAAAACTGGATTAGATATGGCTAACTTTTTTGGTGTAACACAAAATGGAGATAGAATAGACTATGGCGAATTCTTTTCAACAGATGATAAAGTTTTATGCTTTGATGACTTGGAAAGAGCAAATGTTGATGTTATAGATATATTAGGATATATAAATAACTTTGTAGAACATGATCATATAAAAACAATAATTATATGTAATGAAAAAGAATTATCAACAAAGCTAAAGAATAATAACTTGGAAATGAAGACTTTTATAGCAACATACTTATTAGATAAAGAAAATAAATTAAACATAAAAACAGATAAACCTATGGTAGAAAGAATAAGAGATACTATTGAATATGTGTTTGATAAAGCAAATGACTATGAGAGAATTAAAGAAAAACTAATAGGTGAAACATTTGAATATGCACCTGAATTTAATTATATAATAAATGGTCTTCTAATGAGATATGAAAATTGTCCAGATTTAATTAGGTTTTTAAGAGAAAATACTAATCTAATTATATCGACATTTAATAAAAGTGGAACAAGGAATTTAAGAATTTTAAAACATTCGTTAACGAATTTTAAAAAGATCTTTGATATGGTAAATAAAGCATATCCAAATACAAATCACAGAGTTTTACAAACCATGCTTATATTTACAATAGCAATTTCATTTGAAATAAAAGCCGGAAAAATAACAAAAGATAAATTTGTAAATATTAATGATAATGAGGAATATAAGGCAATACTTGTTTCATCAAGAGTGTTTATGGATAATAGACAATTCTATATAAAAGAGTTTGATAATAATTATTATTATAATTTCAAAGCTGAATATAGATTCTTTAAATTCATAGAAGTATATGTTAGAACACGTATATTTGATATGAAAATCTTTAAAAGAGATATGGAAGCAATTATTAATACAGTAGATACAGATAAGCTACCAGGATATAAAAGACTTCTTACAGAAGAATACTGGAAAATTGCAGATGATCAGTTTGATGGTGTTATCCAAGAAGTTTTAGATGATGTAAAAAATGGTAATATAGAATTAATAAATGTAGTAAAATTATTTGCATATTTTTCTCATTTTGTAAAAAAAGGATTAATTAAATATGATATGAAAACAATAAAAAGTGTATTCTTCAATGGAATGAATGTTTCATCACTTACGTCATCATATTGTCCAAATGTGGAAGAAGAGCTTTCTAGTTTAGCAATTGAGGAAGAAAAATCTGAAGATATGGAAGAAATATTACAATATTTCGATAATATAAATGAACAATTAAGAGAAAAAATGCTTAAAGAAAAAGCAGAAGAAATTTTTAAATATATTCCAATGAGAATGGAACAATTTTATGATAAGTTTGATAGAGAATGTATGAATATTCCAATATTTAAATACTATGATGTTTTTCAAATGTTCCAAAGAATATCATGTGCAAGCAATGAAGATATTGTAACAATTAAAGAAAAGCTATTAGATAGGGCAAAAAGAAATGGAGAAACATTACAAGAAGAGTTACATAATATAAAAAAATTAAAACAAGTTATAGATGATTATATTAGTGGAAAGCAACCTACAATTAAATTAGTTATATTACAAGATTTTGCCGATGAACTTGGAAATATAATAAAAGAATATAAAATGGCAGAAGAATCACAATTAAATGGTATGACAAATACAGAGCAATAAAAATATGTATAAAATTTTCCTCTTTTGAAATAATAAGAATAGACATAAAAATTAAAAGGAGGAAAAATATGAAAGCAACAGGAGTTGTAAGAAGAATAGATGACTTAGGAAGAGTTGTTATACCTAAAGAAATTAGAAAAACTTTAAGAATAAAAGAAGGAGATCCTTTAGAAATATTTACAGATAAAGAAGGAGAAGTTATATTAAAAAAGTATTCTCCTATAGGAGAACTTTCTGAGTTTGCTACAGAATATGCAGAAACGCTTGCGAAAACTACTGGACATATTGCATGTATAACAGATAGGGATACAGTTATAGCGGTATCAGGTGGTTCAAAAAAAGAATTCTTAGAACAAAGTATAAGTAGTGAATTAGAAAGAATTATGGAAGATAAAGAAAGATATACTAGCAAAGAAAATAATGATATATCAGTTCCTATTACGAAAAATGATAATAAGGAAAGAAAATTTAATTCACAAGTTGTATATCCAATAATATCTGATGGAGATACTATTGGAACAGTTATACTAATAGCAAAAGATAAAGAAACAAAAATGTCTGAAGTAGAACAAAAAGTTGTACAATCAGCTGCAAGTTTTTTAGGAAGCCAGATGGAAATATAGAAAAAAATGTAAAATATTGTGGAAAATAAAAATACGATAGAGTAAACCTATCGTATTTTTTTACAATTATCAATAAAGATATGGATAAGTACTTGAATTATTTGAGGTTTTGATATAAAATGATAGTGTTTAGGAAAAACTAAATAAAATGATGCATAAAGCATTATAGATAGGAGGAATTTATATGTCAATTAAAATTGGTATTAATGGATTTGGAAGAATAGGAAATTTAGCATTCCAAGCCGCACTTTCTAGAGAAGGAGTAGAGGTAGTTGCAATAAATGATCCTTTTATTGCTGCAGATTATATGGCTTATATGGTTAAATATGATACTGTACATGGAAGATTTAATGGAACTATTGCTTCAGAAGAAGGTAAATTAATAGTTAATGGAAAAGAGATAAAAGTATATAATGAAATGGATCCAAAGAATATTCCATGGGGAAAAGATGGAGTAGACTATGTATTAGAATGTTCAGGAGTATTTACAACAATGGATAAGGCTAGTGCACACTTAGAAGCAGGAGCTAAAAAAGTAATAATTTCTGCACCATCAAAAGATGCACCTATGTTTGTTATGGGAGTTAATAATGATACTTATACACCAGACATGAACATTATATCAAATGCTTCATGTACTACAAACTGTTTAGCACCACTTGCAAAAGTAATAAATGATAATTTTGGAATTAAAGATGGATTAATGACAACAGTGCACTCTACAACTGCTACACAAAAAACAGTTGATGGAGCTTCTAAAAAAGATTGGAGAGGTGGTAGAGCAGCATCAGCTAATATTATACCATCATCAACAGGTGCAGCAAAAGCAGTTGGAAAAGTTATACCAGAATTAAATGGAAAATTAACAGGTATGTCATTCAGAGTACCTACAGTTGATGTTTCAGTAGTTGACTTAACAGTTAACTTAGCAAAACCTGCAACATATGAAGAAATTTGTAATGCAGTTAAAAAAGCTTGTGAAAATGAAATGAAAGGTATAATGGAATATACTGATGAAGCTGTTGTATCTTCAGACTTTATACATGATCCACATACATCAATATTTGATGCTTCAGCAGGAATTGCACTAACAGATACATTTGTTAAATTAGTTGCATGGTATGATAATGAATGGGGTTACTCAAATAAATTAGTTGATTTAGCTATGTATATTTCTGAAAAATAGTAAGTAATAATATATTCAAAAAGGTAGGAGAAATTATATGGAAAGAGAACTAAAAATACACGGAATATATAAACATTTTAAAGGAGATTACTATTTAATAGAAGATGTAGCAACTCATAGTGAGACAAAAGAAAAATATGTAGTATATAGACGTTTATATGGAGATAATAGTTTATGGATTAGACCAATAGATATGTTTTTATCAGAAGTTGACCATGAAAAATATCCAAATGTAAAGCAAAAATATAGATTTGAATTACAAGAAATCGATAGTGTAGCGAGTAATTTTAAATCATAATATTCAAGTAAAATAAAGCCAAATAAATATTTTTTATTGAGAAAGGATGAGGCTTAATGAATAAAAAGACAGTTAGAGATGTTGATGTTAAAGGAAAAAAAGTTCTAGTAAGATGTGATTTTAATGTTCCTTTAGATGAAAATGGAAGAATAACAGATGATACTAGAATAACAGCAGCATTACCAACAATACAATATTTAAAAGATCATGGTGCAAAAGTTGTATTATGTTCTCACTTAGGAAGACCAAAGGGTCAAGTTAACGAAAAATATTCTTTAAAACCAGTTGCAAATGAATTAACAGATTTATTATCTACAGATGTTAAATTTGCAAGTGATGTAACAGGAGAAAGTGCAAAGACTGTTACTGATAGTTTAAATGATGGAGATGTTGCACTTCTTGAAAATGTTAGATTTGATCCAAGAGAAGAAAAAAATGATGATACATTATCAATGGAACTTGCATCACTTTCAGACGGTATCTATGTAAATGATGCTTTTGGTACAGCTCATAGAGCACATAGTTCTACAGAGGGTGTTTCACATCATGTTGACGAATCTGTAGCAGGATTTTTAATGGAAAAAGAAATTGAATTCTTAAATGGAACATTAGAAAATCCAGAAAAACCATTTGTAGCTATTTTAGGTGGAGCAAAAGTATCTGATAAAATTGGAGTTATAAATAACTTATTAGATAAAGTAGATGAAATTTTAATTGGTGGAGGAATGGCATATACATTCTTAAAAGCTAATGGAGCTTCAATTGGTGATTCTTTATGTGAAGAAGACAAAATAGATGAAGCAAAAGACATTATGAGAAAAGCAAAAGAAGCAGGTGTTAAGATTGTATTACCAGAAGATACACGTGTAACAACTGAATTCTCAAATTCTACACCAGATAAAATAGTTGATGCTAAAAATATTCCAGATGGATATCAAGGATTAGATATAGGACCAAGAACATTTATGAAGTTTGCAAATGAATTACATGGAGCAAAAACAATATTATGGAATGGTCCACTTGGAGTATGTGAATTTGATAAATATAGTATAGGAACAGAAAAAGTTGCAGAAGCAATTGCTGCAGAACCAGATGCTATTTCAATAGTAGGTGGAGGAGATTCTGTTGCAGCAATAAAGAAATTAGGATTACAAGATAAATTTAGTCATATTTCTACAGGTGGAGGAGCATCTTTAGAATTATTAGAAGGAAAACAATTACCTGGACTTGTTTGCTTAACAGACAAAGAAGAAAAGAATATGGATGGGAGCAAAAAAACAAATCAAATGGTAAATTCTAATAAAGAAGGAATGGAAAAATAATATATTAATGTAGTAATTTTCTAGGAAAGAAATAAGTATAAAATATTTCTTTCCTAGAAATAACTCTGTTATATTATTTATAATATAGAAAAGGAGTAAGTTTATGAGAAAAAAAGTAATTGCAGGCAACTGGAAAATGAATATGCTTCCAAATGAAGCTATAAAATTTATAGATGAATTGACACCACTTGTTAAAGATACAGAAAATGAAGTTATTTTATGTGTTCCATACACAGATCTATTTTATAGTCTATTAGTTGCTCAAAATACAAATATAAAGATAGGGGCTCAAAACATGCATTTTGAAGAATCAGGAGCTTATACAGGAGAAGTTTCTGGACAAATGCTTAAGTCTATAGGAGTTCAATATGTTATTATAGGACATTCTGAAAGAAGACAATATTTTGCAGAAACTGATGAAACTGTAAATAAAAAAATAAAAGCAGCTTTTAAATATGGACTAAATCCAATTGTTTGTGTTGGAGAAACTCTAGAGCAAAGAGAAGCTGGAAAAGCAAATGAAATTGTAACAGATCAAATAGAAAAGGCTTTAGATGGTTTAACAGAAGATCAAGTTACAAATACAATAGTTGCATATGAACCAATTTGGGCAATTGGAACAGGAAAGACAGCTACATGTGATGATGCAAACGAAATGACTAAAGCAATAAGAAATAAAATAGCTGATATATATGGAAAGAATGTAGCAGAAAAAGTTATAATACAATATGGCGGAAGTGTAAAATCTTCAAATGCCAAAGAATTATTCTCAATGTCAGATATAGATGGAGGATTAGTAGGAGGAGCAAGTTTGAAATCAGAAGAATTTGCCAAAATTGTAAATTTTAATAATTAGCAATTAATAAATTTGTAATAGAAATGGAGAAGATTAGGAATATGGACAAAAAAGTTACAATGCTAATGATATTAGATGGATTTGGAATAAATGAAAATGAAAAAGGAAATGCAGTAAAAATAGCAAATACACCAAATATAGATAAACTTATGAAAACATGCCCTACAACAAAAATGTATACTAGTGGTTTAAATGTTGGTTTACCAGACGGTCAGATGGGAAATTCAGAAGTTGGACATACTAATATAGGGGCTGGAAGAATTGTATATCAAGAATTAACTAGAATCACAAAATCAATAGAAGATGGAGACTTTTTTAGTAATCAAGAATTAGTTCAAGCTATTGAAAATGCAAAGAAAAATAATTCTAAATTACATGTTTTAGGATTACTATCTGATGGAGGAGTACATAGTCATATACGTCATTTATTTGCAATCCTTGAACTTGCAAAAAGAAAAGATTTTGAAAATGTATATGTACATTGTTTTATGGATGGTAGAGACACACCACCTACTTCTGGAGAAAGTTATATAATGAAACTAGAAGAAAAAATGAAAGAAAAAGGTGTTGGAAAAATTGCAAGTATTTCTGGAAGATTCTATAGCATGGATAGAGATAAGAGATGGAATAGAGTACAAAAAGCTTATGATGCCATGGTTAATGGAGAAGGTATAAAAGCTACATCAGCAGTTGCTGCTATAGAAAGCTCTTACCAAAAGGAAGTATTTGATGAATTTGTAGAACCAACAGTTATTTGTCAAAATAATGAACCAATAGCTAAAATAGAAGAAAATGATTCTGTAATATTTTTTAATTTTAGACCTGATAGAGCAAGAGAAATTACAAGAGCAATTGTAGATAAAGATTTTAATGAGTTTGAAACAAAGAAAATGAACTTAAATTATGTTTGTTTTACTCAATATGATGAAACAATGCCAAATGTAAAAATTGCTTTTAAGCCTGAAACATTAAAAAATACTTTTGGAGAGTATATAAGTAATCATGGATTAACACAATTAAGAATTGCAGAAACTGAAAAATATGCTCATGTAACATTTTTCTTTAATGGTGGAGAGGAAAAACAATATCCAGGAGAAGATAGAATATTAGTTCCTTCACCAAAAGTTGAAACATATGACTTAAAACCAGAAATGAGTGCACCAGAAGTAACAGAAAAAGTAATAGATGCAATTAATTCAAAGAAATATGATTGTATAATATTAAATTATGCAAATCCAGATATGGTTGGACATACAGGAAATTTAGAGGCTGCAGTTAAAGCAATTGAAACAATTGATAATTGTGTAGGAAAAGTTGTAGAAGCTATAAGAAATAACGGAGGAGTAATGCTAATTACAGCTGATCACGGAAATGCAGAGCAAATGATTGATAATAAAACAGGAGAGCCACATACAGCACATACAACAAATCCTGTACCATTAATATTAGTAGGAAAAGATGATGCAAAATTAAGAGAAGGAAAGCTTGCTGATTTAGCACCAACAATGCTTAATATAATGGGATTAGAGAAACCTGAAGAAATGACAGGAGAAAGTATTATAATAGGATAAACAATAAAACTGGAGGAATATATGATAGAAAATTCAGAGATAAGAAAGGTTTACTCTGAATTACAGAAACAATTATTTTATCTTATACCAGAAAAATGGGATAGAATATATCTATATGCTTCTGTAGAGGAGAAAATGCAAGGGTTAGAGACAGGGGAACTATTCTTTTACTATTTTCCTAAAGGAATACTGAAGAAGAACCCTATAAATGTTTATGAAATACCAAATAAATTTAGTTTGAATGAAGAAGAATATATTAAATTGGTTGAAAAATTATATAATGAGATAAAAAAAATAAGAGATATTTTCAAAAAAAATGGTCATAGACTGTGGAGCAATTTAACAATTAGGATAGAAGGTCTTAAATTTGAAATTGAATATAATTATGAAGATTTGATTTCTTCAAATTATTCAAACATTGATAGACATATTATATGGAAATATCATAATTTAAAATTGCCTTTGGAATATTTTACTAGAAAAGAGAAAAAACTAATAAATGATTATATAAATGCAAATATATATTTTAAACCAGATATAGAAGTTTATAGTGAATCTATATATAAGAACCCAGTAAAAAAGATATTAGATTATAATAAAGAAAGAAAAGAAACTGAATATGTTCAAGAAACTGAGTTTCAAAGAATGGAAAGACAGGCAAAAGAAAATTTTGCAGAACAAAGAAATGTGTATAAAATAAAAGGTAAAAAAAGAGTAAGAAAGTTACAAAAAGAAGAGCAAGAAAAACAGGCAAAGCCTAAAACATATATTGAGCAAATAGAAGAACAAAGAAATGCAGTAAAAAGTCAAATATTAAAACATTTATAATTTATCTTTTACTTATTATTTTATAAAATATAAAGAAAGGAAGTTTACAGTATGAAAGACTATTTAGGAATTGAAAGTGTAAAAGCATTAGAAGTATTAGACTCAAGAGGAAATCCAACAGTTCAAGTTGAGGTAGTTACAGAAGGAGGATTTTCTGGAGTAGCTATGGTACCATCTGGTGCATCAACAGGAAGCTTTGAAGCTGTTGAATTACGTGATGGAGATAAAAATAGATATTTAGGAAAAGGTGTTCAAAGAGCAGTAGATAATGTAAATAATGTAATAGCGGACAAATTAGAAGGTGAAAATGTTTATGAACAAGTAAAAATTGATAAAATGTTAATAGACATTGATGGAACAGATAATAAAGCGAAATTAGGAGCTAATGCAACACTTGGTGTTTCTTTAGCAGTAGCTAAAGCAGCTGCTGCATCTTTAGGTATGAGTCTATATAGATATATCGGAGGTGTAAATGCTAAAGAATTACCTGTACCAATGATGAATATAATGAATGGTGGAAAACATGCTGATAGTGGTTTAACAGTTCAAGAATTTATGATCATGCCTGTAGGAGCAAAAACATTTAAAGAATGTTTAAGAATGGGAGCAGAAGTATATCATAATTTGAAAAAAGTACTAAAAAGCAAAGGCTTATCAACAGCTGTAGGTGATGAAGGAGGATTTGCTCCAAATGTATCTAGCGAAAAAGAGGCTCTAGATTTAATTCTAGAAGCTATAAAAGAAGCTGGATATGAACCAGGAAAAGATGTATGCTTAGCATTGGATGCTGCAGCAACAGAAATGTTTGATGAAGCTAAAAAAATAGGAAAAGATGGATATTATTTCTGGAAAACAGGAGAATTTAAGACAAAAGAAGAAATGATAGATTTTATAGTTGATTTAGCTAATAACTATCCAATTATTTCAATAGAAGATGGACTAGCAGAAGAAGATTGGGAGTCATGGAAAGTATTAACAGATAAAATAGGAGATAGAGTACAACTTGTTGGTGATGATTTATTTGTTACAAACATTAAGAGATTACAAAAGGGAATTGACATGGGTGTTACAAATAGTATATTAATTAAATTAAATCAAATAGGAACACTAACAGAAACTTTAGATGCTATTGAACTTGCACATAAAGCAGGATATACAGCTGTTGTATCACATAGAAGTGGTGAAACAGAAGATACAACTTTAGCAGATGTTGCAGTAGCTACAAATGCGGGACAAATAAAGACTGGTGCACCATGTAGAACAGATAGAGTTGCTAAATATAACAGATTATTAAATATAGAAGATGAATTAGAAGATGTAGCGGTATTTAAAGGTAGAAAAGCTATAAAATAATTTAATAAAAATATACACATTAATAAAGAATATTTGATATAATAGTTTTATCTATTATATCAAGTATTCCATATATTGGGGTATCGCCAAGCGGTAAGGCATCGGACTCTGACTCCGACATTCCTGTGTTCGAATCACAGTACCCCAGCCAGTTAATTTAAGACTTTCTTTAAGACTTTCAAGGCTTTTTGAAAGTCTTTTTTATATAAAATAATAAAAAAATGTCATAAAATATTGAAAAAAAATAATAGTTATGAAATAATATAAAAAAATGTAAGGATAAAAGCAGGGGGCTTTAAATGGAAAATTTAACGAGAGCAAATGCTGTAGAAGATAAATCTTTTTTAGGTGATTTAGATAAGTGTAT
Organism: uncultured Clostridia bacterium; assembly: GCA_944393405.1. The sequence continues at coordinate 138,608 of CALYAC010000002.1, read as the reverse complement.
AGATTATTTAATAAAATGTAGACAAGAAGGAAAGTCTATATGGATTGAATTTAATGGTCATAAACTATATTCATGTGATGCCACTGTGAATAATGTATATGTTCAAATGTATGGAAAGACAAAAGCAGAAGTTGATAGGGAAATGCAAGAGGAAATAGATGAATACCATAAATCAGGAGAAGAAAGAAAAGCTAGACTTAAAGAAAATATGCCAGAGTGGATAGAAGCTGGAAGTCAATTTATATATCCTGAAAGACTAGATGAATGGAAGAGATGTGTAGAGAGAAGATCTAATGACTTATATCTCGGTAGTGATTTGGAATTTGCAATAACAGCAATGCAAATGCTTGAAAATGGTGCAAAATTTGAAAATGTGAAAAACTATTTATCAGGCTTAGATACTTCTGGAGGTAGTCATTCAAAAGTAGAAAGTGTAATATTAAATTTTTCAAAAAGAGGTCCAGAATTTTATGAGTTTTTAAGAGGTGGACATGAAAACATAGATGCAAATACTCAAGGCATGATTAGTAAATTAAAAGAACAAAATAGTCAGTATAAGGCTAATGAGGTGCTAAGAGAACATGAAGAAGAATGGAGCAAAAGGGCGGCAGCATTTATATACCCAGAAAAGACAGATGAATGGAAAAAATGTATTCAACTAAGTGCTAAAGAAACTTTTAGAGGAACTGAAGTGGAAATGGCTCTAGGTGCTATGGAATTATTAAATAAAGGAGTAGAGTTTAGCCAAGTTGAAAAATATTTAGAAGATAAATCAACATCAGCAACTCAAGCAGCTATAGCAGAAACCATAGTTTTAAATTTTTCAAAGAGAGGTCCAGAATTTTTTTCAAGCATAAGACCAGGAGAAAAAATAGATTTAGTAGAACAAATTAGTAGACAAAACGCCAGTTTAGAAGAAAAACATAGAAACGATCAAATAGAAAATGTAGGTACTTCAGAAAAAACTAGTCCGATAGATGAATTAAAATCACTTGCAGCAGAAAAAAAGAGTTTAGAAAAAACACTTCAATCATTAGAATCAGAAATAAGTGAAAAAACACAATTAGATAAAAACGAAGGACAAGGAATAGGAGAGTAAAGTATGGATAGAGATAAATCTTTACAGGTAAGAAAGGAAAACTTTTTTACAAAATTTATAAACTTTTTCAAAGGATTATTTAAAAAGGATAAAAATAATTTGGGTTATACTCAAAAAGATATAATCCTTCAAAAAGAAAGAGTAAGAAATATAATAACTCCTGTTGAAAAAAAGGAATTTAAAGATGGAGTTAAAGTAGAAGTAAAAACTGATGAGACTTTAAATTTACAAAAACAATTTGAAAGTAACGAAGAATCAGCAAATAATATGACAGACGAACAAATTAATTCTCTTATATTGTTATATAAAGATCAAGTTGCGACATTAAGAGAAAAGATTAATATGAGAAGAGCTGAGTTAGAGAAGATGAATAGTATAAGTACGTTATAATAAAATAAAAATAGGAACAATAAATATATATGTTAAAGAAAGGAAAAATAAAGTGATAGTAGATAGAAGAGGTAGATTATTTGAAGATAGAAGAAAAAAAGATTCTGATAGAAGAACAACTGAAATAGACACAACAGGAGGAAGAAGAATTGAAGACAGAAGAAAGACTGATAATAAAATAAAAGTAAAGTATGAAAGCAAAAAAAGAAAAAACAGATAAAGAAAATCAAATTAAAAGAAAAAAGTGGGAACTAAATTAAATCCCACTTTTTATTTTGTTAGCAACATCCGTTTCTGTTACCACCGCAACAACAACAGATTAGTATTAAAACTATTATTATCCAGATGCAGTCATCTCCAAATCCAAAACCACATCCACAACCTCTATTTTCTGGCATACTTAAAATTCACCCCTTTCAAAGAAAAGATTAATGTAAATAAATTAGCAGCCACAAGGAGTATTGCACTCATTGCTACAACAACGGTTACCACCGCAACAGAAAAGTAATAAGAATAAAATTATGAACCATAAAAGTTCACTGTTGTTACAACAACATCCCATTTAAAGACCTCCTTAACATATATTAAAATGTTTTTAATTCTTTAGTATGGTATATATTATTCAAAATTAAAAAAAGGGTTACAAAAAAATCAGATACATGAAAAATGAATTACATGTACCTAGAATTTCAATTTTGGAAAAATAAATAAAAATTTTACAAAAAACTATACAAAATTATAATATTAATGATATAATTCTATGGAATAATCAAAAGAAATAGTATTCGGAGGAATGAAATGGGAAACATAGTTTTATTAGATGATTTAACAATTAATAAAATAGCAGCAGGAGAAGTTATAGAAAGACCAGCTTCAGTAGTTAAGGAATTAGTAGAAAATTCTATAGATGCAGGAGCAACTCAAATAACTATAGAAACAAAAAATGGTGGAATATCATATATCCGAATAACTGATAATGGAAAAGGATTTTTACCAGATGATATGGAAATTGCTTTTGAAAGACATGCAACAAGTAAAATAAGAGAAGCATCTGATCTAGAAACAGTTACATCAATGGGGTTCAGAGGAGAAGCTTTAGCAAGTATTGCTGCCATAAGCCATGTTGAACTAGTTTCAAAAACAATAGATAATGATATAGGAAAAAGAATCGAAGTAAAAGGTGGAAATGTAATAAATATGGAGGATGCTGGATGTCCTCAAGGTACAACAATAACTGTTACAGATTTATTCTATAATACACCTGTTAGATATAAATTCTTGAAAAAGGATTTCACAGAAGCAGGTTATATAGAAGATGTTGTTACTAGAATTGCTTTAGTAAATCCAAATATTGCTATAAAATTAATTAATTCAGGTAAAGTGATTATACAAACATCAGGCAATGGTGATATGAAATCAGTAATATATAGTATTTATGGAAAAGATGTTGCTGAAAACATTATTGATGTTGATTATGAATATGAAGATATAAAAATAAAAGGAGTTATCGGCAAGCCAGTAGTTGCGCGTTCAAATAGATCAAATCAGTTATTTTTTGTTAATAAAAGATATATAAAAGATAAAGTATTAACAAGTGCTGCTGAACAAGGCTATAAAGGGTTATTAACGATTGGAAAATATGGATTTTTAGTTCTTAATTTAGAGATAAATCCTCAAAAAGTCGATGTTAATGTACATCCAGCTAAATTAGAAGTTAGATTTGAAGATGAAAATAAAGTATTTAAAGCTGTTTACCATAGTATAAAAGATAGTTTATTAAAAGAAGATTTAATTCCAGATAAGACGAAGATTGAATTAGAAAAAAATCAAGCTAATAATTGGAAGATGAATAATTCATTTATGCAAAGTACTCAAATAAAAAATAACCAAAGTAATAATACTCAAATAAAACAAGAATCACCTAAAATAGATATATTAGAAGAAATTAATAAACTAAATTCAAATAAAGAAAATACTATAAAAAATATATCAGAAATAAATAGCATAAATACTTCTGAAAATAGTGCAAATGACGAATTATCTAACAAAGTAAACATGGTTAATGATCTAGTAAAAAGTTTGCAAAAAGAATTAAGTACAAATACTAATATATCTCCTAATAATCCTCAAAATGAAGAAAATAAAGAAAGCTTAGAAGATAACAAAGTAGAAGATTTAAAACCAGAAGAAAAAGAAAACATTAATAATGAATCTAATAATGACGATAAAACAGAAAGTAGATTTGGAGCTTTATTTAATATGTTTGGAGGAAAGAAAAAAGAAGAAAAACAAGAAAATAAAGAAGAAGAGTCTACAGAAGATGATATAGATGATACTAAAAACTTTATAGCACAAATATATAACAATAAAACAGGTAAAGATAGTGATATAAAAGAAGAGGTTGATAATCAAGCTACTAAAGTAATGGATATATCAGAGATTAATAATAAATTAAAAGAACTAGAAAATTTAAAAGTAGAAGAAAGCAATCAAGATTTTGAAGAAATGTATGAAAAAACATTTGGTAAAAAAATCAAAGATGAATCTAAAGTAGAAGAACAAGAAACAAAATATGATATAAGCCAGCAAGATTTAAAGACTGTAGAAAATGTCTCTATATTTGACAAACAATCTAAAGAGTCAGTACCAGATTATAAATTTATAGGAATAGCATTTTCAACATATATAATAGTTGAAATGAATAGTGAACTATATATTATAGACCAACATGCAGCTCATGAAAGAATAATGTATGAAAAAATAAAAGCTAATTATTATAGTGATGACAAAAAAGATTCTCAATTAATGCTTTTACCAGATATCATTAATTTAAGTCATAAAGATATGCAAATTGCGAAAGATAATATGGATATATTTAAAAAAGCAGGATTTGAATTAGAAGAATTTGGTGAAAATACCATTAAACTAACAGGAGTTCCAACAGTATGTATAGATTTAGATACAAAAGAATTATTTATAGAAACACTAGATGAAATAAATACTGTAGCAAGAACTGCAAAACAAGAAATAGAAGAAAAATTCATTGCAACTGTTGCGTGTAAAGCTGCTGTGAAAGCAAATATGGCATTGACAAGGGAAGAAGTGGATAACTTAATGAAACAATTATTAGTACTACCTAACCCATTTACATGCCCACATGGAAGACCAACAGCAATTAGAATGACAAAAAATGATATAGAAAGAAAATTCTCTAGAAGATAATAATAAAAAAAGGAGAAAAATATGATTTGGTTAATTTTATTATTTGTTGTAATATTAAATGCACTTTGTATATTTTTAATGTTTAAGTTTTTAAAAAATATTGATAAAAAAGAAAAATTTATATTTATTGTAGCTGGAGTTGCAATAGTATATGTATTAACATTATTTGCTCATTGGGTTAGTACCATTGGATTAGATGAAATGTATAAAACAGGAACAGGTAAAGATCTTGTTATATTTCTATTTGCACCAATAAATGGACTAATAGTATTGCCAGCTTTAGCAAATTCATATTATAGCTATAAAGAAAATAAATTAAGTTTAAATATATTATTTAAAAGAGTGTCAGTTTTATTAATTCCACTTATAATTGCTGTAGTTTTAGAATGTATATTTATAAAAAATGTACAAGTACCTGTAACTAATATGGTTAGTGAAAGTAGAAAATTCAAATACGAAGAATATGTAAATGAAATAGAGAACAATAAAATAATAGAAAACGATATATCTAATGAGGTAATTAATGATACTGAAAACGATATTACAAACGAAGTAGCTAATGCTATATCAGAAGATGAAACAAATGATATAGATGAAGATACTAATATATTAAAAAATGAAACAACTGATAATAATAACAAAAAAAGTAAAAAGAATACAGTAGATGAAAATATAATTGTTGAAGATGAAGAATAATTAAATAACTAAAAGAGGAGAGAAAACTTAATTTATGCAAAAAGTAATAGTTATTTGTGGACCAACTGCCTCAGGAAAAACAGGATTATCAATTGAACTTGCAAAAAAAATAAATGGGGAAATTGTATCTTGTGATTCAATGCAAATATATAAAGATATGACAATAGGAACTGCAAAACCAGTTAAAGAAGAAATGCAAGGAGTGCAGCATTATTTAATAGATTGTGTTTTACCTGATATTAGATATAGTGTTGCAGATTATAAAAAAGATGCACTAAAAGCTATAAAAGAAATATTAGAGAAAGGTAAAGTTCCAATTGTAGTTGGAGGAACAGGTCTATATGTAGAATCACTTATTTATGGGATAGAGTATAATGAAATAAAAGTGGATTTGAAATACAGAGAACAACTTGATAAGATTGTTAATGAAAAAGGACTAGATGTACTATATGAGGAAGCAGGAAATATTGATCCAGAAGCAATAAAAAAGATTAGTCCAAATGATAAAAAAAGAATTTGTAGAATTTTAGAAATTTATCATTCAACAGGGAAAACTAAAACTGAGTTAGAAATAGAATCTAGAAAAAATGGACCAGATTATGATTATATCTTATTTGGTATAACTATGGAAAGAGAAAAACTTTATGAAAGAATAAATAAAAGAGTAGATATAATGATTGAAAATGGCTTGGTTCAGGAAGTTAAAGAATTACTAAAAAAATATAAAGAATTTCCAACAGCAATGCAAGGTTTGGGATATAAAGAGGTTGTAGAGTATTTAAATGGAAATTGTAGTAAAGAAGAAATGATTGAAAAAATAAAACTGGAAACTAGAAGATATGCAAAAAGACAATTAACATGGTTTAGAAAATATGATAATATAAAATGGATTAATGGTTTAGACGATATACAAAATAATATAAAAATTATTTTGGAGGAATATAGTGGAAGAGAATAACATAACTAGAGAAAAAAATAATGACAAAAAGAAGCAAAGTAAATTTATAAGATTTTTGAAAAAGCATAAAAAGAAGATAATTATGCTGTTATTGTTATGCATTATTATTTATATAGTATTTATGGTAGTGCAATTAGTCAGAAATCCAACTGACACAGTATATGTAGAGATGGGACAAATTCAACAAGAAGAGAGTGCAGTTGGTTATGTTATAAGAGATGAAACAGTTCTAAAAGGAAAAAACTATAAAAATGGAATAGAACAAATAAAAACAGAAGGCGAAAAAGTAGCAAAAGGTGAAGCTATTTTTAGATATTACTCAAACAATGAAGATAGTCTGGTTGAAAAAATCGAAGAATTAGATGTGAAAATAGATGAAGCAATGTCAAAAGAGGAAAATTTATTTTCGTCTGATACAAAGGTCTTAGAACAACAAATAGATACAAAGATAAATGAACTATATGGAGAAAGCGATTTAACAAAGATAAAAGAAAATAAGCAAGAAATAAATGCTAGTATGACTAAAATTGCAAAAATAACAGGAGAAAAAAGTCCCGCAGGATCATATCTAAAAAAATTGATTAATCAAAGAAAAGAATATGAGAATAAATTAAATTCAGGAGCAGAATATTTAAAGGCATCAAGAAGCGGAATTGTTTCATATAGGGTAGATGGATATGAAGATGTCTTAACAACAGAAGATTTCAGCAAATATACAACAGAATTTTTAAATAATTTAAATTTAAAAACTGGACAAATAATTCCAACAAGTAGTGAAAGTGGAAAAATTATTGATAATTATTATGCTTATATAGTAACAGTACTAGATTCAGATTATGCAAAAGATGCTGAAGTTGGAGATACATTAAAAATAAGACTACCAAGTGGTAGTGAAACAAGTGCAACTATAGAATATAAGACACAAGAAGATAATAATTATATTCTTACATTAAAGATAGAAAAAAATATTGATGAACTAATTGATTATAGAAAAATATCATTTAGTATAATTTGGTGGAGCGAGACAGGAAAGAAAGTCCCAAATTCAGCAATTTCTTATGAAGAAAAAAATAACAATAAAATAGCATATGTAACACGTAAAAGAATTGAATATGAAGATAAAGTATTAGTTAAAATATTGAAATCAAATGATAAATATTCAGTAGTTACAAATTACACAAGTGATGAGCTAAAAGAATTAGGATATACTTCAGAAGAAATAAGGGAAATGCCAAATATATCTATATATGACGAGATATTAATTAATCAATAGTTATAATTTATTATAAAAGAAATATTACAAAAATATTACAATTATGTTAAAAAAATATTACAAAACAATAAAAGGTATTGACAATAAATAAAAAATGATAGATACTATATTACAAGTGAAAACCAATGACGAATATTTTATAGGAGGTTAATAAGATGTCAGGAGCTATTATGGAAAAAGTATGGGGAATGCTAGGATTACCAGAGAGAGAAGAGGAAGAAACAGAAGAGCTAGATTATGATAAAAATTTAGATATAGAAGACCAAGAAGAAGAGGAAGAAGAAGATAGAAGATTCTTTGGAAAAAGAAGTAGTAAAGTTGTAAATATGCCACAAACACAACAAGTGAAAATGGTTATTTGTCAACCAACAACTTTCGAGCAATCAGAAAGTATTTGTAATTTATTAAAAGAGAAAAAGTCTATTATTGTAAACCTAGAATATGTAAATAAAGATATTGCTAGAAGAATAGTAGATGTTGTTAGTGGAGCAGTTCATGCATTAGATGGAAATCTACAAAAAGTATCAAATTCAATCTTTTTAGTAGCACCATATAATTATGATATAACAAATGAAATGGCAAGAGAAGAAATAAAAAATAAATTATCAGTATCTTGGTTAAGAAACAATTCAAATAATTAAATAAATATAGTTATGTAAGGAGTTTAGGAGGGACTAATATGTATACACCATTGGATATAGAAAATAAGAAATTTGCAAAACAAATGATGAACGGCTATAGTGTGGAAGAAGTAGACAACTTTTTAGATGAGTTAACACTAGACTATGAAAAACTATATAAGGAATCTAATGAAAATAAAGGAAAAATATCAGAATTAGAAGCAAGCCTTGTAAAATATAAAAATCTAGAATCAACACTTCAAAATACTTTAGTAATGGCTCAAAGTACTGCAGATGAAATAAAAAAAGTTGCACAACAACAAGCTGACCAAATTGTAAGAGATGCACAAGGAACAGCTAAACAACAAGTAATGGAATTAGAACAACAAATTACAATTAAAACAAAAGAATTAGAAGATTTACAAAAACAATTTGATGTATATAAAGCCAAAATGGAATCTTTATTAATTTCACAATTAGAGTTATTAAAAGAAGTAAATAAAGATTAATTAATAGTGTAAGACTAAAGATAAAGCTAGGTAATATCCTAGCTTTTATTGTATCTATTTACTTTTCTATTAGTATGATGTATAATAAAAAAACCAATATTACAAATATATAACAGTATTACAAAATTGTTAAATCTATATTACAATTCTGTTAATTGTATTGACATATTGGAAATAACAGATAAAATATATATAATCGCAATAGAGGTTTGTATGAGAGTAATTAGTGGAATAGCAAGAGGAACAAAACTAAATTCTATTGATAGTTTAGATACTAGACCAACACTTGATAGAGTAAAAGAATCATTGTTTAATATTATTCAAAATAAAATTGATGAAAGTATAGTATTAGACTTATTTGCAGGAAGTGGCGCGATAGGAATTGAATTTATCAGTAGAGGAGCTAAAAAAGCTGTGTTTTGTGAAAAATCAAAATTAGCTGCAAATATGATAAAAAGTAATTTAATAAAAACTAGATTTATGGATAAATCTGAAATATATATACAAGATTATAGAAAAACACTAGAATCTTTAAAAAATAAGAATATGAAATTTGATATTATATTTTTAGATCCACCATATAAAGATAACATAGCTATTGATGCAGTAAAAAAAGTTGTTTCACTAGATTTACTAGCAAAAAATGGAATAATTATAATTGAAACAGATGAAAAAGAAAGAGAAGAAAAACAGCTGGAGCAATTAGAGGTTGAAGTATATGATTTAAGAAAATATGGAAGAGTTTATCTTATGTTCTTAAATCGAAAGGAGTAAGATTATGGAAATATTTACTTTATTGGAAACTTTGGAAGACATACTTGACAAAAGTAGAGGGGTACCATTTTCAAATAAATGTATAGTAGATAGAGATGAAATTTTAGATATAATTAAAGAAATTAGATTAAAATTACCTGATGAATTAAAACAAGCTAAATGGATAAAAGAAGAAAGACAAAGAATTTTAGTTGAAGCTCAAAATGAAGCTGACGAAATAATAAAAGAAGCAGAAAATAGAATTATTTCTATGATAGATGAACATGAAATTACGAAAAAAGCTTATGAAAAGAAAGTTGAAATTATTGAAACTGCAAATGAGATGTCAAGAGAAATTAAAAGTGGTACTGAAGAATATGCAGATGGAGTTTTAGCAGGAATTGAAGTTGCACTTGAAGATGCATTAAAAGTTATAAGAAATAATAGAAAAGAATTAAAATAGTAAATGAAAGGGGAAGTAGTAAAACTACTTCTTTTTTTGTTTTAAATAAATATTACATTTATATTACAAATTACAAATATATATTTGCTTTTTAAAACCCATGTGATATAATACGAATGGTAAATTTAACCCAAATCAAAGGAGGGAATAGCCTTGGCAAAAAGGGGAAGAAGAGCAAAAAAAACAAATAAATTAGATATAAATGTAGCAGTAGTATTTATGTTTTTAATTAGCATATTATTAGCTATTTTAATATATACAAAATCTGGATATATAGGAGAGCATTTAAGTCCAATGCTTGGAGGAATTATGGGTGCAATAAAATATATAATTCCAATTGGTACTTTTTTACTTGCTATATATATGACTACTGAAGATAAGGACTATTTGATATCAAAACTAGTTCAATATGGAATATTTTTAGTATGTATTGCTACAATGCTTAGTGTTTTTCAGTTTTCAAATAATACATTTCATATAAATGACGATTTATCTACTGTAGTTAGTGATGGCTACGAAAGAGGTTCTCAAGATATAGGCGGAGGAGCAATAGGAACATTAATTGCGTACTGGCTTATAGGTTTACTTGGAGAAGTTGGAACTGTAATTTTATGTATAGGTATAGCAATTATATTACTTATATTCATGTTTGGAATTAAGCCAGCTGAAATAATAGGAAATATGGTAGAAGAAAGAAGAGAAAATAAAGAAGATAGAAGAGCTGAAAGAAAAGAGGCAAGATTAGCTAAGGTAAAAGAAGTAGAAGAAGAAAAACCTAAAGAAAGAAAAGAAACAAAAAGAGAACGTAGACTAAGAGAAAGAGAAGAGCAAAGAAAAGAAGCAGAACAATTAGCAGAACAATTAACAATTAATTTAAATGGTGAAGATAATGACGAAAAAGGTAAGAAACTAAAAAAATATGATCATTCAAATGATGATCTAATACCATTTAATATTACTGGAAGAATAAAAGATAAAAAGGATAAAAAAGAAGAAAAAGAGAAATCTAACCCAGATGTACTTGAAGCAAATTTGTTTAAAGCTGAACAAGAAACTAAAGAAGAAAAAGTAAAGCAAGTATTACAATTAGAACATACACTAACTGTTGAAGATGAACATTATGAATTTCCACCAATACAACTTTTAGCAGAGGGAGAAAAGAAAGGTGTAAAGGGAGGTAAAAAAGCTGTTGCTGATACAGCTACGAGACTTCAAAAGACTTTATACAGTTTTGGAGTATCTGCAAAAGTTGAAAATGTATCTGTAGGACCAGCAATTACTAGGTATGAATTAAAACCAGCAGAAGGTGTAAGAGTTAGTAAAATAGCAAATTTAGCAGATGATATAGCTCTAAACTTAGCAGCAGAAACTATAAGAATTGAGGCTCCAATACCTGGAAAACAAGCAGTAGGAATTGAAGTACCTAATACAGAAAATGAAATAGTTCCATTAAGAGATATAATTGATAGCGATAAATTTAAAAATCATAAATCAAAACTTGCATTTGCTTTAGGAAAAGATGTTGCAGGAAATGAAGTAGTAGCAGATATTGCTAAAATGCCACATGTTCTTATAGCAGGTGCTACGGGTTCTGGAAAATCTGTATGTATTAATACTTTAATATCTAGTATCATATATAAAGCAAAACCAAGTGAAGTTAAACTTGTTATGGTTGACCCTAAAGTTGTTGAACTATCTGTATATAACGGGATTCCACATTTGTTAATACCTGTTGTTACAGATCCTAAAAAAGCAGCAGGAGCTTTAGCTTGGGCAGTACAAGAGATGGTTAATAGATATAGCTTGTTTGCAAGTAAAAATGTAAGAGATATAAAGGGATATAATGCTGCATTAGATAATGAGGGTGGCAGTCAAAAATTACCTCAGATAGTAATCATAATAGATGAGTTATCTGACTTAATGATGGTTTCGCCAAAAGACGTTGAAGATTCAATTTGTAGATTAGCACAAATGGCAAGGGCAGCAGGTATGCATTTAGTAATAGCAACACAAAGACCTTCAGTAGATGTAATCACAGGAATAATTAAAGCAAATATTCCATCAAGAATTTCATTTGCTGTTTCTTCACAAGTAGACTCAAGAACAATTCTTGATATGGCAGGAGCAGAGAAACTTTTAGGAAAAGGAGATATGCTATTTTATCCATCAGGAGCACCAAAACCTACTAGAATACAAGGAGCTTTTATTTCAGATAAGGAAGTAGAAAAAATTGTTGATTTTGTTAAAAATAATGGTGAGGCAACATATAATGATGAAATTATAAAACAGATTGAAAATGCAAATAGTACTGACAAAGAGATTGATGCAGCAGATGAAGATGATGATACAGATCCATTATTAATGGATGCGATAGAAGTTGTAGTTGAAACAGGACAGGCCTCTACATCATTTATACAAAGAAGATTTAAAGTTGGATATGCAAGAGCAGGAAGAATAATTGACCAAATGGAAGAAAGAGGTATAATTTCCGGATTCCAAGGAAGCAAACCAAGGGAAGTATTAATGTCTAAAGAAAGATGGGAAGAACTTAAAATGAGTGGTAATAATTCAGAAGATGTTAGTGAATAAAAATTAATACTAAAGAGGATGAGTATGGAAAAAAATAAAATTTTAGCCAAACTTAATTTAAAAATAAAAGACTATAATAATCAATTAGAAAAAATTTTGGAAAACAAATTATTTTCTTATGATGTAAAAAATTTATTACTTAGCATGTTATATAAAATAGAGAATGCTTATATGGACTATAAAACAACTAAAGTGGAGGCATTATCAAAAGACGAATATATAGAAAATATTTTAAGAATTATAAAAGAAAAATGTTTAAAAGTATTTTTAGTAAAACCTGGGACACCAGAGGCAGAAGAACTTGAAAAAATACATGCGAAATATAAGCTAGATAAGGAAAATGGAGAAATAGTTTGCTTTCCTAATGAATTAACTTTATTAGTTGCAATATTAGAAATTGATGAGAGAGTAGATATAGATTCTAACTTGCCATATAATTATGTATTAAATCCATTAAATTTATTTATAAAAGAAGGTAAAATTGACTCAATGGCAGAAGTTATTAGAGATTTTAATGGATGGTCATGGGATATTGATACAAAGAAAGTAAGAAATATTTATAGTAATTATATGTATCAATCTTTACTATTAATTAATGGCAAAAACAAGATATTAAATGTTAACTCGGAGTTATATGATGTTGCAATAAAAATGGCAATGAAAGAATATATTTCTAAAGCGAAAGATTCTAAGTTTAATTCAGAAATTAAAAAGATAAAAAAAGAAAAAGAAGATAGATTAGAGTTATTTAAGAACAAAAAAGAATTTTTAAATAATTTAACTAATGAAAAAAAGAAATGCACAAAAAATATTGAAAAGATTGATAAATTATTAAATAACAATGAATTATTAAAAAAAGAATATTATGCCAGAAATGAAAAGTTGCCTAATAAAGAAAAGATTTTTAGCATTAGTTATTTAGTAAAAGCATTAGAAGAAGAAAGAAGCAAATATTTAGAAAAGATAGAAGAAAATAATAGAATTATTTTACCAAAGGAATTTATCAAAGAAAAAACTAAATTAGAAAAAGAAGTAGAGTTTTTAGAGTCTGTATTTATAGAAAACTCAGAAGAAGATATAGTAAATACAAGTAAGATTTTTCTTAAATTATTAAAAGAAAAAGTAAAAAAAATAAATGAAGGAAATAAAAACGAACTTATAAAATGTATATATAAATTAAGATATTATAGATATATACCTATAGATCAAAATAGAAGTATTAGAGATATAAAAGCATTAAATCCAAAGTTTAGAGAATTAATAAAATTAATAATAGCTAAAGCTCAGGAATTTAAAATTTGGGAAAAAATTTCTAATGATGAAGAAACGGTATATCAGATTTTAAGAGAAGTATTTGATACCAAAATAATAAAATTAGAAAATATAAATATTCAATGTATATATAATGAAAAGAATATTACAATTGAATTTTATGATGATAACATAATAGAAAACCAAATAAAAATAAAAAGCAATGATACAAAATTGAAGAAAAAATTTAAATTATTTGTATAACAAAGAAAGAGAGGAACATATGAAAGTAACTTTTTTTGGAGCTACTAAAACTGTAACAGGATCTAACTTTTTAGTAGAAGGAGCAGGAAAAAAATTCTTAGTTGATTGCGGTATGTATCAAGGTTCTGCTGCTGATGAATTTGAAAATGAAGCACCTTTTTTATATGATGTACATGATATAGATTTTATGCTACTTACTCATGCACATATAGATCACTCAGGAAGAATACCTAAATTATATAATGAAGGATATAGAAATGAAGTTATTGCAACAAAAGCAACATGTGACTTATGTGCTATAATGCTTCCTGATAGTGGACATATACAAGAAATGGAAGCTGAATGGAAAAATAAGAAAAGAGAAAGAAAAGGAGAAAAACCTATTCCGCCAATATATACAGCAGAAGATGCTGCAAAATCATTAGAAATATTTAGACCTGTACAATATAACGAGATTGTAGATATAGATGATAATATAAAAGTAAGGTTTAATGATGCAGGGCATATGCTAGGATCAGCAATAATAGAAGTATGGATCACAGAAAATGACAAGCAAGAAAAGTTGGTTTTTACAGGTGACTTAGGAAATAATGATATACCACTTCTTTCACCACCAACAATGATAAGTGATGCAGATTATTTAGTAATGGAATCTACATATGGTAATAGATTGCATATGAGAAATGATGATAAAGCTAAAATTTTTCTTGATGTTGTTTATGAAACATTAGAAAAAGGAGGAACAGTAGTAATTCCATCATTTGCTGTTGGTAGAACACAAGAGATTTTATATGAATTAAATAGAATAAAATCAGAAGCACAAGATGATGAGGAATTTTATAAAAAATATAAAAAATTAATGAGTATACCAGTTTACGTAGATAGTCCTCTTGCTATTTCGGCTACAGAAGTATTTAAAGAAAATATGAATTTATTTAATGAAGAAACTCAAGAAATCATAAATGAAGGAGATAATCCATTAGAGTTTCCAGGACTTAAATTTACAAGAACGGCAGATGAATCAAAAGAGCTTAATGCTAGTGAAGAATCATCAATTATAATTTCAGCAAGTGGTATGTGCGAAGTTGGTAGAATAAAACATCATTTAAAACATCATTTATGGGATCCAAATAGTACGATTTTATTTGTTGGATATCAAGCACCTGGAACACTTGGTAGAAAAATTGTTGATGGCGAAAAAATAGTAAAAATATTTGGAGAAGAGATAGCAGTAAATGCACGAGTTGAATATATAGAAGGATATTCTGGACATGCTGATCAAGAATGGCTTATGAATTTTGTATATTCATTTACAACACCACCTAAACACATTTTTCTAGTTCATGGAGAACCTGAAGGACAATTAGTGTTAAAAGAAAAACTTGAGGAAAATACAGATATTCCAATTACTATACCTGAATTTGGTGAATGTTATGAATTAAAAGAAAATATTGAAATGGTAGGACAAAAGATCAATAACATTAAAGGACAGTACTTAAGATTAGAAGTTATTGATAGGATGAACACATTAAAATCAGAACTAGAAGATATGACAGAAATAGTAAAAGAAGAATATCTTGATGACAATGCAAGTGACTTAGATATAGTTAGAATAAAAGAAAGATTAAAAGAATTAGAAGAACAAATTGTACGAATTGTTGAAAATAAATAGAGTTAAACAAAAGAAAAACTAATTAATAAAAAATATAAATTTAAATATTAGGAGAAAAAACATATGAGAAATAAATATTATAATGATGCTATAATAGGTGGAAAAAATATAACGGCAAGTTATACAAAAAATGGTGAATTATTAAGAATAATGTATAATACTCCAGACTTTAGACAATTTCTTGATTTCTTTCATACAGGAGTAAAGATAAATGATTCATGTATGATTTATTTACATGAGGATAGAAATAATAAATATAATCAATATTATACAGAAGATACAAATGTATTAAATACAGAAATAGAGAATACATATTTTAATTTAAAAATAAAACAAGTTGACTTTGTATCATTAAAAGATAGTATTTTGATAAAAAGATATATATTCGAAAATAATAATAATATTGATTTAAATATTAATTTTTTAATACACTCAAAACTATTATCTAATCCTAATAATATGGTTGGTGGAAAATTAGAAAACAATGTATTAATGCAATATAGTCATTCTAATACATTATGTATGTTCTCAAAAAATGAAATAAATACACATCAATTAAATGATACGGACAATAATATAGATACTGGTGTCATTCATGATAAAGATTATATAGGAATGAGTTCTGATTCAAGTATAAATTATGAAGTAGGAATTTTAAAACCAGGTGAGAAAAAAGAATTAGATATTTATATGTATTTTGTAGAAAATGAAAAAACTTCAGTTGATGAAATGTGGAAGAAAATAGAAAATATAAGAAAAATTGATGTGGCACATGAGCAAAGTGTAATAGAAAAATATTGGAAAAAATATGTAAAAGAACACATAAATATAGAGTTAAAAGAAGAAACAAATGAATATAATAAAAAATTTAATAAAATCTACAAAAGAAGTATATTATTATTTCCACTTCTTACAAATAAAGATACAGGTGGAGTAGCAGCAGCAGTAGAAGTTGATGAGAATTTAACTCAATGTGGTAGATACGGATATTGTTGGCCAAGAGATGCAGTATTTATAACAAAAGCTTTTGATAAAGTTAATATGCAGAAAGAAACAGAAAAATTCTACAAAGTTTTTTGTAAAAACACACAAAGTAAAAATGGAATGTGGGAGCAAAGATTTTATACAGATTGTAATTTAGCTCCTTGTTGGGGATACCAAATAGACGAAACGGCAGGTGTAGTATATGGTGTATATGAACATTATAAAACTACAAAAGATAAGAAGTTTCTAAAAGATACATTAAAAATGTGTGAAAATGCTATTAAATTTTTATGTATATATATGGATAATATTTTGGGATTACATGATGATGAAGATGTAGTAAAAAATGAAATAGAAAAAACATATCATACAGAAAATAGAAATAAACTTCCATTAAGTTATGATTTATGGGAAATGTGTGAAGGAGTTCATTTATATTCTTTAGCCAATATTTATGCAGCTTTTAATGCAATACTTGAAATATATGAGATATTTAAACCAGAATATGCAGAAAAAAATAGATTAAAATTAGAGAGCATAAATAAATTAACAAAAAAGATTGAAATGTATAAGAAAGAAATATATAAATATATTGATTCTAATATGCTTAACGAAAAAACTAATACACTAAAGAGAAATACAAATGATGAATTAACAGATATAAGTTTAATAGGAGCAGTAACACCTTTTAAATTATATAAACCAAAAGAAAAGAAAGTATTAAACACAGTTGAAAAAATAAATATGACACTAAGAACTTATACAGGAGGATACTTAAGATTTGAAACAGATCATTATAGAGAAGGAAAAAGTCCTTGGGTAATATCTACCTTGTGGATGTCTATGTATTATAATGAAATTAAAGATAAGACTAAAGCAAAAGAATGTATAGATTTTGTTGTAAGATCAGCAAATGAACATGGACTTTTAGGTGAACAAGTTGATAATAATGAAATGAAGCCAAATTGGGTTATAGGTCTTGCTTGGTCACATGCAATGTTTATACTATCTATATAAATATAATACTAGAATTAAAAAATATAAAAAATATTAAACATAAAATAATTATTATAATAATAAAAAATGTAGCATATTTATAAAAAATGTGCTATATTTTTATATGTTATGTTATAAATAGCAAGCAAGCTATAAAAATAAGGAGAAAAGAAATGGCAAAGTCAAAAACTGTATTTGTGTGTAGTAATTGTGGATATGAATCTGCTAAATGGCTAGGAAAATGTCCAGCTTGCAATGAATGGAATACTTTTTATGAAGAAAAGGTAGTAAATACTAGCAATAATATGATAGGAAGTAAATCGGGACAAGTAAAGTCTATTCCTAGAAAATTAAATGATGTTAAAGGGATGGAAGCATCAAGAACAAGTACTGGAATAGGAGAACTTGATAGAGTTTTAGGAGGAGGACTAGTAAAAGGATCATTAGTTTTAGTTGGTGGAGAACCAGGTATTGGAAAATCTACATTAATTTTAGAATTATGTGATAAGCTTAAAGGAGAAGGAAAAGTATTATATGTTTCTGGAGAAGAGTCAGCAGAACAGGTAAAGATTAGAGCAGACAGATTAAATATTCATAATGAGGATATAATATTTTTAGGTGAGACTAATATAGATGCTATTCAAGAAGTAATAAGTGAGGTAACTCCTAAATTAGTAATAATAGATTCTATACAAACAATGTATTCAGAAGAAATCACATCAGCAGCAGGAACTGTAAGTCAAGTAAGAGAAATAACAGCTAGAATTATGAGAATGTGTAAAGATAATGGAATAACTACAATTATTATAGGACATGTTACTAAAGATGGTAATATTGCAGGTCCAAGAGTATTAGAACACATGGTTGATACAGTTCTTTATATAGAAGGAGAAAGATATTTTTCATATAGAATTTTAAGAAGTGTTAAGAATAGATTTGGCTCTACAAACGAAGTAGGGATGTTTGAGATGAAAAATGAAGGAATGGTAGAAATAACAAATCCTTCTACTGTACTTATATCAGAAAGAAGTGATAATCCTGCAGGTTCGGTTATAGTTGCAAGTATTGAAGGTACAAGACCTTTATTAATAGAGTTACAAGCACTTACAGCACCTAGTGTATTTGGTATTCCAAAAAGAACAGCAAATGGAATAGATTATAATAGATTAGCAGTGTTAATTGCTGTAATTGAGAAAAGGGCAGGAATGGCTCTAGGAGGACAAGATGTATATTTAAATGTGGTTAGCGGAATAAAAATTGCGGAACCAGCTGTTGACTTAGGAGTAGTATTAGCATGTGTATCTAGTTTTAAGAACATAGGAATTAGTCAAGATTTAGTAGCTATAGGTGAAGTTGGATTAACAGGTGAAATAAGAGCAGTTAACATGATAGAAAAAAGAGTAAAAGAAGCGGAAAGATTAGGATTTAAAAGATGCATTATACCGGAAAGTAATAAAAAACTATTGAAAGATGAGTATAAATTAGATATAATAGGCGTAAAGAATGTAAATGAAGCAATAAGATATATACTTAGTAAATAGCTACTCTAATATTACATACTTTAAAATCATACCAAAGTGTTAGGAGAGTGAAAAAGTTGGCTAATAATACTGGCATTATGGAGGATGTTTTAAAAAAGATAGCACCTGGTACACCAATTAGAAATGGACTAGATAATATTTTAAATGCTAAAACTGGTGCTTTGATTGCTGTAGCAGATAATCAAGAGGTTTTAAATTTGGTAGATGGAGGATTTAAATTAGATGTAGAATATAGTGCTGCAAAATTATATGAACTGGCTAAAATGGATGGAGCAATTATTTTAAGTCCAGATTTCAAAAAAATACTATATGCTAATACGCAACTTATACCATCACCAGATATATATACTACTGAAACTGGAACTAGACATAGAACTGCAGAGCGTACAGCAAAACAAACAGGTGCACTAGTAATAAGTATTTCTCAAAGGAGAGGAATAATAACATTATTTAAAGGAAATTTAAGATATGTATTAAAAGATTTATCAGATATAATTTCTAAGGCAAATCAAGCATTGCAAATTGTTGAAAAATACAAGAAAGTATTTGATAATAAAATTAATACTTTAAATGAATATGAATTTAATGATATTGTCACATTAGAAAATGTTATAGTAGCTATTCAAAGGGCAGAAATGGTAAAAAGGATTGCAGAAGAAGTAAGTAGAGCTATAGACGAACTTGGTGAAGAAGGTAGATTACTTGAAATGCAGCTTGATGAAACAGTTGGAGATTTAGCTAAAGAGGAACTTTTAATAATAAAAGATTATATAGCTCCAGGTAAAAAGAGAACTGCTGAAAAGATATCAGAAGAATTAAGTAATATAGATTATGAAAATTTGATAAAATCTGATAAAATTGCAAATTTATTAGGATACGAGGATTTTGATAATTATGATGAAATTGGAGTATATACAAGAGGATATAGAATATTAAGTAAGATTCCGAGAATGCCTAGTAATATAGTAGAAAATTTAGTAAAATCATTTAAATCATTTCAACACATACTAGCAGCAGATATACCTAAGTTAGATGATGTAGATGGTATTGGAGAAGTAAGAGCAAGAACAATTAAGCAATCATTAAAAAGAATGCAAGAACAATTTATATTTGATAATTTGATGGTTTAGAAAATAAAAAAAGAAAAAATAAAAGATATCTTAAGGATAATTAATAAAAATAAAATTAAAGTTTGTATTAACAAAAACGTTATGATAAAATTATTTTTAAATGAACAAGAAAGGATGAATAAGTAAAATGAAAAAAAATTTAATTAGAATATTATTAATATTAGGAATATTATTAGTTTTAGCAGGTATTGTATATGTAGGATATGGAATATATCAAAAAATGACTTTAGATATTCCAAATCCAGTTGCAACAATCGAAATTGAAGATTATGGAACAGTAAAAGTGGAATTATATCCAGATAAAGCTCCAAACACGGTAGCTAACTTTATACGCTTGGCAAATAGAGGATTCTATAATGAATCTACATTTCATAGAACAGTACCAGATTTCGTAATACAAGGTGGAGCAAGAAATGGTGATACAACAGCTTCTCCAAAACTTAGTGATTTATATGATTTAGATGAAGTTTTAAATAACAAAAAAATATTTGAAAATATTTTAAATGAATTTTATGACAATAAATATGAAATCGAAGGAGAATATGATCAAACAACAACAATCACATCATATTCTGATATGAAAAAATATATAGATCAAGGAGAAGAATATAAATCTGAATTTGAAGACTTTTTAGATGTTGATTATTCTATAGAAGGTGAATTTATTGCAAATGGTTATGAAGATAACAATTTGAAGCATGATAAGGGAGTAATATCAATGGCTAGAAGTGATTATAGCCAATATGGATATGCGACAGAAGGATATAATTCAGCTGGTTGTCAATTCTTTATAACTTCAGGAGATGATGCAAATCAATCTTTAGATGGAGCTTATTCTGCTTTTGGAAAAGTAATTGAAGGAATGGATGTTGTAGAAGAGATTTCAAATGTAGAGGTATATTATAGAGATGGAGATTTAAAAGAAGATGAGGAAGCTCCTAAAGATGAAGATGGTAATGAAATATTATCAGATACTCCAAAGAAAGAACCTGTTATCAAATCTATAACAATAGAAACATATGGAGTTGATTATGGAGCACCAGAAGTAATTAAACCATTTGATATTAATTCATTATTTGCTCAACAATATCAACAATATTTAAATTAATAAACTAAATCTTAGGTAAGAGGTGTCAAAAAAATGAAGAAAAAAAGAGAAGCAAACAAAGTAAATAAAGAAAAAACAAGAAGAGATTTTGGAAGAATTGCAATAAGAGTAATTGCAGCAATTCTTGCAATAATAATGATACTTGCTTTTGCTGGAACGTTAATATATTACATTACAGTTTATTAAAGATAGTAATATATGAAATAGGAAAAAGAGGATGAAATATGGAAGGTTTTTCGATAAATATAGACTTTTGGAATAATATAACTGGATATGTAACTGATATTATGGCAAATCCTTTTAAATTAATAATATTTATCTTGGATATATTAATTGTAGGGTATATTGGGTATAAATTTATAAAATCAGCCAGAAACTCTAGAGTATGGCAACTTTTAAAAGGTATTGTTTTAATTATATTTGTTACAATTTTAAGTGGTATATTTGAATTTAGAATACTAAATTGGTTTTTAACGATATTTACAACTTATGGTGTTATTGCATTAATTGTTATCTTTCAACCAGAACTTAGAAGAATGCTTGAACAATTAGGAACAAATAAATTTACTAAATTCTTTGGAATAGGACTTGAAAAAAATATTGAAACTAAGACAAAAGAAGATATATATAAAATTGTTATAGCAGCAAAAGAAATGTCAAATACTAAGACTGGAGGGCTTATAGTTCTTGAAAGAGACATTCAATTAAATGATGTAATGGATACAGGAGTAAGATTAGATGCAGATGTATCACCACAACTTATAGTTAATCTATTTGTTCCTAAAACACCACTTCATGATGGAGCAATAATTATTAGTAAAAATAAAATTGCAGCAGCGGCTTGTATATTACCTTTATCTGATGATAAAGAAATAACAAAAGGTTTAGGAACTAGACACAGAGCTGCTCTTGGAATTTCTAGAGAAACAGATGCAATTGTTATAGTTATATCTGAAGAAACTGGAAAAATTTCAATAGCTAAAGACGGAACTTTAATTATAGATTTAAAAGAAGAAGCTTTAAAGAATATATTAATTAAAAATTTAGTAACGAAGAAATTTAATCAAGAAAATAATAAAAAGAATTTAAGAAATAAATTAATTAAAAATTTTAAGAAGAATAAAAAAGAAAATAAAAAAGAAGAGAAAAAGGAAAAAGAAAAAAAGAAAGATAGTAATAATAAATAAAAAGAAAAGGTAAAATAATTTGATATGAGAAATATAAAATTAGTAATAGAATATGATGGAAAAGATTTCAGTGGCTGGCAAAAACAACCTAATAAATTGAATATTCAAGGCGAAATAGAATCTGTTATCGAAAATATTACTAAAGAAAAAATAGAACTTATTGCATCTGGTAGAACAGATGCAGGAGTTCATGCTATAGGACAAGTAGCTAATTTTAAGACTAATTCTAGTATAAATATAGATAAAATCCCGATTGCAATTAATTCTCAAATAAAAAATTCAATTAGAATAAAGAGTGCAGAAGAAGTAGATGAAAGATTTCATAGCAGATATAATTGCAAAAGAAAAACATACAGATATATAATTGATAATTCAAAATATGGAAGTGCTATTTTTAGAAATTATACATATCATTTACCAATAAAATTAGATGTACAAGAAATGAAAAATGCAATAAAATATTTTGAAGGAGAACATGATTTTAAGGCTTTTAAATCAAGTGGAACTAGCAGTAAAAGTAGTGTTCGAACAATATATGAAGCTAAAATAAAGGAAGAAAATGAAAATATAATAATTGAATTAACGGGAAATGGATTTCTATATAATATGGTTAGGATAATATCAGGAACATTAGTTGAAGTAGGATTAGGAAAAATAAAAGCTAGTGATATTCCTGAAATCATAGAAAAAGGTGATAGACAAAAAGCAGGAAAGACTTTACCGCCTCAAGGGTTATTTTTAGTAAAAGTTGAATATGATAATTAAATAAGTCACAAATAATAATATGTGAACATAAAATATACAAAAACAAAAAGGAGAAATTTTATGGATAACATATTATTATTTTTTGCTTTACCTGTAGCAACAATAATTTTATCAATAGTATTACAAAAGATTTTAAAATGTCCGATATTAGTTGCAGCTACTTTTTTTGCCATATATTTAATTGTAACATATGCTGTTTTCGGATCAGATTTTTTGATTTTTGCAATAGCATATTCAATTCTGTCATATATTACAGCAGTAATTGTTAATATTATAAAAAGATTAATAGAGCAAATAGGAAGATATTGTAGAATGCAGAATTGTAATAATCTAAATGATGATACATCTAATAGAAATACTTTAAGAGCAAATGTAACATTAAACACAAATCAAGAAAATCCAGTACTTTTTTTAAGCAATAGAAATGTTCCACAAACTAGAAGAAACTGCTGTTGTGGAAGAAAATGAGGAATATTACAAAAATATTACAATAATATTAAGTTTATATTACAAGAGACTTAATGTTATTGTATTTTTTAATATAATGTTGTAAAATAAAATATGAAATAATATTTTGTCAAATTTTAAGGAGGAATATATTATGGCAATGAATCCAATGCAAAGGAAAGCAAATAATTCATTTTTATTAGGAATATTAATAACATTATTGATTACAGGTGCAATAATAGCTTTTTTAATATTTCAAGTAATGGATTTAAATAAAACAATCGAGGAGCAAGAAGCAGCTCTTACAAAAGTATATGTATTAAAAAGTAATGTTAAATCAGGTCAAATTATTACAAATGACATGTTAAAAACATTAGATGTTTTTACTTCAACAGTACCACAAAATGCAATAGGGGATGTAGAAGTTTTAAATAGCTATTTTCTAGCTGATGAGCAAGGAAATCAAGCTTATACAGGATATAGATTTAAAGATCCAACAAATGCACTAGGAACAAGCACTGTAAAAGATGGAGATGGATTTATAATTTATTCTGAAGCAGATTATAATGCAATACAAGATGATACAAAAAATAAATTAACTGAAGTAGAAAATACACAATACATTACAAGACAAATGATAGTTGGAAACAACACAATGAATGTAAATTGTGAAATTAAATTTGATGATGAGGTTGGTGGATATTATATATTAATACCAGAAACAACAGATCAATCAATTACAGAGGCAACAAGATATAATTATACAAAAGAAATGCTTGAAGCTATGCCTTTAATAGCTAAAATAGACATGTATGCAAATACAGTTATAACACCTGATATGGTAGCAGAAGGACAATTAACAAGAGATGATGTTAGAAAACAAGAATATAACATTATTTCATTACCAACACAAATTCAAACAGGTGATTATGTAGATATAAGATTAAGATTACCAGATGGACAAGACTTAATAGTAGTATCTCATAAAGAAGTTGAAATTCCTGTAATAGAAGAAGTAGATTCTACAAATTGTATTTGGATGGATTTGACAGAAGATGAAATCTTAACATTAAGCTGTGCTATAGTTGAATCTTATGAAATGAATG
The DNA here is from genome assembly GCA_944393405.1 of uncultured Clostridia bacterium. The sequence continues at coordinate 113,585 of CALYAC010000002.1, read as the reverse complement.
GAGCAAAATTATATGCAACAAGATATGTTGATCCAGGACTTCAAAACGCAGCTGAAGAAACATATATACCTAATGCAGAAACAATGGCATTAATTAGAAATGATCCAAATATCGTAGAAACAGCTAAAGCAGAATTAGTTAATAGATATAACGATGATATAAGATCTGGAAATGATAAAATAGTAAGAGAATCAATAGATGATGCAACAACATATGAAGATCCAGAAGAAGCAAAAGACTTAGTTACAGATAAAACAGAAGAAGAAATAACAAGCTTGCAAGATGCAAGAGAAGAATATATAGATTCATTAGTATAATTTAGGAGGATTCAATGAAAAAAATAAGCTTTATAGGTAGTTATGACAAGACAGACTTGATATTATACATAGCAAAAGTTTTAGTTGCACTAGGAAAAAAAGTTATAGTAATTGATTCTACAATGAGCCAAAAAGCAAAATACATTGTACCAGTTATAAAACCAACTAAAGCTTATGTTACTGAATTTGAAGAAATCGAAGTTGCTGTAGGTTTCAGCAACTTCGAAGAAATAAAAGAATATTTAGGTTTGACTGAACAAAATGAATTGCCATATGATATTGCCTTAATAGATATAGATGATGCAGAGTCGATAAAAGAATTTAATATAAACAATGAATGTGTTAATTATTTTGTTACTGGAATAGATTTATATAGTTTGAAAAAAGGGTTAGAAATTTTAAGCGGACTAGAACAAATTTTAAAACTAACTAAGGTAATGTTTTCAAGAGATGCGAGCCCAGAAGAAGATGAATATTTAAATTATTTGTCTTTAGGATATAAAATTGATTGGTCTGAAGAAAGAATTTATTTTCCTTTTGAAATAGGAGACCAAACTGTAATTGCTGAAAATCAAAGAGTAGCAAAAATAAAATTCAAAAATTTAAGCAGTCAATATAAAGAATCTTTATTATATATTGTAGAACAAATTTCAGAAAAAGAAGAATATTCAGCATTAAAAAGAATATTCAAACAGTTGGAAAAAGGAGTTTAGCATATGTCAATTATAACTTTTAAAAGTAATGAATCAAAGGAAACAGGACAAACATTGTCATTGGTTGCAACTGCAACGCAAATGGCAATAGAACATAATTATAAAATATTAATAGTATCTACAAGTTTCCAAGATAAAACTTTAGAAGATTGCTTTTGGGATTTACAAGCAGAAAATAAAAAACCATCATTATTAGGAGGAAGTGTAAAACAGGTAGGAATAGATTCTGGTGTTGAAGGATTAATTAGAACATTAATAAGTAGCAAGACTAATCCTGACATTGTAAAAAATTATTCGAGAACTGTTTTAAGAGATAGATTAGATATCCTTTGTTCTCCTAATACATCTACATATCAAGAATATGAAAGAATCGCATCAAATTATCCTGAGATATTAAAAATAGCTAGCAGATATTATGATATGATTTTTGTGGATTTGACCAGAAGAATGGATGGGAAACAAGCAAAAGATATATTAGATGCATCAGATGTTGTAATTATGAATATGACTCAAAGACTAAAAACAATTGACGAAATTGTAGAATTACGAAAAAATGACGAATTTTATAAAAGAAGAAATATAATGCTTTTAATAGGAAGATATGATGCTCATTCAAAATATAATGTTAAAAATGTTAGCAGATATATGAAGGAAAAGAGAAGTGTACTTGCTATTCCATATAACACACTATATTTCGAAGCTTGCTCAGAAGGTAAGGCTGTTGATTATTTCTTAAGATTAAAAAGATTAGATTCAGCAGATAGAAACTCGATATTTGTAAGAGGAATAAATGAAGTGATTGAAAGTATTATAGCTAAATTACAAGAACTACAAGCTAAGATATAATCCTTTAGGAAGGGAGAATAAAGCATGTTAAACGTATTATTAATAGTAATAGTTGTACTAGTTGCATTTGCATTACTATTTAGCTTTTTAAATAAAAGAAAAAAACAAGAAGCCGACAATACTTTAGAAGTTGATGATAAAACATATACTCTAGAAAAAATGATAGAGTTTGTAAAAAAGAGACTTGATGAAACAACAAAAATCAACTTATATGATATAGGGCTTTCGGAAGAGGAACTTAAAAGAAGAAAAAATAAAAAATATGAACTTAAGAAAGCGTTAAAAGGCTGTACATATGGTGATGTTAATGACAAGAAATATGTTAAAGAATTAATTTATGACTTGTTATATAAGGAATATGGTGTTGATGAAACTAATGTATCTAAAGCAATTCCTTTTGATGTTCCATCACTATTAACAGCACAGGACAAGTTTGAAATAATACTATATATGTATAAAAAAGAATTTGGTTATGAAGCATTAACAGAGGTTATAAAAAAATATGATTTAGCTCAACTAAAATATGTTGATGGTGAATCTAAACCATGTTATGTAATAACTGAAGAAGAAATAAATGATATATATGAAAAAGAAAATTTTGTATTAACTCTAGAAGATAAAATAAACGTAGTAGTACAGAGAATTTATCAAAAATATAAAGGATATAGTAGTATAGACGAAATAAGAGATATGAACATAGATGGTATTTCAGGAGGTGTATCTGGTCTTCCAGAATCATTCCTAAGCCAAGTTGCTCAAACTGATAGTGACTATTTATCTCAAATAGCAGAACATAAAGTTCCACGTGCTTGTGATAGTATTTGGATAATGTTTGCTGGTAAATCTATAAGACTTGCTTTCTTGTCTTTTGGTTCAGAAGCAGAATTAAAAAGAGTATGTCAAAACATATATAAATACAATAACCCTGGTCAGTTGTCTGATACAAATGGTTATAAAATAAATGAAATGAAGGATGGTTCTCGTGTTGTTGTTGTTAGACCAAGTATGTCAGAAACATGGGCCTTCTTCGTAAGAAAGTTCGACGTAAAGCGTGCAGCACTAGAACAAATTATTCGTTTCCCTGGAAAAGAAGAAGCAATAGAATTATTAAAATTCTTAGTAAAGGGTGCTAGAATTATTTCACTAACTGGTGAGCAAGGATGCCGGAAAGACAACAATGCTTATGGCTATGATTGAAAATATATATGAAACTATGAACCTTCGTATTACTGAAACTGCATTCGAGCTTCACTTAAGAAAGATTTATCCAACAAGAAATATCTTATCAATGAGAGAAACAGAAACAGTATCTGGACAAGATTGTTTGGACGTTCAGAAAAAGACTGATGGTTCTGTTAATATAATCCGGAGAGGTTGCAACAGACCCCGTAGCATCTTGGATGATACAATCAGCACAGGTTGCTTCTAAATTTACATTATTTACTCACCATGCTAAGACTTTTCCAGATTTGGTTACAGCACTTCGTAACTCAATGCTAAGAGCTGGTGTTTTCAAAAATGAAAAAACAGCAGAAGAACAAGTTGTTCAAGTTTTAAACTTTGATATACACTTAGTAAAAGACTTTAGAGGTAGAAGATATATTGAAAGAGTAACAGAATGTATTCCAGTTGAAGAAAAAAATGAATATACATATGATCATAGAAAAGAAAAGACAATAGAAGGTAAACTAGATAAATTCATGGATAATGCAACAATATATTTTACAAAGAGTACTAATAAAGAATTATATAAATATGTAAATATAATGGAATATCATGATGGTACTTATGTACTTACAAACCCTATTTCAGAAAAGAATATTATAGAAATGAGAAATAATATGGATGACAGTGATGTTGGAGAATTTGATAAATTCTTATTAAGAAATTGGGGTATAAAGATGAAATCATATGCAGATGATACTGATGATGGTGAAAAAATAGCAGAAGATATAGATGATTTAAAGAGGATGAATGATGAAAATAAAGCAACAGCTAAAAATAAAGAATAACAAGGAGGTGCGGGCTTAATCAATGTCAAATGATATATTAAAGTATTTATTAATTGGTGTAGTAGCAATCTTTGTTATTATAGTAATAATTTATTTATTACTTCAAAGGAAAATAAAGGCATCAGGAATTAGAGAAATAGAAAAATTAAGAGCAGGTACTAAAGAAAAAAGTTTCTCAATGGAAATTTTGTATCAAAAATTATATGTTAAATATACAAAAATTCCTTTCATAAAAAGATATATATTAAAAATTAGAAGAAGACTGGAAATTATAAACATTGATGATGAATACTTAACAAGAAAACAAGCAGCATCAATTTTAACAAAAGCTATATTAATTATTGTTCCATTGTCTATAGTAATAATAATGTTAACAAGTCAAAACTATTTATTAATGTCATTCCTTTTAATATTCGAGATATTTTTAGCTGATACATTAATAAATGGTATGGTTGATAAAATCGATAATAAATTATTAAGAGAACAGATTAACTTCTTCTCAGAAATAAGACATGCTTATCATGAATATAACATGGTTGAAGAGGCAATATATCAAGTTGCACAAGAAGATGAAGATGTTGAAATGTCAAGGCAAGCTGAAAAAATTTATGAAGTATTAATTTCAAATGATCCAGAAGGAGAACTTGAAAAATACTATGATATAGCTCCAAATCCATATTTGAAGGAATTCGCCGGAGTTTCATATTTAACAAAGGAATTTGGTGATAGAAAAGTAAATGGAGCATCACTATATTTAAAGAATTTGAATAATATTACACAAGAAATGCAATTAGAGATATTAAAAAGAGATAAATTAGATTATGTGTTCCAGAGTTTATCACTTATCTCTATTGTACCAGTATTATTTATGGAACCATTAAAAAACTGGGCAGTATCACAATTTAGTTTTACAGCATCATTCTATAATGGAAAAGGCGGAATGATTGTTCAGATATTGATACTTGTATTAACTTTTGTTTGTTATTTATTAACAAGAAAGTTGAAAGATAATGGCTCAGTTAATTTAAATACTAAAGATACAGAAAATCCATGGCAGGCTAAACTATATAGAAATCCAATTATAAAAAGAATTGTAGATTTATTTATTCCAAAACCTGGAACTAAAGAGTATAGAAATTTACAAAAAGATATGAAAGATGCAGCATCTAAAGATAGGATGGAATGGATTTATATAAATAGGTTAATATTAGGTATTGTTACTTTTATTGCTACAATTATTTTGGTAATGCAACTTCATGCTCTGGTAATAAATAATGTTTATACGGATCCGACAGCAAATTATGATATCATTGGGCAGATGTCAGAAAAAGATTTGGCAAACGCAATGGAAATTACAGAATCGGACAATAACTATATTTATCATTTTAAAGATGATCCAGAAGTTACCGTAGATGCAATTGCAAAAGAAATGGCAAGGGGAAGAATAGACGAGTTTTATATAGATGCAGGAGACGATGAAATTCAAGTTGCAGCTGAAAGAGTATTGGAAAAGATTCAATTAGTTAATAGTGAAAATATGCAATGGTTTGAATTAATAATAGCAATGGTTCTAGCAGTAGTTGCATATAACATGCCTGTTTGGATGTTGAAATTCCAAGCTAAAATGAGACAACTTGAAATGGAAGATGAAGTAATGCAATTCCAAACGATCATTTTAATGCTTATGAGAATTGAAAGAGTAAATGTTGAAATTATACTAGAATGGCTTGAAAGATATGCAAATATCTTTAAAGAACCAATTAGTAAATGTGTTAATAACTATGAAAGTGGTCCTTGGGAAGCTTTAGAACAATTAAAAGAAGATGTATCTTTCCAACAATTTATAAGAATTGTTGAAAGTTTGCAAGCAGCAGTTGAAAAAATACCAATTGCAGATGCATTTGATGAATTAGATACAGAAAGAGACTACTATCAAGCAAAGAGAAAAGAATCTAATGAGAGATTAATTTCTAGAAAAGGTATGATAGGCAGAGCTATTGGTTTTGCTCCAATGATAGTAGTATTCGTGGGATATTTAATTATACCACTAGTATTTATAGGTATGACAAGTATGACAACATCTATGTCTGGTATGACAGCTGATTATTAGAGTATATTGAGGAAAGGATTAATATATGGAGAACGCATCAAAAGCACTTATTATGGCAGGATCGGTTCTAATATCATTATTAGTTATAACTCTTGTTGTTGTAGGATATCAGCAATTGTCTGATTGGCAACAAACTGTTGAAGATAGTGAGCAAACTGCAACTGATACTGAATTTATAAGACAGGTAGAACAATTTAATAGAAATCTATATGGAAGTGAATTATTATCTCTAATTAATTATGTAGAAGATTATAATGCACAATATACTGAAGATGGCTATATACCAATACAATTAAATGTCACTATAACAAATGATCTATTTACTGGTGAAGATTATGATTATTTTAGAGCAGGAACTTATGATTTAGATGAATTATATGATGAAGTAAAAGGATCAGATGGTATTGAAAGTGAAATAGAAAAACTAGAAGAGCCTAAGCCTGAATATAATAATAAAAGTCCAAAATATTATTGGACAAAAACTTATAGGGAAATTGCAGCAGAATTTGAAATTAATATACCATCAAATACACCAACATATGATTTAGAAAAAACATTACTTGATAATGCGGGAACAGAAAGAGGTAATATAGAAAAACTTATAGAAGATGTTAGAAATTATGATCTTTTAGATTCAATATATACGCAATTTAAAGAAGGTAAAAGATTTAGACCCGGAGACGCAAGTGGAAAAAATGGATTTGTTTATGATAATAGAAATGGTAGAGTTATAGAAATTAATTTTACTGAAATATAGGAGGAAAGGAATGGAGAATGCATCAAAAGCCTTAATAATGATTGCAGAAGTTTTAGTAGGTGTTATGATTATTTCCATTGGAGTATATTTATTTAATGAAATGGGAAAATATAGTGCTGAAACAACAGGCAAGATAGAGGATACTCAAATTGCACAATTTAATGCACAATTTTTAAGGTATTATGGAAAAATATCTACTGATGAAGGAACAACTACCGATATTCCTTGTACAATACATGATATTGTTGGATTAGCAAATTTAGCAAATAAAATTAATGCTCAAGGTGGTTATACAGAATCAGAAAATCATCCATTAGGTTCTCCTTCCGACAGTTCCGGATATGTACAAATTTCATTAAAAACTGATACAGGAACATATAAAAATTTAGAAAATGAAACTTCAGACGAATTAGTTGAATTAATAAAACAAAACGATACAATAGTTACAGGAACTAATCCAGACAATATTGATGCAGAAATAAAGTATTTTAAATGTACAGGTTATTACATAGCTGCTAATACTGGAATGGTCAACTATATGGAATTTGAAGAATTTTAAAAATTAGTTAATAAATACTTGCATAAAAAAGTATTTAATGATATATATAACTAGAAGTGAGGCTTTATGAAAAAAAAGATATTTATAATTCTAATAATTTTCATAATTATATTAGCCATGGTTACATATGGAGTATATAGTTATAGGAAACAATTAGTAGAAGCTCAAGAAATTAATAATATATATAAATCATATGAAAATATACAGATTTTAGGTTCACAACTTATTAGTATAATTAATAAGACGGTGGACATAAATGAGAAAGCTGGATTAGAAAAAGACGAAAATGGTATGTATATTGACAATGGTAAAGATTCAATAGAACTATATATAGAATTTATATATGAGGATGAAACAAAAACAGTACCAATGGAAAAAATATCAAATAGTGGTACAGAATCATTTGTTAATATATATAGTACAGCTAGTTTTAAATGTACTAATATTTCATACCATGAAAAAACAAACAATGTAAAAAGTTTAACTTTTACAGAAGTTACTAATTAGATTTTAATATTAAATTTTAATATAAAAAGGAAAAAATAAACAAAAAAATAAGGAGGAATTTTTTATGGAGAACGCTTCAAAAGCATTAATTATAGCAGGTGCAATATTACTAGCTATAGCAATAATAGGAGTTGGAATGTACGTATTCAATAATGCACAAGAATCAGTGCAGGGAACAGATATGACAGAGGAGGAAGTTGCAGCATATAATGGAGACTTTGATGCATACGGTGGACCAGTAAGAGGATCAAGAGCAAAAACATTAATAGACACAGTAAACAATCACAATTTAACAGCATCAGATGAGTCAAATAGAATCCAAGTAGTAATAGGAACAGGAAATGCAACAGTAGATGTACAAGATGTTGATCAAGATGATACAACAACAGAGTATTTAACAGGAGAAACATGTAAAGGTAGTATATTAGATGCAGCAACATACGAAATAACATTTGGATATGATTCAAGATCAGGAAAAATAACAACTATATACATTGATGAACAAGAAAGAAATTCATAATTTAAACAATACTAATATGTTGTAAAATGAACAAAAATAGATTTTTAGAAAAGGAAAAAGTATATGGAAAATGCAGTAGATGCTTTAAAAATAGCATTCGCAGTAATTGTATTTACTATGGCTTTATCTTTGGCAATGTTTATGTTTACACAAGCGAAAGAAACATCAGATGTGGTTTTACAAGCATCTGATGTTACTGAATATATGGAATATATTGAAGGTAGTGGAGAGAATAGAATAGTAGGTCTCGAAACTATTATTCCAACATTATATAATTACTATAGAGAAAATTATACAGTAATTTTTTTAGATAGTGACTATTCATTTATGCCATTATATAAAACCAGTACAGATCCACATTATTGGAGCGAGAGCTATCATAATAGATACTTTGAGGAATCAGAAAAGGAATGGGTTTGCTCTTTTGATGCAAATGAAGAGCAAAGTAGACGTGAACCTTGGACAACTTCTGGAACAGGAGGAAATACTATAGATTACTATGTAAAAATGAACATGGATATGTTCTTATCAGGAGGAGAATTTAAATCACCAAGTAATAACGGAATTGATTATGATTATGATAATAGTAGCCAGCATGGTTGGACTGGTAGTTCAAGTTTTATAGATAATTTTAAAAATAGTCAATTTGATGAATATCTTGGTTGGTATGTATATAATGATACAAATTCTTCAGATGATGGAGAGTCAGGAGAATATGTATCAAGTGAAAGTGCTTTAGCAAACACAAAACAGACCAAGAAAAGAGTAATTGTATATAGATTAAGACCATAACATAATTAATATTGTAATGGTTATATAAGGAGGAAAATTTTATGGAGAATGCTTCAAAAGCGCTAATTATAGCAGGTGCAATATTACTTGCAATAGCAATAATTGGAGTAGGAATGTATGTATTTAATAATGCACAAGAATCAGTACAAGGAACAGATATGACAGAAGAGGAAGTTGCAGTATATAATGGTGATTTTACAGCATATGAAGGACGAATAAGAGGATCAAGAGTTAAGACTTTAGTAGACTCATTAAAAAATCATAATTTAACAGCGTCAGATGATTCAAATAAAATTCAACTTTTACCAGGACCAGGAGATTCTGTAGTTGATGTACAAGATATTCAAGAAGATGCAGTTGGTATAGATAATATGGATGGTTGTAAAGAATGGCTATTGGATTCAGCAACATATAATATAACATTTGGATATGATTCAAGATCAGGAAAAATAACCACGGTATATGTTGAAGAAGAAGATGGTAGGGGATATTATGGAGATCCTAAATAAAATAAGGAGGAAAGTTTTATGGAGAATGCTTCAAAAGCACTAATTATAGCAGGTGCAATTTTACTTGCAATAGCAATAATAGGAGTAGGAATGTACGTATTTAATAATGCACAAGAATCAGTGCAAGGAACAGATATGACAGAAGAAGAAGTAGCAGCATATAATGGAGATTTTGATGTATATGCTGGATCAGTAAGAGGATCAAGAGCAAAAACATTAATAGACACAGTAAATAATCACAATTTAACAGCATCAGATGAGTCAAATAGAATACAAGTAGTAATGGGAACAGGAAACGCAACAGTAGATGTACAAGATGTAGAGCAAGATGATACAACAACAGAATATTTAACAGGAGAAAATTGCAAAGGTAATATATTAGATGCAGCAACATATGATATTTCATTTGGATATGATTCAAGATCAGGAAAAATAACTACTATATACATTGATGAAGATGATGGTAGAGGAGGATATTATTAATATTAAAATATCCTAGAAAAGGAGGAAAATTTTATGGAGAACGCTTCAAAAGCGCTAATTATAGCAGGTGCAATATTACTAGCTATAGCAATTATAGGAGTAGGAATGTATGTATTCAATAACGCACAAGAATCAGTACAAGGAACAGATATGACAGAAGAGGAAGTTGCAGCATACAATGGAGACTTTGATGCATATGGTGGACAAGTAAGAGGATCAAGAGCAAAAACATTAATAGACACAGTAAACAACCACAACTTAACAGCATCAGATGATTCTAACAAAATCCAAGTAGTAATGGGAACAGGAAATGCAACAGTAGATGTACAAGATGTAGATTTAGATGATACAACAACAGAGTATTTAACAGGAGAAACATGTAAAGGTGATATATTAGATGCGGCAACATACGAAATAACATTTGGATATGATTCAAGATCAGGAAAAATAACAACTATATATATTGAAGAACAAGAAGATAGAAGACCAGCATAAGTTAATATATTGTAGTTAACATATTGATTTAAGGCAAAAAAAGATGTATAATATAGATATATAGTTAATAATGGAGAATTATGTAGCTAAAATCTATAAATAGGAGGAAATAATCATGGGAGATAGTTTAATAACAGTTGTAGCAATATTTCTAGCAGCTATATTAATGTTTATATTTCCTCTAATGTCACTTGCTGAAAGAAATGACGATATATCTCAACTTGCGGTACAAACTGCTACTAGTGAATTTGTAGAAGATGTCAGAACAACAGGAAAAATGACATTAGAAGATTACGATGGATATTTAAGTGAAATTTCTGCAACAGGAAATAGTTTTGATGTTGAAGTTTTAATTCAAGAACTAGACGAAAATCCAGGGGTTAAAACAACTCAAGCAGAAGTTACAAAAATAGGTGAAAATTTATATTATAACAAATATACTACACAAGTTGAAGACGAATTATATGATACAGGAAGAATTAGATTAAAAGAAGGAGATATTGTTACAGTAACTGCAAAAAATACTAATAAGACAATATCACAATTATTAAGAAACTTTTTCTATGCTATATCAGGAAATGATTCTTATCAAATAGCAGGACAAAGTACAGGTGTAGTAGCAGTAAATGGTAGTACAAGTGGAGTAGAATAATTTAAGAAATAATTGTTGGGCAGATAATGCATCTGTCTCTACAATGATATATATGTAGGGGTAGAGTTTTATATCTATCTCTATTTTTTACTAAAGTAAGAAAGGTAAAGAACATATGAAATTACAATCTTTAGCGATTATTTGTGTATTGATATTAATACCAATTTCAATGGTTATGTCAGTATATATTCAAAATCAAATAGATGCAATAAATTTGCAAGCAAAATATGATGCAAATTTAATAAATGCAACATATGATGCTGTAAAAGCATTTCAACTAAATACTGTTAACAATAAATATTCTGGAATTAGTAATTCAAAAATTAGAGATATAGAAGCCTCGGTTAATACATTTTATAATTCTCTAATTACTTCAATGGGAGAATATGTACAGTCAACAGAAAACTTAAGAGACTATACACCAGCACTTTTATATACTTTATATGATGGATATTATATATATACATCATATGATAATGTATATACAACAGTCCTTAATGGTGATAAAGATATGGTAAATATTGATATTAACAGTAAAGAATATGATAATGGATTAAAACCATATGTTTATTATTCTGCTAAATATAAATTAAATAATGGAGATATAGCAATAGTAAACTATACATTGGATAATTATATTACAATATATGGAAATGTTTTAAAGGATGGTTCATATGCAGCAAGATCAGGATATCTTATAGATATTTCAAAAATAACTTCTACACCAAATGTTGATGCTAAAACATTAACATATGATGGAATAACAATAGGACCTGAATCATTGCAAGAACATTTAATTACAGTTGATGATTATGGTGTTACAAAAGAAGGCGATTATTACTATCTTGTATATCAAAACAATAAAATATACCAAGAAGATACTGGCAATAATGCAAAATATTTCTATTATACAAATGAATCTAAAAAATCTTATGTTAATGCACCAGAAATACTTACATTTTTAAATGAAAATAGAAACAAATATGGTGGAGGACAACATATTTGTAGTACAAGTGCTTTTGATTATTATTATGGAGCATATACATTTAGTAAATGGGTTATTGAAGAAACAAAAATGAATGAAATACAACAAGAGGATTTATTAAAATTTGAAGATTCATCAAATACTATAGGAAGTAATAAACAATATTTATCAAATAATGTTGATGGTAATATATTTATACCAGATGATGAAAATGATCCTATGCTTTTAGCATCAGCTTTTAATAACCATAGATTATCTGTAATTAGAAAATCAATAGAAACAACTTTATCTGTTGTTATTGATAACTATCAAGCTCGTAATACTTTATATGATTATGCTATGCCTAAATTATCTGATGAAGATTGGTATAATATTTTAAATAATGTATCATTAACATCTTTCTTACAAGGAATGTCAATGGGATATAGATATTATAATAATTATGCAATTATAACAAATAATATAAATAAAGAAGTAATAAAACCTGAAAATATTTATGTGGTTGTTGAAAAAGATGGAAACAGGGAATATCATCAAGCTAGTTGTCATGAATTAATAGAAGGAGTACAAGATGGTTCTATGAAAATTGTAGGTGCTTATCCTACATATGGTTTCCAAAGACAGACAGTGGATGTTAATGAAACCACATCGAAATATTACTATCCTCAAAATGTTTCTACAGATTATCTAACAGGATGCTATAATTGTATTGTAGATGCTACTTCTGAGTATGATTTACAAGATGTTATAGCAGGAAATGATTTGATAATATTTAATGATAGAGTAGAAAATGGAGGAGAAGGAAGAATTTCTGTAAAAAAAGAAGAATATACAGATATAAGGAAATATTATATGTCAGCTTTGGCACGTGAAAGACAAGATATTTATAAATCTAATATCAATTTACAAACAAATGAGTAGAATATAAATAAAAAATAAAAATATAAAATAGTTTAAAAAATTTCAACATGGTTATCCTATAATTAGAAAGAAGGGTAACCATGAAATTATCTAAGAAAATTATAATTGTTTTTATTTTAATAATTATTTATGTGTATGTATGTAATATAACTTTATTTCCAAATAATATGATTTTTATTCAAGGAGAAAATATAGAATTAAGTACTATATTTGGTATAAATATAAAAAATAAAGAAATATTACAAGCATCAAGTAGTTTAAATGAAAAGCTAACAGATGAAGTAGGAAAAAAAGATTTAGAATTAAATTTATTTAATTTTATTCCAGTAAAAAATGTGACTGTAAATGTAATACCAAAAACAAAAGTCATACCTATAGGAAAAACAATAGGAATGAAACTATATACAGAAGGTGTATTAGTAGTAGGGTTAACTGAAATTGATGGAAAAAAGCCATATGAAGATTCTGGAATAGAAACAGGGGATAGAATTATTGAAGTAAATAATAAAAAAATATCCTCAGCAGATGATTTAACAGAATGTGTAAATATGTCTAAAGGCCAAGATATACAAATAAAATATATAAATAGTAAAGATGAAATTAAAATAACAAATATAGAACCAACAAAAACAACAGCTAATGAATATAAAATAGGATTATGGGTAAGAGATGCAGCAGCAGGGGTTGGAACAATTACATTTTATGAGCCATCAACAGGTAGTTTTGCTTCACTAGGACATGGTATAAATGACATAGACACATATGAATTAATAGATATATCAAATGGAGAATTAGTAACAGCTGAGATTGTAGATATTGTAAAAGGACAAAATGGTATTCCAGGTGAAATAAGAGGAAATATAGATAATAGCTTGGTAATAGGAAACATTTCAAAAAATACAGAGTATGGAGTATATGGAACCGTTACTAATCCAAATTTATTAAATATTAATGTAAATGATGAAATAGAAGTTGCAGATAGAAACGAAATTAAAACTGGAAAAGCAAAAATACTTTGTGAATTGGAAAATGGAAAGACAGAAAGTTATGAAATAGAAATTCAAAAAATTTTAAAGGAAAATAACGAAGATAATAAAAGTATGTTAATAAAAATCACAGACGAAAGACTATTAGAAAAATCTGGAGGAATAATACAGGGAATGAGTGGAGCTCCAATAATTCAAAACAATAAATTTATAGGAGCAGTAACACATGTATTAGTAAATGATTCAAAAGTTGGTTATGGAGTTTTTGCAGATTTAATGATTAAACAATTGAAAGAGGTAAATTAATGAAAAAAGAGAAAAAGATATCATTTTTATCAATTATAATAATTATCTTAATATTAGGAATAGTAGGATTACTTGCTTACGAAATAGTAGTTACGGATTTCTTTGGAGTTATGGGAGAGGATAAACCTATTTCAATAGGTGGAATAGTAAATAATCTTTTACCAGTAAGTAGTGAGCCAGATACAACCATCGAAAATGTTTCTACAGAACCAATTGTTATTGCAGATAACAATAAAGAAAGTAATTCGACTGTTTCTAAATCTACAGGAACTAAATATTACTATAATCAATTAGATACCTATGGAAAACTAATATATAAAGGATTTGAAGATAATAAAGAAAATATGAAATCAGGAACATATAAAATTGATTTCGGGAATAAATTCAATGATTTACTAAATTCAGAAGGTGGAGAAGAAGCTTTAAATATAGCATTTCAATCAGCATGGAACGCATATACATATGATAATATGGATGTGTTTTATATAGATGTAGAAAAGCTTACATTAATTACAAGAACTAGATCTATAGGAAATTTTTCTACACATACAGTTGAATTATCAAATGGAGACAATGCTTCATATTTAAAAGACAATTTTAATAATAAAGAAAAGATAGATAGTACACTAAACTTGTTGGAAGCAATGAGAACAGAAATAGGAAATCAAATTGCAAATTATGATAATGTGGAAAAAATGAGACAAGTTCATAATTGGTTAATAAATACAATTGAGTATGATATAAATTTTGAGTCAGAAGAACCATATTCAATAGTAGGAGCACTTACAGAAGGAAAAGCTGTATGTGAGGGATATGCTAGAGCATATAAATATATTATGGATGGACTTGGAATTCCTTGTGTACTTGTAAGTGGAACTGGAACAAATTCAAATGGAGAAACTGAATCACATGCTTGGAACTATGTTCAAATAGGAAGTTCATGGTATGCTATAGATACTACATGGGATGATCCTGTAGCAATAGGAAATGCATATATTAGTGAAGAAGATAGATATGAGAACTTTTTAAGAGGTTCAAATAAATTCTTTAAGACACATGCAGAAGATGGATATCTATCACCAGGAAGCATAGAATTTAAATTTCCAGAGATAAGTACAGAAGATTATAACTACTAATAGTTTAAATTAAAGAATAAAAAGCACTTGCAATTATAAGTAATCTATGATAAAATATTAAAAGTCAAAACTACCTTATACTTAGTTATAGGTTAAAACACCACTGTAACTCGGTTTAAGGCTAATAAAAAATAGGAGGTGCAAATTATGACAGCAGAAAGAAAACAAGAAATTATAGCAACATATAGAAGAGATGAAAAAGATACTGGGTCACCAGAAGTTCAAATAGCTCTTTTAACAGAAAGAATTAATGAATTAACAGAACATTTAAAAGTTCACAAAAAAGATAATCATTCAAGAAGAGGACTTTTAAAAATGGTTGGTTCAAGAAGAAATTTACTTAACTATTTAAGTAGAAAAGACATTCAAAGATATAGAGATATCGTTGAAAAATTAGGATTAAGAAAATAATTTTTTGTAATGGGCGTTTTGGCTATTTTGCTTAAACGTCCATTTGCGAGAAATTTATTTTAATTTTATTTGATAATTAAATAGCACAAATAATTAGTAGGTAGCTTGTATAATGTGCTATACATAAAATAGCATAATATAGAGGTTACAACTAATTAAAGTGCTATTAATTAAATATATAAGAAAGGAGTAGTATGAATAAATCATACTAAAAAAGAAATATGTTTAAAACTTATAGTACAGAATTAGCAGGAAGAAAATTAACAATAGAAACAGGAAAAATTGCAGAATTAGCAAATGGAAGTGTTGTAGTGAAATATGGAGATACAGTTGTAATGGTAAATGTTACAGCTGCAAAAGAACCAAAGGAAGGAATCGACTTCTTCCCACTTTCAGTAGATTATGAAGAAAAATTATATTCAGTAGGAAAAATACCAGGAAGTTTTACAAAAAGAGAAGGAAAGCCAACAGACAAAGCAATACTTACATCAAGAGCAATAGATAGGCCACTTCGTCCACTTTTCCCAAAAGACTTTAGAAATGATGTATGTGTTACAGCAACAGTATTATCAGTAGAACAAGACAATAGTCCAGAAGTTTGTGCCATGATTGGTGCAAGTGCAGCTCTTTCAATATCAGATATACCATTTGGAGGACCAACAGCTGCAGTAAATGTAGGATGGGTAGATGGAGAAATAGTAATAAATCCAACAGTAGAGCAAAGAGAAAAAAGTAAATTAACTGCAACTGTTGCAGGAACTTTAGAAAAAATAACAATGATTGAAGCTGGTGCAGATGAAATACCAAATGAAACTATGTTAGAAGCTATAAAGAAAGCTCATGTTGAAATAAAGAACATTTGCAACTTTATATCAGAGATAAAAGCAGAAATAGGAAAACCAAAATTTGAATATAAATCATTTGCAGTAGATCCAGAATTTTATCAAGATATAGTAGAACATTTTAAAGAAAGAATGTACCAAGATGTACAAGCTACAGATAAGGAAGTTAGAGACCAAAATATAGATAAGATTACAGAAGATATAACAGCTTATGTGGTAGAAAAATATGGAGAAGGAGCAGATGAAGAAAGAAAATCTGATATCGCAGATAGTGTACATGACCTAGAAAAAGCATGTGTGAGAGAAATGATATTAGAAGAACATAAAAGACCAGACGGAAGAAAAATAGATGAAATTAGACCTCTATCTTGTGAAGTAGGTTTACTTCCAAGAGTACACGGAAGTGCTTTGTTTACAAGAGGACAAACTCAAGTTATGTCTATAGTAACACTAGGAATGAAAAGCGAAGAACAAATGTTAGATGGAATAGATGAAGAAGATGCAAAAAGATATATGCATCAATATAATTTCCCTTCATATTCAGTAGGCGAAGCAAGACCATCAAGAGGACCAGGAAGAAGAGAAATAGGACATGGAGCTTTAGCTGAAAAAGCATTAGTTCCAGTAATTCCATCAGAAGAAGAATTTCCTTATGCAATAAGAGTTGTTTCAGAAGTACTTTCTTCAAATGGTTCAACATCACAAGCAAGTATATGTGGAAGTACTCTTGCTTTAATGGATGCAGGAGTTCCAATCAAAAAGCCAGTTGCAGGTATCTCAACGGGACTTGTTACAGATAAAAATGATCCAAGTAGATATATAATGCTTACAGATATTCAAGGAATAGAAGATTTCTTTGGAGATATGGACTTTAAAGTAGGTGGTACAAAAGATGGTATCACAGCAATCCAAGTAGATATAAAAATAGATGGATTAACATATGATATTATAGCAGAAGCTTTTGAAAGAACAAAAGTAGCAAGAGATTATATATTAGATGAAATTATGCTACCTGTAATAGATAAACCAAGAGCTGATATTTCTAAATATGCACCAAGAATAAATACAACTCAAATTAGCGTTGATAAAATAAAAGATGTAATTGGACCTGGTGGAAAAATGATAAATAAAATTATAGATGAAACAGGTGTAAAAATAGACATTGAAGATGATGGTAGAGTATGTGTTTATTCAAATGATCCAGAAAGTGGAAAGAAAGCATTGAAGATGATAGAAAATATAGCAAGAGAAATTGAAGTTGGCGGAATATATGATGGTGTAGTTACAAAAATAATGTCATTTGGAGCATTTGTTGATGTAGGTGGAGGAAAAGAAGGATTACTTCATATATCAAAAATTTCTAGTAAAAGAGTAGAAAAAGTTGAAGATGTACTTTCAGTCGGAGATGAAGTTACAGTAAAAGTATATGAAATAGATCATCAAGGTAGAATAAATTTAACAATGAAAGACTTAGAAGCTGGAAATAAAGAAGAATAATAAGAAATTGGGGATTTTCCCCAATTTCTTTTTTAAAATTTTGTAAAAACTGTTGTAAAAAGTTGCATTAATTGATATACTAATGGTATTAAAAAGGGCGAGAAGCTTTACTAATAATCTTAAGGAGGTAAATGTTATGGAGGAAAACAAAGAAATTAATGAAGCTACAAATAAAGTAGAAAATGAAGGAGAAGTAACACTTGAAAATAATTCAAATATAAAAATTGCAGATGACGTTATAGCTGTTATAGCAGGAGCTGCTGCATCAGAAGTACCAGGAGTATCTTCAATGGCAGGTGGATTTGCAGGAGGTATTTCAGAAGTATTTAGTGGAAAGAAAAACTTTGCAAAAGGAATTAAAGTTGAAGCTGGGGAAAAAGAAACAAGAATAGATGTAAATATAATTGTTGAATATGGAGTAAGAATTCCAGATGTTGCTTTTGAAATTCAAAATAGAGTTAAAAAAGCAGTTGAGAGTATGACAGGATTAAAAGTTTTAGATGTAAACGTTCATGTTCAAGGAGTTAATACAGACGCAAATAATGTAGAAGAAATGAAATCAGAATCTAATAAAACAGAATAATAATTATAGCACTTAAAAAATTACATTATTTCAAAGAGCATTTATTTATATATATAATTATTTCTTGAAATAAACTAATTTTTAAGTGCTTTTTCTAAGTAATAGAAAGGTAGGAAAAATAAATGAAAAAATTAGAAAAATTGACTTTAGTACTTTTTTCAACAATAATGTTAATAATTTCAGTACTATTTTGTTTAGCAATATTTGGGTGGATTGATCATAATTTAATATCAGATGCATTAGAAGTTGCAATAACAAACGAAATAACATCAAATATTCTTTTAGTATTAAGTATAATTTTTATATTATTAGCAATAAAATGTATATTCTTTGATTCAAGTGCAAAAGAAAAAGAAGAGTATAAAAATGGAATACTATTAGAAAATTCAAATGGAAAACTTTTAATTACAAGAGACACAATTGAAAATTTAGTTAATGGTGTTGTAAAAGGATTTGATAGTGCTGTAAATGTAACTACCAAAATAGAATTAGATAAAGAAAATAATTTAAGTGTATTTGTTAATTTAACAGTAAAAGAAACAGCAGTAATAAAAGAATTATCTACAAATTTACAAACTAAAATTAAAGATACAATAAAAAAAGCTTCTGATTTAGAAGTAAAAGAAGTAAATATAAAAGTTAAAAATATAGAAGAAGTAAAAGAAATAGAACCAACAATATTAGATGAAAATAAATAACAAAAGACAGCAAATTAAAATAAAATATGATCATAGGAAAGGAAGAAGCTTAGTATGGATGATTTTAAAAGCTTCATGTCACAATATGGTGGTATGATACTAGGAATAATAATAGCTATATTGTTATTGTTAACTAAATTCTATGAATTAATAATAGCTATTGTTTTAATAGCTGTATGTGGTTATGCAGGATATTATTTTCAACATAACAAAAATAGTGTAAAAGATAAACTAAAAAATTTTATAGATAAATTGTAAAAAGGGGAAAAGCAAAATGAGTATGTCAGATAATAGAAGAACAGCATTTGAAATAGTATATAGCTTAGAATCACAGAATATAAAATACGAAGATTATAAAGAAAATGTAGACATGTTCTTTGAAGAAAGAAATATACATGGAAAAGCTACAACTAAATATATAAAAGACGTAGTATATGGAACAAAAAGACATGGAAAGCAAATAAAAAAACAAATAGAGGATTGTTTATCTGAAAAATGGACTTATGATAGAGTTTCTAAATTAAATATTTCAATTTTAGAAATTGCAATATTTGAAATGCTATATTTAAAAACTCCATATAAAGTGGTTATAAATGAAGCAGTAGAACTTGCAAAAGAATATGCAGATGGAAAAGCACCAAGCTTTATAAATGGAGTATTAGCAAGTATAGTAAAGAAAAACAATTTGGACAAAGATATAAACGGGGGAGAAGAAGAAAACTAATGACATATAATCCTATAAGTGTTTCAGAACTAAATAAATACATTAAAAGTAAAATAGACTCAGACGAAATTCTAAATAATGTATTAGTTAAAGGTGAAATTTCTAATTATAAACATCATTATACAGGCCATTTATATTTTACATTAAAGGATGAGAATTCTTTGATCAAATGTATTATGTTTAAGAGTGCAGCTGTTAATTTGAAATTTGAGCCTAAAGATGGAATGAAAGTTATGATATTTGGTACAGTATCTGTATTTGAAAGAGATGGTGTATATCAAATTTATGCAAAAGCTATGCAAGAAGATGGTATGGGCAGTTTATATAAAGCTTATGAAGAAATGAAAGCAAGACTTGAAAAAGAAGGTCTTTTTGATATTAATCATAAGAAAAAAATTCCAGTGTTTCCAAAATGTATAGGTGTTTTAACATCAAATACAGGAGCTGTTATAAGAGATATAATAAATGTATCGACAAGAAGAAATCCAAATGTATATATCAGACTTCTTCCAGTACCAGTACAAGGAGAAGGCGCAAGTCAAAAAATAGCTGATGCAATAAAATTGATGAATGAGAAGAAACTAGCAGATGTAATAATAGTAGCAAGAGGTGGAGGTTCACTTGAAGATCTATGGCCTTTCAATGAAGAAGTTGTTGCAAGAGCAATTTATGATTCAGAATTGCCAGTAATATCTGCAGTAGGGCATGAAACAGATTTTACAATTGCAGATTTTGTTGCAGATTTAAGAGCGCCAACTCCTTCTGCAGCTGCAGAACTTGCAGTACCAAATATTTCAGATATAGTTTTAAAACTTGAATCATATAATAATAGATATAAACTAGCATTAAAGAAAAAAGTAGAATTAATGAGACTTAGATATGAAAAATGTATGAATAGTAGAGTTTTTAAAGAGCCAACTCAGAAAATAAATGAAAAGTATATGATTATAGACTTAAAAGTTAAGTCATTACAAAATAGTATAATAAATATATATAAAGATAAGAAAACAAATATGATTAAACATATTTCAAAATTGGATGCATTAAGTCCATTAAAAACTTTAACAAGAGGTTATTCAATAGTTCAAAAAGATAGTAAAGTAATAAAATCTGTTAAAGATTTAAATAAAGATGACGAAGTAGACTTAAGAGTAGTTGACGGAATAGCAAAAGCAAAAATAATATAAGGAGGGATACATATGAGTAAAGGAGCAAAGAAGATTTTAGGAACAGTTATAATAATAATTTTAGTACTTGCTGTAATATGGCTTGTTTATGAAAGTGTAAAAGCAGAACCAGCTCAAATTAATGAAACTAATGAATTGCCAAATGAAAATATGGGAATAGATAATGTAATAAATGAGTTATATGATGAAGAGGAGACTAATACAACTGAAGAAGAAATAAAGAAAGAAGATAATAGTAAAGAGGAAAATGTAGACAAACAAACAGAAGAAAAAAATCAAAGTTCAAATTCAGAAGTTGTATCTGGAACAAAAACAAGTAGAGAAGAAAAGGCTGTTGAACTTGCAAAAGAATATTATGAAACAGAGTATGATAATGTAGAAGATGTA
Source organism: uncultured Clostridia bacterium (assembly GCA_944393405.1). The sequence continues at coordinate 91,650 of CALYAC010000002.1, read as the reverse complement.
TATTTTAGATGTGATACAGTAAATACAAATGGAGATTATGTCGTTATTGCAAGCAATAACGGAGTAACTTTAGCATATTTAATAGTTGATTTAGCTACAGAAACTGTTACAGAAAAATAAAGGAGAAAAATAATGGAAGATAATACAAGTTTTGAAGATAAAATGAAAAAATTAGAAGAGATTGCATTAGAACTTGAAAAAGGAGAACTTAATTTAGATGATTCAGTTTCAAAATTTGAAGAAGGAATGAAATTGTCTAAAGAATGTAGTCAAATGCTTGAAAAGGCAGAAAAGAAAATTACTATGCTTATAAAAGACGAAGATGGAAACATATCAGAAGATAAATTTGTACAAAATGAGGATTAGAGAAAATGATGGAGTTTATTCACGAATATAGATATTTAATTATACCATTTGCGACATGGTTTTTTATACAATTATTTAAATTGATTTATGATTTAGTAACAACAAAAAAATTTAATTTTAAGAGAATTTTAGGAGCTGGACGGAATGCCAAGCTCTCATTCAGCAGTAGTAATTGCTTTAAGTACTATGATAGGAAAAACTTATGGAGTTAATTCTGCAATATTTGGGTTATCTCTTGTATTTTCTTTTGTAGTAATGTATGATGCAGCAGGAGTTAGAAGAGCTGCAGGGAAACAAGCAAAGCTTTTAAATAAAATAGTTCAAACACCAGGACTTTCTAACATGGAAGTAAGTGAAAAATTACAAGAGGTATTGGGACATACACCAATACAAGTATTTGTTGGTGCTTTGATAGGATTAATAGTAGGCTTAATCTTTGGATAAGATATTTTAAGTATATTAAAACCAAAGGGAGACGCCCCATTTGGTTAATGAAAATGATGTTATTTTTATTTACAAAATGGAGCGTCTATATTTATATAGAAGAAAGAAGGGAAATTATGGAGGATGTAGATATTGCAAGAAGCACAAAATTAGAAAAAATTGATAATATTGCAGCAAGTGTTGGGATTGATGAAGAGGACTTAGAACTTTATGGAAAGTATAAAGCAAAAATAAATTTAAACATAATGAAAAAATTAAATAATAAAAAAGATGGAAAATTAGTATTGGTAACAGCAATTAATCCAACACCTTTGGGAGAAGGAAAAACAACTATGGCAATTGGCTTAGCAGATGGACTAAAGAAAATTGGAGAAAAACCTATTTTAGCATTAAGAGAACCTTCTCTTGGTCCTGTATTTGGAATAAAAGGAGGAGCAACAGGTGGAGGACATTCACAAATAGCTCCAATGGAAGATATTAATTTACATTTTACAGGAGATATACATGCAATTACATCTGCTAATAATCTTCTTTCAGCAATGATTGATAATCATATATATTTTGGAAATAGCCTAGGATTTGATAGAGTAACTTGGAAAAGATGTGTAGACTTAAATGATAGACAATTAAGAAAAGTAGAAACAGGACTGTCAAATGAAAAAAATATTATGCCAAGAACTGATGGATTTGATATATCTGTAGCTTCAGAAATAATGGCTATATTTTGTTTAGCAACTGATATTAATGATTTAAAAAGAAGAATAGGGAATATAATTGTTGGATATACTAAAGAAGATAAACCTATAACAGCAAGAGATTTAAAAGCAGATGGAGCATTAACTGTACTTTTAAAAGATGCAATAAATCCAAATTTAGTGCAAACATTAGAAAAAGTTCCTGCAATTGTTCATGGAGGACCTTTTGCAAATATTGCACATGGTTGCAATAGTATAATAGCAACAAAACTTGCACTAAAATTAGGTGATTACGTTATAACTGAGGCAGGATTTGGTGCTGATTTAGGAGCAGAGAAATTTTTAGATATTAAATGTAGAAAAGCCCAAATAAAACCAGATGCTGTTGTGTGTGTGGCAACAATTAAAGCGTTAAAATATCATGGTGGAATGCCAAAAGATGAAATAAAAAATGAGAATATAGAGTATTTAAATAGAGGATTCCATAATTTATTAAAACATGTAGATAATTTAAAAAATAAATATGGTTTAAATGTAATTGTAGCAATAAATAAATATACACATGATACAGATAATGAAATAGAAATCTTACGTAATAAATTAAAAGAACAAGATATAGAACTAAGCTTAGTAGAGAGTTGGGAAAAAGGTGGAGAAGGAGCTACTGATTTAGCAGAAAAAATAGTTAAATTAACAAAAAGAGCTTCTAAATTAAACTATATGTATGATTTAAATGAAAGTTTAAAAGAAAAAATAAATGATGTAGCAACAAAAGTATATGGAGCAGAAGGAGTAGAATTTTCAGATGAAGCAGAAGAACAAATTAAAAAAATAGAAAGACTTGGATTTGGAAATTTACCAGTATGTATTGCGAAGACACAATATTCATTATCAGATGATCAAAAGAATTTAGAATGTTTAGATCCATTTAAAATTCATGTAAAAGAGGTAATATTAAAATCAGGTGCGGAATTTGTAGTAGCAATTACAGGAAAAATAATGACAATGCCAGGACTTCCAAGAGTTCCAGCAGCAGAGAATATAGATTTAGATGAAGATGGAAATATAATAGGAATATTTTAAATAAATGTATAATAACACCAGTTTCGGATAAAATAAGAGAAATTAATTTATCTTATATAGTTAGAAAGTGGTGTTATATATTGGCTATAAAGTTAAAAAAGAATATAAAAGCAATCATTATAATACTATTAATAAGTTCAATATTTGTATCATATAATGTGTTTTTTAGAAACAACGAATCATATGCTTTATCAAAATATGGGTCAAGAGGAGAAGAAGTAAGAACTATACAGACAAAATTAAAAAGATGGGGTTACTATAATGGAAATGTTGATGGGATTTATGGTAGTCAGACTTTAGAAGCAGTTAAGAAATTTCAAAGAAAAAATGGACTTACTGTCGATGGAATAGCTGGAACAAAAACTTTGCAAGCAATGGGAATATTTAATTCATCAGGAAATAGCTCAGGAAATACTAGTAGTAATTCTAGTTCATCAACCAATTCAAATGATTTGAATTTACTGAGTAGGTTAGTATATGGAGAAGCAAGAGGTGAACCATATTCAGGACAAGTAGCTGTAGCTGCGGTTGTATTAAATAGAGTAAAAAATAGTTCATTTCCAAACACAATATCTGGTGTGATATATCAAAAAGGAGCATTTGATGTAGTAAGTGATGGACAAATTAATTTGACTCCAAACGATACAGCTAAAAAAGCAGCACAAGATGCATTAAATGGTTGGGACCCAACAAATGGAGCAATATATTACTTTAATCCAAGTACAGCAACTAATAAATGGATTTGGTCAAGACCGATGACGGTTACTATAGGAAAACATAGATTCTGCAAATAAGAAAAAATATATAATAAGATAGCTTCATTTTGCTAATAGAACTTGATAAAAAGCACTTGAAAAAAGTGCTTTTTTCATGTAAAATATAATAGTTAAAGGTATAAGAGAGGATAGAAATTAAATGAAAAAAATTGACATAAATGATGAATTAGAATACATAGAAAAAGTAAAAAAAATAAATGATGGAAAAAATCCAAAGTATTATATTTTAACAATGGGATGTCAACTTAATGAAAATGATTCTGAAAAAATTTGTGGAATGACAGAAAAAATGGGATATTCTAAAACAGAAGAAATACTAGAAGCGGATTTAGTTATATATAATACTTGTTGCGTAAGAGAGAATGCAGAAGAAAAATTATTTGGAAAATTAGGAGAGGTAAAAAAACAAAAAGAAGCCAAAGGAACTATTATAGCAATAGGTGGATGCATGATGCAAGAAGAACATATAGTTAATAAGATAAAGAAAAGCTATAAATACGACGTTATATTTGGTACACATACATTATATAAATTTCCAAAAGATTTATATAATGCAATTATTGAGAATAAAAGAATAACAGATATTATAGATATTGATGGAGAGATAATAGAAGGATTACCAATCACAAGAAGTGATTCAATAAGAGCTCAAGTTGCAATAATGAATGGCTGTAATAATTTTTGTACATATTGTATTGTTCCATATGTAAGAGGAAGAGAAAGAAGTAGAGATCCAAATGATATTTTGGCTGAAATTAAAGATCTAGCGTCTAAGGGATATAAAGAAGTAACATTATTAGGTCAAAATGTAAATTCATATATGAGAGTAGAAAGAGAAAGAAATGAATGTAAAACAGAAATCAATTCTTTTGCAAAACTATTAAGAACAGTAAATAAAATAGAAGGAATTGAAAAGATAAGATTCATATCACCACATCCAAAAGATTTTACAGAAGATGTAATAGAAGCAATAAGAGACTCTAAAAAAGTATCAAAGTTTATTCATCTTCCTCTTCAATCAGGAAGCACAGATGTACTAAAAGCAATGAACAGAATTTATACTAAAGAACAATATCTAAAATTAGTTGAAAAAATGAAAGAAATGATACCAGATGTTAAATTTTCTACAGATATAATAGTAGGATTTCCAGGAGAAACAGAAAAAGATTTTGAAGACACTTTAGATGTTGTAAGAAAAGTTAAATATGAGCAGATTTTTATGTTTATATATTCAAGAAGAGTTGGAACTCCAGCTGATAAAATGGAAAATCAGATTCCAGAAAAAATTAAACATGAAAGATTTGATAGATTAAAAGAATTATATGAAGAACTAGTGGAAGAAAATAATAAAAAATATATTGGAAATATATATGAGATGTTAGTAGAAGGATATAGTAAAACAAATAACAAACTTTTAACAGGTAGAACAGATACAAATAAAGTAGTGGTATTTGAAGGTAAAGAAGATATAATTGGAAAAATAGTTAATGTGAAAATTGTATCAGAGCATAAATGGTATTTAAAAGGAGAGATTATATAATTTTATGAAACAAGTAAGCCAAGAGCAATTTGAAGAATATATACGTTTATTAATAGATGGAAAAACAACAAAAACAAAGATAGCAAAAATATTAGAAACAAGTGTAAAAAAAGTAAATTATATGATCGATGATTTGGCGACATCTAATAAAGAACTATATATGGAGCTATTAGAGAAAAATCCATATGTTCCAAGAGATACCAATATAGATCCTGCTGCATTAGCAATAGAAGTTATAAAATATGGTAGGACTAATGTGGCAGAAGATTTAGGAATATCATTAAGAACCATATCAAGAACAGTAGCACATTTAAAAACTACTAATCCAAAATTATATGAATTATATAGAAGTAGAATAAAAAGAAAAAGAACAATGTCAGAGGCTATAGCATATAAAGAAGCGGTTGATGAAGAAGCAGCAAAATTAGGGTTTGATATAAATCCAGAAAGAGAATCTGTGGAAGAAAGATTAGAGTATGTTTCAAAAATATTATCAAAATTTGAAGAATTAGTTGATAGTGGTATGACACATAGAGATGCGGCTAAAAAATTAGGGTATGCAAGTAATGCTACAATATGGATGATGTATCAGGATAAAAGAAAGATGGAATTAACTCTAAAAATGCAAAGAGAACAAAAAGCAAAAAAAGATGAGGCAAAAGAATATAGAGAGAGTATGAAAATACAATTACAAGATCAAGGAAAAAAAGAAAGTCTTGTAAGTGGAAGAATAGATGATTCTAAAGATAGAAATAATAGAAACCAAAAAGGAAGGGACGACTAAATATGGCAGAATATTCACCAATGATGCAACATTATTTAGAGACAAAAAAGCAATATAAAGATTGTATTTTATTTTACAGATTAGGTGATTTTTATGAAATGTTTTTTGATGATGCAATAAATGTTTCAAGAGAATTAGAATTAACTTTAACAGGAAAAGATTGTGGAATGGAAGAAAGAGCACCAATGTGTGGAATTCCATTTCATGCAGCAGAGAACTATATTTCAAGACTTATATCAAAAGGATATAAAGTTGCAATTTGTGAGCAATTAGAAGATCCTAAAAAAGCTAAAGGAATAGTAAAAAGAGATGTTATAAGAGTAGTAACACCCGGAACTGTAATTGAAGCAAACTTGCTAGATGATAGAAAAAATAACTATATAATGTGCATATATAAAAATGGAATATACTTTGGTGTAACTGTATGTGATGTAACAACTGGAGATTTTAGAACAACAGAGATTAGAGAAAAAAATAATTTTGCAAGTCTTATGGATGAGCTATCAAAATTTTCTCCAGCAGAACTTGTTGTTAATCCTATGATGTTCGAGTGTAAAGAAGAAATTTCAAAAATAAAAGAAAGGTTTGAAGTTTATGTTACGAGATTAGATGAAGAACAATTTGTAAACACGACAGAACAATTAGTGGATAAATATAAAATTATTGATGATGAAAATAATGTTATAGAAAATATAGACTCATATAATTTGTCTGTTCCAGCAACTAATGCACTTTTAAAATATTTATTAGATACTCAAAAAAATAGTTTGGATCATATAAATAAATTAATAATATATAACACTACAAAATATATGGCTTTAGATATCAATGCAAGAAGAAATTTGGAAATAACTGAAAAATTAAGAGATAAGACTAAAAAAGGAACTCTATTATGGGTTTTAGATAAATCATCAACTTCAATGGGGGGAAGACTAATAAGGACATGGCTTAATAATCCATTGATAAATCCTAAGAAAATTAATCAGAGATTAGATGCTGTAGGAGAACTAAAAGATAATATTATCTTAAGAGGAGATATTATAGATAGTTTAAAAAGAGTATATGATATAGAAAGATTAGCAGGAAAAATTTCATATGGTAGTGCAAATGGTAGAGATTTAATATCCTTAAAAACTTCTGCAAAACAATTACCAGAAGTAAAAAAAGTATTATCAGGATGTAAAACAGAACTATTAGTAGAATTATATAATGATCTAGATACTTTAGAAGATATATATGAATTAATAGATAAAACAATTGTAGATGAACCACCTATTAGTGTTAAAGAAGGCGGATTAATAAAACTAGGATTTAATGATGAAGTTGATAAACTAAAAACTGCAACAACTGATGGAAAGAATTGGATAATTCAACTAGAAGCTGAAGAAAGAGAAAAGACAGGTATTAAAGGGTTAAAAGTAGGTTTTAACAAAGTATTTGGTTATTATATTGAAGTAACTAAGTCAAATGTATCTTTAGTACCAGATAGATATATTAGGAAACAAACACTAACAAATGGTGAGAGATATATAACAGAAGAACTTAAAAATTTGGAAAATCAGATACTAGGAGCAGAAGAAAAAGCTGTAAACTTAGAATATGAAATATTTACACAAGTAAGAGATAAAATAGAAACACAAATAGAAAGAATACAAAAATCTGCAGAAGTAATAGCTACACTAGATGCACTTACTTCTTTTGCAAGTGTTGCAGAAGATCAAAATTATGTAAGACCAAATGTTGATAATAGTGGCATAATAGATATAAAAGATGGAAGACATCCGGTAATTGAAAAGATTTTACCAAGTGGAGAATTTGTGCAAAATGATACATATTTGGATAAAGGTGACAATAGATTAGCGATAATAACTGGTCCAAATATGGCTGGTAAATCAACATATATGAGACAAGTAGCTTTAATAGTACTAATGGCTCAAATAGGAAGCTTTGTACCTGCTTCAAGTGCAAATATTGGAGTTGTTGATAAGATTTTTACTAGAGTTGGAGCATCAGATGATTTAAGCATGGGACAGAGTACATTTATGGTTGAAATGATGGAAGTTGCGCAAATACTAAAAGAAGCAACAGGAAATAGTTTAGTAATACTAGACGAAATAGGAAGAGGAACATCAACATATGATGGACTATCAATTGCGTGGGCTGTTGCTGAATATATATCAAACAAAGAAAAATGTGGAGCTAAAACATTATTCGCAACACATTATCATGAACTTACAGATTTGGAAAATAAAATAGAAGGTGTAAAGAATTATTCAATAGCTGTTAAAGAAAAAGGTGAGGACATAATTTTCTTAAGAAAAATAATAAACGGAGGAACTGATGAAAGTTATGGAGTTCATGTGGCACGTTTAGCAGGTGTTCCACAAGTAGTAACCAAAAGAGCAAACGAAATTTTAAAATCAATTGAGAAGAAGAATGTACTTAATAATAAAAAAATAGAAAAAGAAAATAAAAATGTAGCAGATGGACAATTGACTATGTATAATTATAAATTAGCGGAACTTGCACATGAATTAGATAAGGTTGATGTTAATGAATTAACACCAATAGAAGCACTAAATACATTAGTAAAAATAAAAGAAAAAATGTCGTCTTAATATTTATTATTGATATTATAAATTTAAATATAATCAATTTGTAAATTAAGATACTAATAAGTATATAGTTGTTTTCTTAAACCGTAATTAAGGTATATAAGAGATATAAGGAGGAATAAATTATGTTAGCAATAGAAAAATTTAAAGATGACAAGGAGAAAAATGTTCTTGCTTGTAAATATAAAAATGAAGTAAGATCTCTTAATGAAGTAGTAAATAATTTAGATGAAGTTGTTCCAATAGATTTAACTACAAGAGATGGAAGAAGAGTGTATCAAAGAGGAATTTTATATGTAATGGCTATGGCGTTTTACAGAGTATATCCAAAAGCATTACTTACAGTTAATTGCCAGCTTTCTAATTCTATATTTTGTGAAACTGATAATATGAAGATTACAAATGAAGTAATTGAAAACATAAAAAAAGAAATGATTGAAATTGTAAAAAGTGATTTACCAATAAAGAAAATAGAAATGACAAAGGAAGAGGCTGAGAAATTTTACCAAAAAGAAAAAACTTTAAGAGGAAGATTACAATTAGATAATAAATATAAAGAGGAAGTTTCATTATATTTTTGCGAAGACTATTATAATTACTTCTATGGTGTTATGCCTATAAGTACAGGATATATCAAATTATTTGATATAGTAAAATATCATGACGGATTTTTACTAAGGTATCCTGATAAAAAAACACCATTTAAGCTAGATAAATATAAAGAAACAAAAAAATTACTACAAACACTAGAAGAATATGAGGATATACATAGAGTATTAAATGTTAATACTGTATATAAACTAAATAAAAAAATAGAAGAAGGAAAATCTAAAGAATTAATTTTGCTTGCTGAAGCATTACACGAAAAGAAAATATCTGATATAGCGGATAAAATTGTAAAAAGAAAAGGAGTAAAAATAATTCTTATAGCAGGCCCATCTTCATCTGGAAAGACTACATTTGCTCAAAGATTAGGAATACAATTAAAGTTAAATGGAATTAAACCTCTTACTATTTCAGTGGATAATTATTTTGTGGAAAGAGAAGATACTCCAAAAGATGAAAATGGACAATATGATTTTGAAAGATTAGATTCTATAGATTTAAAATTATTTAATGATCATTTAAGTAAACTATTAAATGGAGAAGAAGTTGAACTTCCTACATTTGATTTCAAAACAGGACATAAAATATATAAAGGTAATAAAATGAGAATGAGAAATAACGAAGTTCTTGTTATAGAAGGGATACATTGTTTGAATGATAAACTTACTGAATCTATTCCAAAAGAACAAAAATATAAAATATATATTAGTGCATTAACAGTATTAAACATGGATTACTATAATAGGATATCTACTACTGATACAAGATTAATACGTAGGCTAGTAAGAGATAATAATTTTAGAGGTTATGAAGCATTACATACTTTAGAAAATTGGGATATGGTTAATAAAGGTGAAGAAAATTATATTTATCCATTCCAAGAAGATGCAGACAGTATGTTCAATACATCATTAATTTACGAAATATCAGTATTAAAAAAATATGCAATGCCTTTATTAAAAGCAATAGATAATACACATCCTGAATATTCTGAGGCACAAAGTTTATATGAACTTTTAAAATACTTTGATGATATAGATGATGAATTTGTACCAAAAAACTCATTATTAAGAGAATTTATAGGTGGAAGCATATTTAATGTTGAATAATAGATAGGAGTAAAAATGAAAAGAAAATTTACTGAAATTGATGAAGAATTTATATGCGAAAATTGTGGAAATAAAGTACCAAAATTAGGATATTCTTGTAGAGATCATTGCCCAGTATGTTTACATTCTAAACATGTAGATATTAATCCAGGGGATAGGATGGAAGAATGTCATGGAGATTTAGAGCCAGTTTCTTTAGAAATTGATAGTAAAAAAGGGTATGTTATTATTTATAGATGCAAAAAATGTGGAGCAATTCGAAAAAATAAAGCTGCTAAGGATGATAATATGGATTTAATAATAGAGCTTAGCAGTAAGCAAATATAAAAAATAAAATAAACTCTGACTTCAAACTGAAGTCAGAGTTTATTTTATACATCTCTATATAAATTACCACGTGTATATTGCTTACCTTCTAATTTGTTTCCAAAGAATGTAGCTTTTGCAATATTATTTATTTCGTCTATAGTTTCATCTATACAATCAATTCTAAAATTATTTATATTTATATCGATATCTGTAATACAAGTTGTTTTACTATTAAAAATAGTTGTAACAGTTTGAATATTATCTGGAATAATTTTAAAATTAAAACCAAGCCTATCTTTTAAGAAATATGTATTAGATGTAGTACACTTCATTTTACAATCAGGGTAACATCTATTACTATTTCCCAAAACACAATAATTCATTTTCATTACAGGTGTGTTTCCATATACTATTAATTCTAAAGGTAAATTACTTTTAACTATAGTGTTTAAATCATTAATATTTAATTCAGGTGAAAGAGTTACTTTAGATAAACCTAAGTTTAAAAGTGAATTAATTGTTATTCTGTTAAAGACATTAAATGAAAAGTTACCTATAAATTCAAAATTGTTTATATATTTTTGTAAAAGTATAAAATCACCGAGACTAGATAAAACAAATCCAGAGATATTTTTATATTGTTCTATTAAGCTATCTAAACTATGTTTTACAATATTTTTGTAATTTGTTTTTACTATAGCAGGAATATAAATATATGTTTTAAAATTTGAAGTTATTTGTTTAATAGTGTCAGTATAATTTTTATTCATAAAATGTCTTAATGGAATATATATATAATTTATATATTCTTTTGACAAACTACTATAGTCAAATTCAGTATTAATTACATTTAAATAAACAGAAATATTTTTTTGAGAATTATATTTGCTTAAATTATAATGTATATTAGAATTTGAATATTCATTAATTAAGAGATTATCTATTTTTTTTTCATCTATACTATTATTTCTCTTTATTCTATTAATAATAGTGTTTTCAATTTGAGATAATATAACTCTTCTAATTTCATTTAGTTCTTTTATACTAGGAATAAAGATATTATCATCCATATCAATATTAAATTTTTCAAAATAGAAAGGTGTATTAGTAGTTTTGGATAATTGAGAAATAATTCTTTCCTTAGTAGTAGGGCTACTTTTAGCTTCTTCAGGAATAATATTACTAGTATAATTTATAGTGATATTGTTATATAAACTATTTTTCATTCTATTATTTATATATACACTAGCAGTTATATTTGAGCCTTTTTTTGCTATTAAGTTACAGCCAAGAGGTATTTTGATATTTTCAGAGTTATATGAAAGTTTAGCTTTTTCTAATTGTTCTTTACTAGATAACTTAAATACTTTATCACCAGCATGTATGTTACCTTTCATTCTACCAATTGTAACTTTGTTATTTTTATCTACTTTTTGCTCGTTATTATTGTTAAGCATAAGTTCTGAAACTGTATATCTAGTATTTTCTTTTTCAAAATTAATAGTATCACCAAGTGAAAGTTTTTCATTTAAAAGTATCTTAATATGACCATTTAATTTATTGTAATTAGCCACATTACCTATATATATTCCCATGTTATTTGGTTTTTCTTTACAAATTAATTCGCGATTAGGATGTGAGTCTAAATGTCCTGATGAAAAACCTCCTCTATTAAATATTTGTTTTAAATCATGGATATCTTTTTCATCTACTATATATTCCTTTTTATTTATGAACATATCTATATATTTTCTATATATTCTTGTAACTGTTGCAACATACTCAGGAGATTTTAGTCTTCCTTCTATTTTAAAGCATTTAACACCTGCCTCAATTAATGAAGGAATATAATCTAATGAGCATAAATCCTTAGGACTTATAATGTAACCTTTATCTATAGCATGACTTATATGTTTTTTATTAGATAAATGATCTTCAATTAATTCATATGGTAGTCTACAAGGCTGAGCACATCTACCTCTATTACCAGATCTACCACCAACCATACTTGAAAATAAACATTGTCCAGAGTATGAAATGCAAAGAGCGCCATGTATAAAAGTTTCAATTTCTATATTAGAGTTAGAGCAAATATATTCTATTTCAGATAATGTTAATTCACGAGATAAAACAGCTCTTGTATATCCAAGTTGTTCTAATTTTTGTACTCCTTCTAAGTTATGAATAGTCATCTGAGTACTTGCATGAATTGCTAAATCAGGAAATAGTTTCCTTAAAAATTGTGCAAGTCCTATATCTTGTACAATAAGAGCATCAATACCTAATTCGTAAGCCTTTTTAGCTAGCATTACAGCATCTTTAAATTCACTATCTTTTATAAGTGTATTAAGAGTTAAATGTGTTTTAACATTTCTTAATGCACAATAATTTATAACTTTTTCAAGCTCATCAATATTAAAATTAGTTGCTGAGGCTCTAGCATTAAATAAACTACCACCAAAATATACACTATTTGCACCATTTTGAACTGCTGCTTTTAAACATTCAAAATCTCCGACTGGAGATAAAAGTTCAATATCATAACTCATAGTAAAACTCCTTAAAACATTTATATTAATGTAACTCTAAAAACAATTATATTATATAGAATAAAAAAAATCAAACTTAAACATTAATAAATAGGAACAAAAAGAGTATAAAGAGAATAATATATAAAAATAATAAAGAAAGGAGAATATATATGCAAGAGGAAGTAAGAAATTGTGGATGTGGATGCAATAATGGTGGATTTTTAGGTAACATTTTTGGAGGATGTGGATGTGATAATAGCATGCTATTTTTCATATTAATATTTTTGATACTATTTTGTAATTGTGGATGTAATAGATAACATATAAATAATAATTAAATAAGAAATAAAGAATAATTAAAATAAAAAAACTAGAAAGAAAAATTAGTTATTCTTTCTAGTTTTTTATTAATTATTGAATAAATATTGTATAGATATAAAACTATTAAACTCTTGACAAACACGGTACATATTGATAATATTATGGTTGTAGAAATGGAGGAAAACGTGTTATATCCAAAAGAATATTTTAATAGTGTAAAAGACATAAGTATAGATTTATTAAATAAATATAATATAAAAGGTTTAATTTTAGATGTAGATAACACATTAATAAACTTAGATAGAAAAATGCCAGAGGGAATTTCTGAGTGGGCTAAAAATATTAAAGAAAATGGAATTAAAATTTGTATTTTATCAAATAGTAACAAGATTGATAAAGTAGGTGCAGTTGCTAAAATATTAAATGTTCCATATATTTTCTTTGGAAAAAAACCATTAAAATCTGGATTTTTACGTGCAAAGGATATTCTTAAATTAGACAATGAGAATATTGCAGTAGTAGGAGACCAAATTTTTACAGATATTATTGGTGCAAATAGATGTAATATGTTTTCTATATTAGTAAAACCAATAGAAGAAAAAGATTATTTAATAACAAGGTTAAAAAGACCAATAGAAAGACTTATAATAAATAAATATAAAAAAAATAAAATGAGAAGAAGCTTAAAGTAAATTAAATAGTTTAAGACACATAAAGCGGAGGAGAAAAATGTATATAAATGAATTACATATATTAACATATGTTTTAATAGGAATATTAGGTTTAATAGTTGGACAATTTATAGATTGGTGTAATTTAAGAATGAATGATCATAAAAAGATATTCTCTAAAGAATTTTTTAAAGAATATTTAAAGAATACTAGACCAAAATATCTTTTAATGGTTATTGTAGCTATTTCATATATAGCTTTATTATATTTAAAAGGTTTAACAATAGAAACATTAAAATATGTATTTTTAATACCAATGATTTTGAGTGCATTTATAATTGATTTTAAATCACAAATAATACCCAATAGATTAACTCTTACAGTATTTGAAACAGGTCTTGTATTTACATTTATAGAAACATTACAAAATACAAACCTAGGTATTAATATATTTATAGATAATATGTTAGGTATGATAGTAGGAGGAGGAATCTTTTTATTAATAACATTAATAGGAGGAGTTATTGCTGGAAAAGAAGCAATGGGATTTGGTGATGTTAAATTAATGGCAGCATTAGGTCTTTTCTTCGGATGGATGAATATAATTCTTGTATCAGTTATGTCATTCTTATTCGCAGCAATTGTTAGTATAGTAATTTTAATTAGTAGAAAAAAGAAATCTAATGAATATATACCATTTGGACCTTTTATAGTAGTTGCAAGTTTACTTCCAATATATATATCAACTTCAGACATATTAATGGTATTGTTAGAAATATTTTCATTAGGAACATATTAAAATAATTTAGGATAAATAATATATGTAGTAATATAAGGGGGCTTATTATGAATCCAAAAATTAAATGGTTAAGAGATAAAATTAATATGGAAAATATGCAAGGAATGATTATTTCGAATCCTGTTAATATAAGGTATCTTACAGGAATACAAGCAGAAGGAATATTACTTATTGCAAGAAAAGAAAACTTCTTTATAACTGATGGAAGATATTTGGAGGAAGTTAAATCAACATTAACAATTGATGATGGTATAATAGTTAATGATATTGCAAATATCTCAAGAGACGACTATGAAAACTTCTTTATGTTTTGTGAAAATGTTGGGTTCGAAGAAAATTATATAACTTATGCTACATATAAAAAATATATAGAAAGATATAAAATAAATAACTTTGAAGAAACTGAAAACTTAATTGAAAAACAAAGAATGATAAAAGACGATGAAGAAATATCACGTATTGAAAAAGCATGCTATATAACAGATCAATGTTTTTTACATCTATGTGACTATATAAAAATTGGAATGACAGAAAAGGATATAGCATTTGAAATAGAAAAATTCTTTAAAGATAATGGTGCTGATGGATTAGCATTTGACACAATAGTTGCATCTGGAAAAAATTCATCAAAACCACATGCAGTTCCTACGGATAAAAAAATTGAAGCAGGAGATGCAATTACTATTGATATGGGATGTAAATACCAAGGATATTGTTCTGATATGACTAGGACAATTTTTGCAGGATATGTACCAGTACAAATTCAAAAAATATATGATTTAGTTTTAAAAAATGAACTTCAAACATTAAAAGAATATAAAGATGGAGCAAGTATAAGATTAGTAAGCAAGATGGTAGAAAACGATTTTAAACTAAATGGATATAATTTAATTCATAGTCTAGGACATGGAGTTGGATTAGATATTCATGAAATGCCATTTATAAATGGTAAAAATGATAATTCATTAAAGGCAAACATGGTTGTTACAAACGAACCAGGAATATATATACCAGGAAATTTTGGAGTTAGAATAGAAGATACAGTTTTAATTACAAAATCTGGATGTATAAATTTAACAAAATCGGATAAAAATTATATTATAGTTGATAAATAAAGATGATTATACTTGATTTAAGTAAAAACATATGGTAAAATAATTAGGATTTAAATTTATGTTAATTTGAAAGGAGAAATATATATGGCAGAAGTATATATGGCAGGAGATTTTAGAAACGGAACAACATTTGAAATGGATGGAAATGTATTTAAAGTAGTTGAATTCCAACACGTTAAACCTGGAAAAGGAGCAGCTTTTGTAAGAACTAAACTAAAAAACGTTATTACAGGTGCAGTATTAGAAAAAACATTCAATCCATCAGAAAAATTCCCAGGTGCAGAGATAGAGAAAAGAGATATGCAATATTTATATAATGATGGTGGATTATATTATTTTATGGATAATGAAACATATGAGCAAATGCCTTTAAATGAAGAACAAATAGGTGATGGTTTAAAATACTTAAAAGAAAATATGAATGTAAAAATCTTATCTTTTAAAGGAAATGTTTTCTCAGTTGAGCCACCAATGTTTGTTGAATTAGAAGTTACATATACAGAACCAGGATTTGCTGGAAACACAACAACAACTTCAGGAAAACCTGCAACACTTGAAAATGGTTATACACTTACAGTACCATTATTTATTAATATTGGAGATGTTGTTAGAATAGATACTAGAACTGGTGAATATATGGAAAGAGTATAAGGAGGAAATTAATTATTTATGTCTGATATAAAGGGTAAATATAATAAAATATTAGAAGAGTTAGAAGCTAGTATGAAAGATAGAGATGATTTAGCAATTGCTAAAGAAAAATTTATGGAATTAACAGTAGTTTTCATGGATATAGTAGATAGATTAACATTTTTAACTGACGAAAGAATAAAAGAAATAGAAAATAAACAAGAAGAAATCAATAGAAAGATAAATAATGTACAATCAATAGTTGATACTATCGAAGAAGATATTTATGATGAAGAAGATGATGAGGATGATAATTTTGAATTTGAAATAGTTTGTCCTTATTGTAATTATGAATTTACCACTGATATAACAGATGAAGAAAAAAATGAAATAAAATGTCCTCAATGTAATAATATAATAGAGTTAGACTGGAATAGTGATGAAGAAAGTTCATGTGATGGTAACTGCTCACATTGTCATGGAGCGGTAGCTGAGGATGAAGAAAAATATAATAAAAAAGACATAAAAAATAATAATGAAGAAGATGAAGATATGTAAGAGACATGCAAAAATGTCTCTTTTTTAGTTAATCAAATAAAGTTAAAGGATTAATATAATTATTATCAACGCGTACACCAAAGTGAAGATGTGGGCCAGTAGTAGCTCCATTAGTTGGATTACCATTTTCATCATAATATTGATTACCTTTAACACCATATACATTCTTAGGACCTACATAACCGATAACTTGACCCTGAATTACAGGGTCTCCTTTTTTTACTATGTAATTTGGAGATACATGGCAATATGTAAATTTCATATTATCCTTTGATAGTGTAATAGTATAACCACCACCGCCTAAAAAACCAGTAAATGTAATTATTCCAGAGGTAACAGCAATTAACTTACTTCCTTCTGGAGCACCTATATCTAATCCAGAGTGATAACTTGAAGCACCGAGCTGTAGGAGAAGTTCTATATCCGAAATATGAATTAATCGTTGTATATCCAGGAGATGGCCATGCATATCCAGAAGAACTTATATCAATAACAAAATTAGTGTTGTTATCTTGTGCAAAACTTAAATTTGGAAAAAAGGGAATAAAAAATATAGATACTAGAATAATTAAAATAATTAATAAGATTATCAAATATTTTATAGGCATAAAAAAACTATTAGACATTAAAAACCTCCTAAATTTAATTAAAGATTAATCTAATAGCCCCCGAAAATTTATTTTTATTTTACTCATCATTTTTATTTGATTTAAATGCAAAAAATTTACTTATAAAAAAGTTTAAAATTATAACAATTACTGTAATTAAGCATTTACTTACTAACTCGGGAATAGGAACATATCTAAACATTAAAGATCCTCCTATTGATTCAATAAACATTGTTAGTAATCTGCCAAGTATAAATTTAGAAAACTCAATAAATCTTTCGCCAAATCCTTTTGCTTGAGAATGAAAAACTAAGTCTTTATTTGTAAAATATGCAAATATAACAGCAAGAACAATAGCTATATTATTTGCATTTGTACTATCAAAATGTAAGAAACTAGTCATAATAGCAAAAGATCCAATATTAACTAAAGTTGTTAAAACTCCAAAAACGACATACAAAATTACCTCTTTAGAGAATAATTTTTTCATTAAATCATGTATTTTATTTTTTCTTTTTATTAATTTATTCTTTTTATCACTTTCTTCATTGATATTAGATATATCAATATTTTCTTCTTTTAGCTCTTTCATTTAAAATTCCTTTATTTAGATAATATTTTTATTAAAAAAATACACAATTTAGATAATTGTGTATCAATGTTTGGCAGGGGTACTAAGACTCGAACTCAGACTTGTGGTTTTGGAGACCATCGTGCTAACCATTGACACTATACCCCTATGAAATTACTTTATTATCTTAGCACAAAATATTAATTAATGCAATAGAAATATTAAAAAAATTAAATATAAAAATAACAAGTTAGAAAATATAGTAAAAAGTATAAAGATATAAATAAGTATAAAATATAGCAAGAGACCCCCAAGCTTGCGCGTGAGGGTCTCGAGCCGAGCAGCCTACTTTAGGAAAGAAATTACTTCTTCCAGAAGTAGAGCTGGAGCTCCTCGTCAGTCTCCACGATGACAGCCAGGAACCTCTCGTCCTCGAAAAGGAACGTGGTCTGGGAAGCCTCGCCCTTGACACACCAGCCGTTGTCGCTCTTCTGGATGATACCAGGGATAGCGGTCGGGTTGATCATGTCGAAGCAGCTAAGCTTCAGTCCCTTCTCAGGGTAGTTGCAGACGGGGTCCAAGACCTTGATCGCCGTAGCGATCTCGATGCCCATGGTGCCAGTGGCGCCGCAAATCGCGTCAACGACGTAGGCAACACCGTTATAGGTGCAAGAGCCCTTATCGTAGACCATAAAAGCCGTGCGGCTTCCAAGGATATCCAGTGCCCGCTGGGACTGGACGGTGGCATTCGCCACACACTGCGAGAAAGCGTTGTGAGGGCAGTAGCCCTCGGTCTCAAAACGTGCCATAAATGTACCTCCTGTTGATCGTGTCAGACAACGTCCGACGTATTTACCCCATTTGGGGATTACAAATATATTATACCACAATTAACATAAAATAGCAAATTACACCAAATTATTGAAAATTCAGTTATACTGTGCTAAAATATTTATTTATAGGATTTCCTATAATTTTAAATCCGTGACATAATTGAAGGGAGAGGAAAAATGTGCTAAATCGGACTAAAAAAATGAAGATTTGTAGTTTGTCGGCCAATGAATATTTCTTCTTAAGGGTAAATGGAGATGATAAAGTAAAAAGACCATTATCTTTAGAAGAATTAAAAAGACAGATGGAAGATAAACTAAAACAGTTTGGACTTAAAGTAGAGGAGGTACAACCAAAAAAAGCAAATGTTATTATGAAGCTCTATAGGTGCGTGTATTACCAGTATGGTGCAACAAATACATATAATACCATTACTACTGAAATATACGTAAAAGAGCATGGATATTTTGAGGACATTTTTGGGAACAAACTTAAAAACTTTCCAAAGAATAGTGTAAAACAAACTGTAAATGTAAAAAACGATGTTTATGAAGCACGGTCTGAATCTTGCGATTATTATTTAAGAGTGAGGTGAAAGATTTTTACGGTGGAGAGGTATGTAAAAGTACTTCGATACCGCTTTTTTTATTGATAATTTAATAATCTATGATATAATGAAGAAAATAAAAATAAATTTAAATACTAAGGAGGAGAAGAAGATGGAAAACGAAAAAGTTATAAATAGAAGAGTAAGAGATTACTCAAAAGGTGTAGATATTATACAAACAATAATATTATTTTTGTTAGCATTACTAGTTCCAACTTTTTTAGGAGAAATATTAACAAAAGTTTTTGGATCAACTAGTATGATTGCTACTAACTCGCAGATTATAATTGGAACTATTGTTAATATGTCATTAATACTTGCTGCAATCAACTTAAAAGGTTGGACTAAGATAATAGGAATAGTAACAATGCCAAGTATTGCAACAATACTTGGAGGATATGTATTTGGAACTTCATCAGTTGTTATGGTATATATGATACCAGCAATTTGGATAGGAAATTTTGTTTTAATATATTCATATAAATTATTAATGTTATCTAAAAATAAAAATTATTTTATAGCAGGAATAGTAGGAATAGTATTAAAAGTATTAGTTATATTTGGAATATTTAATATATTAAATCTATTTAATATATTCCCTGAAAAGATGGTTACAATGCTTCAAACTTCAATGGGATTAACACAATTAATAACTGCATCTTTAGGAGCTATACTAACTTCAATAATATACTATATAGAAAAAAAGACTGATAAAGAAAAATAAAAGAATAGAAAAAAGATAAATATAACAAATAACAAATAATAAAAGATATAGCTTTTGTTTGCTATATCTTTTTTGCAATTATATTATAAACATGTGCATGTCTTTTTCTATTTATGCCACTTATTACATCTTTTTCGAATTCTTTAAAATAAATTAATTCAAATGAGTTATAAAATAAATTTAATATTTCATTTTTACTAAAAAATAAAATATCAGATTTAGTATTCCATGAATCATTTATACCAAAAAAATTACCAACAAAATATCCGATTTTTATTAATTGTATTTATTAAACTATTCCAAAAATTATTGAAAATATTCTTAGAACAAAAAGGAATACTATCAATAGCCACTATTAAATTAATATTTTTTAAATTAAGCTTATCTAAATTTTCAAAATTATCTTGTATAAAATGAAAAGATACTGAATTATTTGTTGGTAATTTACATGTGACATATTCTAATACATTTTCTTTATCAATTCCTATGACTTTCCAATTATTTTTAATTAGATAAATACTATTTGAACCTGTTCCACATCCTAAATCAATAGCAGTTCCGCGAATCTGTTAGTTTCATATCTATAAATTTTTTAAGCAAAGGATGAACTTCTTTGTTTAAAGTATTTTTATAATATATTTCTAAATTTCTATTCATAACTTTTAATCCTTAAAATTTCTCTTAATCTTATAATTTATATTTTTAAATAAAATATAAAACATATAGAAAACTAAAATTCTATATGTCTATTTTGGTGGAGATGAGGAGAGTCGAACTCCTGTCCAATATCCCATCCACATAAATTTCTCCGAGTGCAGTTTGTTAAAAAAATTCCCTAAAAACTAATTAACAAACAAACTATATTTTTAGGTAGTCAAATAAATACCCTTTATTCCTATGACACGGAAATAAATTTGTTTCCCACATTTATGACGTTTTATCTTAAGCTGTGGGGGCAAAAGTAAAACGGGCTGCTAATCTTAAGCAGCGTAAGCTAATTCTTTATTATCAGCGTTTATTTTTAATTTTCGCTTTTTTATAGTGGCCAAAGCGACCATCCACTACTCGCTATTTATACTTCAGAAATATTGTCGAAACCAAATACATCCCCATATAAAATACAATATATATTATACTATAATATATAATAAAATACAAGAAATTATATCTTGAAAATTATATATACATAATTTTTATTACACTTGATGTTGACATAACTTTATGATAAAATATACAAGATCAAATTATGGAGGTAAATAAATGGAAGAATTAGGAAAAACAAGTGTTAGCCTGAAAGAGTTTCAAGAAAGCGATCTGGAAGAGTTTTATCGGATCGCAAGAAATAAGGGTGTTAAGAAATTTGTAAAAGTTTTTTATCCAGAAGATATGGAAGAGGCACGAATGATCCTTGATATGCTACAAGACAATACCAATTATATCAGTTTTAAAATAGTTGATAGAGAAGGCAATTTTGTTGGTGGCATTTTAGGAGATAAGATAGGTAGAGGAAAAATCGATATATCATACTTTATCGGTGAAGACTACCGGAAAAATGGATATTGTACTGATGCTGTGAGCCTTTTTGAATCATATTTAAAAGAAAACTCAAATATGAAATTCATGCACTTCTATGTGGCAAAAGAAAACAAGAAATCACAGAATGTGATGAAAAGACTCGGAGTTAAGCTGGATCATAAGACTGACACAGGAATTATTTATTTGAAGAGGATTTCATAATGCCTAAATTATGTATGCGCCAGGGCTAAAAAGGCTAAGGCGCTTATTTTTATCCTAAAATATAAATAAAAAAATAAAGTAAAAAAATAGTTTAAGTTTAATAAAAATAAGAAAATTATATAATAAATGAAATAATATAAAAGTCTTAGAAAAAAATGAAAAAAATATTTTAAAAAATTATCAAAATATGTTTACTTTTGACATTTTTTAGTATAGACTATATCTAGTGAATTTGAGCGATAATCAAAAGAAAAAATGAAAGGGGCTATTGCCGATGAAAATTTTAATGTTAACATGGGAATATCCACCAAGAATTGTTGGCGGAATAGCAAGGGTTGTACATGATTTATCAAAGAGATTAATTAAAGATGGTCATGAAGTAACTGTAGTAACATATAAGGATGGTAATGTACCATATTATGAAAATGATAAGGGTGTTGATGTATATAGAGTAGATAATTATATGATACATCCAAATAATTTTATAGATTGGATATTACAACTTAATTTTAATTTAGCTGCTAAGGCTTCAGAAATTATTAATAAAAACGGAAAATTTGATGTTATACATGCACATGATTGGTTAGTTGCAAATGCAGCAAAAACACTAAAGAATGCATTTGATATACCAATAGTATCAACTATACATGCTACAGAAGCAGGAAGAAATTCTGGAATACATGATGATACACAAAGATATATAAATGATACAGAATGGCTTTTAACATATGAATCTACAGAAGTTATAGTTAATAGTAACTACATGAAAGGTCATGTTCAAGGATTATTTGGACTTCCTTTTGATAAAATTAATGTGGTTCCAAATGGAATTAATTTAAACAATTTTAATGGTATTGATAGAGACTATGATTTTAGAAGACAATATGCAATGGATAATGAAAAAATAATACTTTATTTAGGAAGACTAGTATATGAAAAAGGTGTTCAACATTTAATTTCTGCTATGCCTAAAATTTTAGCAAATTACCATGATGCAAAATTGATTATTGCTGGTAAAGGTGGTATGCTTGATGAATTAAAAGCACAAGCAAATAATATGGGACTTTCAAATAAAGTGTATTTTACAGGCTACTTAAATGCAAAACAAGTTCAAAAAATGTATAAATGTGCAGATGTAGCAGTATTCCCTAGTACATATGAACCATTTGGAATAGTAGCATTAGAAGCAATGCTTGCAGGAGTTCCAACAGTTGTATCAGATATAGGGGGACTAAATGAAATAGTAGAACATAGAGTAGATGGAATGAAAAGCTATGCTGGAAATCCAAATTCTATAGCTGATTCTGTACTAAGCTTATTGTTTGATGGACAACTTTCAGCAAATGTGGCAAAAAAAGCTAAAATGAAAGTAAAAGAAGAATATAATTGGAATAAAATTGCACAAGATACACATTATATATACGAAAAGGCTATTTGTAAAACAATGGCTGAAAGACAAGCAGAGCAAATTGCACAAGAAAAAGCTAAGAAAACAACTAAAGCCAAAAATACAGAGAAAGAGATTACAAATTTATTGAGTTTCAAGAAAAAACATGCTTATGCTTAGGATTGAAACTACAGGAAGGATAGAATAAAATGAATGTGTATGATACAGCAAATAGATTAGCATATGAAATACAAGAATCAGAAGAATATAAAGAATATAAGAAACTAAAAGATAGTGTAATGTCAAATTCTGATACCAAAAGTAAAATAGAAGAATTTGAAAAATTAAGATATGATGTTCAATTAATGCAATATACAGGAGAAGGAAAAGATGAAAATAAGGCAAAAAAGTTAGAAGAAATGTATAGGATGTTAGTTGAAGATAAACAAATTAAACAATACTTCGATTTGGAAGTAAAATTCAATGTTATGATTGCTGATGTAAATAAAATTATTGCAGAAGCAATTAGAGATGTATTATAAATTAGATTTTAATTTTGTCGCGTTCAAATTTTATTATAAAACGTTCTTAATGGCTTTTGATATGATATTTATTATTATATCAGAAGCTTTTTATATAATATTATCTTTTTGATTTATATAATTTATAATTGTAAATTATATTATATTTAATAAAGCAATAGAAGGAGAAAAGAATGATAAATTATATTATATTAATTTCTTTGTGTATAATAACTATGTTTATATTAAAAATAGGATTTAATATAAAATTTAAAGATATTAAAAGGATTAAGGAATTAGGTAGTGATAAAAATTTAAATGCCATAACAGATAAATTTCCAGATAATAAAAAAATATGTGAACAAATATTAAAAAAACTAGATAATAAAAAAGTAAAAATAGAAGAAAATAATGAGTCAAAAGCTAGTTTATATATTGCCATAACAGATAAAATAATAATAGCAAATATAAAAGAAAGTTTTTCTAGAATACAAACAATAGCACATGAATGTTTACATTCTATACAAAACAGAAAGATTTTATTATTTAATTTTTTCTTTTCAAATATTTATATTATTTCATTTCTAATTTTTTGTATTTTAATTTTATTTAATGTAGGTAAAGAATATTTTAATATATATATTCAAACATATTTAATTTTTACATTAATCTATATTGGAATTAGATTGTATTTAGAAAATGAAGCTATGAGTAAGGCAGAATACGTTGCAAAAGAATATATGATATCATATATGAATGAAAATAAAAATATGCAAATTGATGAAATAGATAAAATTGTAAATGGGTATAAAGAAATAAATAGTATAGGAATACCATTTACTAATTTCTATTTAATATCTATTAATTTAATTAAAATAATAATTTTATGTATTTTGGCAATAATTTGATCAATATTTATGATCAAATTATTTTTTTGTAAATCTCTTTAAAAAAAGTAATTTTTGTAGTAGAATATATGGTATATTGTGTATTAAGGAGTTTTTAATGAATAAAAAGTGGGAATGCTATGATATAGATGATAAAAAAGTAAAAGATTTAATTGATAAATATGGTATTAATGAAATTTTAGCGAAAATATTAGTTAATAGAGATATAACAGAAAAACAAGATATAGATTTATTTATTAATCCTACAAGAAATGATTTTCATGATCCTTTTCTTATGCCAGATATGAATGAGGCTGTAAATAGAATTATACAAGCTATAGAAAGAAAAGAAAAGATTATGATTTATGGAGATTATGATGCAGATGGAATAACTAGTATAACAGTTTTAAAACAATTTTTAGAAGAAAGAAACTTAGAAATAGAATCATATATTCCTAACAGATTAAATGAAGGATATGGATTAAATAAAGATGCAATAGATAGAATAAATCAAGATGGATATAAATTGATGATAACAGTAGATTGCGGAATTACAGGAATAAAAGAGATAGAATATGCAACATCTTTAGGAATAGAAACTATTATTACAGATCATCATGAACCTGCAGAAGAAATTCCTAAAGCTATTGCGGTTATAGATGCAAAAAGAAGAGATAACAAATATCCATTTAATCAATTAGCTGGAGTTGGAGTTGTTTTTAAATTAATACAAGCTATTTCAATAAAATTGGGATTACCAGAAAAAGAATATTTAAAATATTTAGATATTGTTTGTATTGGAACAATATCAGACATAGTTCCATTAATAGATGAAAACAGAGTAATTGCAAAATTAGGGCTAAAATTAGTAGCGCAAACTAAAAATATAGGATTAAGGTCTTTATTAGAAATAATTAATTTTAAAAATATTGATTCTAGTGCAGTATCTTTTGGAATCGCACCAAGAATTAATGCTTGTGGAAGAATGGGAAATGAAAGAATTGCATTAGATTTATTTTTATGCAAGGATTATGATATTGCTAAAAAGCTTGCAATTAAATTAAATGAATATAATGTGGAAAGACAATCTATAGAAAAAGAAATTTTTGATGAAGCAATTGAAATAATTGAAAAAAATGAAAAAAACAATGCTTGCATTATAATAGGAAATAAAGGATGGCATCATGGAATAATAGGTATTGTTGCTTCAAAAGTAACAGATATGTATTTTAAACCATCTATATTGGTCTGTTTTGAAAATGGAGAAGGAAAAGGATCAGGAAGAAGCATACCTGGGTTTGACTTACATGAAGCATTAATGAAATGTTCTACAAATCTTGAAAAATTTGGAGGACATGCAATGGCAGTTGGTGTAACTGTAAAGGAAGAAAAATTTAATGAATTTAAAGATGAATTAGAACAATATGCAAAAGAATGTAAGATAGATAGTATAGTACCAATAATAAATATAGATAGCGAATTATCACTAAAAACTCTTAATATAGATAATGTAAAAAGTTTATCTGCATTAGAGCCATATGGTGAAGCTAATAAGATGCCACTATTTTTATTCAAAAACTTAAAAATAAATTCAATTAGAGCTTTATCAGAGGGAAAACATTTAAAGTTAAGTTTAAAAGATGATAATTTTATGGTAGATGCAATAGGCTTTAATATGGGAAATCTATCAGAAGATTATTTATTAGATGATAAGGTGGATGTAGTAGGAAATCTTGATATAAATACATTTAATGGTAATGAATCAGTTCAAATTATATTAAAGGATATTCGAAAATCATACTAAAGGAGGGAGAAGTATGTCAGAATATAAAGATGTAGGAATTGAAGATATAATATCAGTAGTTAGGAGAAAAAAGGGAAGAAGAGATACAAAACTTATTCAACGTGCATATGATTATGCTAAATCAAAACACGGAGACCAATTAAGAAAATCTGGAGAACCTTATATAATTCATCCTGTACAAGTAGCATATACTTTAGCTACATTAGACATGGATGATAATACAATTTGTGCGGCACTTTTACATGATGTTCTAGAAGATACTGATACTACATATCAAGATATTGAAAAAGAATTTAACTCAGAAATAGCATATATGGTAGATGGTGTTACAAAACTTGGTAAACTTCAGTATGCAAGTGTAGAAGAACAACAAGTAGAAAATTACAGAAAAATGTTCTTAGCAATGGGAAAAGACATACGTGTAATTTTAATTAAACTTGCTGATAGACTTCACAATATGAGAACATTAAAATATTTATCAAGAGATAGACAAATTGCAAATGCAAAAGAAACAATGGAACTATATGCACCACTTGCAAATAGATTAGGTGTCTATTCTCTAAAATGGGAATTAGAAGATTTATCTTTCAAATACTTATATCCTGAAGAATATAGAGAATTAGTAGAAGGTATAAATAAAAAAAGAGAAGAAAGACTTAAATTTATTGAATTAATAATGGATCAAATAAGAGAAGAGCTAAAAAGACAGAAAATTGATGCAGAAGTTACAGGAAGGGCAAAACATTTATATAGTATTTATAGAAAAATGAAAAGAGATAATTCTACTTTAGATCAAATATATGATTTATTTGCTCTAAGAATTATAGTAAATTCTGTAAAAGATTGTTATGCTGCTCTTGGAGTTGTGCATGATTTATATAGTCCAATGCCAGGTAGATTTAAAGACTATATAGCAGTTCCAAAACCAAATATGTATCAATCATTACATACAACATTAATAGGACCAAAAGGAACACCTTTTGAAGTACAAATTCGTACTTGGGACATGCATAGAATTGCTGAATATGGTATAGCAGCACACTGGGCATATAAAGAGTCTAGTTTTGCTAAAGGAAAAAAAGCAAATGTAAAAGTACAAGAAGATAAACTTGCTTGGGTAAGAGAAACTTTAGAATGGCAAAGCGAAATGCAAGATCCAGATGAATTTATGGCTACCTTAAAGAAAGAACTATTTGAAGATGAAGTATATATATTTACTCCAAAAGGAGCAATTAAAGTATTACCAAAAGGTTCTACTCCAATAGATTTTGCATATCAAATACATGAACAAATAGGACATCATATGGTAGGTTGTAAAATAAATAGTAAAATGATGCCAATAATTACAAAATTAAAAAATGGAGACATAGTGGAAATAATTACATCAGATCAATCTAAAGGGCCTAGTAGAGATTGGTTAAAATTTGTAAAGAGTTCGAGAGCAAGAAATAAAATCTTAGGATGGTTTAAAAAAAATCAAAGAGAAGAAAATATTGAAAAGGGTAAAGATGCAATTGAAAGAGAACTTAAAAAAATTGGTGTAAAACATGATGACTTGTTCAAAAATGAATTTATAACACCGGCATTAAATAGATATAAATTTAATAATGTCGAAGATATGTATGCAGGAGTTGGATTTGGTTCTATATCAGCAGGAAAAATTATAACAAGAATGCTTGAAGAATATAGGAAAGTTCATAAAGAAGATGATATCGAAAAAACTTTAGAAGAATTATCAAAGGAAAAAGTACATAGAGAAAAACCATCATCAAATGGAATTATAGTAAAAGGTATTGATAACTGTCTAGTAAAACTATCTAAATGTTGTAATCCAGTTCCAGGTGATGAAATAATAGGATATATAACAAGAGGTAGAGGTGTATCTGTACATAGAACTGATTGTGTAAATACAAAAAATCTACTAGCAGAAGGAAACAGAATTATAGATGTTTATTGGAGCAATCAAAAAACTACATATAGTGTTGATATAGAGATTTATGCAAATGACAGGTCAGGACTTCTTGCAGATATAATAAATGTACTTGGAAATACAAAATGTAAATTACAAGCAGTTTCTTCAAAAGCTAACAAGGAAAAAATTGCAATTACTGAAGTTACAGTTGAAGTTGAAAATATCGATCAATTAAACCAAGTACTAAAGGCTTTAAGAAAAGTAGATAGTGTATATGAAGTAAAGAGAAAGAAACAATAAATTTAGTTTAACATAGGAGAGAAAAATGATATTAAAGGAATTAAGGGTAAAATCTGATTTTGAAAATATAATTACAAATTGCTATATTATTGAAGATGAAAAAACAAAAGAAACAATTGTAATAGATCCAGGAGGAGAAGAAGATAAAATTATTGAGCTATTAAATATTCTTGGAGCTAAAGTAAAATATATTTATTTGACTCATTGTCATGGAGACCATATTGGAGCAGTCGAAAACATAAAAAACATTTGCGGAGGAAAAATCCTTATTCATTCAGATGACTATGAAGGGTTAAAAAATCCAAGTATTAATTTAACAAATGTTGTATCTGATAATGCAAAAAGTATAGAAGCGGATTCTAGAGTAAATGATGATGACATTATTCATATAGGTGATTTAGAATTTAAAGTAATACATACGCCAGGTCATACAAAAGGCGGCTCTAGCTTATATTGTGAAGAAGAAAGTATGCTATTTTCTGGAGATACTATGTTTAAAACTACTTGGGGAAGAACAGATCTACCAACTGGAAATTTTAATGATATAATGAAATCAATTAATAATAAATTACTAGTGCTACCAGAAGACACAATAGTATATCCAGGTCATGGAATATCTACTAAAATAGCTGAAGAAGAAATAATATATAGTAACTTAATGGATGATGAAGAATAAAAAATGAGTATACATTAAATAGGAGGATGGACTTATGAAAGTGGAACCAAAAACATTACCAGGTTTTATGGAACTTTTACCAAATGATCAAATACAGTTTAATAATATGATGGATAAAATAAGAAAATCATATGAAAGATTCGGTTTTCTTCCATTAGATACACCAATAATAGAAATGGCAGATGTATTATTGGCAAAAGCAGGAGGAGAAACAGAAAAACAAATATATAGATTCAATAAAGGAGATAATGATTTAGCTTTAAGATTTGACTTAACAGTACCACTTGCTAAGTATGTATGTGAATACTATAACGATATTAGTTTTCCATTTAAAAGATATCAAATAGGAAAAGTGTATAGGGGAGAAAGACCTCAAAAAGGTAGATATAGAGAATTTTATCAATGTGATATAGACATAATTGGAGATGGAGAATTAAGTCTCATAAATGATGCAGAGATTCCAAGTGTTATATATACTACTATAAAAGAGTTGGGATTTAATGATTTTACAATTAGAATCAATAATAGAAAAATTCTAAATGGACTATTTGCAGAATTAAATTTAGAAAAAGAATCTGTAGATATAATGAGAATAATAGACAAATTAGAAAAAATTGGATCAGATAATGTTATAAAGTGTTTGGAGGACTTAAAAATTGATAGAAATAAAATTAATAAAATAATGGATTTCCTTTCTATTGATGGTAATACAGATTCTAAACTTGAAAAATTAAAAAAACTTGAGTTTACTAATGAATTATTTAAACAAGGATTAGATGAACTTACAGAGGTTATAAAAAATATAAGATTATTTGGAGTTCCAGATACTAATTTTAGTGTAGACCTTACTATTGCAAGAGGATTAGATTATTATACAGGAACTGTATATGAAACATTTTTGAATAATTATAGAGAATTAGGTAGTATTTGTTCTGGAGGAAGATATGATAATTTAGCAGAATTTTATACAGACAAAAAAATGCCAGGTGTAGGAGTTTCTATAGGACTTACTCGTTTATATTCAAAATTAAAAGAAATGGATATAATAAAAAATGAGAATAAATCAATTTCAAATGTTCTAGTTGTTTCTATGCTAGATAATAATGATAGAGCATTAGAAGTTGGAGCCATACTTAGAAAAAATAATATAAATACAGATGTATATTTAGAAAATAAAAAAATAAAAGCTAAGTTTAAATATGCTAATAGATTAAATGTACCTTATGTAGCAATAATTGGAGAAGAAGAACTAGAAAAAGGAACAGTTAGTTTAAAAAATATGACTTCAGGAGAACAAAAAGAAGTTACTATAGAAGAACTAATAGAAATATTAAAAAATAAATAAAGAATATTAAATATATATATTATTGTTAAAAACAATTAAATAAAATAATAAAAGAGATACAAAATAAAAAAGAGATACAAATAAAATAATAAAAAATATGATTTAAAAATCAAAATTTAAGTCATATTTTTTTATTTGATTGAATATATTTATATATAGTAAACTTGTACAAATAGGGTGGAAAAATGATAAATTTAGCTGTTGTTGAATTAAAGGATATTATTAAATATTTAATAAAAATAACGATAATAATATTAATCGTTATAGGACTTACTAAATATTTTTCAAGCTTTAAGAATAAATTAAATACAGAAAAAAGTTCTTTTCTTTCATGCTTAGATACAGAAATAACAAGTATTAATAATATAAATAAAAAAGAGAAAAGTAAAGATAAAGAAAATATAAAAGAAGCAAAACCACTACAAATAGCTTTAAAAACTGAGTTGGGAGTTATAGAATCATTAGAAAAAAATGAAGAAAATATTGAAAAGAATACAGAAAAAAGTTCTAAAGATGAAGAAGAATTAAAAGAGGCTAAAACTGGATTGAAAACAGAAGTATTAGAGACTAATGTACCTGAAAAATATACAACAGAATATAATGGTGTAAAAATCAGAAATGAAACAGATAATATAAAATTAACTAAAGAAATGTTAAAACCTGAAGTAAATATAAATATGAAAAATATATTAATATATCACACACATACTTGTGAAAGCTATACAAAAACAGAAAAATATACATATAAATCATCGGGAAACTTTAGAACTACAGATATAAACTATTCAGTAGCTAGAGTTGGAACAGAGTTAACAAAGTATTTAGAACATTATGGATATAATGTGATACATGATACAACATTATATGATTATCCTTCATATAGTGAATCATATGATAGATCTTTAAAAGGAGTTGCTAAATTATTAGAAGAAAATGAAAATACAGATATCTTATTTGATATACATAGAGATGCTATAGGTGATAGTACATATGCACCAACAGTTAAAATTGGTGAAGAAGAAGCAGCTCAAATGATGTTTGTTATTGGAAGTAATGGAGGAGGAAGTAAGCATGATGATTGGAATAAAAATTTAAAACTAGCGATAAAAATTCAAGAAAAAGCAAATGAAATGTATCCAGGTCTATTTAAACCAATTATTTTAAGAGATAGTAGATATAATCAGCAATTAGCTGATGGAGCAAGTATAATTGAAGTTGGAGCAACAGGAAATACTATGGAACAATGTTTAAATAGTATGAAGTATTTATCCAGTGTATTAAAAGAGGTGTTAAAATAAAAAATTAACATCTTTTTTGTTGTTATTTCTTGACATTTAATGGAAAAAAATATATAATAAAATATTGTTAGAAACCTAACAATATTCGGAGGTGGTGCAAAATAAAAACAGAAAATATAGGAAGAAGTATTCATATTTTATCAAGACAAATTAAAAGAAAAATAGATGAGGCAGTAGATAAATATAATGTCACATCTGTTCAATGTGGATTTATTGAATACATAAATTATGCAAGTAAAAAAGAAAATGTTTATGCAAAGGACTTAGAAAGAAAATTTAATATGCGAAGAGCGACAGTTGCCGAGATATTAAGTTTAATGGAAAAAAATGATCTAATTATAAGAAAAGCAAATGATGTAGATGGAAGATTAAAACAAATAATTTTAACAGAAAAATCGTTAGAAATAAAAAATGCAATAAGAAGAGAAGTAAATAAAGTAGAAAATGATTTGAAAAATGGTTTAACAAATGAAGAAGTAGATAATTTTATGAAAACATTAAAACAAATGTCTGAAAATATAGATTAAAATACTATTTTTAATTTATTAATAATAAAATGTAATAAAAATATAAATATAGGAGGAAAATATGATAAAGAAACTTGCAAAATATGTAAAAGACTGTAAAAAAGATACTATTTTGACACCTATTTTTGTTATATTTGAAGTTGTTATGGAAGTAGTAATTCCATATTTAATGGCTAAAATAATAGATGTTGGTATTCAAAATAGTGATGTTAAATATATTCTAGAAATCGGAATATTCTTAATTGTATCTGCAATCTTATCACTAGCTTTTGGAATGCTTTCAGGAAGATTTGCAGCTAAAGCGTCTGCAGGATATGCTAAAAACTTAAGAAAGGCAATGTTTGATAAAATACAAACATATGCATTTGAAAATATTGATAAATTTTCAACTTCAAGCTTAATTACAAGACTTACTACAGACGTAACAAATGTACAAAATGCTTTTCAAATGATAATTAGAATATTAGTTAGAGCACCAATTATGCTAATATTTGCATTATTTATGACATTTTCTATTAGCAGCAAACTTGCTTGTATATTTTTAGTTGCAATACCAGTACTTGGATTTCTTTTAATTCTTATAGCAAAAAAAGCACATCCTCATTTTGAAAGAGTATTTAAAAAATATGATAGTTTAAATAGAGTAGTTCAAGAAGATTTATCAGGTATAAGAGTGGTAAAAGCATATGCAAAAGAAGATTTAGAAAAAGAAAAATTCAAAAAAGTTAATAACGAAGTTTATACAATATTTAAAAAAGCAGAAAAAATAGTAGCATTTAATTCACCAGTTATGCAATTTACTGTTTATTCATGTATTTTATTAATTTCATGGTTTGGGGCACAGTTTATTGTTGGTGGAGAAATGCAAACAGGACAATTATCAAGCTTAATTACATATGCATATCAAATACTTATGAGTTTAATGATGCTTTCAATGGTATTTGTTATGGTTATAATTGCACAATCTTCGGCTGAAAGAATTGTTGAAGTACTAGATGAAGAGCCAGCAATTAAAAATAAAGAAAGAACAGTAAAAGAAGTAAAAGATGGTTCTATAATATTTGATAATGTAAGTTTTTGCTATAGTGATGAAAAAGATAAAAGCAAATTTGCTTTAAGAAATATTAATTTGGAAATAAAACCAGGAGAAACAGTAGGAATTATAGGAGGAACAGGAAGTTCTAAATCTACATTAGTTCAATTAATTCCAAGACTATATGAAGTAACTAAAGGAAGAATAAAAGTCGGTGGAGTTGATGTTAGAGATTATGATATAGAAACTTTAAGAGATAGTGTTTCAATGGTTTTACAAAAGAATGTGTTGTTTTCAGGTACAATTAGTGAAAACTTAAGATGGGGAAATAAAGAAGCTGATGATGAAGAACTAGAAAGAGTTTGTAAATTAGCTCAAGCAGATGATTTCATAAAGCAATTCCCAGCAAAATACGAAACAGTACTAGATCAAGGTGGAACTAATGTATCAGGAGGACAAAAACAGAGAATTTGTATTGCAAGAGCACTTCTTAAAAAGCCAAAAATATTAATACTAGATGATTCAACAAGTGCAGTTGATACTAAGACAGATGCTTTAATAAGAAAAGCATTTAGAGAAGAAATACCTAATACAACAAAAATAATAATTGCTCAAAGAATTAGTTCTATAGAAGATGCAGATAAGATAGTTGTACTAAATGAAGGTAGAATAGATGGTGTAGGTACTTCAGAAGAATTATTGAAAACAAACAAAATATATAGAGAAGTATATGAATCACAAGTGAAAGGAGATGAAAAAGAAGATGGAAAAGAAAACTAAGAAATCGAAAACAGCTTTAAGACTTTTAAAATATGTATTTACAATATATAAATTTCAATTTTTTATAGTATTCTTAGCAATAATAGTTAGCGCATTAGCTAATGTAATGGGAATTCAATTTATACAAAGATTAATAGATAATTATATTGTTCCATTAATAGGTAATGAAAATCCAGATTTTTCGTCTTTATTTCAATCAATTCTTTCTATGGGAGCAATATATTTAATAGGAGTTTTAGCAACTTATTTATACAATAGATTAATGATAAATATTTCACAAGGAATATTAAACAAAATTCGTACAGAAATGTTTGAACATATGCAAACTTTACCAATAGGATATTTTGATAGTCACTCTCATGGTGAAGTAATGAGTACATATACAAATGATGTTGATGCATTAAGACAATGTTTAAGTCAAAGTATTCCAATGGTATTTTCAGCAGTAGTGACAATGATAACAATATTGATTTCAATGTTTACTACAAATGTTTATTTAACATTAGTTGTTCTTGCAATGGTTATTATAATGACATTTGTATCTAGATATCTTGGTGGAAATAGTTCAAGATATTTCGTAAAACAGCAAGAAGATTTAGGAAAAGTAAATGGCTATATAGAAGAAATGATGGAAGGACAAAAAGTTGTAAAAGTTTTCTGTTATGAAGAAGAATCAAAGAAGAAATTTGATGAATTGAATGAAAACTTATGCGAAAGTGGAGCTAAGGCAAATACATATGCTAATATTTTAATGCCATGTATATTAAATATAGGTAATTTAGGATATGTTTTGGTTGCTGTTATAGGAGGAATTCTTTCTGTAAATGGAATATTATCTATAGGTAATATTGCAGCATTTTTACAATATGTTAAAGCATTTACTAATCCATTAGGCCAAGTTTCACAACAAATGAACTTCATTGTTATGGCATTGGCTGGAGCTGGTAGAATATTTAAACTAATTGATGAAAAGCCAGAGGAAGATGATGGATATGTAACACTTGTAAATGCAAAAATGGAAGATGGAAAGATAGTTGAAACAGATGAAAGAACAGGACTTTGGGCTTGGAAACATCCTCATAAAGACGGAAGAATTACATATGCAAGATTAAGAGGAAGAGTTACTTTTGATGATGTCGTATTTGGATATACAGATAAGAAAGTGGTATTACATAATATTTCATTAGAAGCAAAAGAGGGACAAAAAGTATCCTTTGTTGGAGCAACAGGTGCAGGTAAAACAACTATTACAAATTTAATTAATCGTTTTTATGATATTCAAAGTGGTAAAATTAGATATGATGGAATAAATATACAAAAAATTAAAAAAGCTGATTTAAGAAGATCACTTGGTATGGTACTTCAAGATACAAGCTTATTTACAGGAACAATAAAAGATAATATTAGATATTCAAGACAAAATGCAACAGACGAAGAAGTTATAGCAGCAGCTAAACTTGCAAATGCTGATACATTTATAAGACATTTACCACAAGGATATGATACTGTAATAACAGGCAATGGAGAAGGATTATCCCAAGGACAAAGACAATTATTATCTATTGCAAGAGCTGCTTTGGATAATGCACCAGTATTAATACTAGATGAAGCAACTTCAAGTATTGATACACGTACTGAAAAGATAGTACAAGATGGTATGGATAAACTTATGAAAGGAAGAACAGTTTTTGTAATAGCTCATAGATTATCAACTATAAGAAATTCAGATTTAATAATGGTGTTAGATCAAGGAAGAATTATAGAAAGAGGAAATCATGAAGAATTAATAGCTAAAAAAGGCATGTATTATGGATTATATACAGGTGCTATAGAGATAGATTAAGAAATTGGGGCTTGAGGGCCTCAATTTCTTTTTTTTTAGCTATAATTTCTTATTTTTTTATAAAAAAATACTTGTAAAAAAATTATTTGTATAATATGATATAGGCAAAAGTTTAGAATATATTTTACAAAGGAGGAAATATAATGGAAAATATAAAAGTGAACTTTGATAATGCAAAGGTATTTGAAAAAAAAGTTATGAAATATGCAGATAGAGTTTCAGAGATTCATAAGAAATTACATGAAAAAGCTGATGACGAAAACGAATTTTGTGGATGGATTAATTTACCAACAAATTATGACAAGAAGGAATTTGCAAGGATAAAAAAAGCAGCTAAAAAAATACAATCTGATTCTGATATATTATTAGTTATTGGTATAGGTGGATCATATTTAGGTGCTAGAGCAGTTATAGAGGCTCTTAATAATTCATTTTATAACATGCAAGATAAAACTCAAAGAAAAACACCTCAAATATTGTATGTAGGTAATACATTAAGTCCAAATTATATTAGTGAATTAGTAAATTATATTGGAGATAAAGATATTTCTCTAAATGTTATATCTAAATCAGGAACAACAACAGAGCCTGCTATTGCATTTAGAATTTTCAGAGAAATAATGGAAAATAAATATAGTTTAAAAGAGGCAAGAAGTAGAATATATGTGACAACTGATAGCAAAAAAGGAGCTTTAAAAACTCTTGCAGACAAGGAAAAATATGAGACATTTGTAATACCAGATAATGTTGGTGGAAGATATTCTGTGTTAACAGCAGTAGGGTTACTTCCAATTGCAGCATCAGGAATTGATATAGATGCATTAATGGAAGGTGCAAGAATTGCGCAAGATAGATATGCGGACGAAAATTTAAAATATAACGAATGTTATAAATATGCAGCTCTTAGAAATGTTTTATATCAAGAAGAAAAAAATATAGAAATTTTAGTTGCATATGAACCTAAAATGCATTATTTTATAGAATGGTGGAAACAACTATTTGGCGAGAGTGAAGGAAAAGAAGAAAAAGGAATTTATCCATCGGGTGCAGAGTTTACTACAGATTTACATTCTTTAGGACAATATATTCAAGAAGGAAGAAGAAATTTATTTGAAACTGTAATTAATGTTGAAAATCCAGAAAATGATATAACATTAAAAAAAGAAGAAGACGACATGGACAATCTAAATTATTTATCTGGTAGAACTCTAGACTATGTTAATAAAAAAGCAATGCAAGGAACAATAGCAGCACATGTTGAAGGAGATGTTCCAAACATTGTAGTAAATATAGATAGATTAGATGCAAACAATATGGGACAATTGATTTATTTCTTTGAACTTGCATGTGCAATGTCTGGATCAATATTAGGAATAAATCCATTTAATCAACCAGGAGTAGAAAAATATAAGAAGAATATGTTTAAATTATTAGGAAAACCTGGATATGATAATTAAATATGAAAGATAAATATTAATATAAACATTTAAGATAAAAATAGTAAAAATAAAAGAGGACAAGATTATGTATAAAAAAAGAAATATATTAAAAAAAGTTTTATTTATTTTAATTATACTTTTTACAGTAACAATAACTGGGAAAGTATATGCTGAAGGAGAATTAACACTTCAAGTTTTAGAACCTACAAAAGAATATCAAGAATATATGAATTTAACTGATGAAGAAAAAGAAAAAGTATTACAACCTAAAAAATATGATGTAATTGCACCAGAAAAATTATCTGATTATTTAAAAAATACTAATAATGTATTTAAATTAGCAAGTACAGTAAAAGATTCAGTTAAAAGTAAATATGATTTAAGAGAAATAATAGGAGATAATGTACAAGTTAGAAATCAAATGCAAACAGATTCATGTTGGGCTTTTGCTGGAACAGCATTAATGGAAAGTAATCTTGGCATGCTAGACTATAAACAAGCTAATGCTCAAAAGACATATGATTTTTCAGAAAGACATATGTTTTATTCAGCAAAAAGGAATTATTTTAATAATAATGAAGAAAATCCTTATGGATATTCAACTAGTGCCTCAGGAGGAAATTTTGGTGAAGTACAAAGCTATTATGTAAATGGTATGGGTGCTATTAATGAAGAGGATATGCCATTTGAAAATAATGAAGACAAGATAGATATTTCTGAAATACAAAACAAAGTAGTTGCAACAACTTTATATGATACAATTGAATTTGAAAATATAGATGATGTTGGAAAAACAGAGCTTATGGCAAAAATGAAAGAAACAATAACAAACTATGGAGGAATTTTTGCAGGAGTCCATGGTGCACAAATATTTTCTGATGCATATAATAATGAAACAGCTGCTATATATTGTGCTAATGAAGATGACTATCCAATGAATCATGCTGTTTTAATAATTGGATGGGATGATAATTTTAGTAAAGATAATTTTAATGAAACAAATAGGCCTTCAAGTGATGGAGCATGGATTGTTAAAAATTCATGGGGAGATAAGCAAACAGTTAGTCTAAAAGAATTAAAGGAAAGTTTCTTTACAAGCTATCCATCAATATGCCAAGAAAATGGTTGGGAAAAAGCAGAAGATATTGATAACGAATATATAAGAAAAGCATATGCGGCTCAAGGTTATGGAGATGAAAAAGTTACAATAGATGGAGATAATGTTGTTGTAGAAATTGGAGATCAAGGATATATGTATATATCATATGAAGATGCTAATATCTATGATAATTTATATGGTATAAAAAAAGCAACAAATCAAAAAGATTATGATAAACTATATCAACATGATAAATTAATGGCAGATACACTTGTGTATCTAGAAGGACAAAGAGATTTATATATTGCAAATAAATTTAATAGAAATTCTAGTGATACAGAAGTAGTTGACAAAATAGGATTTTACACAATGCAGAAAATAGTATGTAATGTTTTAATAAATCCACATGATAGTGATTTAAATAAAGATAAGTTACAAGAAGTTAGTTTAAAGCAAGGAAAAAATCTAATTATAGAACCTGGATATCATATACTAGAATTATCAGAACCAGTGCAATTAACAGGAGATTCATTTGCAGTAGCACTTGAAATTTCATCATATAGTCCTGCAGAACAAACTACATACTTTATGGCAGAAACTAGAAATACAGATGAAAATTTTGAAGTTAATCCAAATGAAAGTTTCTTTACAACAGCAGATTTATATGAAAATAACGTGTGGGAAGATTTAAGTGACTATGATGTGGAGAGTGTAAAAGGAAATGTTTCAATAAAAGCATATACAAAAGAAGATAAGGTGGAAGCTAAATTAGAAAGCATTAGAGTAACAAATCCACCATCAAAAACTGAATACTATGAAGGAGAAAACTTCGAAAAAGAAGGACTAAAAATAACAGCAACATACACGGATCATTCAGAAAAAGAAGTAACAAACTTCACTATAGTAGATGGTGATTCATTATATTTAGGACAGAAATATGTAACAATACAATATACAGAAGATGGAATATCAAAGACTACAACTCAAGAAATAAATGTAAAAACAAAAGATGTGTCAGGAGATCTAAATATTACAAGTGCTAGTATATATCAATTGCCAAACAAATTAAAATATATACAATATAAAGAAGTATTAGATTTAAAAGGTGGCTTAATAAAAGTAACATATAGTGATAATACTATGGAATATTTAAAAATGGAAACAGAAACTATTGTTGCATCAGGATTTGATAATACAAAACTTGGAAAACAAACAATTACACTTACTTTTATGAATAGAAAATTAACTTTTGAAGTTGAAATTATAAAAGATCCATCTGGAGCTGAAGAACCTGAAAACCCAGAAATTACACTAACTAATATATATGTACAAACAAGACCAAATAAATTAAGCTATATAGAAGGTGAGGATTTTGATCCAACAGGAATGGTTGTGGTTGCAAGCTATAGTAATGGTTCTACAAAGGTAATTTCAAATTATACAATTATAGATGGAAATAATTTAAGTGTAGATAAAACAAGTGTAACAATACAATATGAAGAAGACGGAATTGAAAAAACTACAACTCAAAATATAATTGTTAATAAAGAAAGTGAAGTACAACCAGAGGAACCAGACAATCCAGATAATCCAGATAATCCAGATAATCCTGAAGATCCTGAAATTATAGAACCTAAATTATCTGATTTGAGTAATATTAAGAGCGAATTTTCAGAAGTTTCAATATATACATATACAACTGAACAAGATTCTTATATAACTATGAAAATTAAGATATCAAATATATTAGATAGTAGTATAGATACAAATTATACATATTATTATTATTTCTCATCATCTGATAAAGAGGAAAATATTGAAAATTGGATAAAAATAGAAAATCCAGAAATTATAACTGAAGAAGATGGCTCTAAATCGATAGTATTTAGTGTGGATTCTAGAAATATATCAAATTATGCTGAGATTGTAGATTCAGATAAGTTATATTTATATATTAAAG
Organism: uncultured Clostridia bacterium; assembly: GCA_944393405.1. The sequence continues at coordinate 50,809 of CALYAC010000002.1, read as the reverse complement.
AAGAAGCGGAAGCTTCAGGAAAAGTACTAAGTCAAATAAATGCAAGTGAAGTAATGCAAACTGAAAATACCAAGATAAAATTTTATGGAGACGACGATGAATTAGGCGATATAGATGATGTCGTAAATATAATAGGAAATAATAAAAATGATAATACTATAGCAAAAGGTACAATTCCTCAAGCAGGAGTAATTACTATAGGAATTGCAATAATACTATTTTTAGGAATAGGTATATATAAATTTATAAGATATAGAAATATTGATAAATAATAAAAGGAGAGAATAGTATGGATAATAATGTAAATGAAGTAAAAGAAACAAATGAGGTAACAGAAAACACAAATAATGTAGTGGAGAATGAAAATGTACAACCTAATAATACTACTAATGAAAAAAGCTTAAACATTTGTTGTTTATTAAGTTTTATATTCTCAATGGTAGGAATAATAATGTTTGGACTATTTTGTGGACTTGCCGCAACAATTTTAGGTATTGTAGGATTATATAATTTTAAAGCAGATTCACAAAAATATAGATGGATGGGAATAACAGGTGTAGCAGTAGGTGCTGTTGAATTTGTTGTATTGTTAATAAATCTAGTTGTTTCAATTTCTAGTGTAATGTCACTATTTTAGTAAACAAGTATTGACATAATATATTTTACGGGTGTATAATAAAAAATGTATTGAATAATAAAAAACATAAATGAGACAAAGTAAAATAAAGGTTATTTACAGAGAGGAATAGTTATAAGCTGAAAGCTATTCTAAAAAAACGTATTTGAAAGACTACCTCATTGTTTCTAGAAAAAACTAGACGTAAGCTTGCGTTAAAAGTTAATTAAGATAAATAAAGGGTGGAACCGTGTAATATATGCACCCCTCTATAGAAAAGTTTTCTATGGAGGGGTGATTTTTTATTCTTCCTTTAGTTTATTTTTAAAATTAAGAAAGGAAAGTGGTATTATGAAGATTACTTTAAAAGATGGCTCTATTAAAGAAGTCGAAAACGGAATTAGTGTATTAGATTTAGCAAAAAGCATAAGCGAAGGATTAGCAAGAATGGCAACATGTGCAAAAGTAAATGGTAAAGTAAGGGATTTAAGATATAAAATAACTGAGGATTCAGAAGTTGAAATATGTACTTTTGAAAATAGTGAGGATGGTAAAAAAGCATATTGGCATACAACAGCTCATATAATGGCACAAGCAATAAAAAGAATTTATGGGGATAATGTTAAATTAACAATTGGACCTGCTATTGATAAAGGATTTTACTATGATTTTGATGTGAAAGAAAATATTTCATCAGATGATTTTGAAAAAATAGAAGCAGAAATGAAAAAAATCATAAAAGAAGACTTACCAATAGAGAGATTTTCATTACCTAGAGAAGAAGCAATTAAATTTATGAAAGAAAATGGAGAAGAGTACAAAGTAGAATTAATTGAAGAGCTTCCAGATGATGAAGAAATATCATTCTATAAACAAGGTGAATTTACAGATTTATGTGCAGGGCCACATTTAATGAGTACAGGAAAAGTAAAAGCAGTTAAAATATTATCTTCTTCAGGAGCTTATTGGAGAGGTGATGAACATAATAAAATGCTTCAAAGATTTTATGGAATATCATATCCAAAAGCAAGTCAATTGGAAGAATATCTAAACATGTTAGAAGAAGCTAAAAAACGTGATCATAAAAAATTAGGAAAAGAATTAGAATTATTTATGATTGCACCAGAGGGACCTGGATTTCCATTCTTTTTACCTAAAGGAATGGTACTTAGAAATGTACTAGAAGATTTTTGGAGAGATATTCATAGAAAAAATGGATATGTAGAAATAAAAACTCCTATGATACTAAATGAAGAGTTATGGCATAGATCAGGACATTGGGATCACTATAAAGAAAATATGTATACAACAAAGATTGATAATGTAGATTATGGTATAAAACCAATGAACTGTCCTGGAGGAATGATAGTATATAAGAGCAAAATGCATTCATATAAAGATTTACCAATTAGAGCTGGAGAATTAGGATTGGTTCACAGACATGAAAAATCAGGTGAATTAAATGGATTATTTAGAGTAAGATGTTTTACTCAAGATGATGCTCATATTTTCTGTTTACCAGAACAAATAGAAGATGAAATTTCAAGAATAATAAAACTTGTAGATGAGGTATATAGTATATTTGGCTTTGAATACACATTAGAGCTATCTACAAGACCAGAAGATTCAATGGGATCTGATGAGCAATGGGAAATGGCAGAAGGAGCGTTAAAGAAAGTGCTTAAAGATTTAGATATGCCATATGAATTAAATGAAGGTGATGGAGCATTCTATGGACCAAAGATAGATTTCCATATTAAAGATTCTTTAGGACGTGAATGGCAATGTGGTACAATACAATTAGATTTCCAAATGCCAGAAAGATTTGATTTGACATATATAGGAGAAGATGGAGAAAAGCATAGACCAGTTATGCTTCATAGAGTTATATTTGGAAGTATCGAAAGATTTATTGGAGTACTTATTGAAAATTATGCAGGTGCATTTCCAACATGGCTTGCACCAGTACAAGTAAAATTACTTCCTATAGCAGATGCACATGTGGATTATGCAAATGAAGTAAAAGCAAAATTGGAAGATGTTGGAATAAGAGTAGAATTAGACGACAGAAATGAAAAAATTGGATACAAAATAAGAGAAGCTCAACTTCAAAAAATACCATATATGTTAGTTTTGGGAGACAAAGAAAGAGAATCAAATTCAGTAGGAGTTCGTTCTAGAAAAGATGGAGATATAGGTGCAATGGACTTAGATGAATTTATAGCTAAAATAGTAGAAGAAATAGATACTTTTGCTAAATAAATAAAAAAAACTAGGTATAAAAATGCCTAGTTTTTTTTATGTTATCAACATGAAAATGATTTATTTGAGAAAAAAAGGTAAATATGGTATAATTAAAGAGTAAACCGTTTACAAACTACAGAAAGGGGTTGGCTTATGAAAGTAACGGACACCCTAGAATTTCCTGATGTTCAGGAGATTCTAGTAAAAGCGAGTACCATCGACGATGTATGGGATTCGCTGATCAGCTGGTTTAGTTCAGATCCAGCTAATCTTGACATGGCGGCTTGTGCTAATACACTCACTGAGTTTAACACAATGCGTGACGCTAATGTTATTGTTGAGCTGGATCGGGACGTCCAGGAGATTAAAGAGGTCTTGCGAAAGATCTCAAGAAGGTATGGGCATATCATTACCGTAACGAGGCGCCAAAAAGCGCTTATTGGTGTGATTGCCAAGATGATCCTTCTGATCCAAAGAGGGGAAAAGCAAGGCAAGAATGTCTTTGCATCACTTGATGGACTTAAGGATTTCCTGGGCATTAGAATCGTTGCCCAAACCGGCAAGAAAGATACTCCAGAGGCACAACAGATGTGTTACGACATCATGAATGAGGTGCTTAGGTACCTCGTCGTGAAGAAGAGAAATACTCTGGATGTGGTGGAGTATGACAAGACCATAAGGAGGGATTTTGAGGGAATCTTGATTCCCAAAGAATCCGGAGTTCTTCCTCCTTTTAAAGATAACGTAAAAGATTACGTTTTCTATATTAAGGAGAAGAAGTATCAGCGTCTTCACGCGGTTCCGGTAAATCCTCAATCCCGACGCAAGATTGAAATCCAGGTTGGGACTCAGGAAATGGAGCTCAGAGCCGAGTACGACGATGAGACTTCTCACAGAACTCATAAACTCCTGAGATATGACGGAATTGAGATTCCCGTAAATCTCAATGAAGTTAATATCGATGGTTTTACCTGTTTGCCGGATGGAACGATCTATGACCGAGTGGGGCTTGTCCATGCGGTTGATCCGCTTAACTTGCTCCGCTAAGTGTCCACCAGCTGCATAACGGTTAAGATTACCCGTGGAGAATTCCACGGGTAATCGATTTTTATATTATATATTCAATAAAATATTAAATATATAATATAAAATTGTGAAATATAAAATTGAAAAATATGAAATAAAATTCTAAAAAACTATATTTTTAATATAGAATAATACTAAAACTTATGATATAATACAAATCATATTAAATAAAAATATAAAAGGAGGTTAAAATGGCTAGAGTTACAAAAAAAGAAGCAGAAAATAAAGATGATGATAAATTAAAATATATTGGACTTAATCTAAGCAGAATACCAGCATTTTTAAAACAACATGAAAGCCTAAATTTCAGACCTTCTAAATCATATGATGATACAATATATAAAGTGTATAGATATGTAAACATAAAAAATATAGAAATATTAATTACTCCTTGTGATAGATTAACAGATTTAAAAGAAAAATATAAACTTTCAAGTCCAATACTTGAATATTTAGATAGAAAAAGCAAAATAAATGCAGAAAAACATGCTGACTTTTTAAAATTAGTGGATTCTATTAACGTAAAAAGAATAGAAGAAATTTCAAAAGAGCAAGAAGAATTAAATGAAAAAATTCCATATGAAGTTAAATATCCAAATAATTATATATGGCAAATATATTATTCAGACTATGCAAAAAAATATTTTATGCTTGCAACGACAAAGGAACAAGATAATAATGCATTATTTTATTTATTAAAAGAACAATTAGCAAGTACAAGAGCTAGAAAAGGTAAGTATATTTTTGTTCCAATAAGTCATTTAGAATATTCAGGATTATTTTTAACAAAATCAGAAATATCAGATATAGAAAATTATTTATGGTATTTTACTAAAGAATGGCCAAATGTATATGAAATATTTGATAAAGATGGAAACTTATTTATAAAGATTGTCGGAATCACTAAAGTTTTTGATAAAATAAAGACTACATATAGTATAACATTGGAAACAAAAGAAAAATCGATAGAATTTTATAAACTTTTAAAAGCTATGTTTATATTAGCTACTGGTGCTAAAGAAGAATATAATTTTTCTACAAAGATAAATCAAGATGGAAATCTAGAATTTTGGCATAATGATAAATTAATTAAATATGATAGTTTATCTGAATATATTAAATTAGAATATTTAGATAAAATTGAAAAATTAAAAAATGAAGTCAAAGAACAATCTGAACTTGAAAGGAAACTAAATAAATTTAAAGTTGTTATAGAAGAATTAACACAGGATTATTTGTTAAGACAAAAACAAATTGCAACTTTTCTTGAATGTAAAAAAACTTTCTTTGGAAAGGTTAAATATTTTTTCAAAAAGAAAAAAGATGATAAGAATATAAAAGAATATAAAGATCAAAATAAAATCATAAAAAAAGAAGAAAAAATAGTTAAAAAGAAGGATGAAACATTAGAAGAACTATATAATTTAAAACAATTATATACTATAGAAGATTTAATAAATATATGTACAAAATTAGAAGAAGTTGTAAAAAAGAATACAAATATAAAATTAGACATAAAAGCAATAGAAAATAAGAAAGATATATTAGCTAAGAAAATAGAAAATGCAGATTTATATATTAAAGAAATAGACAAACATAAAAAAAGTATTTTTGAGTTTTGGAAATTTACAAGTAAAGATGAAGTACAAACATTAAATGAAGCAGAGCAACAAGAAGAAGTAGAAAGTAGCAAAATGAAAAAGTATTTTGATTATGAAGATGATTTAGAAGATTTAGGAAAAATCGTTGACGAAACGCAAAGAAGAAAGTTATCTAAAAATGAAACAGATGCTGTTTTTGCTTTTAAACAAGTACCCAATTCATTTAAAGAAATAAATAGTGAAAGTGAGACAGATGTAGAAATATTTTTAGAAAAAGAAGAAAGTGAAGTAAAAGGTCAAAAGAAAAAAAGCAGAAAGAAAGTTAGTCAATTAGATAAAGACTTAGATAATCTAAAAAAAGAATATGAAGATGATATTGAAATAATAAATGCTAAAGATTTTGATATATTTGGCGGACTTATAGAAGATAAAACGAAAATTAAAAGTATTAATAATGAAAAACATAGAGAAATAGAAAAAGATAAATTTAAAGTACTTAATATTAATTTAGATACAGATATTAAAGTATATACAGAGAACTTAGAGGAGTATTTGCATTTAATTAAAGAAGCATTAAATAAAATCAAATCACCATATGATATGTCTGTATATTGTATAAATAATAAAAAGACAATTAGTGGAATTAATTTATTTAATATAAATCCAAAAGAAGCAATGAAAGAGGAACTTGAAGGAAAAAAATCAAAAATAATTCTTTGTAAGATTAATATAAAAGAAAATACACCAGCTGTATTCTATAGTAATATAATGCTTTATGATAATTTCAATAAAACATTACCTGTAGGAATGAATTTATCATCAGAAGTTATAATTGATGTTGATAAACTAAATTTAAGCTTTATAAGAGAAGAAAAATTTTATATTAATCATAAATTAAATGAATTTGATTATGATACAAAAGAAATTATAATATATGAATATGATTCTGAATATGTATCTAAAGAATAAATTAATAAAATAGATGAAAATATAAGGGGAAAGAATGGAAATAGAAAATATAACAGAAGAAGAAAAAATATATTCTACACTAAAAAATATTAATATAAAAAATATAAAATTAGAGGAAATAGGATTACTTATATTTATATTTAATATAATTCTTAATACTAGATCTTTAGCAATGTTTATTCAAGAAGACAAGTTTATAGCTGAAGGTCCTATATATGAACCAACACCAATAGAAATAATGGACGAGGTTAATCCATTATTAAGAACTTCTTTATTTATAATATTAGTATTTGATGTTATAGGATATATCATAGTAGGAAAAAAATCTAAAAATGACTTAAACAATATTAATCTAAAAAAGAGAATGAAATTATTAAAAATTGCATCAATTATTTTATTTATCATTCTTATCATCAGTTTTATTATTTCAGCTATTTGGTAAGTTAAATTTAATAAAAAAACAATAAAAATAATATCTACAAAAAGTAGATATTATTTTTTTGTGAAAAATTATTGACAAAACAAACAAATGGTTGTAGAATGTAAAAGTATACGAACAGATTTTCATAATTTAATAGTAGGAGGATAACTATTATGATATCTACATTACATGTTAAAAATATAGGAATTATTGAAGACATAACAATTGATTTTAATGAAGGATTTAATGTATTAACTGGTGAAACTGGGGCAGGAAAATCACTTATTATTAATGCTTTAAATATAATTTCTGGAGGAAGATTTTTAAAAGAAATGATAAGAAATGGAGAAAAAGAATCTTTTATAGAAGCATGTATATATTGTCCAGAAAATCCAAATTCAATAGATGGAAATATTATTATTTCTAGAGAAATTCATATAAATGGAAGAAATTTATGTAAAATAAATGGTAGATTAGTTACAGTTAATGAATTAAGAGAATTTATGTCAAATATAATAGATATCCATGGACAACAAGATAATTATAATTTATTAGATGAATCTAGACATATATCATACTTAGATGATTTTTCTGGGACAGAATTAAGCAAATTAAAACAAAAGTATAGTTCTTTATATGATAAATACTGTGAAATAAATAAAGAATTAAATAAAAATTATGGTGATGACAAAGAAAAAGAAAGAAGATTAGATTTATTAAATTATGAATTAAAAGAAATTACTAATGCTAAATTAAAATCAAATGAAGATATAAAATTGCAAGAAGAACATAATATCATGAAGAATTCTGAAAAATTACAAGAAAACTTACAAATAATAGATAATAATCTTTCTAATCAAGCAATAGAAAGTATTTCAGAATCAATAAGAAGTTTAGAAAAAATAGCAGGATTTGGGATACAATATGAAGAGAAACTTTCTGAACTTAAAAATATATATTATGAAGTTCAAGAGTTAGCAAGAGATATTTCACAAATGAGCTCTGAAATATGTTTTGATGAGGAAGAAAGAGATATCATAGAAAGAAGATTAGATGAAATATATACTTTAAAAAGAAAATATGGAAATAGTATTGAAGAAATACTTTTATACAAAGAAAAATTAGAAAATGAAATTAATGAAATAGAAAACTTAGATGAAATAAATAAAAAATTGAAATTAGAAAAAGAGAAAATAAAAAATGAAATGATAAAAATATGTAACAGAATGACTGAGGTTAGAAAAAATAAAGCAATAGAATTAGCTAATTTAATTAATAAAGAGTTAAGCGATTTAGAGATGAGTAATGCAACATTTAGAGTTAAAGTATATAGTAATGAAGAATTTGATAAAAATGGTTTAGACAAAGTAAAATTTTTAATATCTACTAATAAAGGAGAAGAAGAAAAAGAACTTACCAAAATAGCATCTGGGGGAGAAATGTCTAGAGTAATGCTTGGAATAAAAACTGTTCTTGCAGATGTTGATAAAGTATATACTCTAATATTTGATGAAATCGATACAGGTATTAGTGGAAAAGCAGCAAAAGTTGTTGGAGAGAAAATAAAAACTATCTCTAGAAATCATCAAGTTATTATTGTTACACATCAAGCTTCTATTGCAGCAAAAGGTGATTATAATTATTTTATAAGTAAAAGGGTTGAAAATAACAAAACTTATACGAATATTAGAAAATTAAATGAAGATGAAACTATAAAGGAAATAGCGAGAATTTCTACAGGTGACATTACTAAGACATCTATTGAACATGCTAAAGAATTAAGAAAAGTATCATAATAAAGAATATAGTATGATAAAATAAAAGATAATTTTAGTAAGAAGAAAAATTACTTACAAAATTATCTTTTTAGTTATAAATTATTAAAATATTATTAAATTTAAAATATTTATTTACTAAAAAAATTAAATAATATATAATCTTTTTTAATGTTAATAAAGAAAAAATAATAATATAACTTATATATAATTTATATAAAATTTTAAATTTATTTAGGAGAGAAAAAATGAAGATTGGAATAGATATAGATGACGTATTAGTAGATACTTCAAAATTAATAAGAGATCATATAACTAAATTAGATAATAATGGAGATATTATAAATCATATGGAAGAAATTATGAGAGGAGATATACCAAATGAAATAATTTCTAAATTTATTGATAATAATATTTTGCAAATTATGAATAATGTAAAAATAAAAGATAATGCAAGAGAAGTTTTAGAAAGACTAAAAAAAGAAAATCAAATAATATTTATAACATCAAGAGGAGAGAAAAAATTTAAAGGAACAGAAAATCTAACATTAGATTATTTAAAAAAACATGAAATAAATTATGACAAAATAATATTTAATGCTTTTGATAAGGCTAAAATATGTAAAGAGAACAATATAGATATTCTAATAGATGATTCTATAAAGTTATGTGAAGAAACTTTTGATGATGGAATAAGAGCAATTGTGTTTAATTCTATAGTTAATATGAAACGAGGAACCAAATTAGAAAGAGTAAATAATTGGATAGAACTAGAAGAAATAATTATAAATAAATAAAAATAAATTTATATAATTTAAGTTTATTTTTGTTTTATCTAGGATAAATAATATAATTGGTTTACAAAAGTACTAAAATAGTATATAATATTGAACGTATTAGGTATTATATACTTGAAATGGAGGAATTTTTATGAGTGAAAACAAAAATAGTGTTGAACAAGAATTAGACATGAATCAATTAATGAAGGTTAGAAAAGAAAAATTAGATAAATTAAAACAAGAAGGAAAAGATCCATATAAAATAACAAAATTTAATAGAACACATTTGAGTAGTGAAATAAAAGATAATTTTGATGAATTAGAAGGTAAGGATGTTACTATAGCAGGAAGAATAATGGCAAAAAGAATAATGGGTAAGGCATCGTTTTGTCATATACAAGATAGTACAGGAAAGATACAAAGTTATGTAAGTATAAATGATTTGGGAGAAGAAAGTTATAAAGCTTTTAAAGAAGATGATATTGGAGATATAGTAGGTATTACCGGTTTTGTATTTAAAACAAAAACTGGAGAAATATCAATTCATGCAAAAGAGCTTACACTTCTTTCAAAGTCATTAAGACCACTTCCTGAAAAATTCCATGGATTAAAAGATACAGATTTAAGATATAGACAAAGATATGTAGATTTAATTGTTAATCCAGAAGTAAAAGATACTTTTATAAAAAGAACAGAAATAATAAAAGAAATAAGAAAAATTCTTGATGAAAAAAGATATGTTGAAGTAGAAACACCAATATTAAATACTATAGCTGGTGGAGCAACAGCAAGACCATTTATAACACACCATAATTCACTAGACATAGACATGTATTTAAGAATTGCAACAGAGCTATATTTAAAAAGACTAATTGTTGGTGGTTTTGATAGAGTATATGAAATTGGAAGAATTTTTAGAAATGAAGGAATGGATTTAAAACATAATCCTGAATTTACAAGTATAGAGTTATATCAAGCATATGCAGATTTAGAAGATATGATGAATATTACAGAAGAATTAATTACAAAGACAGCTATGAAAGTTTTAGGAAAAACTAAAATTAATTATCAAGGACAAGAGATTGATTTAACACCAGGAAGTTGGAGAAGAATTACAATGATTGATGCTGTAAAAGAGGTGACAGGAGTAGACTTTAATACAATTAATACAGATGAAGAAGCAATGGAAGCTGCTAAAAAAGCAGGAGTGCCAGTAGATCCTATTAAGACTACAAGAGGAGATATTATTGCAGCATTCTTTGATGAAAAAGTAGAAGAAACATTAATTCAACCAACATTTATTTACGAATATCCAATAGAAAATTCACCACTTGCTAAAAAAATGTCTGAAGATGAAAGAATGACGCAAAGATTTGAATTATTTATTGGTGGAAGAGAATATGCTAATGCTTTTGCAGAATTAAATGATCCTATTGATCAATATGAAAGATTCCTAAATCAAGTAAAACAAAGAGAAGCAGGAGACGATGAAGCAAATATGATGGATACAGATTTCGTAACTGCTCTTGAATATGGAATGCCACCAACAGGTGGAATGGGAATGGGAATTGATAGATTAGTTATGCTATTAACAGATGAAGCTTCAATAAGAGATGTACTATTATTCCCAACAATGAAACCTATTGACGTAGCAAAAAAAGAAAGCAATGTAAGTGTAAATAGAAATGAAGAAAATAAAAAGAAAATTGATTTTTCAAAAGTAAAAATTGAGCCAATATTTGAAGAAAATATTGATTTTGAAACATTTAGTAAATCAGATTTTCGTGCAGTTAAAATCTTAGATTGTGAAGCTGTTCCAAAGTCTAAAAAATTGCTAAAATTTGTTTTAGATGATGGGGTTCGTAAAGATCGTGTTATTTTAAGTGGTATTCACGAATATTATGAACCAGAGGAATTAATAGGAAAAACAGCAATTGCTATTGTAAATTTACCACCTAAAAAGATGATGGGAATAGATTCTGAAGGAATGTTAATTTCAGCAGTACATGAAGAAGATGGAAAAGAAGGGTTAAATTTATTAATGGTAGATGATTGTATTCCAGCAGGTGCAAAACTTTATTAGATATACACTCTATTTTAAATTATAAAAACAATAGAAAAGGAATATGTTAATATGTTTATTGATAAAAGAATGATATTTTTAATTGTAGCATTAATGCTATTTAGTTCAGTAATGTCTTTACTTTCAAATGAAGGAGCATTACTAGGACTAGTACTTTCAATACCAGGTTTATTAATTGCTATTACATTTCATGAATATGCACATGCATTTGCAGCAGATAGACTTGGAGATGACACACCAAGAAGACAAGGCAGACTTAATTTAAATCCGTTTAAGCATTTAGATATATTCGGAACGATTATGCTTGTCTTCGCAGGATTTGGTTGGGGAAGACCTGTTGAAATAAATCCAAGCAATTTTAATAGAAAATACTCTCTTGCAAAAGCTGAAGCAATAGTAGCAGCAGCAGGTCCAATTATGAACATACTTCTAGCAATTATTTTTCAAATAATTATATGTGTAATTGCTAGATTTGCACCAGAATTTTATGTTTCACAAGCAGGAAGTATTACAACATTAGTTTTAGGATATATAGTTAGTATTAATATTGGTCTTGGAATATTTAATTTAATACCACTTCCTCCTCTTGATGGCTCAAAAATATTAGGTGGATTTTTACCATATAGTGCAAGAGAATGGATGGATTCACATAGCCAAATATTTGAAATTATATTTATAGTATTATGGGTTGTTGGTTTATTAAGTTTAATTGTTTCACCTCTAATAAATATTGTATATAACGGATTAGTAACTTTAAGTGCTAGCATATTTGGACTAACTGTCATATAAGGAGAGATATAGAAAATAAAATGAAAGATATAATAACATTAGGAATTGAATCTAGTTGTGATGAAACTTCAGTAGCTGTTGTAAAAAATGGTAGAGAAGTTTTATCCAATGTAATTAATTCACAAATAAAAATACATGAAAAATTTGGTGGAGTTGTACCAGAAATAGCTTCTAGAAATCATATAGAAGCTATTTCTGATGTGACCAATAAAGCATTAAAAGATGCAAATATGTCTTTTGATGATATAGATAATATAGCATGTACATATGGACCAGGACTAGTTGGAGCACTATTGGTTGGTGTATCATATGCAAAAGGGTTAAGTTTTGCTTTAAATAAACCATTAACTGGTACAAATCATATTGAAGGACATATTGCTGGAAACTATATATCTCACAAAGATTTAAAACCACCATTTTTATGTTTAATAATTTCTGGAGGACATACACATCTTGTACATATCTTAGACTATGATAAATTTGAAATTTTAGGAAAAACCAAGGATGATGCAATAGGGGAAGCATTCGATAAAGTAGCAAGAGTAATAGGACTGGGGTATCCAGGAGGACCAAAAGTAGATAAACTTGCAAAAGAAGGAAAACCAAATATAGAACTTCCTAAGACTCATATAGATGGATTGGACTTTAGTTTTAGTGGAATAAAAACAGCAATAATCAATTTACATCATAAAGAACCTAATATTAATAAAGCTGATCTATGTGCAAGTTTTGAAAAATATGTTACAGATATTTTGATTGAAAATACAATTAAAGCTGCAGAAAAGCTTAAAATAAATAATATAGCTTTAGCAGGAGGAGTATCAGCAAATTCATATATAAGAAGTAAATTTATAGAATTAGAGAATAAAGGATATAAAATATATTATCCAGACCCAATACTTTGTACAGATAATGCTGCTATGATTGCATCTGCTGGATACTATAGATTTATGTCAGGAGTAAAATCAGGATTGGATTTAAATGCAGTACCAAATTTAAAAATAGGTGATTAGTAATGTCAATATATGTAATAGCAGATTTACATCTGTCTTTTTCTAATGATAAGCCAATGGATATATTTGGCAAAAATTGGGAGAATCATGCAGAAAAAATAAAAAATAATTGGATGAAAAAAGTTAAAGAAGATGATTGTATTATTCTTCCAGGTGATTTTTCATGGGCAATGTATTTAGAAGAAACAAAATTAGATTTTGAATATTTGAATTCATTGCCAGGTAAGAAAATATTATTAAAGGGAAATCATGATTATTGGTGGGGAACTACTAAAAAAATAAATGAATTTTTAAAAGAAAATGCAATTCAAAATATTAATATTTTATACAATAATAGCTTTTTGATAGAAAATAAAATAATTGTCGGAACACGTGGATGGAATTTACTAGACAGAGATAGTGATTCTAAAATGATAAAAAGAGAATGTGCAAGATTAGAATTATCTATAAATGATGGAATTACAAAATTTGGAACTGATAAAGAAATAATTGCATTTTTGCATTATCCTCCTATAATCAAAGAATATAAATCTGTGCCAGAAAAAAGCGAGTTTGTTAATATACTTAATAAATATAATGTTACTAAATGCTATTATGGACATTTACATGGAAAGGCACATGACGAAGCAGTAGAAGGAAGAATTAATGGAATAGATTATAAACTTGTTAGTGCAGATTATTTAAAGTTTGACTTATTAAAAATCGATTAACATATAGAAAATTATATGTATTAACTGGTAAAAAATTCAGAAAAAATATGTAAACTATTGCAAAATCGAAATAATGTGATATAATAATTAAGCTTATTATAATATATATCATGAAAGGATGAATGAAATGAACGTAAAAGTAGAAAATACTGAAGGTAAGAATGAAGTAAAATTAACATTTAACATTGAAGCTGAAAAATTTGAAGAAGCAATGAAAAAGGTATATTCAAAAACAGCTAAATATTTTAATATACCAGGATTTAGAAAAGGAAAAGCACCAATGCAATTAGTTGAAAGACAATATGGTTCAGCTATATTTTATGAAGATGCTTTTAATGAACTAGTACCAGATATTTATGATGAAGCTATTAAAGAAAACAAAATTGAAGCAGTAAGCAGACCAAGTATTGATATAGTTCAAATGGAAAAAGGAAAAGAATTAATATTTACTGCAACAGTTGATACAAAACCAGAAGTTAAACTTGGAAAATATAAAGGTATAGAGATAAAGAAAATAGAGTATAATACAACTGACAAAGATATAGAACATGAATTAGGACATATGGCAGAAAGAAATGCAAGACTTATTACTATAGAAGATAGAGCAGTTGAAAAAGGTGATATTACAACTATTGATTTCGAGGGTTCTATTGATGGAGTTAAATTTGATGGTGGAACTGCAGAAAATCACGAATTAGAAATAGGAAGTAATACATTCATACCAGGTTTTGAGGATCAAATCATTGGAATGAAAATAGATGAAGTAAAAGATGTAAAAGTAAAATTCCCAGATGATTATTTCTCAAAAGATTTAGCTGGAAAAGATGCTGTATTTAAAGTAACTTTACATGGCATAAAGAAAAAAGAATTACCAAAAATAGATGACGAATTTGCTAAAGATGTTAGTGAATTTGATACATTAGATGAATTAAAAAATAGTATAAAAGAAAGATTAGATACAGATAATGAAAGAAAAGCAAAATACGAGATAGAAGAAGAAGCTATAAAAACAGTTTGCGATAATACAAAAATAGATATACCTAATGGAATGGTAGAACTTGAAATAGATAATATGATGAAAGACATGGAAACAAGATTGTCATATCAAGGATTAAATTTAAATCAATATATGCAAATGCTTGGAAAAACAGAAGCAGATGTAAGAGGTGAATTTAAAGAGCAAGCTGAAAGACAAATTAAATCTAGATTAGTTTTAGAAGCAGTTGTTAATGCTGAAAAATTAGAAGCAGAAGAAAGTGAAGTTACAGATAAAGTAAAAGAAATGGCTTCACAATACGGTAGAAAAGAAGAAGAGCTTCTAGAAAATGAACAATTAAAAGAATATATAGCTGAAAACTTAAAAACAGAAAAAGCTATTGATTTTATAGTAAAAAACGCAAAGAAAAAATAATAAATGGTAATAATTTATAAATAAAAAAATAAAAGTTAGGGGGAAAATAGATTTATTAAAAATAAATACTTTGCCACTAACTTTTTATACTTTATTCATATTTTATTCACATAAGATAATTATATTATATAAAATAAATAAGGAGGAATTTTTATGGAAAAGAATAGTTTAGTTCCATATGTTATAGAACAAACTGCTAAAGGAGAAAGATCATACGACATTTTTTCAAGATTATTAAAAGATAGAATTATATTTTTAGGAGAAGATGTTAATAGCACAACAGCAAGCTTAGTTATAGCTCAATTATTATTCTTAGAGTCAGAAGATCCTGATAGAGAAATTAGTTTATACATTAATAGCCCTGGAGGATCAATTACAGATGGAATGGGAATAGTTGATACAATGAACTATATTAAATGTCCTGTTTCTACAATATGTGTAGGACTTGCAGCAAGTTTTGGAGCTGTACTTCTTGCAAACGGAGAAAAAGGTAAAAGATATGCAACTCCAAATGCAGAAATTTTAATTCACCAACCATTAATTGGTGGAAATGGTATAGCAGGACAAACAACAGAAATAAAAATTCATGCAGAGCATATGATAAAAACAAGAGAAAAACTAAATAAATTATTAAGCGATAAAACAGGTCAAAGTATAGAAACAATTGAAAGAGATACTGAAAGAGATCATTGGATGACAGCAGAAGAAGCTTTAGCATATGGATTAATAGACGGAATAATGGACAAAAGAAAATAATAGAAAGATAAGGAGATAAATAATATGTCAAATGGTAAACAAAAAAATATTAGATGTTCTTTTTGCGGTAAATCACAAGAAGAAGTTGATAGAATAATTGCAGGACCAGGCGTATATATTTGTAATGAATGTGTAAAAGTATGTGCAAATATTGTGGAAGATGATTTGTATGAAGATACAGAGATGACATATACTCTAGTTGATGATCAAGAATTACCAAATCCAGCAGAAATAAAAGAAATTTTAGATACTTATGTTATAGGACAGGAAGAAGCTAAAAAAACATTGGCTGTTGCTGTATATAACCATTATAAACGTATTAATAGCAAAAATGATAAAGATAAAAAAGATGATGATGTAGAACTTCAAAAAAGTAATGTATTATTATTAGGACCTACTGGATGTGGAAAAACTCTTTTAGCACAAACACTTGCAAAAATATTACAAGTACCTTTTGCTATAGCTGATGCTACAACTCTTACAGAAGCTGGATATGTTGGCGAAGATGTTGAAAATATTTTGTTAAAATTAATTCAAGCAGCAGATTATGATGTTGAAAAAGCTCAAAAAGGAATAATATATATTGATGAGATAGATAAAATATCAAGAAAATCAGAGAATCCATCAATTACTAGAGATGTAAGTGGAGAAGGAGTACAACAGGCTTTACTAAAAATAGTAGAAGGAACAGTTGCATCTGTACCACCTCAAGGAGGAAGAAAACATCCTCATCAAGAGTTTATACAAATTGATACATCAAATATTTTATTTATATGTGGAGGAGCTTTTGAAGGATTAGAAAAAATAGTAAAAGACAGAATTGGTAAAAAATCTATGGGATTTGGAGCAACTATTGAAAGCAACAAAGATATTGACAAATACAAAGTTTTTGAACAATTATTACCACAAGATTTATTAAAATTTGGTTTAATACCAGAATTTGTTGGTCGTTTGCCAATTGTTGCAACTTTAGAAGAACTTGATAGGAATGCATTAATAGATATTGTAACAAAACCAAAGAATGCTTTAGTTAAACAATATAAAAAATTATTCGCTATGGATAATGTTGAACTTGAATTTGAAGATGAAGCATTAGGATTAATAGTGGATAAAGCAATAGAGAGAAAGACAGGAGCTAGAGGACTTCGTTCTATTATAGAAGAAATTATGAGGGATATCATGTTTGAGATTCCATCAAACCCTAAAATAGAAAAATGTATAATAACTAAAGAAACTGTTGCAAATAATGAACCACCAAAAATTATTATTAATAATAATAGAGAAGTACCTAAAAAATCTAATAATAAAAAAGTAAATGCAAAGAAAAATGTTACAACAGCATAAATAACAAAGAATTATTATGAAGATTCTAAAAGTTTTTACTTAAGAGATTCTTTGTAATAATTCTTTATTTGCATTGTAAATATAAAATAACATAATTAAGAAAGGTGATAGTATATGGATAAATTTTTGAAAAAAGCTGGCTGGACATCAATATTAACATCAGTTATTTTTGCAATTATAGGAATTATAATGATATATAATCCAACAACTATAATGATGTTTATATCAACAATACTTGGTGTATTTTTTGTGATTATTGGAATAATAAAACTAATAAATTATTTTATAGGAAAGGGAAATAACTCTACTCTATTTTCAAATGATATTGCATGGGGAATGATAGCAATAATTATTGGACTTGTAATTATGGTTTATAGTGGTGCAATAGAAAGTATACTTAGAATAATGATTGGTATTTGGATTATATATAGTGGATTTATGAGACTTACAGTATCATTTAGACTAAAAAATATTAATACTAAATTATGGGTATTTGTATTAATTCTTGCAGTAGCTATGATTGTTGGAGGAATATATGTTACATTTTATCCAGGAGCATTAATTGTTACTTTAGGAGTAATTATTTTAGTGTATGCATTAATGGATTTAATAGAGAGTTTTATATTTATGAGGAATATGAAAGACATATTATAAGTCGGTAAAAAGCTTGAAAAATAAAGCAAAAATAGGGCACAATTTAATTGTGCCTTTTTTGTGTATTAATTATTAAAAATTTATGAAAAAGCTTTTCTTTTTATCTATTATATTATATAATAAATGAGTAATTTTCTATGAAATATTAATATAATATTAGATAGTGAATTTAAGAGGAGGTTTATCTATGGATATAGATAATGATAGAACTAAAAGATATGAAATAAATCCATCAAGAAGAGGAAAAAGAGCAGCACAAAGAACAGATGGAAGAAGTACTAAACAACGTAGTACTAGAAGTACTGCTAATAATAAAAATAGCAAAAAGGAAAGAAAGCAGAAGAAACATCCAAAATTACGCAAATTTATAAAGATATTTATAATATTGTGTATATTACTAGTATTAGCAGCAGTAGGAGTTTTTGCAGCAATATTCTTTAGTGATAAATGGAATATGACTCAAGAAGATTTAGTAATAAAAATGCAAAACTCAGCAACTTATGATCAAAATGGTGAATTATTACATGAACTAAGTGGTGAAGAAAATAGGAAAATAATACCATTATCAGAAATGGGAGAATATATTCCAAAAGCTTATGTTGCAATAGAAGATGAAAGATTCTATAAACATAATGGAATTGATTTATATAGAACTGCAGGAGCTGTATTTACATATATAACACATTTTGGTAAATCATCTTTTGGTGGTAGTACAATAACACAACAACTAGTTAAAAACTTAATGGATGATGATGATGATAGTATTGCAAGAAAAATAAGAGAATGGTCTCGTGCATATAAAGTTGAGCAAATGTTATCAAAGAGCCAAATATTAGAACTATATCTAAATGAAATATTTATGGGTGATACAGTATATGGTGTTGAAAGTGGTGCTAAATACTATTTCAATAAATCAGCAAAAGACTTAAGCCTAGCAGAATCAGCATTTTTGGCAGGAATAAACGATTCACCAAATTATTATAATCCTTTTGGAGAAGAAGATAAAACCGAAGTTATAAAAGAAAAAACTAAATTAGTTTTAGGAAAAATGTTAGAAGTTAAAGATGAAAATGGAGAAACATTTATAACACAAGAAGAATATGATAAAGCAGTTGCAGACGTAGATAAAGGTTTAAAATTTAAGAAGGGTAAATTTACAAATACATCTGACTTATCATTCTTAGAAGTTGAAGCAATTAATGAAGTAATTGAAGACATGATGGAAAAATACGAAATAGATAGAGATGCAGCAGAAAGCAGAGTATATAATAATGGTTATAAAATCTATACAACAGAAAATCCTGATATTCAAGATAGAATGGAAGAAGAGTATTTAAAAGATAAATATATAAAAGATGCAACTGATAAAGACGCAGAAAAAGGAGCACATTCACAATCTGGTATGGTTATAATAGATCATACAAATGGAAGAGTAGTAGGATGTGTGGGTGGTCTTGGAGATGATTCGCCAACATATGGATTGGATAGAGCAACATCACAAAGACAAGCAGGATCATCAATGAAAACATTAGCAGCAATTGCACCAGGACTTGAAAACAATGTTATAACAGCGGCAACTGTATATGATGATTCACCAACAAAATTTGGTGGTGATTCATATAATAACTCAACAGGATATTTTGGATTAATAACTGTTAGAAAAGCAATAGAAGTATCTTCAAATGTTGTTAATATGAAGATTATATCTAATGTAGGACCAAGTACATCAGTAGATTTCTTAAATGAAATTGGAATGACACAATTTAATGAGGAAGACGAGATGCTTACACTTGCATTAGGTGGTTCAACGCATGGAGCATCACCACTTCAAATGGCATCAGGGTATGCAATGATTGCAAATGGTGGAGAATATATTGAACCAACATTCTATACAAAAGTTGAAGATGGAAATGGAAATGTAATATTAGAATCAGAGCAAGAAACAAAAAGAGTAATGTCAGAAGGAAATGCATATATATTATCATATATATTACAAGCACCTGTAACAGGTGCAAATGGAACAGCTAGCATATGTGCAATTTCAGGAATGGATGTAGCAGCAAAAACTGGTACTACAACAAGTTATAAAGATAGATGGCTTTGTGGATTTACTCCATATTATGCAGCTGCAACTTGGTATGGTTATGATACACCAGAAACTATTTATGGCGGAAATCCAGCGATGGATATATGGTCAGCTATAATGGATGATATTCATGAAGATTTAGACGGAGCTAGGTTTGAAGAACCAGATAATATTGTTGAAAAGAAGATATGTACTGATTCTGGCAAACTTGCAACAAAACAATGCACTCATACAGCAACATATAAATTTGTTGAAGGAACAGTTCCAGATGAATGTGATGGGCATAAAACAGTTAAAATTTGTGCAGAAACAGGAAAGTTAGCAACAGAATTTTGTCCTGAAACAAAAACAAAAACATATTTATCTACACCAGAAAAAGAAATAGATGCAAGTTGGGATACTAGTGCAGGAAGTAAATATAAAGAGATAACAGAAACATGTGATAAACATACAGAAAAGACAATGTCTATAAAAGTAGTAAATGTAGTGGGTATGACAGAATCTGAAGCAAAAAGTGCTTTAAGTGGTCTTAATATATCAGTTGTATATGAAAGTGATACATCTAAAGAAGATGGAATTGTATTAAGCCAAAGTATTAGTGAAGGAAAAACACTTACAAAAGGCGATAAAATAACAATAACAGTAAATAAAATTGTTGATACAGATCCAGAAGAGCCTAATGATGTAGTGGATCCAGGAGAAGATCCAGAAGAGCCGGAGGATCCAGAAGAGCCAACTACTCCGGAAGATCCAGAAGACCCTGAGACTTAAAAATCGTAGGAGGATTTTAAATATGCAAATAAAATTATATAATACATTAACTAAAAAGAAAGAAGATTTCGTTCCCTTAAATGGGAACGAAGTTAGAATATATTCTTGTGGACCAACAGTTTATAGCTATGCTCATATCGGAAATTTTAGGACATATGTATTTGTTGATAATTTAAGAAGAGTATTAGAATATAACGGGTATAAATTAAAACATGTAATGAATATTACAGATGTTGGACACTTAGAATCAGATGCTGACGAAGGCGAAGACAAAATGGAAAAGGCAGCAAAAAAAGAAAATAAAAGTCCATATGAAATTGCAAAATTTTATACAGAAGCATTTTTTAAAGACATGGATAAACTTAATATAGAAAGACCAGAAATAATAGCAAAAGCAACAGAACATATTCCAGAAATGTTAGAATTTGCAAAAGAAATTGTAAAAAATGGATATGCTTATGAAACAAGTACAGCTATATATTTTGATGTCTCAAAACTAGATAAATATCCAGTATTATCTAATAGAAATGTTGATGATCAAATAGCAGGAGCAAGAGTAGATGTTGATCCAGAAAAGAGAAATCCTTATGATTTTGCTATATGGATTAAAGCTCCAGAAAATCATATAATGAAATGGGATAGTCCATGGGGACTTTCATATCCTGGATGGCATTTAGAATGTTCTGCAATGTCTAGAAAATATTTAGGTGAAGTATTTGATATACATACAGGTGGAGTTGATCATATACCAACACATCATGAAAATGAAATTGCACAAAGTAAAGGTGCTTTTGGAAAAATACCAGCAAAGACTTGGATGCATGTTGAATTTTTACAAGTTGATGGTGGTAAAATGTCAAAAAGTTTAGGAAATGTATATACAATTTCACAACTACAAGAAAAGGGAATAGAACCATTAGCATATAAATTATTCTGCTATACAGCACATTATAGAACAAAACTTAATTTTACATTTGAAGGAGCTTTATCTTCTCAAAAAGCATTAAATAGATTAAGAGAAAGTTATATTAAACATAGTGAAGGAACAAAGAAAATAGATCAAAGTATAGTAGATGAATACAAAGAAAAATTTATAGAAGCAATTAATGATGATTTAAATATGCCTTTAGCTATGAGTACTGTATGGGAAGTAGCTAGAAACGATTGTAAATCTAAGAATTTGGCAGATCTATTATTAGAATTTGATAAAGTTCTAGGTTTAGATTTAGTTAATTCAAACAGATATATAGAAGAACAATCAAATATAGATATTCCTGAAGAAATTAAGGTATTAATAGAAGAAAGAAGAAAAGCAAGAGAAAATAAAGATTGGACATTATCAGATGAGATAAGAGATAAAATAAAAGAAAAAGGATATATTGTAAAAGATACAAAAGATGGAACAACAGTCGAAAAGATCTAGTGAAAGGAGAACAAAATTGGAGAAGAAGAAATCTTCGTTCTTTAAAAGACTTAAGACCAGTATCTTTGATTTTGATGGATATCAAGATCTAGCTGCTGAAAAAGTTAGTAGAACAATAGCATATATAGCAATTTTAATGCTAATATTTAGTATTATTATTTCATTGATATATACATTTGAAATATTTCAATTAATAAACAATTCAAAAAATTACATAAATACAAATATAGCTGAAATTAAATATGAGTCAAATACTCTTAACGTAGTTCCAGTAAATGGAGAAGAAACTATTAGAATAGATATAAATGATTTAATATCTGCGAAAGTAATCATTAATACTCGGAACAGATGATGAGAGTAAAGTGCAAGAATTAAAAAATGAAATTAGCAATTCTGATAATGGAATAATAGTATTAAAAAACAGAATAATAATAAAAAGCAGTCTTTCAAATAATTTAACTGAAATAGATTATAAAACTATTAGTGAGAAATATAATATTACAAATATAAGTAAAGACGAAATAATAAACTTATTGTCTAGCAAAGAAATGTATATATCAATTGCTATATTCTTTGCAAAAGCTATACTATATATGTTTATTATATATTTTTCTACTGTACTAATAGATATATTACTTTTGGTTGTTTTAACATATATTGTTACAAGAATTGCAGGGCTAAGATTAAAACATACAGCTGTATATAATATTGCAGCATATTCTTTGACATTACCAATAATATTAAATATTTTGTATTTTATAGTTAATAGTTTAACTGGATTTACAATAAAATATTTTCAAGTAATGTATACAGCTATAGCATCAATATATATAATTACTGCTATTCTTATGATTAAATCAGATGTTATAAAAAAACAACTAGAATTAAATAGAATAATTGAAGAACAAGAAAGAGTAAAACAAGAATTAAAAAGAAAAGAAGAAAAGGAAAAAGAAGAGGCTGAACAAGAACGTCGTAAACAAGAAAGAGAAAAGAAAAATAAAGAGAAAGAAGAAAAAAAAGAAGAAAATGATGGTATAAATAAAGAACCAGAAGGAGATAATGCATAAGGAGAGAAGAAGGGAGCAGATTAATGGAAGAAAAACAAAAAAACAATGACAAAAATAAACAAAAACAATACATTATACTTGCAATCTTATTAATATTATTATTTGCCATAGGAGGATTTTTATATTATACATCTAATAAAAACAACAATAATGAAGAACAATTAGATGAAAACGAAATGGCATATACAGAGCTTATTAAACAAGTTGATGAAGGAAATGTAGAAAAAATAGAGATGACTGCTGGAAGTACAACAGCAAAAGTAAAAATAAAAAATGAGGAAGAAGAAAAAAATGTATTAATTCCAAGTACACAAGCTTTTGTTGAGTTAATACAACAAAAAGCTGAAGATGGAAACTATATAAATTTTATACAAAAACCTACTAATGTATTTGTAAAAGTTTCTTCTACATTATTTTCACTATTACCTACAATACTTTTAGTAATTTTAATAATTATGTTCTTTAAAATGCAAGGATTAGGAGATAAAGGAAAGGTCTATGATAGTGAAACAACAAAATCAAAAATGACTTTTGATGATGTTGCTGGATTAGATGAAGAAAAACATGAAATGATTGAGATTGTTGATTTCTTAAAAAATCCAGAGAGATTTAATAAAATGGGAGCAAAAATTCCTAGAGGAGTATTGTTATGTGGACAGCCTGGAACTGGTAAAACATTAATAGCAAAAGCAATTGCAGGAGAAGCAAATGTACCATTTATCTCAATGAGTGGATCAGAATTTATTGAAATGTTTGCAGGTCTTGGAGCTTCAAGAGTAAGAAAATTGTTTGAAAAAGCAAAAAAAATATCTCCTTGTATCATATTCATAGATGAAATAGATGCAATAGGTTCTAGAAGAAATAGTAATGGTGGAGCAGAATCAGAAAATAATCAAACACTAAATCAATTATTAGTTGAAATGGATGGTTTTGACACAGATGAAACTATTATAGTATTAGCTGCAACAAATAGACCAGAAATGCTTGATAAAGCTTTATTAAGACCAGGAAGGTTTGATAGAAGAATAACAATAGGACTTCCAGATTTAAGAGGAAGAGAAGCAATTCTTAAAATTCATGCAAAAGAGAAAAAATTTGCAGATGATGTTAACTTAAAAAGTATTGCAGAGGATACAGCAGGATTTACAGGAGCAGATTTGGCAAACATATTAAATGAGGCAGCAATTATAGCTACAATAAATGGTAATTTATCTATAACAAATAAAGATATAGAAGATGCTGTAAAGAAAGTAACAGTAGGACTTGAAAAACAAAGTAGAGTTATATCAGAAAAAGATAAAAAATTAACAGCATATCATGAAGCAGGACATGCTATTGTAAGTTCTACATTGGAAACTCAAAAGGGTGTAAAAGAAGTATCAATAATCCCAAGAGGAGTTGCTGGTGGTTATACAATGTACAAATCAGATGAAGATAAATGTTATATATCTAAGACTGAAATGCAAGAAAAATTGGTAGCATTAATGGGAGGAAGAGCAGCTGAAAAAATAGTACTTAATGATATTTCTACAGGAGCAAGTAATGATATTGAAGTAGCAACAAATATTGCAAAAGATATGATTACTAAATACGGAATGAGTGAAACTTTAGGTCCTATTTCAATAAATACAGAACAAGATCCATATGAATTACAATTATTAGGTGACAAATTTGGTGACGCAATAGGTGCAGAAGTAAAAGTATTATTAGATAATGCATATAATACAGCTCAACAATTAATTCGTGAAAATAGAGAAAAGTTAGATAGAGTAGCAAATGCATTATTAGAAAGAGAAGTTATTTCAGCAGACGAATTCCAAGAGTTAATAAAATAAAGAATGTGTGAAGTAAGAAAATTAATAATAAAAAGAGCATATCTTTTTTTAAAAGATATGCTCTTTTTGTAACATTATTTTTTTATTTTTTAAATAATTAAGAATTCCAGAATCTGTTTTAAAATTAAATTTTATAATATAACTACATAATTGTTGAGATTTAGATTTAAATTTCTTGTTAATTTCATTATTTCCGTATTTTCCATCACCAATTATTGGATATCCTATATGAGCTAAATGAGCTCTAATCTGATGAGTTTTTCCAGTATGTAATTCAATATCTAATATACTGTAATTTTCTTTACTATTTTTTTCTAAAAGTGTATAAGATGTTTCTATAGGAACATAACCTTTTTTTGGTATATCTGAAATATATACTAAAGATTTTTTATTATCTTTAAATAGATATGAATTTAATCTTTCTGAATTTTTTCTTACAATTCCATATACTCTTGCTAAATAATGCTTTTCTATTTCATGTTTTTTAAATTTATCTAGCAAAATATTTAAAGCAGAGTCATTTTTTGCAAAAAGAATTAAACCAAATGTATTTCGATCAAGTCTATGACAAGGTTTTATAAATGGATATTCTTTTTCTAATATACTTGATAAGGAATTATTACCAGTAACTTCAATATTATTAGGTTTATTTACTATTAAAATATTTTCATCTTCATATATTTTTTCTATTTTAATATTTTTAAACAATAAATCATCTATAATATATACTGTTATGCTATCACCAAGATAAACTTTTTTATCTTCATTAATTTTTATATCGTTTATTCTAATATCTTTTTTTCTTAATGCTTTATATAGAGTATTTTTGGTAAGTCCATTAAAATTAAAATATAGAAAATCAGATAAAAGTTTTCCATCAAATTTTTTATTATTTACAATTAAAGTTTGCATCAATTTTCTCCAAAATTCATAAAAATTTATCGTATAATTTAGCTAAATATGTAATATTATATCATAATATTACAAAATATTACAGAAAAATAAATTTATGTATTGTTTTTTTGGGTTTGTTACGATATAGTTAAGTATATATACTAAAGAAAGGGGAATTAAAATGAAGAAAAAAATAGTAAACTATTTGCTTATAGCTGTTTTCATAGTATTAATAATAGTTGCAGGTTACAATATATATAAAGCGATTGTAACTGGGGAACAAACAATTAAAATAAGTACATCAGAAAAAGCATTTACAAATAGTGATTTATTTGTTTCTGTTATAGCTCAAGAAAATGGAGCAGAAATAGAATCAAAGACAAAAATTAAACTTTTAGATTCAAACAGAAAAAAAGTAAAAGATGTGGAAGTTTCATATGATGGTAGTAATGCTACATTAAGTATTCCAGAGGTAGAGCAAGGTAACTATTATATAGAAGCGAAAGTATCAAGTAAAGCAGGAAAAGATACTGTACAAAAAGAAATATATATTACAGATGGAAAACAAGAAAATATTACTATTACAATGGACAAAGGAATATATAAACCAGGAGATGAAGTTAACTTTAGAGCTTTATTAACAAGTAAAGATAATGACACACCAATTACAAAAGATGTTAATGTTAGTATTTTTGATGGAAATGACAATAAAGTATATAATGAAAATGTAAAAACATCTGAATATGGAATAATAAGTGGTAAATTTACTTTAGCTAATGAATTAAATAGTGGAATTTATAAGCTGGTAGTAACAACTAATACAAACTCTACAACTAAAGAATTTAAAGTAAATCCTTATGTAACACCTAAATATGATGTGACAATAGATTTAGATAAAGAAAGTTATTTAGTTGGAGACACAGCGACAATTAATTTAAATGCTAAATATTTCTTTGGAGAACCAGCAGCTGATACAGAATTTACCGTGTATATTGATGATAAAAAAATTGATACAGTAAAAGCAGATAAAGATGGAAATGCAAAATTAGAATATAAAATTAGTGAGGCAAAATCATATACAGTAAAAGCAGAAGCAGTAGATACTTCTAATTATTATGTAGAAGAAACAACAAGCTTTTCAGCTGGTACAGATATATTTGAAATAGAATTTCTACCAGAATATGGAGGATTAGTAGAAGGAATACAAAATGAAGTATATGTATTCACAAAAGAAGCTGATGGAACACCAGTAAAAACATATCTAACTGTTTCTTCTGGTGAGTTTGTAAAACAAGTAGCAACTGATGAAAATGGAATAGGTAGATTCGTTATAGATGCTGACTTATTATCTTCAAGTTCATCTAATTATAGAAATACTAGTTCAAAGAATAAAACTTTTAATGTAGAAGCTGAAAATATGAATGGAGATAAAGTAAATAAAGAAATCTATTTCTCCACTGTATCAAAAAATATTGTGGTTTCTACTGATAAAGTAAAATATAACCAAGGAGAAGATATAAAGATTAAAATGTCTTCATTAAGAGAAGCTGGTACAAAAAACATATATTTATTTAAAAATGATAAATTATTAAAAATGATAAGTACTGATTCAGAAGAAACAACGGTTAATCTAGAAGATAATTATGGATTAATAGATATATATGTTACACAAAAAAATGCAAATGAAAAAGATTCATATAAAAGAACAATATTTATTAAACCAACAAAAGCATTAAATATTAATATAAGTACTGATAAAGAAGAATATAGACCAGGAGATAACATAAAAATAACTTTTGATACAAAAGATGAAACAAATAGTAATGTAGATAGTGCATTATTAGTTAGTATGTTAGATAACTCTATATTAGAATTAGCTAATAATGATATTTCAATAGACAATATTAAACTTGCACTATCAGATATAGAATTTTCAAATGACTTAGATGCAGCAACATTATATTCATGTATAGTTGATGATGAGTCAGAACAAACAATGATGGGATTATTGTTAAAACAAGGCGATAGAGATATAAATATTTCAGAAACATCAATAAGAGATACTGATACAGAATTTTATGCAATAAGAAATGCAACTATTTTAGTTATTATAATTCTGCTTATAGTAGTGGTTTATTGTATTATTAAATTTTCTAAATTCAGAGAATTTTTAAAACATGCTGCAAATGTATTAGTATATACTCAAATTCTTGCAATGTTTATAGAATTTTTGCTATCTGGACTTTTTGATTTTTATATAAGAGGAGGCTTAGCGTTACTAATTTTATTAGTGGCTGCAAGTATAACAACCTATGTGCTATGGGTTTCAAAAATAAATAAATATATATATAAAACATCAATATATTATATAATATCACTTATCTTAATATATTTATGTAATGGTTTATTATATGAATTAGATATAGATATAACAGTAATACTTTGTGTAATAGTTGTTATTTTACTAGGATTAATAGTAGCTTTTAAGATAGATGATACTAGAAAGAAAAAACATTCAAAAATTATAGCTAAAATGAGAAAAGAAACAATTTCTATTGCAAAATATATAGGAGCAGCTGCATTAGCTATAATTATAGGAATATTATTAAATGAAATTACTGATGCAGATTATTTAAGCTATACTGTAATGCTAGTATGCATATATGTATTTAATTATTTATTTAATAGAGGAAAAGAAAATAAGGTAAATGAGGAAACAAAGAAAGAAATAAACAAAAAAGTAATAATTATCTTAGCAGCTATAGGTGCATTTACGATTTTTGTATTAATAGTTAGAGCGTTAAACTCATATTCTGATTCTTTATTATATGATGGTGCTGAAATAAGTACAGACTACTTTGATAATGGTCCTGATACGGTAGATTCACTTTTTGATAAAACTGCTGATGGTACTAGTGCTACTGATGGTGTTATGGGAACTCAAAGTGGTAGTTTATTTGATTTTTCATCAATATTTGATGGTTTTGATAAAACTACAAATTCTTCAAAAGTAGATAATAATGATGAAACAAATTCTATAGAAGATAATATGAGTAATGTAGATACAACAGAAACAGTAGTTGATGATAATGTTAGAAATATATTTTTAGAAAGTATGTGCTTTGTTCCAGAGCTTGTAACAACAAATGGAAATGCAACATTAGATTTAGAATTAAGTGATAATATCACAACATGGACTATTCAAGTAGTAGGAAATACGAAAGATGGAAAAGTTGGATATGGAATGATGGATAATGTAAAGGTATTTAAAGAATTTTTTGTTGACTTTGAATTACCAACAAACTTAGTAAAAGATGATGAAATCAGCATACCAGTAACTGTTTATAATTATACAGATAGTACAATTACTACAACTTTAAAAATTCAAGAAGATAATTGGTTTGATTTAAAAGAAGAAAACGAATATAATGTGACAATTAATGCAAAAGAAACAAAATTGATATATGTGCCAATAGTAGTAAAAGAAAGTGGAAACCATAAATTTAGAGTAGAAGCTACAAGTAATTCTCTAACAGATATTGTGGAGAAAGAATTAAGTATATCACCTAAAGGATATAAAGTAGAAAAAGTAGTTTCAACAGGAAATTTAGATGACGATATATCAGAAGATATTTTAATATTAGAGGATATAGTAGAAAATTCAGCTTCTGCAAAAGTTAAAATCTATGCAAGTCCAATGGCACAAAATGTAGAAGGAATGGAAAATATATTTAAAATGCCTTCAGGATGTTTTGAACAAGTATCATCAAGTTTATATCCAAATATCTTAGCTTTAAAATATATGCAAGACAATCAAATTGTTGATGAAGAAATAAAGAATAAGGCACTAGAATATATTTCATCTGGATATCAGAAATTGTTAACATATGAAGTAAAAGGTGAAGATGGAGGATATTCACTATATGGAAAATCTCCTGCAGAAACAGTTTTAACTGCATATGGTCTGATGGAATTAACTGATTTAAAAGAAGTATATAGTGTTGATGAATCAGTTATAAATGATATGAATAAATTCCTATATGAAAAACAAAATATTGATGGTTCATTTAAAATAACAGGATATTCTACAAGTATAGTAGGAAGTAGAGAAGAATTAGCATTAAATGCATATATAATTTGGGCTCTTTCAGAAAGTGATCCAAATAATAGTAACTTGTCAAAATCGATAGATTATTTGAAAAATAATTTAGATAAAGTTGATGATAATTATACTTTAGCATTAATTGCTAATGCCCTTGCTAATGTTGATGATAAAGAAGTAAAAGATGTTATAGAAAGATTAATAAGCAACATAAATATAGAAGATGATAAAGCGTATATTACAGCAAATATTACAGATTATTATGGAGCAAGAGGTTATGCTCAAACAAATCAAACTACAGCATTGACTTCAATGGCATTATCAAAAACTTCAGAAAATGAAAATACTAATAAATTATTAATAAATTATTTAATTAGTAACAAAGACGTGGATGGTACATGGAATTCTACACAAGCAACTATTTTATCACTTAAAGCATTAAATGAATGTAATGATAAAAGCAAATTAGATAATCAAACAATAACAGTAAGAATTAATTCAGAAGAACAAAAAATAGAGATTAATGATAATCCATTAGAATATTATGAATTAACATTCTCAAATCTTGGAAAAGAAAATAAATTAAATATAGATATAGAAAGCGGAAGTGCATATTATGAAGTTGTAGAAGAATATTATGTACCATATGAAAAGGTGGAAACTTCTGAAGATAATATTGATATTAGTACATCAGTAAATACTAATAAGCTAAATATAAATGATATTCTAAAAACAAATATAAAACTTATAAATAATGGAGAAGATAGAATCTATAATGGAATGGTAACAATATCTATACCACAAGGATTTACTGTAATAGAAGAAAGTTTGATGAAACTAGAAAATGATGGAAAAATTGAAAAATATGAAACATCATATACAAGTATAAATCTATATTTACGAGATTTTGAAGTAAGTCAGCTTTTAGATTTAGATTTAGAATTTAGAGCATCTTATCCAGTAAATATTACGGGACTTGCGGTTAAAGCATATGATTACTATAATCCACAAGTAGAAGGAAAATCAATGCCAATAAAAATAGAAGTTAATGACTAAGATAACATAAAAAATAAAATCTCCCTAAAAAAGGGGGATTTTATTTTTTTGTTTATTGTATTATAAATAGAATATACTTATATATATAGAAAAAAGATTAGTTCACAAAAAATTCACAAAAGTTAGGATACAAACTAATTGACAGAAATTGAAAAAAGAAGTATAATATATAACTGCAATTAAAATAAACATTTATATAAAAACGAAAATTATTTAAATTTAATAAAAGGAGGAAATATGCTAAAAGTCTTAAAGAATCTAAAAAAATCATGGGTTACAGTATTAATAGTTGTTATTTTATTATGTATTCAAGCTACAACTGATTTAGCTCTACCAGATTATACATCTAAGATTGTTAATGTCGGCATACAATATGGTGGAATAGAAGAAGTAGTACCAGAAGTAATGAATGAAGAAATGATGGAAGATATTTTATTATTTTCAGATGAAGATGATAAAATTTTAGAAAATTACGAATTAGTTAAAAGTAATCCTAATTCTCATCAAGAAAAAATCATCAAAAAATATTTAGGAAAAGATTATAATATTGAAGAAAATAACCTATATATCCTAAAAGATATTGATGAAGAAAAACTAAATAGTTTAGAAAATATATTAGTAACACCACTTATCGAATATAATGCAGTTACTAATGAGGAAACAGCAAAACAAATCAAAGATCAGATGATGCAAAATATGTCAGACAATATGAATAAAAATGAAGCAACATCACAAATGGCTACATCAGAAAAAATGATTAAAGAATACAAAAATAGTTTATCTGAAAAAGATATAATGGATGTATTAAAAGAAATTCCAGAAGATAAATTACAAAGCGTCTTAGAGCAATTTACAGGTTATGTATCACAAATGTCTGATTCTATTAAAAGCCAAGCTGCAATTAGTGCTGTAAAAGAAGTATATATCGACTTAGGTGTAGATACTGATAAACTACAAAATAATTATATTCTAACATCAGGATTACAGATGTTAGGAGTAGCTTTAATAAGTATGATATCAGCTGTACTTATTATGCTTTTATCTTCAAGAATTGCAGCAACACTTGGAAGAACTTTAAGAGATAAAGTATTTAGAAAAGTATTAAGTTTTTCAACTGCAGAATTAAGAGAATTCTCAACAGCCTCTCTTATAACACGTAGTACAAATGATATACAACAAATACAACAACTTATAACATTTTTGTTTAGAGTAGTTGTATATGCTCCAATTATTGGTATTGGAGGATTTATAAAGGTACTAACAACAAGTAACAATGCAATGGCTTGGATTGTAGGAGTAGCAATACTTGCAATATTATTTGTAGTAGGAACTTTATTTATTGTCGCAATGCCTAAATTTAAGAGATTGCAAGATTTAATAGATAAATTAAATCAAGTTTCAAGAGAAATTTTAACAGGACTACCAGTAATAAGAGCTTTTAATAAAGAAAAGAAGGAAGAAAAACGTTTTGGTGATTCAAATAGTATATTAATGAAAACAAATATTTTTGTAAATAGAGCTATGTCTATGATGATGCCACTTTTAATGTTTATAATGAGTTCTATTACAGTTTTAATTGTATGGGTAGGAGCTCATAATGTAGATAGTGGAACATTACAAGTTGGAGATATGATGGCATTTATACAATATACTATGCAAATTGTTATGGCGTTCTTAATGATTTCAGTAATTTCAATTTTACTTCCAAGAGCAGCCGTTTCAGCAAGACGTATTAATGAAGTTATAGATACTGAGCCAAGTATAAAAGATAAAGATGAAACTAAGAAATTTAATCCAGATAAAAAAGGATTAGTAGAATTTAAGAATGTTTCATTTAGATATCCAGATGCTGATACAGAAATATTAGAAGACATTAATTTTACAGCAGAACCAGGTAAAACTACTGCACTTATTGGTAGTACAGGAAGTGGAAAATCAACTGTAATTAATTTAATACCAAGATTTTATGATGTTACAGGTGGAGAACTTTTAGTAGATGGTGTAAATGTTAAAGATGTACCACAAAAAGACCTAAGAGATATTATAGGATTTGTACCACAAAAAGGTGTATTGTTCTCTGGTACTATTGAATCTAATATTAAATATTCAGATGAAAATATGCCAGATAAGCAAATGGAGGTTGCAGCAGAGATTGCACAAGCTACAGAATTTATAGAAGGAAAGGAACAAAAATATAAAGATCCTATAGCTCAAGGAGGAAGCAATGTGTCTGGAGGTCAAAAACAACGTTTATCTATAGCTAGGGCAATAGCAAAGGATCCAGAAATATTTATATTTGATGATAGTTTTTCAGCATTAGACTTTAAGACTGATAGCAAACTAAGAGAAGCTTTGGCAGAAAAGACAGAAAATAAAACAGTAATTATAGTTGCACAAAGAATTAGTACAATTTTAAATGCAGATAAAATAATTGTATTAGAAGAAGGAAAAATAGTAGGACAGGGAACACATGAAGAATTAATGAAGAATAATGAGACATATAGACAAATAGCATTATCACAACTATCTGAAGATGAATTAAATGAGAAAGGAGGAAAATAGATGCCAGGACCAATGGGAGGACCTATGAGAAAAAATGGGCCTATAGAGAAACCAAAGGATTTTAAGAAAACAACTAAAAAGTTATTAGATTCATATTTATCAAAATATAAAATAGGACTAATAATAGTAATTATATTTGCTATTGGAAGTACAATATTTACTATTGTAGGACCAAAAATATTAGGAAATGCAACAACTGAAATATTTAATGGCTTAGTTAGTAAATTATCTGGTGGAAGCGGTATAGATTTTACTAAGGTTGCACAAATTGCAATTCTACTTTTAGGACTATATCTATTAAGTGCAGTATTTTCCTTCGTTCAAGGATTTACGATGACAGGAATAGTACAGAAAATAACATATAGAATACGTAACGATATAGTTGCAAAAATAAACAAACTTCCTATGAATTATTTTGACAAAAGAACAAATGGAGAAGTGTTATCAATAATTACAAACGATATTGATACACTAAGTATGAATATGAGTCAAAGTATTACTCAAATTATTACATCTATTTGTACAATAATTGGTATTTTAATCATGATGTTTTCAATTAGTTGGCAAATGACTTTAATATCATTAATTATATTACCAATTGCAGGAATATTGGTTAAAATAATTGTTGGAAAGTCACAAAAATATTTTAGTAGACAACAGGAATATTTAGGTCATGTAAATGGTCAAGTTGAAGAAATATATGGAGGACTTACAGTTGTAAAAGCTTTTAACGCAGAAGAAAAAGTTGAAAAGAACTTTAATGAAGCTAATGAAGAATTATATAAATCAGCATGGAAATCACAATTTTTATCTGGACTAATGCATCCAGTCATGAATTTTATATCTAATATTGGATATGTAGGAGTTGCAGTAGCAGGTGGATATTTAGCAATAAAAGGAACAATTACAGTTGGAAATATTCAAAGTTTCATACAATATAACAAACAATTTACACAACCAATAAATCAGATTGCTCAAATATCAAGTACATTACAATCTATGGTAGCAGCTGCAGAAAGAGTTTTTGAATTTTTAGAAGGACCAGAAGAAGTAAATACTGCAAAAGGAAATATTGATATAAATAAATTGAAAGGAAATGTTGAATTTAAACATGTTAAATTTGGATATAATCCAGAGAAAACAATTATAAAAGATTTTAGTGCAAAAGTTAAAGAAGGACAAAAAATAGCTATAGTAGGACCTACAGGTGCAGGAAAAACAACAATGGTAAAACTTTTGATGAGATTCTATGATGTAACTGATGGAGAAATATTAGTAGATGGACATAATATTAAAGATTTTGATAGAGGAGAACTTCGTAAGATGTTTGGAATGGTACTTCAAGATACATGGCTTTTTGGAGGTACTGTAAAAGATAATATTAAATATAGTAAAGAAGATGCAACAGATGATGAAGTAATAGAAGCTGCTAAAGCTGCACATGTGCATCATTATATAAAAACTTTACCAAAAGGATATAATTCAGTTATTAATGAAGAATCATCTAATATATCCGCAGGACAGAAACAATTATTAACTATAGCAAGGGTAATTTTAGCAGATCCGAAAATATTAATACTTGATGAAGCAACAAGTTCTATAGATACAAGAACAGAAATTCAAATACAAGCTGCAATGGATAACTTAATGAAAGGTAGAACAAGCTTTGTTATTGCACATAGATTATCTACTATAAAAAATTCTGATTTAATACTTGTTATGAATCAGGGAGATATTGTAGAGCAAGGAACGCATGAAGAACTTCTTGCAAAAGGTGGATTTTATGCAGACTTATATAATAGTCAATTTGATGAAGAGGAAGAATAAAATAGTTTGTAATAAGTATAAAATAATTTTTCATCTATCAAAGATATACAACACAATTTGATATTTGATAAAGAAAAAATTAGCAATTGGGGTCCGTCCCCAATTGCTAATTTTATTGTTGTTCTCCTGGTAGGAAGTAATCAACAACACCATATACTAATGCACCTACTATTGCTGCAATCCAAGATACTGTGTATCCTGCAACGAAATATTGAGTTACATATAAAACAACTGCTGATAGAACAAAACCTACAAATCCTTTACCAAAACTACTTGCATGTAATCCTGTAAATTTAGTAATTAAATAATCTATAATAGTAAGAACTACTGCAGCTGCAGCTAAAGCCCATATATTGCTAATTTGGAAACCTGGAGTAAAAAAGGCTGTAATAGCAAGAACTATTGCTGCTGTAACTAATCTTCCGACTATTTGCCATACTGTAGAAGTAGTATTATCTCT
This sequence comes from uncultured Clostridia bacterium, assembly GCA_944393405.1. The sequence goes on along the minus strand of CALYAC010000002.1, from coordinate 14,472 downwards.
TGATTGAGCTTGATTATTTTCCATATAAACCTCCTCATATAAATCTATTTAAACAGATTAAAATGTAAAAATTAAAAGTATAGGTTATAGATATATAATCTATATCAAAGAATTATTAATATGAAAAAACATTATTAATTCATTGATATTAATAATAGTATTTGCAAAAAAATATATTTTATACAAGTTATTTAAAAGCTGAATAATTAAATAAAATTTGAAGAAACTAAATATAAATAGAAACAAAATAAAAAAACAAAACAAAATAAAATAATAAATCAAAAAAATAAAAAACAAACATTACTAAGATTTTGTTTTTGATATAGAAGGAGATTTAAATGTTAATAACATTTTTAAGAACAATACTATTGTACATAATTGTTTTAATTGTAATGAGGCTAATGGGAAAAAGAGAAATCGGACAACTTCAACCTTTTGAACTTGCCATATCTATTATGATTGCGGATTTAGCATCAACACCAATGGCAGATACAGGGATTCCGATAACTAATGGTATTATACCAATACTTGCATTATTAGTTATGCATCTTTTGATATCTATGATTAATATGAAAAGTATTAAAGCTAGATCGATTTTGTGTGGAAAGCCATCGATATTAATTTATAGAGGAAAAATAAACGAAAAAGTATTAAAGCAAGAAAGGTTCACTGTTAATGAACTAGAAGAGCGATTAAGAGGTAATAATATTATAAATATAGGAGATGTAGAATATGCGATTTTGGAGACAAGTGGACAAATAACTGTGATAGAAAAACCTGAAAAAAGGAATGTAACATTAGGAGATTTAAAAATAAATGCTGAATACGAAGGAATTCCATATGATTTAGTTGTGGATGGAAAAGTTATGTATGAGAATTTAAAAATATTAAATAAAGATTATAATTGGTTAAAAAAACAAGTTTCTAAATTTGGAATAGAACCTAAACAAGCTTTAATAGTTACAATAGATGGAAAAGGGGAAATATTTTGTCAAGAAAAAAGTTCACCATAGCTTATACATTAAAAAAGAAAAATAAAGAAAGGAAAATGATGAAAAAAGAATTGATTATTTACATTATAATTATAGGACTTATAATTATAATGAATATTATTGCACAAAAGTTTACAATAAAATCTATAGAAATGATGAATATTTATTTAAGTAATTTAGAAAAAGAAATTTTAGAAAACGAAAATGAAAAAGAAATATCTAATAAAATCACAAAAATAGATGAAGAATGGCATGAGATGCAAGATAAATTATCTTTTTATATAGAACATGATGAATTAGAAAAGGTAGAAACAAGAATAGCAAATATTAAAGGTATGGAAAAAGTAGAAAAATATGATGATATATTGCCACAAATAGAAGAATGTATTTTTTTATTAGAACACATAAGAGATAAAAATACTCTTATTTTAAGAAATATATTTTAAATACTAAAGTGATGATACAATAAAATAATAAAATGTTTATTAAAATACTTGAATAAAAAAATAATATATGGTAAAATATCATATGTTATCAAAAGAGATGAAGTGAGGGAAAAATATGGTAGAAATAATTAGAAATGTAGTATTAGTTATATATGTTATAGTTTGTATTGTTTTAATTGTACTTGCAACAATACAAGCAAAGGATCAAAGTGGAGTATCACAAACTGTTACAGGAGCTGCAGCAAATAACTTTTATGAGCAAAACAAAGGAAGAACTAAGGAAGGAAAGTTAAAAAGATTAACAGTTTTTTCAGGAGTTTTGTTTGTCATATTAGCAGTTGCACTTTCTATATTAATGGTTATGTAATTGAAAAGTTATATAAAATAAGACATATATATGCTATAATATATATGTCTTTATTTTTGTAAAAAATAATAAAAAAGAAAAACAATAAAATGTATAGTTAAATAATAAAACAAAAAATATAAATAAAGAGGAAAGTTAAAATGAAGCAAAGAAAAAGAAAAAATAAATTTAATAAAAAGCAGGATCATTTAAAAAGAATTAGAATTAATAATAAAAAAATGAATAATAAAGATAAAAAAAGTAGTAATAGAATAAAAGTAAAAGAAGATAGTAAAATATTTGAATTAGAAAAAAATACAATAGTAGGTACTTTTCAAAAAAGTAGAAATTTTGGGTTTGTAGTTCCTGATGATAGAAAGCTAGGAACTGATATATTTATATCAAAAAAAGATACTATGAAAGCAAAGAATAATCAAAAAGTAGTAGTAGAAATAACCAAAATGCCTTTTAAAGACAAAAGCGCTGAAGGGAAAATCATAGAGATAATTGGTAATATAGACGAAGCCGGCGTTGACATGATGTCTTTAATAAAAGAGTATGATTTGCCATATGAGTTTCCTTTTGAAGTTATGAAGGAAGCTAAGAGTATAAATCAAGTTATTGATGAAAAAGATATAATAAATAGAAAAGATTTAAGAGAAGAAGAAATATTTACAATAGATGGAGAAGATGCAAAAGATTTAGATGATGCTGTGAATGTTAAGAAATTGCCTAATGGAAACTATATGCTTGGTGTGCATATAGCAGATGTTAGTAATTATGTTAGAGAAGGGTCTGCATTAGATAAGGAAGCTATTTTAAGAGGAACAAGTGTATATATGTTAGATAGAGTTATACCAATGCTCCCAGTTGAATTATCTAACGGAATATGTAGTTTAAATGAAGGAAAAGATAGGTTTGCAATTTCATGTGTAATGGAAATAGATAAATCAGGACAAGTTGTTTCATCAGATATATTTAAAAGTATTATAAATGTAACAAGAAGAATGAGCTATACAAATGTTCAAAAAATTTTAGATAATTCAGATGAGCAAATTGTAAAAGAGTACGAAAAATATATAAATCATTTTAAACTAATGGAAAAATTAGCTCATATATTAAAAGAAAGAAGAAATAAAGATGGAGCTTTAAATTTAGATATTCCAGAAACTAAAGTAGTATTAAATGAAAATGGTATAGCTGTGGATATAAAAAAATATGAATTAACATTTGCAAATGAAATTATAGAACAATTTATGCTTACAGCAAATGAAACTGTAGCAGAAAAATTTTTCTGGCTTGAAGCACCTTTTATCTATAGAGTACATGAAGCACCAGATATGGAAAAAGTAGATGAGCTTAATAAATTTTTATATAATTTAGGATATAGAATTAAAACAAGTAAAGATGAAGTTCATCCTAAAGCATTTGCAACTGTATTAGATGATATAAAAGGAAAACCAGAGGAAAGAGTAATTTCAAATTTAATATTAAGGACTTTAAAAGTCGCAAGATATGAAAGCGAGAATAAAGGACATTTTGGAATTGCAAGTAAATATTATTGTCATTTTACTTCACCAATAAGAAGATATCCAGACTTATTCATACACAGAATTATATCTAAATATCTAAAAAACGGATTTAATTTATCAGAAGAAGAAATAGAAAAATATTCTTATCAGTCAACTATATATTCTGAAAGTTCATCGGAAAGAGAAAAGATAGCACAAAAAGTTGAAAGAGAAAGTGTAGATATCAAAATGGCTGAATACATGCAAGAACATATAGGAGAAGAATATGATGGAATAATTTCAAGTATAATGTCTTTTGGTATGTTTGTTGAACTTGAGAATACTGTAGAAGGAATGATTAGATTTGATAAATTAGGAGATGAATACTTTATATATGATGAAAATACAAAAACATTACTTGGCGAAAAAACGAAAACAATGTATCATATAGGTGATCATATTAGAATAAGAGTTATTAAGGCAAGTAAAGAGCTTAGACAAATAGATTTTGAAAAAGTTATAGAAGAAGATAATACTACAAAAGATATAGAAGAAGAGTAGGAAGAAAAGGAATACTATTTAAAGGTATTCCTTTTATAATACTAAATTAGGTGCAATTAGGCAAAAAATAGATAATAGATATAATACAATACCTGTTATTTTATTTTTAGATTTAAATTCAGCATAGCCAGCAACAATAATTTCAACAAAAATATATACAGATGTTAAAAAAATTATAAAATTCATAAATTATTCTCCTTCTAAAGTGTCTACTAAGAGATAGCTAGAACGTAAATTTAACTCTACATTAACATTAAAGAATGCATCTTTATAATGATGTAGCCAGTTATATGATTTCCAATCATCCTGTGACCAAAAATATTTTAATGAATATAAACCAAAATTGTCAATGTCAACATGTAGTTCTTTTGAGGTTTTGTATAAATAATTATATATTTTTTCTTCTAAAAACTCTTCAGAAGCTTTTTCTATTTTTGCTACAACTTCATCATCAACAAGATTTATATCTCTATTCATTGATTGCATCTTGGCAGTTATAAATATATCTGAGGTTATATATGGTGTAGAATTAGTAAGGAAAACAGAACTTTTTGTGGATTTATCAAGTTCTATATATAAATCTATATAATCTAAGTTCTCAATTGGACTTGGTATTCTAATTTGAGCATTTTGTAATTTATTAGAAATTATTAAATGACAAATTGATTCTAATCCATTTAATTCACCAATTAATTTATCATCTTCAAATACAGCAAGTCCCATATTTTCTACTCCATTTTCACCAGAGATTGGTGTTTGACCAGCTGTATAGTATACATCTTTATTTGAAACTTCAGACTTTATTTCTTGAGTTTGAGGAGTATTTATTGATCCTAATATTGCTACAGGTTCAGAAGAACTATAAGTTATGTTTGATAAAAATTCGTTACATGTAATACTTTCTGTATAACCTGTATATTCACTAGAAATTGGAGCTATTTTATAATATCTAGCAGAGACTTTATCAAGTACAGGAGCAGAATATTCTAAATAGCTTTTAGCATCACACTTACTTATAATAATATTTGAATCAGATCGGAATTGAACATCATTTATAAGAGTATATAGATATTCCGCAATACCTTGGTAAGCTAGTTCTTCTGATATAACCAAAACTTTACAATGAGATAAATTTACTTCTTTACCTAGATAACTATTAAATAAAGTAAGTCCTGTATTTATGGATGGACAATCCATTGAATTTACGACTACAGAAGAAGATTGTGAGGAACTACCTGAAGATGAATCATCACTATTAGGTACAGATATTTGTAGACTTAATTTTAGATTTTCTTCATCTCCAACATCTAATCCTATTGCGACAACATAAGCTAAATTGTCAATTCCTTTAATCCCATAATAATTAGTAGATGAAATTATTAATAATAGTGTTAAAATTAAAATTGTAAAAACTTTTCTAATATTTAGATTCAACTTAAGTTTAACCTCCATCTATTTTGTTATATTTAATTTGAGTACTTAAATTTTTTTCTCTTTTTTTCTTAATATTTGCAATTATTAAAATTGTTGTGAATATTCCAAATACAAGTACAAGAGTACCATATTTATAAAATGAATTTGATATAATTTCTAAATCGAAAATATTATCTATAGCAAGGGCAACAACAAAAATAATACAAGAAAACATTAATGATAATGGCTTTATATTTTTGCTATCTATATTAGTTAACTTTTTAAATATATTATTACAAAACATTAGAGCTATACTAATAAAAGACATTAAAGCTAAAGTCCATATGAATATAAAGATTAATTCTGGTCTTTCTAAAAATCCACTTAACTGACTATTTACAATAATGAAATAAATTGGAGATAGTCTAGATATATAGTATATATCTGAAAACGCAAATACCAGTGTTGAGATTGCAAATAACAATAATAGTCCGCATATGAGAACAGAAGTAAAAGCTATTTTAGAAGTATCTTCTTTTTTATTCAACATAGGTGATATAAAGAATAAGAAAAATAACCCGTTAAAAGCAAATATATTACTAGCTCCAACTAAGAATATTTTATTAGCACCATTTGCAAAAAGCGGAAGAGAATGTTCGAATCTAAATAAGTCAACAACAAAGATAAATGTTAATACGATACTAATAAGTGCTATAGGTACTATAATAGTATTTGTCTTAATAATAGATTTCTTTCCAAGAAAATTAGCCAAAATACCAATAAAAAGAAAAATAAATAAGAAAAATGCAATAGGATAATTTTCAAAATAAAGTAATAATAAGTTTTTAGAAAATATTCTTGTTAAAAAAGCTGATTCTAATATTAAATAAATTATACAAAGTAGTCCTACTATGGTTTTTAATATTTTTCCACCTGCATATTCTGAAATATCAATAATATCTAAACCGCAAAAAGTTTTTTAATAATTTTGAGACCAATAATGTAAAAAGTAATATTAGAATTAAAATATATAAGCAATTTAATATAGAAGCGGAACCAGAATTATCTAAAATCATTTGTGGCAAATTTAATACAATATGATTTATAAATAAAATAACAATAAGACAAATTGCTTCAAAATTGCCTAATTTTGTATAATTCATAAATAACTCCTTTCTGATTAATTATTGGGATATTTCCACTTCATACTTATATGACCTTCTTTATTAGGTCTTTTAGAGTCTATGAAATCATCTCTTTTTTCTCTTTTCCATATAGGCTTTGTAAAAATACCATTATCTACTTTTCCTTTTGAAGGTATATATGGATCTAAATATGAAACTCCAAATGATTGAATATTATTTACAATTAGCAGATGTATAAATACTCCCATTGCTATTCCTAAAAGTCCAGCAAAATAACCTAAAATTATATATATAAATCTACTAACTCTACAATGGAATGCAAGATAATAGTCTGGAATGGCAAAAGAAGTTATACCAGTAATGGCTACAATAATTATAAGTATTGGACTTACTATTCCAGCATCAACAGCAGCTTGACCAATGATAAGAGCACCGGATTACACCAATAGTAGGTCCTATAGGTGTTGGAACTCTTAAACTAGCTTCTCTGATTAATTCAAAAGATAATTCCATAATTAATATTTCAAATATAATAGAAAACGGAACAGACGCTCTTGATGCAACAATAGCAAATAATAGTTCTGTTGGAATAAACTCTTGATGAAAACTAGTTATAGCAACATATATGCCAGGTAGTAGTAATGTAATAAAAAGAGCAAATACTCTAATTAATTTTAATAGGTTTGCAAATTGAAATTTAATATTTTTATCTTCGGATGATTCTAAAAAGTCTATAAAGATTGCTGGAATAATTAAAGCATAAGGACTACCATTTACTAAAATTGCAATTCTACCTTCTAGTAAAAAAGATCCTGTTTTATCAGGTCGTTCAGTAGAAATAATTTGAGGAATACTATATTTACTATTATCTTCAATTAATTGTTCTAATTGCCCAGAAGATATAAGATAATCTATTTCTAAATTATTGAGGCGATATTTGGCTTCTGCAACTAAATCAGAATTTGCAATATTTTTAATATAACAAATAGAACAATTTGTTTGACTAATTTTTCCAATTTTAATATTTTCAATAATCAAATTTTCATTGTTTACTACTCTTCTAATTAATGTTGTATTAGTACGCATGTTTTCAACAAAAGCTTCTTGAGGACCACGTATAATAACTTCATTTTCTGGTTTAGATATACTTCTGGTTTGAAATCCTTTTATATCAATATCAAAGGAAATGTTTAAAGTATCAATAAATAATGCACATGCACCTGAATTAATACTTGAAAAAATATCTTTAAATTCATGCCTAATTTTTATATTATTTTGAGGCATTAGATTATTATAAATATATTCTTTTAAATCGAACTTCTTTATTTTTCTTACAGTAATATTATTAGTAACAGCTTCCGAAATAATTTGATTTTGATTACCTTCAAAGGAATTAGCTCTATTTTTTAACATTAATGGTTTAAGAATATAATTATTTACTAAATCGATATTAACCATTCCATCTATAAAAAGCAAAAAAGCCCTATATTGTCTATTTCTAGCAGAAAGTGTGAACTCTCTTAAAACAATATCGCTATTTATCAACAAATTATATTTTGTTTTAATGTATTCAATATTTACATCAATGCTTGGAAAAATTTCTTTAACATCATCTAATTTATTAAACATTTCATTAACTTGATTATTATTGCTAATAGAATTTTCTTCTGTAGGAAGAATAAAATTATGAGGTTCGTCTTCTATTGGATAGAAGAGATTATGAAGAGCATCCATGAATTTCATAAAGTTATACTATCTCCTTTGATAAATGATTAAGTAAAATTTTAAGAAAATATTTTTAATATATTTTCCTAAAAAAAATATTTTATGTATAAAATGTAAAAATTATAGTTTTTTTTTATATTTTGTGATATACTGATTTTATGAAATTCTATTTAATAGGAGGAGAATATGAAAGCAAGTAATATAATAATATTTTTAATTGTGGTAATTGTTATTGCAGGAATTTTTGGATTTGCAATATGGGATATGAGAAATAATAATGAGCCTACAAATGTTATATCTAGTACAAGCGAAAACGATACAATAGTTTTAAATGATGTAGATAACTTAAATGTAGTAGACAATGGTTCAAATAATGAATTAGTTATTACTAATCCAAATAATGTACAAAATCAAAACTCTATATTATATGAAGGAGAATGGTTTATTAATCAAGATGCTTATATGAGTGAAAGACAAATTGATGAGTTAATGGATAAAAGAGATGATCATTTTATTACAGACGAAGAATTTGAAACTCAATTGCAAACTTTGAAAAATGATGAAATAGCAGAGCTTGAAGTCGATGAATGTTCAGAAAATAGAATAAAATTTGATTTTGAATTAACAGGACCTGCTCCAACACAAAGAGTAGCTAGGATAGAGGATGTAGTTGTTGAATTAAATAATAATGTAGGAACATTTACATATATGGATAACTGGGGAACAAGTGGAAATGGTACTATAACACTAAAAGATAACCAAATTGAACTTAAATTAGAAACTACAAAAGTAAATCAAGGTGTATTATGGGGAGTAGAAGGATCATATATGTTTTCATATAGATTAAGTGATTAAAATATTGATAAAAATTAAAACGAAAAAGAATATAAAAAGGAAAGTTTAAAAATATAAAATAAAAAGGAGTTTTGTAAAGCTCCTTTTTTATTTATAATATTATACAAATTAATCCGCCACTACCTTCATTTACTATACGTTCTAATGTTTCTTGTAATTTTCCTTGTGCATCTACAGGCATTTTAGCAAGTTTAGTTTGTAAACCTTCATTAACAAGCTCATGAAGACTTCTACCAAATATGTTTGATTCCCAAATTTTTGTTGGATCATCTTCAAAATTTGAAAGTAAATAATTTACTAATTCTTCTGACTGTTTTTCACTACCTACTATAGGAGATACTTCAGTTTCAATTTCAGCTTTTATTAGATGAATTGAAGGAGCTCGCGCACGTAATTTAACACCAAATCTACTTCCTTGTTTAATAATTTCTGGTTCATCTAATATTAATTCATCAATAGAAGGAGTAACAATTCCATATCCTGTTGCCTTTACTTCTTCTAAAGCATTGGAAATTTTATCATATTCTTTTTTTACATTAGCTAAATTTGTAATGGTTGAAAATAAATCTCCTTCATTTGATATAGATACACCTGAAATTTCTGTAAGCACTTTATAAAATAGTTCATCATATAAATTAATTGATATATTAACAGTTCCTTCACCTAATTTAATATCATCAATTAGAGTTTTATCAATTATTTGTGTTTTTTGCATTTTTGAAATAGCATTATCTACTTGTTTTAATATTGATACATTTTCAAATCCAGATTTTATTTCAGAATATAGCTCTTCTTTTAGCCAATGAGAAGAATCTAAGCCATCAATCCATTTAGGAAAATTAATATTTATTTTTTCTATAGGAAATTCATATAAAATTTTACTAAATATATCGCTAATATCTTCCATATCTAATCTTAAGCAGTCAGCTGGAATAACTGAGGTAGAATATTTTTCTTCAAGTTCTCTAGCTAAGTTTTTAGTATAATCAGAAAAAGTATCATCTGAATTTAGAACAATTACAAAAGGTTTATGTAGTTCTTTTAATTCTTTAACAATTCTCTCCTCTGCAGAAACATAATCTTCTCTAGGTATATCAGTAATACTTCCGTCAGAAGTAACTAAAATGCCAATAGTAGAATGTTCCTCTATAACTTTTTTTGTACCAATTTCAGCAGCTTGCTCAAAAGGTATTTCTTCGTCAAACCAAGGTGTTTTAACCATTCTAGGAACATCATCTTCTAGATAACCAATTGCATTATTTACCAAATAACCAACGCAATCAACGAGTCTTGTTTTTAATTTTAAATTATCCCCAATAGTAATTTCAACAGCTTCATTAGGAATAAATTTTGGCTCTGTTGTCATTATTGTTCTACCGCCAGCACTTTGTGGAAGTTCGTCTCTAGCACGTTCCCTTTTGTATTCATTATCTATATTTGGAATTACAAGTAAATCCATAAATCTTTTAATGAAAGTAGACTTACCTGTACGTACTGGACCTACAACACCAACATAAATATCTCCTTGAGTACGATTAGCTATATCTTGATATAATTTTAAATTTTCATCCATGAATTAAATAACCCCCTTAAAAAATGTTTGTACTAAACTTTATTTAATATATATTAAGATAAATTTAACTTATGACAAAAACTAAAAAAATATTAATATAAAAGAAGAATTAAAGTTAAAAAATTTGCTAAAAATTTTTAAATATGATAAAATGAGTACGTTTAGTAAATTAAAACATAAAATATTACTAAAACATAAAAAGGAGAAGTGATTTTAATATGGAAGATAATATTATGGCGATTGTACTAGCAGCAGGAAAAGGCACAAGAATGAAATCAAAAAAATCAAAATTAGTTCAAAAAATATATGGAAAAGAGATAGTAAAAAGAGCAGTAGAAAATGCAAAAAAATCAGGAATTAATGACATAGTTGCAGTAGTAGGATATCAAAAAGAAGAAGTAATGGAAGTATTAGGTGATTCAGTAAAATATGCAGTCCAAGAAGAAATGCTAGGTACTGGTCATGCAGTTATGCAAGCAAAAGAATTTTTAGCAGGAAAAAAAGGAAAAGTATTAGTATTAAATGGTGATGTTCCTCTATTAAGACCAGAGACATTAAATAAATTAGTAGAAAAAAGTATAGAAAACAGAGAATATGCCACACTTTTAACAGCTATTTATGATAATCCAACAGGGTATGGAAGAATTATAAGAGATGAAGGCGGAAACATAAAAGGAATTGTAGAAGAAAAAGATACTAAAGCTAGTCAAAGAAAAATCAAAGAAATTAATGCAGGTATATATTGTTTCGATATTGAAGAATTATTTTCAGCATTAGAAAAGATTAAACCTAATAATGCGCAAGGAGAATATTATATTACAGATGTTATAAGCATTATGAATAAGAAAGGATTAAAAACAGGAGCCGTAATAGTAGAAGATAATACAGAAATATTAGGAATAAATGATAGAATACAATTAGAAATGCTTACAAAAGTATTACAAATGAGAATAAATACAGAACATATGAAAAATGGTGTAACAATAGAGGATGTAAATAATACATATATATATGATGACGTTCAAATTGGAATGGATACAGTAATTCATCCAAATACAATAATCAAATCAGACGTAGAGATAGGAGAAGACTGTGAAATAGGGCCAAATTCATATATTAGAGAGGGTTGTAGACTATCTAATAAAGTAAAAATAGGAAGTTTTGTAGAGATAAAGAAAGCGATAATAGGAGAAGGAACAAAAGTACCACATTTATCATATATGGGTGACTGCGAAATAGGAGAAAGATGTAATATTGGATGTGGAACAATAACATGTAATTATGATGGATTTCATAAAAGTAAAACAATTATTGGAAATCATTCATTTATTGGTTCGAATACAAACCTAGTAGCACCTGTAACTTTGGGTGACGAAACTTTTGTGGCAGCAGGTTCAACAATAACAGATGATGTTCCAGATTACGCATTAGCAATAGCAAGACAAAGACAGACAAACAAAGAAGATTGGAATAAAAAATAATAAAAAAGAAGAGAAGAATTGAAATTGGTTTTCAATTCTTCTTTTATAATTAAAATATAAAGTATAAAAGTAATAAATGAATAGGGTAGAAAAAATATAATAAATATTTAATTTTTTTACCTTGTTTTCCTTTATATAGGCTAATAAATATAATTGATGATGCAGTGAATATACCTAATAGTAATGTTGGAATATTAAATCCATAAACTATTAATCTATACCCATATTTTATAATACAAAGTGTGATAAATGAAATTATCATCGCTAATTTATTTTCTTTAAAGAAATAAAACATAAACACAACGATAACTCCCCAAAAACCATAATCAGTATGTAAAAGTTCTGCGATATATGCAACAAAAAATGCTAATATAATTCCAATAATCTTATCTAAATGTAGCTTGTTATTTTTTATATTAGAAAATACATTTTTAATATAATCATAAATACAAATAGAAATTAATCCTAAAAATAAAGTAAAGAAAACATTTAAAGAAATATCATTAGGATTAATAAATTTAAAGTGGAATAATTGATATGGAATTTGTGAAACTATTGCAAAGATTCCAAGTCTAAACATATATTTCTTAATATTTTTTGTGTGTATAACGCCTTCACTTATTTGAAATGCAAATATAGGAAAAGCTATTCTACCAGCTAAATTTAAATAACTATATCCACCAAATAAAGGATAACTTATATGATCTAAAAACATTGTGATTAATGCAACTATTTTTAAAGAAAAACTAGTCATTTTAAAAATCTCCTATAAAAATATATAATATATTTTTATCATAAATATGAGTATAAGTAAAGTTTAATTTTTTCTAGAAAAGTTGCATAAATTAAAAATTCATACTTGCACATTATGTAAAAATGTGATAATATATTGCTATTAAAGTAAAAAACTGTAATAAAGGACAAGATAAGTATATAAAAATTTTACAGAGAGCCAAGAAAAGCTGAGATTTGGTAAATAAAGATATATTTGTTATCACCTTTTAGTTGCTTTATCGAACAATTAATTGATATAATTTTTTTATTAAATAAAGCCGTATACTTGCGTTAAAAGTAATTGAGAGAAAAGAATAATAATTAGAAAATATTTTTTATTAAATATTTATTAAGATAGATTCTTTTAAGATAGGTGGTACCGCGGAAATTAAAGCTATTTCGTCCTAGTTGGCAAGATAGCTTTTTTTGTTTGTATTTAAAATTACTATAGAGGAGGATTTTTTATGAGTGAAGAAAAGAAAGATTATGGTAAGACTTTAAATTTACCAAGCACTGATTTCCCTATGAGAGGAAACTTGCCAGAAAGAGAGCCACAAATATTAAATGAAATCTTTGAAAATGATTTGTATGAAAAAATATTAAAGAAAAATGAAGGACATGAAAGCTTTGTACTACATGATGGACCTCCATATGCTAATGGAGAAATACATGCAGGACATGCTTTAAATAAAATATTGAAAGATACAATAGTAAGGTATAAATCTATGAAAGGATATTATGCACCATATATACCAGGATATGATACACATGGTATGCCAACAGAGAAAAAGGCAATAGAAAAATTAGGATTAGATAGAGATAAAATACCTGTAACTAAATTTAGAGATACTTGTAAAGAATTTACAAGCAAATATAAGGAAATGCAAACAGAAGGATTTAAAAGATTAGGTGTTTTAGGAGATTGGGATAATCCTTATGTAACATATGATCCAAAAATGGAAGCAAGACAAATAGGCGTATTTGGAGATATGTATAAAAAAGGATATATATATAAAGGATTAAAGCCAGTTTATTGGTGTACTGATTGTGAAACAGCTTTAGCAGAAGCTGAAATAGAATATAAAGATGTATCTGGAACATCTATATATGTAAAATTTCCAGTAAAAGATTCAAAAGGAAAATTTGACGAAAAAGATACATTTATAGTTATATGGACAACAACACCATGGACACTTCCAGGTAACCTTGCAATAACATTAGGAGAAGATTTTGAATACAGTATAGTTGATACAGGAAAAGAAAAATATATAATGGCAACAGAACTTGTCAAAAAAGTAATGGGACTTGCAGAAATAAAAGAATATAAAGAAGTAAAAAAATTCAAAGGTAAAGATTTAGAAGGCGTTCTTTGCCGTCATCCATTCCTAGATAGAGATTCAGTAGTTATAATGGGTAGTGAAGATACTGTTGATGTACAATTAACAGAAGGTACTGGAGCAGTTCATACAGCACCTGGATATGGTAAAGAAGACTATTTAGCAGGATTAAAAAATGGTTTAGATATAGTAGTTACTGTTGATGCTAAAGGTCATCAAACAGAAGGAGCAGGACCATTTGCAGGAATGTTCTATGCTAAATCAAATAAAGAAATAACAAAATGGCTTGATGAAAATGGATATTTATTAAAAG
>CALYAC010000001.1 GCA_944393405.1 uncultured Clostridia bacterium | reverse complement strand
GAACACAGAAGTCAAGCTCCAATGTGCCGAAGATATTTGTGGGTTACCCTGCTGAGAAAATAGGTTGTCGCCAGTTTATATTCCTCATTAGCTCAGTTGGTAGAGCGCTCGGCTGTTAACCGATAGGTCGTTGGTTCGAGTCCAACATGAGGAGCCATAAATAAAGAAGAAACAAGATGAACTAAATCTCTTGTTTCTTTTTTTTATAAAGTTCAAATTAGATATATATATTTATATAATCTACTAGTAAAATATAGAAATATATAATATAATTTAAATAAATATAGGGTTATTTATTATGGAGAGAATATATGAATACAATTATTTATTTAGTAAAACATGCAGAAGATTTAAAAGAAAACGGAATTAGAAACACAGATGAAACAAGTGATTTAATAAATGAAAAATATATTTTATCTGTAAAAGGAGAAAAGCAAGCAGATGCTTTAAGTAAAAATCTTGAACTCAAAGATATTGATGCTATATGGTCTAGTAGTTATACAAGAGCAAAAGCTACAGCTAAATATATAGCTTATACAAACAAAATTGAATTAAATATAGATTCTAGTTTAAATGAAAGAAAGCTAGGAAGTTTAGATGATATATCTAAATGGATGAAAAATAAAACTTGTAATATTGTACAAGCATATATGCAAGATAAAAATTGGAGAGCTACTAATGGAGAATCTTTTGAAGAAGCAAAGAATAGAGTAACCAAATTTTTAAATAAAATATTAAAAGAATGTATTGATAAAAGAGTAGTTTTAGTTAGTCATGGTGCTTTAATTTCATTTCTATTGACCAATTGGTGTACATTAAATAATGATTTACAATTAGTATATAATAATAAAATTATAGAAGTAAAAGAACCTAGTATTATTAAATTAACTTTCAATGGTAAAAAATTATTAAATATAGAACAAGTAGAAATAGATTAATAAGATCATTTATAAATTATTTTAAGGAGGAAAAACTATGGATTTTTTAAGTTTAGCAAAAGAAAGGTATTCGTGTAGATCTTTTCAAGATAAAGAAGTTGAAAAAGAAAAAATTGAAAAAATATTAGAAGCAGGAAGAGTTGCTCCAACTGCAGTTAATTTACAACCTCAACGAATATTAGTATTACAGGATAAGGATAAACTTTCTAAATTAAGTGAAGCAACAAAATTTGGCTGGAATGCACCAGTTATATTAGTTGTATGTTATGATAAAAACATATCTTGGAAAAGGAAATATGATGGGAAAGATGAAGGAATTGTAGATGCAAGTATTGTAACAACACATATGATGCTTGAAGCTCAAGATTTAGGATTAGGAACAACATGGATAGGAGCTTTTGATCCTGAAAAAGTAAGAGAAGTTTATTCGATTCCAGATAATCTAGAGATAGTTGCTTTATTGCCTATAGGATATCCTTCTGAAAATGCTCTTCCAAGTCCTATGCATAGTAAAAGAAACGAAATTAATGATATGGTATATTGGAATAAAATAAATTAGGAGAAATTTGACTATGTTAAAATATGAAGATGTATTAAATGATAAAGAAATTAATTCATTAATTGATAGTATTCATTCAGAACCATATATGTTAAACCATTCAAAAAGACATATTTTTAAAGTTATAGAATATTCCGAAAATATAGCAAGACAATTAGGATGTGATGATAAATTCATTAATAACTTAAAAATAGCAGCATTATTACATGATGTAGGAATGACAGTACAAAGAAAAAATCATGCACAATATAGCTATGAAATTTCTAAAAAATACTTAGATAGTAAAGAAATAAATAATTTAGATAAAGATGAAATATTATATGCCATAAAGAAACATTCAAATGCAAAAGAATCAACAAGTTTAATGCATCAAATATTAGTTGTAGCTGATAAGATGGATATAGATAAGACTAGAATGATGCCAAAAGCATATTTAAATGAGTATGATAAAAATTTAATGTATATTAATAAAGTGGAAATACTAATAGATGAAAAAGGTTTTAATATGAAATTTAATATAAAAGAGGGACATTTTGAAGATATATGTAAATTTTTAGAAAATTGGCCAAAACCTATAACAGAAATAAAAAGAGTTGCAAAACTATTAGGTAGAGATTATCATTTTATATTTAATGATAAAGAAGAAATATTTAATAATGATATATATGAAGTTTAAAATAAAAAAATAATGCACATGAAATATGGGGACTAAAATTCTGATTCTGCCATGTTCATGTGCTTTAAGGTTTTTATCTCATTGTCAGTTTCATTATTAGTTCTTCCTTTATAGGGACAACTGGCTTATTGCCTCTGAAGATTGCTACTGGAAAACCAGAGATATCACGAAGAAGCCATGTTCCTCCATGTTTCAAAAGAACTACTTTTAATGCGCGTGTAGCATAGTAGTTATCATCAATCACGACAATCACGACAAAATACCAAATATCTGTAAGCCTGTTCCGTTTTACGGCTGAATAGCAATTAGTATCGTAGCAATTATCGTTTGGTAAAAACCAGAGATTCTCAGGTATGTCATCCTTAAATAGAATGTTAATTATTCCAGATAAAGCATGACGATGAGAATGAGAATCTCCTTTTAAAGTCTCGCAAATGTTGTGTGTTTCTGAATGATAAAACCCCATATTTTGTTACCTCCGTGCCCTAATAGGGCGATGTAAAAATGTAAAAATGTTACATTTTAAATTATACCATAAAATGACTAAATTAACAAATTATAGCCTTTTTAATAAGAAAAAATAAAAGATAAGGCGGTATAACCGGTGAAGATTATAACGCCTTATTATGAACCTGCTATTTGCTAGGATCAAAATGATATTCCAACAACCAATTCACAATATCTTTCTTCTCGTCATCGAAAGGCTTATCAAGGTAGTGAAACCACCTTAATTCTTTGTGCAGTTTACATGTTTCGCCTTCTCCTAAACGATGAAGTTCATCAATGTTTCCATCTGTGTTAATACGGTAAATTTGAAAACACTGTCCGAATATATCATCATCAGGTGTTGGATACGCAATTAGAATGTTTTGTGTTTTATGAAGTATTTTCATAGTTTCTTTATTCATGTTGCGCCTTTCTGCCATTTGGCATGAATCATATGTGTTTATAAGGTTACATAAATAATTATATCAAAGAAACAAGATGTAAGCAATATTTTAAAATAAATATAATTATAAAAGATATAATTTACAAGGAAAGTTCTTTTCTTATTGCTAAATTTATACTTGTAGGTAAGTATTTGCTAACATCTTTGTTATTTTGTAATAATTCTACTACCATACTAGAACTAATAAAACCTAAAAGACCAGAACGTATATATATTGTATCTAAACCAGATATTTCTTCATTTATTTGTGCTAAATTTTCTTCATATTGATAATCCATATCATTTCTTAAACCACGAACTAAGTAGTTACAATTTAATTCTCTAGCAACATCTACAGAAAGTTTATCATATACTACTACTTCTACATTAGAAATATTTTCATCTTCTAAAGTTTTTTCAATAGCACTTTTCATAATCGAATTTGAAAATCTTCTTTCTTTTTGTATATTTATTCCAATACCAATTATAACTTTATCAAATAATTTAGAAGCTGTTTTAACAACATGTAAATGACCATTTGTAAATGGATCAAAACTTCCAGGATAAAAAGCAATTTTCATAATAACCTCCAAATAAAAATATAATGATATTATAGCATATGATGATGTTACAAACAAGAATTAATCTTGTTTTTAGTATTGTAATATTTTGCTAAAAATGATAAAATTGATGTGGATTTTGAAGAGGGGGACTTTAGATTTGAAAATTATAGATATATGTCAAAAATTAACAGAAATAATTCCTTCAGATCAAATATATATGAATGAACCAATGAGTAAACATACTAGCTTTAAAGTTGGTGGTAATGCTGATATATTTGTAAAAATAAAAAACATTGATGAACTAAAACATGTTATAAAAGTGGCAAAGAAGACAAATAAGCATATTACTATTATTGGTAATGGTAGCAATGTTTTAGTTAAAGATAAGGGAATAAGAGGAATTGTAGTAAATATAGATTTTGAAAACATTAATATACAAGAAAAAGATGATGATGTATTTGTTACTGTAGGTGCAGGAGTGAGCCTAGCACTTTTATCTCAAGAATTATTAAAAAAAGGTATTACTGGATTAGAATTTGCTTCTGGAATTCCTGGATCTATTGGTGGAGCAATTAAAATGAATGCTGGAGCATATGGAAGTGAGATGAAAGAAATTGTTTATTCTACAAAATGTCTAGATCTTAAAAGATATGATATGATTGCAGATAAAACATATATAGATGACATTGAAATTGAAGAAGTTGTAGAAAAATCAGATGAACCAGAAATAGTTGAACTTAATAATGAAAAGCAAGAATTTTCATATAGAAAAAGTGTATTTTTTAATAAAAGATATGTAATATTAGAAACAACATTAAAATTAAAAAATGGAGATCAAGATGAAATAAGAAGCAAAATGGAAGAACTATCTAAATCAAGAAGAGAAAAACAACCAAGCTTTCCAAGTGCTGGTAGTACTTTTAAAAGAGGAGAAGACTATATAACAGCTAAATTAATAGATGAATGTGGATTAAAAGGAAAACAAATAGGTGGAGCTATGGTTTCAGAAAAGCACGCAGGATTTATAGTAAACGTAGGAGGAGCAACAGCACAAGATATATTAGATTTAATTAGTTATGTAAAAAAAGAAGTGCTAGAAAAAAAGGGAAAAATCATTAATTTAGAAATTGAAATTTTAGGAGAGTAGGAGATATTGCAATGAAAGGTTTTTTTAGATGGTTTAAGGCAAATACAAAAATGAAAAGATGGTTAATCCTTATAATAATAGGAATACTATTATGCTGTTATGGAATGGCATCAATTTTAACAAGTAAACAAATTGAATTTGGTAATTTAGCCAAAATAGTTTGTGTATTTGTTATTGGATTTATTCTAATTGTTTATAGTATTATTGCTATTCAAAAAAGAACATTAGAAATATTAGTTGAAGATACAGATAAGAGACTTGCAGATGAGAAAAATGATGTTAAATCATTAATATTTAATAAAAGAGTATATAATCAAGGACCAAAGATAGTTGTTATTGGTGGAGGAAATGGAATTAATTCTGTACTAAGAGGTCTTAAAAATTATACAGATAATATTACTGCTATTGTTACAGTTTCTGATTATGGAGAAAAAAGTAAAGAAAATAGTAATGAATTATCAATGCTTCCTTTAGATGATATTAAAAATAGTATTATTGCACTTTCATCAAAAGAGGAATCTGTAAAAAAACTTATGAATTATAGATTCAAATACGGAAAACTAAATAGGATTTCTTTTAGTGATGTATATTTTTCTGCAATGCAAGAAATTTATAAAGATTTTACAGAGTCTGTAAAACAATCTGAAAATATATTCAATATGACTGGTAAAGTTCTTCCTGCAACTATGGAAGAAATAAAAATATGTGCAGAACTTGAAGATGGAACAGTAATAGAGAGTAAAGATAAAATACCAGAAAAGGCAAGTGAAACTATTTCTAAAATAAATAGAATATTTATAAATCCATCAAATTGTAAACCAGCACCTGGAGTGATTGAAGCAATACATGAAGCGGATGCTATTATAATAGGACCTGGATCTTTATATACTAATGTTATACCTAATCTTTTAGTAAAAGGAGTAGCAAAAGCTATTAAAGAAAGCAAAGGTTTTAAAATTTATGTAAGTAATCTGATGACTGAACCTGGTCAAACAGATAACTATAGTTTATCTGAACATATAAGAGCAATAAATGAACATGTTGGAAAAGGTGTAATAGAATATTGCATTTATGATACAGGAGAGATAATTCCAGAATATATTAGAAAATATAATATGGAAGGAAGAGAAATCGTAGAACAAGATGTTTCAAGAGCAAAAATAGAAGGAATATACATGATACAAAGAAAATTATCACATGTTGAAAATGGACATATACGTCATAATCCAGATGCAATTGCGGCAGCAATTATCCAACTTATTTGTGATGATTTGAAGTTCAATAATATGGAAAACAATACTCAATATATGATGCTTAATAATAAATTAAAAGATAGTAAGAAAAATATTAAAAAGAATATAAAAGCTAATGATAGAAAATTAAAAGAACATAAAAAAGCAAAAAAAGAGGAAAATAAACAAAGAAAAAGTAAGTTCTTTGAAAAATATAGTGATAGAATAGAATCAATTAAAGAATCTGATTTAAAATTAAAACAGAAAGAAAAAATGCAAAAAAAGAAAACAAATACTAGAAAATAATTTGCTAAATAACTAAAATGATAAAAACTTTAAATAAAAGTATGGAGGAAACAAATGAAGTATAATAAGGAAGATTTATCTTTGGAAAATGGATTAAAAAAAGAATGGATTATAACTAATGGAATAGGAGGTTATAGTAGTTCTACAATAATTGGGGCAAATACTAGGAAATATCATGGACTTTTAATTGCACCACTAATGCCTCCAGGAAATAGACAGGTTATACTTTCAAAACTTGATGAAAGTATTCAAATAGGAGAAAAAGAATATAATTTATATACAAATGTGTGTAAAAATTATATTTCTGATGGATACAAAAAACAAATTGAATTTGAAAAGGAATATATACCAATATATACATATGATGTTGAAGGAATAATTGTAAAGAAATATATATGCATGGATTATGGAAAAAATACAGTTGCAGTATATTATAATATTAAAAATATAGACAAAAAAGTAAAGATGAAGTTAGCACCTGTTGTGAATTTTAGAGGTTTTCATACAACTAATAATAAAGAAATAATTGATGTAAAACAACATATAGAAAATAATAAAGTAAAATTAATTATTGATGAAAATTCTCAGTATCCAGTATATATGTTTTTAAATGATGGCAGATATGTAGAGCATGATAATGACATGTTTTATGATATGTACTATATTGAAGAAGAAAAAAGAGGACAAGGACCAATTGAAAACCATTCAGTTCCAGGAGTATATGAAATTGATATAATGCCTAATGAGGAAAAAAGCTTCACTTTTATATGTTCATTAGAGGAGAATATAGAAGAATTAGATGGAAAGAAGTTAATAAATAAAGAACTTTTACGATTATGCACAATTCTTGATAATTCAGAGTTATTAAAAGAAAATAAAAAAGAAGCAAAAGATAAAGAATACGGAACTTTTTTAAGGGATTTAGTCTTAGCTACAGATAATTTTATAGTATATAGACATTCTTTTGCACTTTATACAGTCATTGCCGGATATCATTGGTTTTTAGATTGGGGAAGAGATACATTAATATCTTTTGAAGGACTACTTTTAAAAACTAAAAGATTTAAAGAAGCAAAAGAAGTGCTTCTTACTTGTGTAAGAGATATTAAATTTGGATTAGTTCCAAATGGATACTCAGGATTTGATTCAAGACCATTATATAATAGTGCAGATGCATCACTTTTATTATTTGAACAAGTTAAGAAATTTTTAGACTATACAGGCGAATATGAATGGGTACGTGAAGAAATATATCCTTCATTATTAAAAATTATAACAGCTTATCAAGATAGAATAGATATTGATGGAAACAATATCTATTTAGATAAAGATTATTTGATTTCATCAGGAACAGAAAAGATTCAAAATACATGGATGGATGCTAAAATTGGAGACTTTGTTGTTACTCCTAGAAACGGAAAAGCAGTTGAAATAAATAGTTTATGGTATAATGCACTTAAAATAATGGAAGAATTAACAAAACTAATAAAAGGTAATGATAAGGCTAAAAAATATTCTGATTTAGCTAAAAAGTGTAAAAATAGTTTTAATGATAAATTCTTCAATAAAAGAAGAAAATGTTTATATGATGTTTTAGGAGATTCTAAAATAAGACCAAATCAATTATTTGCGCTTTCACTTTCATATCCAGTAATTGATCCTGATAGTGAAGAAGCAAAACAAATAATATCTACAGTAGAAAAGAAACTACTTACACCATATGGACTTCGTACACTTGCAAAGGGTGAGCCTGGATATATTGATAGATATGAAGGCGATATGATGAAAAGAGATATGAGTTATCATCAAGGCGTTATATGGCCATGGCTTTTAGGATTATATTATGATTCTTTAAAGAATATGATAAAATCAGAAAAAGGAAAAAAGGCAAAAAAAGAATTAGAAGAAAAGTTAAATGGTTTTATAGAGACGACCAAAAAGACATTTATAAAAGAAATGAAAGATGGAAACTCAGTTGGAAGTATCTGTGAACTTTATGATATAGAAAAGAAAAAATATATGCCTCAAGGTACTATTGCACAAGCATGGAGTATAGCTGAGGTACTAAGAATTGTTACTAAATAAATATAAAAAAACATAAGATATAACGAAAAAAGAAGGTATAAAACATGAGAATTCTTGGAATAGATCCTGGATTTGCGATTACAGGATATAGCATTATAGATTATATAGGAAATAGATTTAAACTAATTACTTCAGGAGCAGTACTTACAAAAGCTGGAGAATCTTTTCCTTTAAGACTTTTAAAATTGAATAATGATTTAGAAGAAATAATAGATACATATAAACCTGATGCAATATCAGTAGAAGAATTATTTTTTAATAATAATGCTAAAACAGCAATAAATGTTGCTCAGGCAAGAGGAGTTATACTTGTTGTAGGATGCAGAAAAAATATTCCAACATATGAATATACTCCACTTCAAATAAAACAATCAGTAGTTGGATATGGAAGAGCAGATAAAATTCAAGTACAAAAAATGGTAAAGACAATTTTAGGTGTAGATAAGTTACCAAAATTAGATGATACTACAGACAGCATGGCGGCAGCAATTTGCCATGCTCATTCATCTAAATTTTCTGTTAAATTATAATATGAATTATAGAAAGGTTATTTAATATGGCTATTAGATTACTATATGGTGAAGAAACATATTTATTAGAGTCAAGATTAAAAAAAATAAAAAAAGAATTTGGAGAACTAGTAAAAGGTATTAATTATATTCAAATTGATGAAACAAATACAAAAGAGCTAATATCAGATATTGAAACTCCTGCTTTTGGTTATGAAAGAAAATTAATAATAGCAAGAAATACAGGACTTTTTAATAAAGAGAAAAAGACTGCAAAAGGTGCAGAACTTGCTTTAATTAATTTATCTAAAAAAGTAGCTGAATATTTAAAAGAAAATATTAAATTAATAGATGATTCAGTTGAACTTATTTTTATAGAAGAAGCGGCTGAAAAAAATGAACTATATAAGACTATTGAAAAAATAGGGGAAGTCAAAGAATATGCTGCTCTTAAACTTCCAGAAGCTATTCAAAACATTCAAAAGATTTGTATGGCATATAAAGTTAAAATAGATAATCTTACTGCTAAATATTTTGTAGAATGTATTGGAACTAATATGCAAGACTTAATAAATGAAATAAGAAAACTAATTGAGTATGTTGGAGAAAATGGCGTAATAACAAATAAAGAAATTGATTTATTAACTATTAAGCAAATTGATAGCGTTATATTTGATTTAACAGATAATTTAGGAAAAAAAGATACAAAAAAAGCAATAGAAGTATTAAATAATTTGATTTATGAAAAGGAACCAATTCAGAAAATATTAATTACTCTATATAATCACTTTAAAAAGCTATATATAGTAAAAATAGCAGACGAATATAGAAAAGATTTAAGCACAGCTATGAAATTAAAGCCTAATCAAATGTTTTTAATAAATAAGTATAAGGCGCAAGCTAGATATTTTACAAAAGATGAAATAGAAGAAATTATGGACGAATTTGTTAATTTAGATGCAAACTATAAAGTTGGACTAATAGATATTAATATTGGATTAGAGTCAATTCTTTGTAGATATTGTTCATAAATTAATATGAAATAATATAGAAAAATCAAATAATATAACTATATAGATAGGAGTGATAATATATGAATAAATATGATTTGATAGTAATTGGAATGGGACCAAGTTCAATATTTTTAGCATATGAATTAATACAAAAGAATAATGCTAAAAACGTACTTTTAATTGAAGAAGGGAAAAGAGTAGAAGATAGATTTTGTCCAATAGAAAAAACAGGAAAATGTATTCACTGTAGACCTTTTTGTAATATTACTAGTGGCTTTTCAGGGGCAGGAGCTTTTTCTGATGGTAAATTATCACTATACAATGAAGAAGATGATGATATTTATGTAGGTGGAAAATTACATGAATATGTTGGAGTGGAAAAAACAAAAAGATTAATAGACTATGCAGATAGTATATATTTAAAATTTGGAGCAGATAAAAAGCTTGAGGGTACTGAACATAAAGATGAAATAAAGAAAATATATGACAAAGCTAAAAAAGAAGGGATTAATTTAATTAATATTCCAATTAGACATTTAGGAACAGAGAAAAGTCATGAAATATATAAGAAAATAGAAAAATATATTGAAGAAAATGGCATTAACTTGATGTTTAATACTATTGTAGAAGATATAATTGTAGAGAATAACAAAGTTGTTGGTGTTAAAGTAAAAAAATCTGAAAAAGTAGATGAAGATGTTGAACTAGAAAATATATATGGAGAAAAAGTAGTTATTGCTGTTGGAAGAAAAGGTGCTAATTGGCTTACTGATTTATGCGATAGACATCAAATAGCAACTAAGCCCGGAACAGTTGATATTGGAGTTAGATATGAACTTCCAGATAGTGTAATGAAAAAAGTAAATGATTACATGTATGAAGGAAAATTCATAGGAAGACCAGAACCATTTAGAGATAAAGTTAGAACATTTTGTCAAAATCCTAGTGGATTTGTTGCAAATGAAGTATATGATAATGATCTAACACTAGTAAATGGTCATTCGTATAAAGATAAAAAAAGCACAAATACGAATTTAGCTATTTTAGTATCACATAATTTTACATATCCTTTTAATAAACCAATTGATTATGGTAGAAATGTAGCTAAGAATTTAAATGAATTAGGTGCAGGAAATATAGTTGTTCAAAGACTAGGAGATATTTATAGAGGAAAGAGAACTTGGGAAAATGAACTTAAAGAAAACTCTGTAGTACCTACTTTAAAAACAGCAGTACCAGGCGATATTACTTTTGCACTTGGTTATAGAACTGTGACTGATATTTTAAGATTTATAAGAAGTTTAGATAAAGTAATAGAGGGATTTGCAAATCCGGACAATTTACTATATGGACCAGAAATAAAGTTCTATAGCAATAAAGTAGAAATTGATAACAATTTTGAAACAAGCATGAAGAATCTATATTGCATAGGTGATGGTGGAGGAATGACTAGAGGTCTTATGATGGCTTCTTGTTCAGGAATAGAACTTGCAAGAATATTAAGTAAATAAGAAAGGAAATTAAAGAAAAACTATTGACTATTTATTATAATATGGTAAAATATGAAAAACATAAACTTGAGATTATGTTAATTGCATGTTATAATTATTGTAGGTATTGCATAAAATAAAGTAGGAGATGATGACATGGCTACAAAAAGTTTTTTGAAAGATATTTCGATAAAAAATAGATCAGCTGCAAATGCTTTTATTGATGCTTTAGAGAACTCTGAGAAAAAAAGAAAAAAGAAGATAGATATTAATAAATCAATAGAAAGTGTAAAAGATGCTGAAAAAATAAAAAAGATATTTGGGGATTAATTATATAATTTGAAAGGATATAAAGTAATTAATTTAAAAGATATCTACAATATTTATGGTGAAATAAAAACAAAAGAAATTTTAAAAGATTTTAAGTGTGAAATTAATAAAGATGTAGAGTACTTTATACATGATAAAGCTATAGAATTTTCGAAACAGGATTTGGCTAAGACTTTTTTAGTAATAACTTCATATAAACAAAAAGAAGTTATTGTAGGATATTTTGCAATAACGAATAAAGGAATTAATATAAAAAGTATTTTATTGAGCAACACAAAAAAGAAAAAAATATTAAGATATGCATTATATGATCATGAAACTAAAAAATATATAATGGCACTACCTTTAATTGGACAATTGGGAAAAAATTATAATCATGGATATAATAAACTTATAACAGGAGATTGTTTGTTAAAAATTGCTTGTGATAAAGTAAGAGAAGCACAAGATATCCTAGGTGGAAGATTTGTATTTTTAGAATGCGAGGATAAAGAAAAATTAAGATCGTTTTATGAAAATAATGGTTTTGTATGTTTTGGAAAAAGAAATTTAGAAAGAGATGAAAGAAAACTAAATAATGGAGAATATTTGTTGCAAATGCTTTGTTATCTTAAGGATGATAATAAAAGTAATGATAAATAAATCAAATAAAATCTATAACATATAAATTGTTATAGATTTTTGTTCTTGAAAAGAGAAAATAATAAGTATATAATATTAATTGTTATAAAAGATAATATCATATGATTAAGGAGAAAAAAGTAAATGAAAGTATTAGTAACAGGTGGAGCAGGATATATAGGAAGCCACACAGTTGTTGAATTATTAAATAATAATATGGAAGTTATTGTTATTGATGATTTTTCTAATAGTAAACCAGAGGTATTAGATAATATTAAAAAAATTACAGGTAAAGATTTTAAATTTTATGAAGTGAATTATTTGGATAGAGAAAATTTAGAGAAAGTGTTTGAAGAAAATCCAGATATAGATAGTGTAATTAATTTTGCAGGATTTAAAGCTGTTGGAGAATCTGTAAAAAAGCCAATAGAATACTATATTAATAATGTATCAGGTGCATTAGTACTTTTAGATACAATGAGAAAATATAATGTGAAAAAATTTGTATTTAGTTCATCAGCTACAGTGTATGGAGAAAAGAATCCAATACCATATGTAGAGACAATGGAAACAGGAAAAGCAACTAATCCATATGGAACTACAAAATTATTTATTGAACAAATATTAGAAGATTTATATAAATCAGATAATACATGGGATATATGTATATTAAGATATTTTAATCCAATAGGAGCACATGAGAGTGGACTTATTGGAGAAGAACCACAAGGTATTCCTAACAATCTTATGCCTTATGTTGTAAGAGTAGCATCTGGACAACTTAAAGAATTATCTATATTTGGAGATGATTATGATACCCCTGATGGAACAGGTGTTAGAGATTATATACATGTTGTGGACTTAGCTAAAGGGCATGTAAAAGCAATAGAAAAGCTAAATAAAGAAGGAAGCGGAATTTATACATATAATTTGGGCGCAGGAAAAGGCTATAGTGTTTTAGACATAGTTAATACTTTTGAAAAAGTAAATGGAAAAGAAGTTCCATATAAAATTGCTGAAAGAAGAGCAGGAGATTTACCAATGTTTTATGCAAATCCTAAAAAGGCAGAAGAAGAATTAAACTGGAAAGTTGAAAAAACACTTGAGGATATGTGTAGAGATTCTTGGAATTATATTGAAGTTCAAAATAAAATTCATGATTCAAATGCTTATAAAAAAATTGATTTATAAAAAAAAGTAAAACAAAAAC
Source organism: uncultured Clostridia bacterium (assembly GCA_944393405.1). Next base: position 177,592 of record CALYAC010000001.1, on the reverse strand, counting down.
ATATAAGTAAAAAAGTGTAAGAAAAGTTATTTTGTAATAAAATTAACTTTTCTTGTTTTTTTATGTAAAAAAATGACAAAAAAACTGCAAAAAAGATTGAAATTAATATAGTATAATGGTAAAATATATTTGTTAATTTTGTCAAAAAAAATCAAATGAAAGAAATGGAGAAAAAAATGAAAAAGTTTTTAAAAGTTATAGGAATTATTTTATTAATATTAATTATTTTAGCAATAATTGCAGTTACAACTGGATATTTCTTTATTAAAGGGAAATTAAGTAAAATGCAACAAGTGGATATAGATGAGAACAATTTAAATGTTTCAGAAACAGTCGCAGAAAACTTATCTGGTTATAGAAATATAGCAATATATGGTGTTGATAGTAGAGATAGTAGTTTAGGTAAAGGAAATAGAAGTGATTGTATTATTATAGCAAGTATTAATAATGATACAAAAGAAATTAAACTAGTATCAGTCTATAGAGATACTTATGTAGATATAGATGGGTATGGACTAGATAAAATAACACATGCATATTCATATGGAGGACCAGAGCTTGCACTTAAAACATTAAATGAGAATTTAGATTTAAATGTAACAGAATTTGTAACAGTTAATTTCGATGCAGTTGCAGATGCAGTTAATGCATTAGGTGGAGTAGAAATTGATATAGAAGCAAATGAAATTGATTATTTAAATAGTTATTTAGCAGAAACATCAAGAGTTACAGGACTAGAAACAGAACAAATAACAGATACTGGACTTCAAACTTTAGATGGTGTACAAGCAGTTGCATATTCAAGAATTAGATATACTGAAGGTGGAGACTATAAAAGAGCTGAAAGAATGAGAACTGTAATAGAAGCTATGTTTAAAAAGTTAAAAACAAAAAGCTTAGGGGAGATAAATGATTTAGCAGATAAAATTCTACCTGAGGTATATACAAACTTAGATCCTGATGAAATAATAAAAATGGCTCCTACTGTACTTGGATATAGTATATCAGATAGTATAGGTTGGCCATATGAGGTAAAAGGAATTACAACAGATAGATGGTATAGTGTTCCAGTAACATTAGAGTCAAATGTTAAAAAGCTTCATGAGGAGGCATTTGATGAAGAAAACTATGAACCATCAGAAGCTGTAAAAGAAATTAGTGAACAAATCGTAGATAGAACAGGATACAAGAATTAGAAAATTTTAAATTGTAGATAAATTAAAGATAAAGGAAAATAAAAATTGAAAACAACAGTTATAAGAATAATATTAGTAATTTTAATATTACTTAACTTTATAGTTATTTTTAAATTTTCAGAGCAGAATGGATTAGAATCAGGTGGATTAAGTAGAAAAGTAACTATAGGAATATTAGATATATTTGGAGACTATACTGAACCTCTAAGTGAAGAGCAAGAGGTTCAAGTTTCTAATGTACAATTCGTTATTAGAAAGTTGGCACATTTTTCAATATATGCTATTTTAGGAGTATTGTTAATGAGCCTTGCAGAAACATATGAGTTTTCAAACAAAAAGAAAATTATACTTAGTTTGTTAGTTGGATTATTATATGCTTCACTTGATGAATTTCATCAAAGTTTTGTACCAGGAAGAACTGCAGCAATTACAGATGTATTAATTGATACATTAGGAGTATTAGCAGGAATTATAATTATATTTTTAGGAATTAAAATATTAAAAAGAAAAAGAGAAAAAACAAAAAAAGTAGAATGACAAATAATTAGATTTATATAGGGGGATTATAGAAAAATGAATGCAAATAAAGAGGAGTTTGCATATACTAAGGAAATTAATAATGCAACATTAGAAGATGGTATAATAACAAATCAAATTGCAAAAAGAGACATAGAAAATGCAAAATTTGTTTTTTACATAGAGAAAGCTATAAAAAGATTTATAGATATACTTCGGAGGTATTGTTGGATGTTTACTCTTAATACCAATAGCGATAGGAATAAAAATAGCGAATTTGGTTGTTGGAGATAAAGGGCCAGTATTTTTTATACAAAAACGAATTGGCAAAGATGGAAAAGAATTTAATTTCTTTAAGTTTAGATCAATGGTAGTTGACGCTGATAAAAAATTATATGAGTACTTAGAACAAAATGAAGAAGCAAGAGAAGAATTTTATAAGTATAGAAAACTAAAAAATGATCCAAGGATAACAAAAGTAGGACATTTTATAAGGAATACTAGTTTAGATGAATTTCCTCAATTTATAAATGTTTTAAAAGGAGATATGAGTTTGGTTGGACCAAGACCATATATGCCGAGAGAAAAAGAAGATATAAGTGATGATATATTTAATATTGTAACAAAGATAAAACCTGGTATTACAGGACTATGGCAAGTATCAGGAAGAAGCGAGGTTACTTTTAAAGATAGACTAGAAATGGATAGAGAATATTACTATAATTGGTCACTTAAAGAAGACATCAAGTTAATATTTAAAACTATAAAAAGTTGCATACTAAAAAAAGGAGCTATATAAATGAAAATATTAATGGTAAATAAATTTTTATATCCGAGAGGAGGAGCTGAAACATATTTATTAAAAATTGGAGAAGAACTTTCTAAAAGAGGACATCAAGTTGAATATTTTGGGATGTATGATGAAAAAAATATCGTAGGAAATAAAATAGAAAAATATACCACTAATATGGACTTTCATAAAAAAGGGTTAAAGAGATGTCTATTTCCGTTTAAAATAATTTATTCATTTGAAGCTAAAAGAAAAATAAAAGCAGTAATAGAAAATTTTAAACCAGATTTAATACATTTAAATAATATAAATTTCCAATTAACACCTTCTATTATAGATACAGCTTATAGAAAAAAAATACCAATTATTCAAACTGTTCATGATTATCAAATGATTTGTCCAAATCACTTATTATATAGCAATAACCATATATGTGAGAAATGTATCCATGGCAGTAATTGGAATTGTACAAAATATAAATGTATCCATAATAGCAGAATTAAAAGTATAATTGGCTCAATTGAGGGGATTTTATACAGAAAAATTTTAAAAACTTATAGAAAAGTTTCACTTTTTATTTCGCCAAGTAATTTTTTAAAAGAAAAATTACTTGAAGCTGATGAAAAAATATATAAAAATAAAGTTATAGCAATACATAATTTTATAGAACTAAAACAAATAAATGATGTAAATAAAGAAAACTATATTTTGTATTTCGGGAGATTGTCAGAAGAGAAGGGATTGGATATCTTTTTAGATGTTTGTAAAGAATTACCTAATTTACAATTTATAATTGCCGGTACAGGCTGGTTAGAAGATATATGCAAAGAAGCAGATAAAAGGCTAGAAAATGTGAAGTTTGTAGGATTTAAAACTGGAAAAGAACTAGAAACACTAATATCTAAAGCAAAATTTTCTGTATATCCATCTGTATGGTATGAAAATTGTCCTTTATCAATATTAGAATCAGAGTCATTTGGAACTCCGGTTATAACAGGAAATTTTGGTGGTATGAGAGAATTAGTAGAAAAAAATAGTACTGGAATTTTAATTGATAATATGAATAAAGAAGAATTAAAAGAAGCTATTGAACAACTATACAATGATAATAAACTAAAAAATATGGAGGAAAATTGTATAAAAAAGAGAAATGAAATGATGTCTTTAAATGAATATTGTAATAAGCTTATTGGAATATATGAACAAGTTTTAGAAGAGGTAAAATAATGAAAATTGCAATGATTGGACATAAAAGGATACCATCAAGAGAAGGTGGAGTAGAAGTTGTTGTAGAAGAACTAGCTACAAGATTAGCAAAAAAAGGCTATCAAATAGATGTTTACAATAGAAAAGGAAAAAATGTTCAAGATAAGAATGCCGATAAAGATAAAAAAAATATAAAAGAATATAAAGGGGTACATATTATAACAATACCTACAATAAATAAAAAAGGAATAGATGCATTATTATATTCTTTTTTTGCAAGTATTAGAGCTCTATTCGGGAAATATGATGTTTTACATTATCATGCTGAAGGACCATGTGCAATGTTATGGATTCCACATTTGTTTAGAAAAAAAATAATAGTAACAATCCATGGACTAGATTGGCAACGTTCTAAATGGGGAGGATTTGCAACTAAATACATAAAATTTGGTGAAAAATTAGCTGCAAAGTATGCAGATGAAATAATAGTACTTTCCAAAGGGGTACAGAACTATTTTAAAGATACATATAATAGAGATACTGTTTTTGTTCCAAATGGTGTTAATAAACCAGTTACAAGGAATCCTAGTATTATAAAAGAAAAATATGGATTAAAAAAAGACAGTTATATATTATTTTTAGCAAGAATCGTACCTGAAAAAGGACTACACTATTTAATAGAAGCATATAAACAGATTGATACTGATAAAAAATTAGTAATTGCAGGTGGTGCTAGTCATACAAACGATTACTTGAAAGAAATTAAAAATATGGTAGAGTCTGATGATAGAATAATAATGACAGGTTTTGTACAAGGTGACGAACTAGAAGAACTTTTTAGCAATTGTTATTTATATTGTCTACCAAGTGATGTGGAAGGAATGCCTATTTCACTTCTAGAAGCAATGAGTTATGGATGCAATTGCCTAGTAAGCGATATAAAAGAGAATACTCAAGTAATTGATAAATATGCCAAAACTTTTAAAAAAGGAAATGTTGAAGATTTAAAAGAACAAATTAAAAAAATTCTAGCAAAAGGAATAAATATTAAAAAAAGCGATGTAATTGATTATATATTAAAAAAATATAATTGGGATAATATAGTTAATGTTATGGAAAAGATATATAAAGAAAAAGCTAATTATTAATATATTGAATTAACTAAAAATTAATATAAGGAAGAAAATAATGAAACTAAAAAATATTGTAAAAAAAATAATTTTTAAAGAAAAAGCAGATTCTAATTCTTATATAAAATATTTAAGAAAATTAGGAATTGATATAGGAAATGATTGTATTATTTATGCACCTACTAAAACAATTATTGACACTCAGAATCCGCATATGATAAAGATAGGAAACAATGTAAAAATAACGTTAGGAGTTAAAATTTTGACTCATGATTTTTCTTGGTGTGTTACAAGTGGATTAGAAGGCAGAGTAACTGGAAATATTGGGAAAGTTATAATAGGAAACAATGTTTTTATAGGTATGGATAGTATAATTACGAAAGGGACAATTATAGGAGACAATGTAATAATAGGTGCTGGAAGTGTAGTTACCAAAGACTGTGAATCAAATTCTGTTTATGCAGGAGTTCCAGCAAAAAAAATCATGACTATAGAAGAATATTACAAAAAAAGAATTGAAGCTCAAGAAAAAGAAGCTATTGATATTGTAAATATGTATAAAGAAAGATATAATAAAGAACCTTCTGTGGATGTTCTTAGAGAATATTCGTTCTTATTTACTAATAAAACTAATGCAAATAATATAGTAATCGATGAAATAATTCACGACTCAGGGCATTATGATATATGTAAAAAATATTTGGAAAATAATTCTTCAAAATTCAAAGATTATGAAGAATTTCTAAAGTATTGTAATAAAAAATAGTTGATCGGAGAGATATATGATATATGGCAAAAGTTAGTATTATAGTTCCAGTTTTTAATGTGGAAAAATATATTAAAAGATGTTTAAATTCATTAGTTAATCAAACATTAAAAGACATAGAAATAATTATTGTAAATGATGGATCTACTGATAATAGTCTAAAGATATGCGAAGAATTTAAACAAAAAGATGATAGAATAAAAATCTATTCAAAGGAAAATGAAGGTTTAGGACTTACAAGAAATTATGGAATGGATAGGGCAATAGGTGAATATATTGCTTTTTTGGATTCAGATGATTATATAGATATAGATTTTTATGAAAATCTATATGAAAATGCTAAAAAAAATGATGTTGATGTTTGTTTTGCAGAAATTAAACAGGTAGATAGTAATAATAATATAAAAATTTATGATAAAATTCCATTTGAAGAAGATAAAGTAATGGCAAAGAAGGTTTTATATAATATATTAAATGTAAAAAATGCAAAATATAAAAAATCTTTTATGCAAATGTGCGTATGGAGGTCTATTTACAAGTTATCAGTTATAAAAGACTATAATATAAGATTTGTTTCAGAACGTGAATTTATTTCTGAAGATATTATATTTAATATTGATTTTCTTATAAACGCTAATAGTGCTGCTTTTGCTAGAAATACATATTATTATTATTGCTTTAATGGAAAATCTTTAACAAATACATACAAAGAAGATAGATTTAATAAAGATATTATTTTATACAATGAAGTAATTAGAAAATTAAATGAATATAATGAATATTCTAAATTGAATAAATATGTTAATAATTTTTTCTTAAATTATATAAGAGCATTAATAAAGCAGGAAGCTGGTAATTGTAGTCCATATGAGTATAAACAAAAAATAAAAAGAATAAAAGAAATAGTAAATAGCAAGCCTGTAAGAAAAATGGTGAAATGTATGCAATATTCTACAATTAAAAGATTTATATTTGATTTCTTTATTTTGATAAAATGCCCAAGAATATTATATATATTTACAAAATTCTAAAGAAAATATTGAAAGGGAATGAAATGAAAAAGAAATGCTGTTTTATCGTACCATATTTTGGAAAATTACCAAGTTATTTTAACTTGTTTATGAAGTCATGCAGTTATAATACAGACTATAATTGGTTAATTTTTACGGATGATGATACTGAGTACAATACACCAAATAACGTTAATATTATAAGAATGACTTTTCAAGAATTAAATCAATTGATACAAAGTAAATTTAATTTTAAAATAACATTAGAAACTCCTTATAAGTTATGCGATTATAAACCTGCTTATGGATATATTTTTGAAGAATATATAAAAGACTATTTGTTTTGGGGACATTGTGATTTAGATCTGATTTTTGGAAATATAAATAAATTTATTAATAAACAAATGTTAAATAAATATGATAAAATATTTTCATTAGGGCATTTGATATTATATAGAAATACATTTGAGAATAATAGAGTTTTTATGAATAAATATAACAATGTAGAGATTTATAAACAAGCTTTTACAAATTCAGAAATAGTCGTATTTGATGAAACATGTATAAATAATGTTAATATTAATACATTATTTGAAGAATCAAGAAAAAAAATATTTTTAAAAGATTTTTCAATGAATTTAAAAGTATTACCAACTAAATTTGTAAAGACAACATTTATTCCGGAAAAATATGAATTCATAGATGAAGAATATAAAAAAGCGATATATATATGGAAAGAGGGAGAGTTATATAGATTATACAAAGAAGAAAATAAAATAAAGAAAGAATACTTTTTGTATATGCATTTTCAATTGAGGAAAATGAAACTTCCTAAAAAAACATTAAAATATGATTATATTCAGATAATACCTAATGAATTCTTACCAATAAAGAAGAATAGAGAAATTACAGTAAAAAATTTTAGAAAAACAAGAGCAAAGCGTATTTGTTTACATTATTTAAAAATCAAATATGATAGATTCAAAAGAAGATGGAGAAAAAGATGAAAATAAAAATTTATACAATTTTTACAATATTACTATATTTTAGTGTGATAGTTAAAGTTTATTATATAAATGCCTTTAATATCTTTAGGATATTATGTATGGCATTAGTATTTTTATTTTTAATAAAACAAGTAAAAATATTTTTTATGCCTAAATATAGAAGAATTAATATGATATTATTAGTTTTTCTATCAATAATTGTTATATCATCCGTATATAACGATATGAATCCTTATCGAGGAATTAATTTTGCAATTCAAATACTACTTGTTTTTTTATATTTTGAATTTTTATCTGAAAATAATATAATAGATAAGAACTTACAATTAATAAAATATTTAACATTAATCTTATGCATAATAAGTGATGCTATCTTAATAGTAACTGATAGATTTTATATATCATCTGGAGGCTACTATCTTATAGGAAATAAATTCGATCTGTCCTATTTACATATTTTAGTATTTATTTTATTTTTATATTTCAGAAGAAAAAACAATTCAATTGATACAATAAAATGTATATTGATGTTTATATTAACAATAATTATAGCAATCAAAGTAAAATGCTCAACAGCTTTAGTTGGAACCATGATTGTATTAATATTAAATTTGATGAATAAAAAAGTTTTGCAGAAGATATATAACAGTAAAGTTGCAATAGTAATTCTATTATTTGCGTTCTCATTTTTTATTATTTATAATGTAATATTAAATAATAGTTTTGTACAATACATTGTAAAAGATGTACTAAATCGAGATTTAAGCTTGACAGGTAGAACCAGAATTTATGATGAGATTATTGATATAGTTGACGAAAAAGCATTATTAGGATATGGATATGGTAATAGCTATGAAATATTAATGAAGAAAATAGCTGCACCTAATACTCAAAATGGATTAATGGAAAGCATCTTTAATTATGGAATATTTGGAGCAATAATGTTAGTTATTATATATCATAGTGTTGTAAAAAATAATACGTATAACACAAAAATATATCCGTTTTTAGCATATTTATATATGCTTGTATTATTAAGTATGATAGAAATAACATTTGAATTATTATTTTTCGTAATACTTGCAGTTATAAATGGAAGTGGCTTTATAGGGGGAAATGATGAAAAAGTTAGACGAATTAATAAGTGTGATTATACCAATATATAATTGTGAAGAGTATATAGAAAGATGTATAAAAAGTGTATTAGATCAAAATTATTCTAATATAGAATTGATTTTAGTAAATGATGGTTCTTCAGATAAATCAGGAGAGATATGTGATAAATATGCGTCTATTGATAATAGAGTAAAAGTAATTCATCAAGCAAATGTAGGAGTTTCAAAGACTAGAGAAAAAGCTACAAAAATAAGTAAGGGAAAATGGCTAATATTCATAGATTCAGACGACTATATAAAAAATGATTATATTTCAACTTTATATAATGAAACAAAATTAGATGATATCGATATTGTATGCTGTAATTCAATCGATTTCGAAAATAAGGAATTAGATGAAGATATTAGATATGATGAAATAATAAAAGAAAAATCAATTATTTTAAAAGATTATTTTAATTTAAAGAGATATCCTTGTGTAGTATGGGGAAAAATCATAAAAAAAGATATTTTATTGCAAGAAGAATTTCCTCATATGAAATATGGAGAAGATACATATTTAATAATAAAAAGCTTATTAAAAGCTTCAAAAGTAAAGCTTTTAAAATATAGTGGATATTATTATACATATAGAGAAAACAGTGCTAGTAATACAATAAAAGATACTGATAAGTTTAAAGATTTAATAAAAAGAGATATTATGATCTATAATTTATGCAAAAATGAGTACGAAGAATTTGTATACAGTGCAGAAGAAAAAGTAATTGAATCTTTATATGGATTAATTAAAAATTTAGCTATTTTATCAAGAATTCAAGATATTAAAGAAAGTCGAAAATATAAAAAAATGATTAAATCTTTAAAGGTAAAAAAGATTAAAGTAAAAATAAAGAAAATAATAATAAAGATAATATGGAACATGCCTAATTTAAGTTCTAAAATTGCGAAAATATTCTATAGAAAGAGAGTTTAAAACAAATAAAATATGAGTAGAAAGAAGATATTTTTAAAGGGTTTTTTTAATAAAAATCTCGGAGATGACTTATTTGTAAAAATATTAGTTGAAAGATATAAAAATGTTCAGTTCGAAATGTATTCAAAACTAAACTATAAAAAAGTATACAATTTAGATAATTTAAAGATATATACAAACAAAAGCTTTATTGTAATACTAAGAAGAATAATAAATTTATTTTTTAAAATTTTCAAAATAAATAAAGTAGTTCAAATAGAAAACTTAAAAAAATATGATGGAATTATAATGATTGGTGGCTCGCTATTTATTGAGTATGATGGAATTGATTATAATAAATATATAGCTAATCAGTTTAATTTTAAAGTTCCATTTTTTATAATTGGTGCAAACTTTGGACCATATGAAACTGAAGAATATTTAGAATTTCATAAAAATAATATATTTAATAATGCTTTAGATATTTGTTTTAGGGATAAATATTCATATAATTTATTTAAGAATATAAAAAATGTTAGATATGCACCGGATATTGTTTTTGGATTAGATACAAGAAACATAGAACAAAAAGAAGAAAATACAGTTATCATTTCCGTAATAGACTGTGATAAAGATACAGGAAAAATTGCTGACAAGGACATGTATAATAAAAAAATTAGTGAATTTATAGATTATTTTTATAAAAAACAATATAATGTTATATTAATGTCTTTTTCAGAAGATCAAGGTGATGAAAGTGTAATACAAGACATTTTAAAAATAAATGATAATAAGAATAAAGCTAAAACATTTTATTATAGAGGAAATATAAATGAAGCATTGCAAATTATTGCAAAAGCTAAAATTATTATAGGGAATAGATTCCATGCAAATATTTTAGGGTTAATATTTAATAAAACAATAATACCTATTGCATATAGTGATAAAACAATAAATACATTAAAAGATATAAAATTTGAAGGCAAAATATTTGATATAAGAAAAATTGATGAATTTTCTGCTAATCAATTGAATGAATTTGATTTGAATTATAAAATTAATGTTGAAAACGAGAAAGTAGAATCTGAAAAACATTTTGAAAAAATAGATAAATTTTTGATGGAGGAATAAAATGATTACAATATCTAATATAAAAATTGTAGATAAAGAAAATAAGTCAAGGTTATGTGCAGATATTGAGAATAACGATAAAACTACAACGTTATGGTATGAAGTAAACAAAGAATACAAAGATTTTTTGTGCTATGAAAGAGCAGATGCATTTTTACTAGCTTTATTATTATATTCAATGGAAAAAGAAGAAGACATAAAAATAGTGGGAACACCTATAACATCAAAATTATATTTTAACTTAATTAATTATATAATACCTGTCATGGCAAAGAGTGATAAATGTTATCATAAAATAAATATATTTACTGAAATCTCTTCAGAGAAATTAAAAAATTATGGAGCAAACGGTACAGGAATTTCAAGAGGAGTAGACTCATTTGATACATTAAAGGAATATACGGAAAATTGTATAGAGGAAATGAAAGTTAATTGGTTAACTTTTTTTAATGTCGGTTCTCATGGATTTGAGGGAGGAGATGAGAGTAGAAAATTATTTCAAAAAAGAAGAGCACTTTCTAAAGCATTTGCTGAAAAATATAATTTTAATTTTATAGATGTAGATTCGAATATTAGTGAATATATTAGACAAATATTTGTAGAGACTCATGACTTTAGAAGTATGTCAGCTGTTTTTGCAATTCAAAAATTATTTAAGAATTATTACTATTCATCAGGATATCCAATAACAGAATTTATGATAAATACCAAATATATAGCTCATTTTGAAACCTTTTTATTTCAATGTTTAAGTAACGAAAATTTAATGATATATTCATCCGGATGTATGCGTAACAGAATTGAAAAAGTATCAAATATAATAGATTATAAATTTGCACAGGACAACTTAAATGTATGTTTCAAAGATGAATATAATTGTGGTGAATGTGAAAAGTGCATTAGAACTTTATTTGAAATATATGCCAATAAAGGTATTGAAAAATTCAGAAAGGTCTTTGATGTAGATAAGTTTTATAAATCAATTAATTGGTATGAATATATGTTTATGAAAAATTATTATTTGAAAAAACAAGATTATATTGATACATATAATCTGATGAAAAAGAACAATATAAAAATAAAATTAAAAAATAAAATAAAGGCATTTATTTTTATTAGTGGAGAAAGAATATTACCAACAGATTTAGTAAAAAAAATAAAAAATAGGAGAAAAAAATAAAATGTTAAATGATGATTCTAGAACGAAAAATTCAGTAAAAAATGTAAGTTTCAGTTTAATATGTCAATTTATAATACTTATATGTTCTTTTATATCAAGAACTGTTTTTATAAGAGTATTAGGATCTTCATATTTAGGTGTTAATGGATTATTTACAAATATTTTGAGTGTACTTTCAATTGTTGACTTAGGATTTGATACAGCAATTATTTTTAGTATGTATAAACCAATAGCTGAAAATGATACCAGAAAACTATCAGTGCTAATGAATTTTTATAAAAGAGTTTATCTAATATTAGGAACTTTTATAGGAATTATTGGTATTGCTTTAATTCCTTTTTTAAAGTATCTTGTAAATTTATCAACACCAATTGATAATATAACATTATACTATTTATTATATTTATTAGATACAGTTTTAACTTATTTTTTAGCAAATAGAGTAGCTATAATAACAGCAGATCAAAAAATGTATGTAATAAAAAAATATACTTCTGTATTTAAAATTATACAAACCATATTACAGATTATAGTATTATTAATATTTAAAAACTTTTTATTATACTTAATAATACAGATAGCATGCACATTTGCAACAAATTTATATGGTGCTATAAAAGCAAAAAAAATGTATCCATTCCTTAATAATACAATTGAACAATTAGATAAAGAGGAAAAAAAATCAATATTTACAAATGTAAAGTCAATGTTTATATATAAATTTGGTGGAATTATACTTAATAATACAGATAATATATTAATTTCTGTTATAACAACAACAGAGATGGTGGGATATTATGGAAATTATACAATGATTATAAATGCGGTTACAAATTTTGTAACATTAATATTTTCATCATTAACAGCAAGTATAGGCAATTTAAATACTGAATCAAATATTGAAAAAAAAGAAGATGTGCTAAAAAAAGTAGATTTCCTTGCAAATTGGGTATATGGATTTTGTTCAATATGCTTATTCGTATTGTTAAACGAATTTATTTATTTAATGTGGGGAAGCGAATATGTACTTAATATATTAATACCTCTAGCTGCTGTAATTAATTTTGAAATTGTAGGAATGCTTCACCCATTAAGATTATATAGAGAGACAACAGGTGTTTTTAGAGAAATAAAATATATATTTTTGTGGACAGCAGGATTAAATCTTGTTTTCTCTATTTTTTTAGGGAATTTATTTACTACACCTGAATTAAAACTTTTTGGTATAATAATTGCTACAGCAATTGCAAGGATATTAACAAATGCATGGTTTGAACCAAAAAAAATATTTAATAGTGTTTTTAAAAAATCAGTTTTTCAATATTTTAAGAAAAAGTTGAAAGAAATTGTATTATTGTTATTGACAGGAGGAATAGTTTTTTATATAAATACATTAATAGTAGAAAAAACATGGATAACTTTTATATTAAGGTGTTTAATATGTTTTTTGGTAATTAATATTATATATATCATAGTTTACCATAGAACAAATGAATTTAAATATTATTATAATTTAGTAAAAAATGTAATAATAAAGTTTAAGAATATGTTAAAGAAATCTATTAGGAGGACAAATTGAATAGAAAACTTAAGAAGATAATTGCTTTTATATTTATTCTTTCATTAATCATATTCATTTGTGTTATAATCTTTAATTTGTTAGATAATAGTGAAATAAAATATGATATTGCTATTAATAAAATGTTAGAAAGTGAAGAGAAAATAAAAAGCGATTTGAGTACAGGAACCACATATTATATTTCTAGTGATGGAACATCTACAGATGGTACCGATATAAATAATCCAATGTCACTAACTCAAGCAAAAACAAAAACATATGGGAATGATGACAGAATTTTATTTAAAAGAGGAGATACTTTTTATGGAACGATATCTCTTACGTTAAATAACACAGATGGTTTTGTATATATAGGTGCGTATGGAGAAGGAGAGAGACCAATAATAAGTGGTGCAAATATTTTAATTGATCCAGAGGCATGGATAAAAGAAAATAATATTTATAAAATTGATTTATCTAATTCTGAAAATTTTGTTGGTATAGGTCAATTAAATTGGGAGCCATATAACATAGCATTTATTGAGGATGAGAATGGTAATATTTATGGAGATAGAAAAAGATATCTCAATGATTTAACAGAAAATTTTGATTTTTATTGTGAAAACCAATTTTTATATATGAAGCTTGATGAAAATCCTAGTGAATTATTAGGAAGATTAAAGTTTGTACAAAGATGTGATTTAGTTAAAATTAGCTCTAATATGATTATTGAAGATCTTAATATACAGAATTGTGGAGCACATGCTATTTCAAAGAAAAATGAAACAATAGAGAATGTATATATTAAAAATTGTATAATCCAAAACATAGGAGGAAGTTTACAAGTACCAGAATCCTTTACTAGATATGGAAATGGAATAGAATTTTGGAATCAAGCCAAAAACACTTTAGTTGAGAATTGTATTTTAAGGAATATTTTTGATACAGGATATACATTGCAAGGTGACAGTAATTTAGATGGATTTGAAAATAATATATTTAGAAATAATATACTTATAAATTGTAGTTATGATACCGAAATTTTTTCATATGATAAAAATAATCCTGGAAAACAATCAAAAATTGAAAGGTATATTTACGAAAATAATATTTCAATAAATCAAGGTAGAGGATGGGGATATGAACATAGAAATGATACGCGAGTAGCATCTGTATTAGTTTTTTGGGCTAATGATACTTTACCTGACAAAGCAGATATAACCATGAGAGATAATATTTATTTTAACTTTAGAAATTTATATTATACATATAATGTTTATAACAATCCAGTTTCTAACGAAAAATATAAAAGCGTATTGAAATCAGAAAATAACAAATTGTATATGGCAGAAGATTCTACAATATTATGTGGAGAAGGCAACTATGCCAATACAGCAGTACTTGAAAAAATACGGTCAAGAGAAGAATTCTGAAATAAATTCATTAAGTAATAGTGAGATAAAAGAAATATATAAAGAAGATATAATAAATTCAAATAATTATGATGAAATAAAAAAATATTATATAAATTTAGATAAACAATTTTTATATAACGATGAAATCAACTTAATTGTAAATAAATATGATGAAATTAATAACAAATTAAGTTTAACTGATTCTGTGATACAAGATAATATTACAGAGCTTTCTAATAATCTAAAAAATCCTTCAACAGATAAAACAACTAAATATGTGTTAAATAATTTAGACAGTACTTTAGAATTGTGTGATTTTATTATTGAAAATGATGAGAATTCAATTAATGAGAAAGAAGAAATTATAAATGATTTTATAGAATTAGGTAAACTTTATGAAAACTTAATAGAATTGATGAGTAAGTATGAAGAAGAATATGATGTAGAATATGAAAATATAGAAAATAGTATAATAGAAACAAAAGATTATATTAACAATAATAGTGATTTGAAAGATGATTTTGTTGATAAATTAATGTTATTATCAGAAGAATACAATAAAAAATATACAGAGTCTGAAAATCCTTCAAAATGCTTTAATTATATTATGGCTAAATATAGTTGTATGTATACTAAAAAAATAATGAAGTATATTGTTGATGAATATATAGAAGCAAATCCTGTAACAATTAGCTATTCAAATACATCTGAATGGACAAATGAAGATGTAGTGGCAACACTAAATATAGGAAAAGATTCAAAAGTAACAAATAATAATGGAAATAATACATATACATTTAATAAAAATGGAACATTTACTTTTGAATATGAAAGAAGAGGACAAGTATATAAACTAGAAGCTAAAGCAACTAATATAGATAAAGAAGCTCCAACTATAAAAGGGGTTGAAGATGGAAAAATTTATATAAATTCTGCTAAACCAATAATAGAAGATGAAAATATTTCTAGCATTTTTATAAGATTTAATGATACAACGATTGCGTATTATGAAGGAATTATACTACAAGATGAAGGTACATATAATATAACTGCTATGGATAAAGCTGGAAATACAAGTGTTATGGAATTTTATGTTGTTGATGAAAATCCAGATGGTTATATTATAAATAATAATTACATTCAAAATGTATGGCAAAAAACGACAGTGAAAGAATTTAAAGAAGAATTTAGGTTAAATGCTAATTATACTATAAAAAGAAGCGGATCTGAGCTTCATGAAAATGATTATGTTGCAACAGGAGATACAATTGAGCTATCCGCTGGAATAAGTTATACAATAGTTGTTGCAGGAGATATTAATAATGATGGAAAAGTAACTGTATATGACTTAAGTAAACTTAGAAGATATATATTAAAACAAGAAGAATTTAATGAAATTCAATTACTAGCAGCAGATATAAATGTAGATAATCAAGATATTGGAGTAAAAGATTATAGTAGAATGAGAATTGAAATATTAGGAAGATATTAAACTAAAAAAATAGTAAAATATACAAAATCATATAAAAAACATAAAAAAAATTAAAAAAATTTATTCTTTCGACAGGTTTCTACAAATTTCGCATTGCAATTATGCTATAATGCAATTGAGGTGGTAGAAATGCTTGATACATTAGTGAACTATCACAAAAGAAAATTAGAAATATTGATAAATAGTGGCGAAACTTACGATAAGATTCTTAAACAGAGTCAAATATTGGACAAATACATAAATAAAGCCATGAAAAAAATCAATAAGATTTAACTTAAATCAATTAAATTAATTTATTATAAAAAATGCTGAATGAAAGGCAAGAGTATGGTATAATTTTGTACTATGCTCTTGCCTTTTTTTAAATATATGATAAAATCTTATTAGTTTTTTTTAATTATTTTGTAATATAAGTAAAATATTACAAAATAGTAACATTCATGTAATAAAAATGTAATATATATTTTTATTGTTATATAACATCATTTATGTTAAAATATCATGAGATGAATATGTAATTAAATTAAAAATAGGAGGAGTAAATAATGAAAAAAATATTAACAATTTTAACAGTTATAGTTTTAATAGCATTAGTTTTTAATTTTAATATAGTTGGTGCAACAGATCAAACACCAGAAGCAACAGTAAATTTAACATCTACTGCAGCACAATCTGAAAATCAAGTTATATTTACAATTAATTTAGGTAATTTTGTAAATGTAGAAGAAGATTCAGTTATGAGCGCAGTTGTTACTCTAGACTTTGACCAAAATCAAATAGAATCAATTAAAGGTACTGCATATGAAGGTTGGAAGGTAACAGTATCTGCTGAAACAAAAACAGTTTTATTTGAAACAGATACAGCAAAACCTAATGTAAAAATGGGAGAAATTATATTTAATTTAGATCCATCTAGTGTGACAGAGGAAACAACAGGAACAGTAGCACTATCAGAAATTAATATATCAGATGGAATAAATTTAGATGAAACATATGAAAGAACAGAATTTACATATACATTAGAACCAGGAGCACAAGAAAATCCAGATGATAATTCAAATACAATAATAGATGGAAACATTATTATAGATACAGATCCAGATGGTAGTGGAACAGTAGCTAATGAAATAACACCAGACGGAACAAACAATGTTACAGATAATACAATAATTACAGATAATAAATTACCACAAACAGGAATAAGTATAGCTATAACTTTAGGTATAGTTGCTATAGTAATACTTGCAATTATAGGAATTGTAAAATATAAATCTATAAAGATCAAATAAATATAAAATTAGGTACTAAATAATAACTACAGTTAGACAAACTTTTTATTTGACTAACTGTAGTATATTATATTTTGCATAGAAGGGAAATAAATATGGAAGAATTAGATTTAAAGGAACTACTTGGAATTTTCTGGGCAAAAAGAGCTCAAATAATTTTATTGATTGCAATATTTTTAGTTATAGGTTTCATTTATTCGTATGTCTTTTTAACACCAGAATATCAATCAGTTACATCAATTTTACTTGCAAAATCAAATACAACTACAAATGATGGAACTACACCTGCAATGACTACTAGTGAAATTACAATGAACCAACAACTTGTTTCAACATATAGTGCACTAGTTACAAGTGAGTCTGTTATTAATCAAGTAATTAGTAATTTGAAGATAAATAAAACTGTAGCAGATCTTGAAAATAATATTAAAGTTACAGCTCAAGATGATACTGAAATAATTCAAATTGCAGTTGTAGATCAAGATCCTGAAATGGCAAGAAAAATAGCAAATGAAGTTGCAAATGTATTTATAAATAAAATAGCTAAAGAATACTATAACATGGATAATGTATATGTAGTAGATGAAGCAAAAACACCAGAAGTGCCATATAACATTAACCATATAAAGGATTTAATAATATTTGCAGGTATAGGATTTGTAATAGCTTGTGTATATGTTATAGTAGCATATATGTTAGATACAACAGTTAAAAGCAAAGAAGACATAGAAAAGAAATTAGGACTTACAGTTTTAACAGAAATGCCAATATATGAAAGTTCAGTAAAAAAAGCAAAAGGAGGTAGAAGATAATGAAAAAAGAATTAATAACAGCAAAAGAACCAAAATCTCCAATTTCAGAGCTTTTTAGAACATTAAGAACAAATATACAATTTATGAATTCTAAAAATAGATTAAAATCACTTCTTGTTACATCTGCATCGCCAGCAGAAGGAAAGAGTTGGGTATCATCAAACTTAGCTACAACTTTTGCTCAAGCTGGTAAGAAAGTAATATTAGTAGATAGTGATATGAGAAAAGGTAGACTTTTCACAATATTTGGAGTAACTCCAACACCAGGACTTTCAAACTATTTATCAGGAGTTAATTCAAATGGGGAATATAGCGATGATGATATAGTAAAATATATAAGACAAACAGAAGTAGATAACTTATATTTAATCCCAGCAGGAAGTGTACCACCTAATCCATCAGAACTACTTGTATCAGAAAAAATGGTAAGTTTAATGGAAAAACTTGAAAGCATTTGTGATGTAGTAATATATGATGGAACACCTACAACACTTGTTACTGATGCCCTTATACTTTCAAGAAATGTTGATACAACAATAATTGTATGTGCACATAATCAAACAAAGATTGAAGATTTAGAGAGAATTAAAAGAGATATTCTAAATGTAGGTGGAAAAATAGCAGGTGTAGTTATAAATAAAATGCCAATATCACAAAAAGAATATTATTCATCATATTATTATGGTCAAAGTTCAAACAAACAAACCAGAAGAAGTTCTAGATCAACCAATAATAATATGAACTTTGAATCAAGAATTAGACCAAATGGACAATCAAATAGAATTTTTGATGTGGAAAAAGATAGAACAGTAGGAGCAGATGCAGATATAGATATAAAAGAAACGACTAAATCTTCTTTAGATGTTTTAAATGAAATGAATTCATATTTAGAAGAACAAAAAAGAAGTTTGAATGGAGATAATAAATAATGATAGATATACATTGTCACTTAGTGCATGGAGTAGATGATGGATCTAGGACTTTAGAAGAAACATTATTAATGTTAGACGAAGCAAAAAAAGCAGGATTTACAGATATAATTCTTACTCCACACTATAGTAATTATTTTCATATTCCTGCAAATGAAATACAAGAAAAAATAGAAGAAATTAACAAAGCTCAAAATACAGGTATAAAATTATATCATGGAAATGAAATATATATATCAACAACATTAATTGAAGATTTAAAAAGTAATAGAACAGTATCATTAAACAATGGTAAATATGTACTTTTTGAGTTACCAATGAACAATAATCCAATATATATTGATGAAGTTATATATTCAATTCTTGACGAAAAGAAAATACCAATAATAGCACATCCTGAAAGATATAGTTTCGTTCAAGAAGACCCTAATATATTAATAGATTACATAGAAAGAGGAGTTTTATTTCAATCAAACTATGGAAGCATATTAGGCAGATATGGAAAAAGTGCAAAAGAAACTGTAAAAAAATTATTAACTCATAATATGATACATTTTTTAGGGTCTGATAATCATAGAACAAATACAGTTTATGCAGAAATGGAAAATAGTATTAATGAACTTGAAAAACTCTTAGGAGAAGAATATTTAAAAATACTTACAACATATAATCCTGAAAAAATTTTGAAAGATGAAAATGTTGATATAGATGATCCAGAAGAAATAAAGAAAAAAACATGGAAATTCTGGAAATAAATTAAAAATTATATAATTTGGAATATATAAAAGTATAAAAAAATCTTTTTTTCTAAAAATAATATTAGATTAATTTAGAAAGGAAGATTTTTTATGTATAATTTTAGAACAGATTTAGCTTTAGAAAGAAGAGATTTATATAAAAAAGCACATAATATAGAAAATGAAATAGATGGAATAGAGACAGAAGAAGAAAGAGTAAATTTAAAAGAAAATACAAAAGAAGATGTTGTTATATCTAGAGTTAGAATAACTAATGAAAATGGGGAAAAAGCGATAAACAAACCTATAGGTAATTACATTACTATTGACATTAAAAACTTTAAAAATATAATACAAGATGAGATCCAAAAAGTATCGGAAATTGTTACAAAAGAATTAAAAATATTAATACAAAATCAAATAAATAATAAAGACTCTATCTTAGTAGTAGGTCTTGGAAATATATATGTAACACCTGATGCATTAGGACCAAAAGTAATAAATGAAATAGATATAACAAGACATTTACTAGAATATATGCCAGGAGTACTAGAAAAAGGTACAAGAGAGGTAAGTGCAATTTCACCAGGAGTACTTGGAACAACAGGAATAGAAACATTAGAAATATTAAAAGGAATAGTAGACAATATAAAACCAAAACTGCTAATTGTTATAGATGCTTTAGCATCAAGAAGTATAGAAAGAATAAGTAGCTCTATACAAATTGCAGATACAGGAATAGTCCCAGGAGCAGGAGTGGATAATACAAGAAAAGAAATAAGTAAAAGCACTCTAGGAATACCTGTTTTAGCAATAGGAATACCAACAGTTGTAGATGCAGCAACAATAGCAGCAGATAGCCTTACACTTTTAATTAATGAAGTACAAAACCAAGGAGAATCAAACGAATTTTTAAACAAATTGCAAGAAGAAGATAAATATAATTTGATAAAAGAAGTGCTATCACCAGAAGAATATAATTTTATAGTAACTCCAAAAGAAATAGATGGGTTAATAGAAAAAATGAAAGATGTAATTGCAAGAGGAATAAATTATGCTATAAATTAAACAAAAAACATGATTGTTCTATGTTAAGTAAACATAAAACTTGAAAAGACTCCTAATTTGCAGTAAAATTAATATTAGGATACTTTCTTATTAGCACATCTAATTATAGTGCTATATAAATATCCTAGTAGATGCCAAATGAGAGTGAGGAGGATTTATGAAATTAAGAGAATTTAACTATGCGTCTGCTGACACAAAAACAACAATCCATGCATGTATGTGGATACCCGAAGCCTGTGAGCCAAAAGGAGTTATTCAGATTGCTCATGGAGTAACTGAATATATAAAAAGATATGAACCTTTTGCAGAATACTTTACCGAAAAAGGCTACGTAGTGGTTGGAAACGATCATATTGGTCATGGTAAATCAATTGCAAAAAGTTCAGAACCTATGTATTTTGGCCCAGAGGGTAGTTGGAGCTATGTAGTAAAAGACTTTAAAGCATGTATGGATGACGTAAAAAAAGTATTTCCAAATATTCCATACTATGTTATAGGGTTTTCTCTTGGATCATTTGTTGTAAGAACAGTTCTTATCGACTATCCATATGAAAAACTTGACAAGGTAATACTTATTGGAACAGGGCAGATGTCGGCTCTTCCAATTAAGATTGCTAAAATGATGGCAAATAAAGAGGCAAAGAAAGCAGGGGAAGAACACTCTACTCCTGGTATTCATAGTCTCACATTTGGAACATACAACAAAGTGTTTAAACCAAACCGTACCGAATACGACTGGCTTTGTGCTAATAACGAGGCACTAGACGACTATATCAAAGACCCAGATAGAGGAGGAGACTTCTCAGCAGGTCTTTTTAGAGAGTTATTAAATGGTATGCTTTATACAGCAAAAGTAAAAAACATAAAAAGGATGAATAAAGATATACCAGTATTATTACTCTCAGGAAAAATGGATCCTGTCGGAGACTGTGGTAAAGGTGTCAGAAAGACATTCGAAACACTAAAAAAGGCAGGTGTAAAAACTATTTCCATGAAGTTATATCCTGAAGACAGACATGACATTCTTCATGAGAAGGATAGAATGGATGTATATAGAGATATCGAGAAGTGGGTAAAATAGTTTTTAATTGTAACTAGTAAACATTAGCAACCATTTGGCATATTACGAAGAGAGGAGGCTTTGCCTTCTCTTTTCATATTATGAAAATTAAACAAACTATTAAAAAAAGCAATGTAATAACTTTGTTTGATAAATTATGTAAATTATGCTAAAATTATATAGTAAACACAAATCATATAAAACTAAAGACATTCTTGCTCTAATGTAACAATATAAATTAGATTCAATTAAGAGGAGAAAGAAATGCAAAGAGAAAAGCATGAAAAAAATCTAAAACGGTGTCTCGATGCTATGAAGAAATATGGCATAGATAATGAGAGTGATTTAGAATGGAGGTTGGCTATGGTTGGTGTTGACCTAAGAGTTCTCTTTAGGACAAAATGGGGAATCAATGGTCAGCCATATTGCCCGACTTTTAGGCATCTTGCAGAAAGAATGATTGAACCAATCCCAACTGTAAGAATGAAATATTATATTGCTGAAGCGAAAATCGCAGAAATGCAGTATTATGACAAGTATCTTACAGATTACGTTGGAATCAATCATGAAGATGCAATGATCATCGGAAATATCCTTGCAAAAGTTGGGATAAAAACGAAAATCAGCGGCAAAAAATTGCAGCTCTTCATGAGAAGAAATCTTAAGAGCAAAGAAGTAACTCTCCTAGAAGACTGTGTAGGTAAGGACCTTAGACTGCACAGATACTATGCAGAAAGGTGGAACAAAAGCGTAACAACAGTTAAAGAGATGGAAGAGGCGGCATTAAAAGAAATCAAAGATGCCTACGAAAGAGGAGAGTTTGATTAAGAGCTGAAAAAAATAAGAATGTCTTGAGGCTTTCGAGAATGACTTTATGATGTGTTTTATGGGTGAGCGGTAATTAATGCTCACCTTTTTTATATGAAAATTTAAAAAAGAAACATAATTCCCATTTCTCATAAATTATAAAAATAATGTTTACTATGCTAAAATATAATGATATAATGCTAAAAGTAAAATAATATATAAGTTTAAGGAGTTTATTATGAATTGGGATAAAAGTATATTAAATAAAATTGAATTTGATAATATTTCAAATATAGAAGAAAAGAAGAAATTAGGAGAAATAATTGCAAATAAGGTGGAAGATGGACAAGTGATAGGATTTGGATCTGGTTCTACATCATATATTGCAACTACTATGATAGCAGAAAGAGTAAAACAAGAAAAATTAAATATAGTTGCTATTCCAACTTCATACGAGATAAAAATGTTATGTACATATTTAGGAATAAAAACAGCAAATTTAACAGAATATAAACCAGATTGGAGCTTTGATGGAGCTGATGAAGTGGATAATAATTCATGGCTTATAAAAGGAAGAGGTGGAGCTAGTTTTAAAGAAAAACTAAATATGATTAATTCACCTATAACATATATATTAGTTGATAAAACAAAAAGGGTAACAAAACTTGGCGAAAGATTTAAGATACCTGTTGAATGTGTTTTTGAAAGTATTAATTTTGTTAAAGAAGAATTAATAAAATTAGGGGGAACAAATATAAAGCTAAGAAAAGCTGGAGGAAAAGATGGACCAGTTATTACAGAAAATTCAAACGTAATATTAGATGTTAAATTTGAAAATATAGATAAAGATTTAGAGAAAAAAATTAAATGTATTCCAGGAGTAATAGAAAGTGGATTATTTATTGGATATAATGTAAAGATTTTAGAATTTTAATAATATGAGGATTATTTTAATTAGTAGAATAACTGGAAAAATTTTAGAGAAACTATTATAAAATGCAAAAAAGAAAGGAATAAAGATATGTGGGGAGATATAGCAATAGCATTTTTACTAGCATTTATAACAGCCTTTGTAATAACACCACACACAATGAGGCTTGCAAAAAAAGTAGGAGCAATAGATATACCAAATGATAGAAGAGTAAATAAAAAACCAATGCCAAGACTTCGGAGGATTAGCAGTAATTGCAGGATTTTTCGTATCAATTATTTATTTATTAATATCTGCACAAATAGAAGGAAAAATAGATTTATTTGGTGCTGAAAATTATTATATAAAATTAATAGGATTTTTTACAGGAATAGTAATACTTGGAATAGTATGCTATATAGATGACGTTAAAGGAATACCTAGTTTTGTAAAATTAATATTCCAAATACTTGCTGCTGTAATTGTAGTTTTATGTGGAATAAAGATTGATAATATCTCAATACCTTTTACAGAAGGAAAAATTGTTATTAGTGGAGTTTTTTCATATATAATTACAGTATGTTGGATTGTAGGTATTACAAATGCTATAAATTTAATAGATGGTTTAGATGGTTTATCATCAGGGGTAACATTAATTTCTTGTTTATCATTATTAATGGTATTTGCATTAAATGGATCACCATTAATTGCAATTATATTAATAACAGCATTAGCTGGAGGAATTGTTGGTTTTTTACCATATAATTTCAATCCTGCAAAGACTTTTATTGGTGATACAGGATCTAATTTTATGGGATTTTCTTTAGCGATTATATCTATTTTAGGTGTTGCCAAAACATATACTGCTTTAGTATTAATAGCACCAATAATTATACTTGGAATGCCTATTTTTGATACTTTATTTACTATTTTTAGAAGACTAATTAAAGGTAAATCACTAAAAGCAGTATTTAAACCAGATAAAGGACATTTACATCATAAATTAGTTGCTAAAGGATATACACAAAAACAAGCCGTATTAATAATGTATGGAATTACAGCAACTCTTGGAATGTTTGCAGTTATTTTATTAGAAAGTGGTATTTGGAAAGCAATATCATTTGCACTTTTAATAATTGCAATAGCAGCAATAGGATACAAAGATATGTCAAGACTACTAAGTGACGGAGAGGAAAACAAAAATAAAAAACAAAAAGAAAATAAAGAATTACAAGAAAATATAGAAGATAGAATAGATAAAAAACATTTAAGAAAACAAGAATAATTGGAGGTAATAAGCTTGGAAGAAGAACGTCTAATTAGTCCAGAACTTACTGACGCAAATGAAGAAAGACTTGAAAACTCATTAAGGCCTAAAACTTTAAATGAATATATAGGACAGGATAAAGTAAAAGAAAATATGAAAGTATATATAGAGGCTGCTAAAAAAAGAGGTGAAGCTTTAGATCATGTACTTTTATATGGACCTCCTGGACTTGGTAAAACTACACTTGCAAATATCATATCTAATGAAATGAATTCGAATATAAAAATAACATCTGGTCCAGCTATTAGTAAACCAGGAGATTTAGCAGCACTTCTTACAAATTTATCAGAGTTTGATATATTATTCATTGATGAAATTCATAGATTAAATAAAAGTGTTGAAGAAATATTATATCCAGCACTAGAAGACTATACTTTAGATATAATAATTGGAAAAGGACCAAGTGCAAGATCAATAAGACTTGACTTACCAAAATTTACTTTAATAGGAGCCACAACAAAAGCAGGATCACTTGCAACACCACTTCGTGATAGATTTGGTATTATACATAGATTAGAATTATACAATGAAGAAGACTTAACAACTATAGTAAAAAGATCAGCAAATATTTTAGAAATAAATATCGATAATGAATCTGCAATGGAAATTGCACGTAGATCAAGAGGAACACCAAGAGTTGCAAATAGACTTTTGAAAAGGGTAAGAGACTATGCTGCAGTACTTGGAGATGGAAATATAACATTAAAGATAACAAAGATAGCATTAAATAAGTTAGAAATAGATGATTTAGGTTTAGATGAAATAGATAGAAAAATATTAGAGACACTGATAGTAAAATATAGAGGAAGACCGGTTGGAATTGAAACAATAGCAACAACACTTGGAGAAGAAGTAGATACTATAGAAGATGTATATGAACCATATCTAATACAAATAGGATTTATATCAAGAACAGTAAGAGGAAGAGTTGCGCTTCCAGCAGCATATGAACATATTGGAGTGGAATATACCGGAGAATAATTAATAAAGGACTTTTTATGGAAAAGATTATTAATAAAAATAAAGAGAGTAAAATTAATAAAACAAAAATACCTGTAGCTATAATTATATTTTTTATAGCTTCAGTTATTTTTGCAATTCCATCAATAATATATTTAGTAAAAAACAAAACGATTTATGGATTTTATTATGTATGGACATACTTTTTTAAATTTCCAGAAAATCAAACTGAAATGCTTAATAATGCATTAATTTTCTTTTTAATCATGACCATATTATTTTTAGCATATATAATGATTGCAAAAAAACACAAGAAAATAAATGCAAAAAAAATATTTATAATGGTAATATTAGCTTCTGTTATATTTGGGGTAATTATTCCATATACAAGTACTGATGTATATTCATATATTGCAAATGGATGGTCTAGTGCACATTACAGAGAAAATCCATATTATACTTCAACCGGAGAAATAAGAGATATAACAGGACAAAATGATCCAATGTTTAATAAAGTAGCTAATTGTTGGAAATATGAAACAGTAGTATATGGACCAATTTGGACATTGATTTGTACTGGACTTTCTTTTATGTCTTTTGGAAATATAGATATTGCATTATTATTGTTTAAAGTATTAAATATATTAGTACATGTTTTAAACACATTTCTTGTATTTAAAATTACAAGAAAAAAATTATTTATGATTATATATGGATTAAATCCTTTTATTTTATTTGAAGCTATTTCAAATGTTCATAATGATATATTTATAATATTATTTATACTTTTAGCTATATATTTTACAATAAGAAAGAAAAACTTATTTTTAGCAGTAGCTTTTGTGGCAATGGCAACAGCTATTAAATATTTAGGAATTTTAATTTTACCATTTATAGTTATATATTATGTAAGGAATAAAGATATAAAGAAAAGAATAATTTATTGTTTATTATCAGGAATTGAATATATTATTATAATAGCATTATTTTATTTGATATATATGAGGGATCTAAATGTTTTGGCCGGATTATTTATACAACAATCTAAATATAATAGATCAATAATGTATGTAATATTCGAATATTTTGGACAAGGAAAAGTAGAGCTTATTCAAAATATAGCACTTATCATATTTGCTTTAAGTTATATAATAATATGTATAAGATTACTAATACAAAAAGAGATAAAGTTTAATAATATAATGAAAAAATATAATATTTTCTTATTTATTTTTACATTTATATTAATTACGAATTTTAATGCATGGTATATTATGTGGTTAATACCAACAATGTTCTTTTTAAATAGTAAAACACAAGAAACAGTTTTAGCATTATGTTATTCTAGTCAAATTGCAAACTTTGCTTCATTTGCACTTCATAGTGAAGAACAAATTTTAGGAATACCATTTTTAATAATAATGTTTGCTGGTATGTTAGTGATAAAAGCAATGAATATGAAACATATAAGAATAGAAGAAAATGTAAAATAGTTCACTATATAATTTTTTACAAATGAACTTAATATTTATATACAAAAGAAGAGGTGAAAAAATGAAATTAAGTGAATATAAAAAAGGAGAAGCCTTTAGAGGAAAAGTACCAAAAGATCAAGCCCATAAAATGGCATTATTATGGGGAGAAGGATCGCCAGAACTTACTGAATTGATTGAATATTGTATTAATAATAATATAGCAACTTCAGCATCATGTAGAGGTCATATAGATGAAAATGATGCTGATGCATATATTATGTTTGGTAGTATGCCAAAAGAATTTGTAGAGCATATGGTTTCAGTCATAGAAGAAAATAAGGAGCTAAATGCAAAAATGGATGTGTCAAGATTTGGAGATCACAAACCAGAATTTGGTATACATGCTAATAGTGTGCAGAAAAGAATAGACGAGGATTCATCACATTTGTTTAAAACAATATTAGAAGGTGTACAAGCATATAAAATGAAAGAGGATAGACGGAAAACCATCAGATAAAAAGCAAGATATAATTGATCAAATATATTCAAAAGACGGATTTGGAAAGTTAATAACTTTTTATGCACATAGCGATTTTTCCAGTATTGCAAAAATGCCAGATAGCGTAGCACATAAAGATAAAAATGGAAATTTAAAAATAGATTATGGGTATTCTCCATTAAGAAGATTTTGTATGTCTAGTAAAAAATCTCTATCACAGATAATGGAAAAAGGAAAAAGGTTCATGTCCAAAGTAATGCAAAGAGAAGATATGCCAAAAGATAAAATTGAAAAAGGAGATGAAATAGAGCATGGAGAATAGAGAAATGATAGCTAATACAGAAATTCTTAATATTTTGAAAAACATTGAACCAGAATATGTATATGTTCTTCCAATAGAGTTAATAGAATATTTAAATAATAATTCATTAAAAGATGAAAGTGAAAAATATTCAGGTTTTAATGAAAATGGAGATATAGAAGTATCAGATGAAGCAGAAGAAATACTAACTTTTATGTATTTAAATTATTGGGCAGAAGAAAATGAAAAAAAAGAATTATTGGAGAAATTAACTAATAACGAAAAAGAATTAGAAGAAAAATATGACATACAAAAAGTATTTAATAAGCGTAATGAAACAAAAACATATAAAGAAGAACTTCAATTGGTACAAGTTAAAGATAATTTATTTACTAGAATATTAAATAAATTAAAAAAATTATTAAGAAAATAAAGAAATAAGAAAAGAGGAATAAGATGAAATTATTAATGCATACATGCTGTGCTCCTTGTAGTGTATATTGTATAGATACATTAAGAAAAGAAGGAATTGAACCAACTTTATATTGGTATAACCCTAATATACACCCATATATGGAATATAAGGCAAGAAGAGATTGTTTAAAAGAATATAGCAAACTTATTAATATAAATACTATATTTGAAGAAGAATATGGATTAGATAATTTTTGTAAAGAAGCGGTTAAAGACTTAAAAAATAGATGTACTAATTATTGTTATCCAGTAAGATTAAAAAAGACTTTTGAATATGCAAAAGAAAATGGATATGATACAGTAACTACTACTCTTTTGTATAGTATTTATCAAAAACATGATTTTATAAAAGAATTAATGGAAAAGTATAGTAAAGAATATGGAATAGACTTTTTATATAGAGATTTTAGAATTGGCTTTAGAGAAGGACAAGCAAAAGCAAGAGAACTAGAATTATATATGCAAAAATATTGTGGATGTATATTTTCAGAGGAAGATAGGTATTTAGGACAGAATCAAGAAGTTCTTAAATTACCAGAAAATTTTGAGTTCTTACCAGTACAGAATTCAATTAATATAAAAAAAGAAAAAGATAATAAAGAGCAATATTTAAATTTATTACTTGAAGCAGATCCAAGTAAAGAGATGATTAGCAAATATTTATTTGATGGAGAATTATTTGTATTAACATATAATAATGAACCAGCTTGTATTTCTGTAGTAACAAATATAGACAATAATATTGTAGAATTAAAAAATATAGTAACAAAAGAAAAGTTCAGAGGAAAAGGTTATGCTAAAAGAATGATTAAATATTTAGTGGATAATTATAAAACAAGATATAAAAAAATGATTGTTGGAACTACAGAAAATAATATACCATTCTATGTAAAACAAGGATTTGATAAGTACGAAAAAACAATAAAGAATTTCTTTATAAATAATTATAATGAAGAAATATGGGATGAAAATATGCAATGTGTTGATATGTACTACTATTCAAAAGATTTAAATAAAATTTAGAAAGGAAAAATTACATGGAAATCTTAATAACAAGACATGGACAAACTGATTGGAATACTTTAGGAAAACTTCAAGGGCAAACTGATATTGAATTAAATGAAGTAGGAATAAATCAAGCAAAAGAGACAGCAAAGTTAATTGAAAACGAACAAATTGATTTAATAATTACTTCACCACTAAACAGAGCAAGAAAAACAGCTGAGCTAATTAATAAAAATATAAATGCTCCAATAATAGAAGATGCTAGATTAATGGAAAGACGATATGGAAAACTGGAAGGTTTTACTAAAGAGAAAAGAGAAAAATTAAAAGAAGAAAATCCTGAAATAGATTTTTTATGGAACTATAATAAAAATGTAGATTTCAAAAATGTGGAAACAATGCATGATTTTTGTAAAAGAATATATGAATTTCTTAATGAAACAGTAAAAAAATATGAAGATAAAAAGGTTCTTTTAGTTACTCATGGAGGAGTATCAGTACCTATTCAGTATTATTTTATGAAAATCCCATTAGAAAAACTTGTGGATAGACAAAACATAAAAGGATTAGGAAATTGTGAAGTTATAAAATTTAATATTTAAATTAAAATAATATACAAAATAAACTAAAATAAAAAGGAGAAAGTTATGGGAGTACATTCAATAATATCAATAAAAAATCAAGAAAATAAATATTTACAAAATTATGATGAAAGATGGAAAAGCTATTTATTCTTAAATTGCAAAATGCCAAATGGAAAAGATAGTAATTTAGTAAAAGAAAAAGTATCAGAAGCTTTGAAAATAGATAAAGAAAATATTGAAGTTATATATGTTGGAGAAAAAACACATACAAAATTTTCTCAAAGTGATAAAATAGAAAAACAATATACTCATTATTTTTATAATGTTTATTTGAAAATTAAATTACCTGATAATGAATTTGAAGTAAACAATATTAAATATAAATGGTTTTCATATGAAGACTTAGTAAATGATAAACGTATTATGGAAGTAAATAGTGATATTGTACAATTTATAAAAGAATTTGGAATGTAGAAAATATATAAAGAAATAAAACAAAAACATAAATATTTATATATTAACTTGTATTAATACATAAAAAAGTATATAATTACTTTAGCAATATTTAAGTATTGGAACGTAATCCACGAATACAATTGTAGAACTAGTACGTAGGTTACTAGTATATTGCAAGAGTAAGTAAGACTTGGTCTTGCTTACTCATTATTTTTTTATAGAGGTTTTTTATTATGGAAAAGAAAGATTTAGATAGAAAATGGTTTAATTATTTTAGCAATATGAGAAATAAATATAATATGAGAGCAAGTGGCAAAAAGCCAATTATTTTGTTTTTAGATGCAAAGGATTCATCAAAAAACAGAAGAGAATTATTAAAAGGAGAAGAAAATGGATTTTTTGATGCACTAGATAAAACAGCAAAATACTTTTCATCAAAATATAATTGTATAGCTATATGGGGAACTGATGAAATCAGTTTTATAATAGAAGATACATATAATTTTATAGAAACAATAAATAATGAAAATAATTTTAAGACACATGATATAGTATCAATATTTTCACAATACTTTTTTGAGTATTTTAATAATATATATTCAAAAGAAGTAGTTTATTGGCATTGTAAATGTTTTAATATAGCAAAAGAAAAAGTGGAATCATATCTTAGGTTTAAAAGCAAAGGTATTTTAAAAGGTGTTACAGCAGCATTTTTAAAGAAAAATGGTATAAAAAAAGCAAATGAAATAAAATTAGAAGAAAAACTAAAGATGTGTGAGAATTATGAAACATATTATTTAATAAAAGACTATCAAAAAGGAGTATTATATCTAAATGGAAATAAGATAGATATTGATGAATATTTAAATGGAAAAATTGTTGTTATTAAAGAAAATGATAATGAAAAAAATAATGAGTTTTTTAATTTAATAGATTTTGATAATTCTATATAGGATTGGAAGTAAATATGAGAGAAAAATGGAATAACTATTTTATAAATATACAAAATAAGTATAATATGAATATGAATGAAAATAATCCAATTGTAATATTTATAGATGGTAAAGATATTACAAAAAGTTTAAATCATAATTTAATTCAAGAAAATAAAGGAAGCTTTAATGATATTTTTGAACAAACAATAAAATATTTTTCTAATAAGTTTAATTGTCTAGTAATATCTGGTGTTGATGAAGCTAGTTTTATAATTAAAGATACTAAAAAACTAAAGAAAATATTATCTACAAAAAAGTTTAAAGCTCAAGATATAGTGTCTGTATTTTCACAATTATTTTATAAATATTTTAATGATAGATATATAAATAGACCTATATATTGGCATTGTAAATGTTCAAATATACCTTATGGAAAGATTAATTCATATATTAAATATAGAAGTAAGACAATTCACGAACTTAATTTAACATATTTTTTAAAAAGAAGAAATGTACAAGATGCTGGTAAAATTAAACTAACCAAAAAAGAGGAAATTTGCAATAAAATTAACGAATACAACAAAATAAAAAGATTTGTAAAAGGAAGATTATATAAAAATGGTAAGATGATAGATATAGAATCATATTTAAACAATAAAATTGTAGAAATACCAGAGTATGAAAGAAAAGAAATAGAAGAATATATAGATATAAAAAAGTTATAAAAAAATATATAAAGTATTAAATTCCAAAAAAGATTAAAGTAAAAAGTAAAAGGAGCAATTATTAATATGTTAATTGACTTACATATACATACTAACATATCCGATGGAGAACTTTCTCCAAAGGAAATAATAGATGAAGCGGTAAATAATAAAGCAAGTATTATATCAATCACAGATCATGATACAATTGATGCATATACAGATGATTTAATTAAATATGCAAATAATAACAAAATAGATCTTATTCCAGGGGTTGAAATATCAACAAAATCTCATGGGGTTGGAATACATGTATTAGGATATAATATTGACATACATAGTAATATATTGAAAAAACAGTTAGAAGATTTACGAAATATAAGACATGAATATTTATATAATGTTGGAAAAAAATTAAAAGAATTGGGATATGAAATAGATATAGAAGAATTAGATAAAATTGATGCTGTAACAAAAGCTCATATTTCATTACAAATTATAAATAATTTAAATAATAAAGAAAAGCTATTAAAAGAGTTTGGACATATACCAAATAAAGGTGAATTTATAGAAAATATAATGAATGAAAATTGCCCAGCATATGTAAAGAAAAGATCGATTACTCCATTAGAAGCTGCAAATATAATAAGAAAAGCGGGAGGAAAAGTTGTATTAGCACATCCTGTTGCATATGAACACCAAGATAATTTAACTGATTTAGACATACAAGAAATTATAGAAGAAATTATACCTGATGGAATAGAGGCAAATTATATTTTTTATGATAGGGACGAAAATAGATACAATGAATCAGAAAAGTGGAAAAAGGTTGCTAAAAAGAACAATTTATTTACAACGATTGGTTCAGATTTTCATACAAAATCTAGTAAACATGCACTAATAGGATTAATAAATGAGAATATACATATATCAGATGAAGAAATAAATGATATAATAAATCTTTTAAAATGAAATAAAAGAAAAGTAAATTATAAAATAAAAAAGATAGTGAAAATTTTTTCATTGTCTTTTTTTATTAATATAGCTTTATAAAAACATATAGTTATCTTACAAAAATGTAATATTAAGTATTATTAATTTATGATATAATCTATAAAAATATTTAGGAGAATAATTATGTATAAAATATTAATAGTAGAAGATGACGAAAAACTTAGAAATGAATTGAAAATTTTTTTAGAAAGAAATGGATATGAAGTAGACTTAATAACTAAATTTAATAATGTAGTTAATGATATCTTAAATATAAAAAGTGACATTATATTATTAGATATAAACTTACCTTTTACTGATGGTGAATTTGTTTGTAAGGAAATAAGAAAAGTATCAAATATCCCAATTATAATAGTCACAAGTAGAGATAATGAATTAGACGAACTAATAAGTTTGAATTATGGTGCAGATCAATACGTAACAAAACCATATAATATTCAAATATTACTTGCTAAAATTAATGCATTATTAAGAAGAAGTAAAGAAACTGATACAAATCAAAATAGGATTGATTGTAATGAATTTATTTTAGATATTTCTAAAAGTTTAATACAGAGAAATGAAGAGAAAATAGAACTAACAAAAAATGAAATAAAAATATTACATTATCTAATAATGAAAAGAGGATCTATTGTGTCAAGAGAAGAAATAATGAATTATTTATGGGATAGTCAAAGTTTTATAGATGATAATACGTTAACTGTTAATATAAAAAGGTTAAGAAATAAATTAGAAGAATTAAATTTAAAAGATATGATAGAGACTAAGAGAGGACAGGGATATATATTAAAATGAAATTTAGAAGTTTTTTAAAAGAAAAAGTATGGTATATTATAATAACTATATCAATATTAATATCAATAGAAATATTTTTATCAATGTACGATATAGATTTATGGGTAAGAATATATTGTTTTTTATCAGTTCTTTTATCTATTATTTTGTGTATAATAACTGAATATTATATAAAAAATAATTTTTATAAAAATTTAGTAAACAGATTAAATGATTTACAGGAAAAATATTTAATAAATGAATTAATTGATGATACGAATTTTATAGAAGGACAAATACTAAAAAATATTTTAGATAATACAGGAAAATCTATGATAGAAAATGTTAATAAATATAAACATTTAACAGAAGATTATAAAGAATATATAGAACTATGGATACATGAAATAAAAATACCAATAGCTACAAGTAAACTTATAATAGAAAATAATAAATCAGAACAAATGAAAAGTATTGATGAGG
Source organism: uncultured Clostridia bacterium (assembly GCA_944393405.1). Next base: position 142,525 of record CALYAC010000001.1, on the reverse strand, counting down.
AACTTGATAAAGTAGAAAATTATATAGAACAAGCTCTATATTATGCAAGAAGTAACACTGTAGAAAAAGATTATTATATAGCAAAAACTAATTTAATGGATATTGTTAATTCTACAATAATGAAGAATAAAAGCTTATTAATTGAAAAAAATGTAAACGTTGAAGTTAATGATTTAGAAAAATATGTTTATACTGATAGTAAATGGTTAGTATTTATTTTAAATCAAATAATACAAAATTCTATAAAATATATGGATAAAGAAATTAAATTAATTAATTTTTATTCAAAAGAAAATAAAGATAATATTATTTTATATATAGAAGATAATGGTATGGGAATAAAACAAAGTGAAATATCTAGAGTATTTGAAAAAGGGTTTACAGGAGAAAATGGTAGAATTATCGGTAAGAAATCTACAGGAATAGGGTTATATTTATGTAAAAAGTTATGTAATAAATTAGGAATAGCAATTGATATTTTTTCCGAGAAAGGAAAGAAAACAATACTAAAAATAATATTTCCTAAGAATAGCTATATAAACTTATAAAAAATATATAATAAACTTAAACAAATTACGACAAAATATGATTTAATAGTTTATTTTTTTTATAGTTTTATGTTATAATATAAAACGTATTTTATATTAGCAAAAAGGAGGTAGCACAATATGAAAGCGATACAACGGGTAACAGGACAAGTATTGAAAGTTGTTGTACTGATATGTACAATAATTATCTTTGTAATTGTAGCTTTTTTAATAAGAACTTTTAGTAAAGATAGTTTTCAATACAAAACATATATAAATGGAGTAGAATGTTCTTTTTTAAATTTAGATTCTACATCTAAAAAATTAGAGCAAAGTATGAATAATGCAGAAATAAAACTATTATTTGCAGAAGACAAAGAATATACTTGCATAGGCTCTTTTTTTGATATAAAAGTAGAAAATCAAGATGAATTAAAAAAGATAATGTATTCTCAAAATGGAGAGAATAATAAAGAATATAATATTGAAAATTTATATTCTGTAAATGAAGAAAAGGTAAAAGAATATTTATCAAGTTTATCAATATTCCATGAAAATAATATAAAAAAACCAGAAAATGCATATTTAGAATTTAATGATAAAAATGAGTTAGTTGTTAAACCTGAAAAATATGGAAATGAATTAAATTTAAATACTGCATATAAATATATGATAAAATCATTAAAGGCTGGAAAAACAGTAATTGATTTTAAAGATATAACAAATATAGTACCATCTATATTATCTACTAACGAAAAATTAAATTCAGAAAAAGATTATATTAATTCAATACTTTCATCAACAATCGAATATAAATTAAATGATGGAAGTACATATGTATTAGATGCAAAAAAGATGAAAGAATGGATATACAGAGATGATGATGGATATTATAACATTGACATAGATGGAAATGTACCAAAGTTTGTTGATAAACTTAATGAAAAATGTTCATATGCATTAACGTCAACAGAATTTAATGCTACAGGATTAGGAAAAATCAAAGTACCATTTGGAAGAAGAACATATGCGGATTTAGATAAAGAAAAAGAAATTAAAAGAATTAAAGAACAGTTAACAAAAGGAGAAAAAATAACTTTTGATCCAATATATAATCCATTACCAGATTACTTAAATATCAGTACATATGTAGAGATTGATTTATCAAGACAAAAAGTATGGATGTATGTAAATGGAAAACAAATAGTAAATACTTCATGTGTTACAGGAAATGTGGCAGGAGGATATGCAACACCAGCTGGAATATATTATCTTACATATAAAACAACTGATACATATTTAGAAGGATATAATGGGGACGGAAGTAAATATTCATCTCATGTAAATTTCTGGATGCCATTTAATGGAGGAATCGGACTTCATGATGCTTTGTGGAGATCTAATTTTGGAGGAAATATTTATATGACTAATGGATCACATGGATGTGTTAATTTACCATATGCAGCAGCAAAAACAATTTATAATAATATAAATACATCTATTCCAATAATATTATATAATTCATAAAGAGAATACTAAAAAATATAAACTCAAATTGTTAGACAGAAGTTTGATAATTTGAGTTTATTTTATAAATTACATATGCTATAATTTAAAAGTAATAATAGGAGGAAGTTAGATGGAAGAAAAGAAAAATAAATATTTTATTGGAACAATAGGGGCTTTTATAGGAGCTATTATAGGATCATTACCATGGGTATTATCATATAACTTTTTTAATGGAATTTATTCAATTATGTCAATATTCATAGTAATAGGAGCATTTTATGGATACAAAATAGTAAAAAGTAAAGTGAATGAGAATCATACAATTATATTATCAATTTGCTCTTTAATATCAATATTATTAACTATTTTATTAATAATACCTTGCATTTACTTAAAAAAATCTGGATGGGATATTAGTGTTGAAAGTTTTCAATATATATATAATTACCAAGATTTTGTGATAACTATTGTATCAAATGCTTTAATATCTATACTTTTTGCAATAGTAATGTTAATTATCATAAATCAAAGTGTAAAGAAACAACTAAAAGAAGGTATTGATAACGAAAAAATTAGAATAATTCCACAATTTGCCAGTACAGATAATTTATCAAGACAAGAAATTAATGAAGTAAAAGATGTTTTTGAACAAAATCATGCATTAGATAAAAAAAATACAATTACAAAAGAATTAGTTATGGAAAAGTTAAATTTGATTTTTGGAGAAAATAGGGCAAATTCAATTTTTAATTATTTAAAAATCCAAAAAATTATAGTAAAGAAATCTGATAAATACTATTTTTCAGAAAAAGCTCAAAATAGTCCTTGGTATAGATATGGACTAGCTGGATCAAAAACATTTTTCATTATACTTATTCTATCTGTAATAATTGCTATATCATTCGTTTTAACTCAAAACAAGGAAAATGATTCTAGTAAAAATAATCAAACCTTTATGCAGGATAGATATGCTCAGACGTATGATATAGGAGAAAACGACATAAAAGTACAAATGCCAAATGATATGGTTATTTTAACAAAAGAAGAAATAGGTAGATATATTGGAACCGATTATATAGGAGTATATGATTGTGTTGCAGTTAATGAAAACTTTGAAAAAAAATTAGTAATATTTACCGAAGATAAAATTAATACTGAAGATAATTTGAATGCAAAAGAATATTTAAAATCTTTAAATGAAGAAATAGATGATAAAGACATTCAATCAATTGAAATAAATAATAATATTTATTATTATTATGAAAATTCATATATTAGCAAATATAATAATAATAAATATACTACAAAAACATATGTGACTGAAGTAAATAATAAAATTATTTGCATTATGACCAATAGTCCGGAAAGTGATTTGATAAAAATTGAAAATCTGATCAAATAAATTTATAAAGAACAATATAAGTAAATTTTTAGTAAAGCTTATATTGTTTTTTTATATTATTTTTTCTTTATTTTTATATTTATATATGCTAGAATAAAAAAGAATTATATATAGAAAGCGAAAGGAGAAAATAACAAAATGAAAGTGCTAAGTAAACAAAGAAACAGTAAAATGTGTGCTATATGCGGTTTAGATAATAAATTTGGTGTAAGAGCACATTTTTATAATATGGAAGATAATAGTGTAATGACTCCATTTATGTTTAGAGAAGAGCATCAAAGTTATCCTGGTAGAGTCCATGGTGGATTAATTGCTGCAATGCTTGATGAGTTAGGATTAAGAGCTTGCTGGGCAAATGGAAATGAAGATGTTTGGGGAGTAACTTTATCAATGGAAGTTAAGTATAGAAAACCTGTACCATATAATAAAAAAATATTTGGCAGAGGGAAAGTGGAATCAGAAACATCAAAGTTTTTAAAGATAAATACAGAGATATTAGATGAATATGGAAATGTTTTAGCAAATGCACAGGTAAAATATATAAAACTTAATGTGGATAAAATTACTGATGATACAGATATACATGAAGAAATGCCATATTTAATAGAGGATAATATAAAAGAAATAAATTTTAAAGCTTTATAAAAAATATAGGGGGATTTATGATAAAAGTAGAAAATGTAAAGAAAAAATTTGTACATTATAATAATAAAAAACAAAAAGAAGAGTTTTATGCAAATGATGATATATCTTTTAATGCAAATGATGGTGAAATAATCGGAATATTAGGTCCAAATGGAGCAGGAAAAACTACATTACTTAGAATGATAGCCGGAATATTAGAACCAACAGAAGGAGAGATTGAATTTGATAAATTAAATTATAAAGAAAATGAAATTGAAATAAAACAAAATATAGCCTACTTATCTGGTAATACTAAACTTTATGATACATTATCGACATATGAGCTTTTAAGAATGTGTGCAGATATATATGGAGTAAAAAAAGAAAAAGCAGAAATAAGAATAAAAGAATTATCGAAGATATTAAATTTAGATAATTTTTTATATAATAAAATATCAACTCTTTCAACAGGACAAACACAGAGAGTAAATATAGCAAGATGCTTAGTACATAATCCAAAATACTATATATTAGATGAAGCAACTACAGGATTGGATATAATCTCTAGCCAAATTATTTTAAATTTTATAAAAGAAGAAAAGAAAAATGGAAAAACAATATTATATTCTACTCATTATATGGAAGAAGCAGAAAATATATGTGATAGAGTAATAATGATAAATAAGGGAAAAATAATAAATACAGGAACTCCAAAAAAAATAAAAGATGACACTAAAACAACTAATTTAAGGGATGCATTTTTTGCAATGATTGGAGGTGTTTCTGTTGAAGAGTAATTTATGGAATATTTTAAAAAAAGAACTAAGAGAACTGTTTAGAGACAAAAAATCATTAGCAATGATGCTTATAATACCAATATTTATACCTTTACTTGTTTTAGGTATGTCAGCTTTATTTGAAGCACAGGTAAATAAAGATATAAATGAATACAATAAAATTGGATTTAGTTATACTCTAAGTGAAGAAGAAAAAAATCTTTTAAATCAAATGAATATAGAAATTGTTACTGGAACAGAAGAAGAATTAAAACAAAAATATGAAAATGATGAAATAGACTTATTTGTCACAAAAGATAAAAATAAATTTATTATTAATACAGATGGCTCAGATAATAGTTCATATGCTGTAAATTTAGTTAAAAGTTATTTTGAAGGATATAAACAAATATTACAATCAGAATATCTTTTATCAAATAATATTGATGCAAATAAAGTACTAAATGTAATTTCTGTAGAAGAAAAAGTATTAAATGAAGAAAGTAATAATTATTTTGGCGATTATATTAAAAATTATGCATTTTTATTTATAATTATGGCAATTACAGTATCTGCAACATATCCTGCAACAGACACTACAGCTGGAGAAAAAGAAAGAGGAACACTAGAAACATTATTAACTTTTCCAATTAAGAGTAAAGATATAATTATTGGAAAGTTTTTAAGTGTATCTTTTTCGTCTATAATAACAGGGATTTTAAGCTTAATTTTAGCTATACTATCACTAGCCATTGCACAAAATACATTTTCGTTATATGAAGGTGTAAATATAATGTATAGTATTTCAAGTATTATATTTGCATTTGTTGTAATTATTGCATATTCAATATTTATAAGTGGATTATGTATTTCGATAGCAAGTTCATCTAAAACTTTTAAAGAAGCACAAAGTGCTTTAACTCCTCTTACATTCATATCATTTTTTCCAGGAATGATAGTGTTTATGATAGGAATGCAAACAACTAATATTTTATCAATAATTCCATTTGTAAATTATACAATGATATTTACTGATATTGCAGCAGGTAATATCAATATCTTACATATTGTGTTAATGCTAATTTCAACTATAATTTACATTGGTATAATATTAGGATATATAATAAAGCAATATAAATCTGAAAAAGTATTATTTTCAAAAAATTAATATATTAAAAAAGCAATAAATATAAAAAATATTTATTGCTTTTTTCTTTTTTGAAAAATATGAAAAAAGTTTCATAAACATATTGACAATTGAACAAATATTCAACTATAATATAAGAAAGTTGAAAAGATAATTAATTATAGTTACAATTGAAAGGAGAAAGATAATGTCAAAAAATGAATTTGTATGTGACTGCAATATTATACATGAAGATGTTGTTAATAAAACACTAAAAAGTATGCCGGATGGATATACTTTTAGTAGTCTTGCAGAGTTCTTTAAGATATTGGGTGATACGACAAGAGCGAAAATATTATATGCACTAGATCAAAATGAAATGTGTGTATGCGATATTGCAAATGTATTAAGTATGAGTAAGTCATCTATTTCACATCAATTAGGAACATTAAGAAGGTCAGGGATTGTTAAATGTAGAAAAGATGGCAAAGAAGTATATTATATGTTAGATGACGATCATGTTCAAAAATTATTTGAATTAGGATTAGAACATATAAATCACAGAAAATAGATAATTAATAATATTAAAAAATCTTTTATCAGGAGGAAAGAATTATGAAAAAAGTTTTGAAAATTAGAGGATTGGATTGTGCAAATTGTGCTGTAAATTTAGAAAATGCAATACAAAAGATTGATGGTATTAATACTGCTTCTGTAAGTTTTATGACAGAGAGATTAGTTATAGAATTTGACGAAAATAACGAAAAAGAAATAATGAAAAAAGTAAAAAAACAAATTAAAAGAGAAGAGCCAGATGTTGATATTGAAGAACTATAGAGAGGATGAAATTAATGAAAAAAAGAGGAATAAAAATAATAATTGCTTTTATATTGCTTGTACTAGCATTAACTATTAAGTTTAACAATGAATGGATTAATACAGTAATATTTATATTAAGTTATATTATAGTTGGAATGGATATTGTTTTCAAGGCTGTTAGAAATATTTTTAGAGGAAAAGTATTTGATGAAAACTTTCTTATGACTGTAGCGACTATTGGTGCAGTTATAATAGGAGAACTTCCAGAAGCTGTAGCAGTTATGTTATTTTATCAAGTAGGAGAACTTTTCCAAAGTTATGCAGTTGATAGATCAAGAAGATCAATAGCAAGTCTTATGGATATAAGACCAGATTATGCAAATGTATATAGAGATGGAAAAGTAGAAAAAGTAAATCCAGATGAAGTAAAGATTGGGGAAACAATAATTATAAAGCCTGGAGAAAAGATACCATTAGATGGTGTTATTGTGGAAGGTAAAACAACATTAGATACTAAAGCATTAACAGGTGAGAGCATGCCAAAAGAGGTATATGAAGGCGATGAGATTTTAAGTGGATGTATTAATCAAAATGGAGTTATAAAAATAAAAGTAACAAAAGAGTTTGGAGAGTCTACAGTAAGTAAAATATTAGATTTAGTTGAAAATGCAAGTAGTAAAAAATCAAAATCAGAAAATTTTATAACAAAATTTGCCAAATATTATACACCTGTTGTAGTAATTATTGCAGTAATATTAGCAATTATACCACCACTTTTTATAAAAGGTCAGAGCTACAATGATTGGATATATAGAGCATTATCATTTTTAGTGGTATCTTGTCCTTGTGCATTAGTAATATCAATTCCTTTAGGATTTTTTGGTGGAATTGGAGGGGCTTCTAAAATTGGAATTTTAATAAAAGGAAGTAATTATCTAGAAGCTTTGTCAAATGTTGAAACAGTTGTATTTGATAAAACAGGTACATTAACTAAAGGTGTATTTGAAGTACAAAAGGTAAATGCTGTTGGAATATCAAAAAATGAATTACTTAAAATAGCGGCATATAGTGAATATTACTCAAACCATCCTATTTCAAAATCTATTAAAAAAGCTTATGGAAGAACTATTGATGAAAAAGAAATAATAAAGACGCAAGAACTATCTGGACTTGGAATTTCGGCGAAAATTAATAACAGAGATGTATTAATCGGAAATGAAAAATTAATGAATGAATATAAAATTTCTTTTACAAAATGCAGTGATATCGGAACTATTTTATATGTTGCAATAGAAGGAAAATATGTAGGATATATAATAATCGCAGATACAATAAAAGAAGATTCTAAAACAGCAATTACTGAATTAAAGAAAAATAATATTAAACAAACAGTTATGCTTACAGGGGATAAAAAAGAAGTTGGTGAAGATGTTGGTAAAAAGTTAGGTATAGATAAAATATACACAGAATTATTACCAGATGGAAAAGTAGAAAAATTACAAGAGTTATTACAAGAAAAATCAGAAAAAGGAAAATTAACTTTTGTAGGAGATGGAATAAATGATGCACCAGTTTTAGCTTTATCAGATATAGGAATTGCAATGGGAGGAATAGGTGCAGATAGCAGTATAGAAGCTGCTGATATTGTTATTATGACAGATGAACCATCAAAAATAGTAAAAGCTATTAAACTATCTAAAAAGACAATGAGAATAGTAAAAGAAAATATTATATTTGCGATAGCGGTAAAAGTAATAGTACTTTTACTAACAGCAGTAGGAATTTCAACAATGTGGGGAGCTGTTTTTGCAGATGTAGGTGTATCTATATTAGCTATATTAAATTCTTTAAGAGCTTTAAGAGTAAAGAATAAATAAGATAAAAAATGAAATTATAAATTAAACTTAAAATATCTAATAAAATATCCAAATTAAATTTTCATAATTTGGATATTTTTATATAAAAAATTATAATTTTGTGATATATTGTGATATATTATGTGATATAGTAATAATATAAAAATTTAATTAATTGAGGGTGGTTTAATGGGAAAAAATTTATTAAAAATAGCAATTATTTCATTAATAGTATATAATATTATACCTATAATTAATACCATATTCCCAGAAACTGAAAATTATACATTTCTAATTGATTTATGGGTTATAAATGTTATATATTCTATCGGATGCGGAGTAATATTTGGTAATAAAGTTGGATTTAAGTTTTTAATACCTATTACAATTGCAATAATGTTTATACCTACCATGCTGATTTTTTATAATTTAACAGAATATAAATATATTATTGTGTATTTTGTTGGAGCTATAATCGGATGTGCATTAGGTCAGTATGTATATAATAGAAATAATGAATAAAAGCTAAATATTTAAATTTTAAAAGATAAAATATAAGGAGGAAAACAAATGAAAGATTATTTTGGATATAATGAAAAGATATGTGTAGTTACTGGTGCTTCAAGCGGAATGGGAGAAGCTACAGCAAGAATGTTAGTTGATTTAGGGGCAAGAGTATATGCAATAGATTTAAATGAATGTAAAGTAGAAGGTATTACGAAATTTATAAAATGTAATTTAGCAAAAAAAGAAGAAATAGATGAAGCTTTTAAAGAAATTCCAGAACATATAGATTCTTTCTTTGGAGTAGCTGGATTATCAGGGGCAAAGACAGATTATAGAACAACATTTGACTGCAATTATACAGCCAATATGTACATTACTTTATTTTACCTAAAAAACAGAATGAGTAAAGGAGGTTCTATAGTTTATTGTACTTCAACTGCAGGTCTTGAGTGGAAGAGATTTAAGAAAGAACAAAATAAAGTCGTACATGCAAAAACATGGGAAGAAGTACAAGATATTACAAGAAAAATAGCAAATTCAGCTCCTGCAACTTTTGCATATATGTATTCAAAAAGATGTACTTCACAATTTGCGTGTGAACAATCTGTTGAATTTGCAAAATTAGGAATAAGAGTGAATAATGTATTGCCAGGTTCAACAAATACAGGAATGAAACAAGAATTTCAAGATATGGTTGGTAGTGAGGAAAATCTTATTGCACAAGCAGGACTTGCAGGAAGACTTGCTACGCCTGAAGAAATGGCCGGTCCAATGGTATTTTTAAATTCTGATATGGCATCATTTATTTCTGGTTTAGATATGGTTGTTGACTATACAGATACATGTTTAAAAGTATTAGGAATAAAGAAAAACATTGAAGCAGTTAGTGCAACTAATCCTTTGATTTGTGCTCTAGCAAAGAAAATGATGGCAAAACAAGCCAATGGAAAAGCTTTAAATCCAGGAAAAGAAGAAAATAAAAAGTAGAAAAAGTTTGTAATAAAATCTAATTTATTAAATACAATAGATTAATAGAAAGGAGAAATATATGAAAGTCATATTAGTCAATGGAAGCCCACATGAAAAAGGATGTGTTTATACAGCTTTAGAAGAAGTTAAAAATGAATTAAATAAACAAAATATAGATACAGAAATATTTTGGGTTGGAGTTAAACCTATTGCTGGATGTATTGCATGTAATACATGTGCTAAAACAGGAAAATGTGTATTTGATGATGTAGTAAATGAATTTGTAAGAAAAGCAAAAGATGCTGATGGATTCATATTTGGTTCACCTGTTCATTATGCAGGTGCATCTGGTGCTATTACATCTTTTATGGATAGAGTATTTTACTCAGCATCTCAGTCTGGTAATAACAATATATTTTTATTTAAACCAGCTGCAACTGTTATATCAGCACGTAGAGCAGGAACAACTGCTACATATGATCAATTAAATAAATATTTTGGTATTACTCAAATGCCAATTATATCATCAAGATATTGGAATATGGTACATGGAAAAACACCAGAAGAGGTAAGGAAAGATGAAGAGGGAATGCAGGCAATGAGAATTCTTGCAAGAAATATGGCATATTATTTAAAATGCATTGAAGCGGGAAGGGAAAAAGGAGTTTTACCTCCAGAGCAAGAAAAAACTATTTTCACTAATTTTATTAGATAGTAAAAAAATTGTGAATTTTTAGTGAAAAGCATTGACTTAGAGTAAACTTAAGGTGTTATATATATAATTACTAATTATTTTATTTAATTAGTAAACATACACAAGATCCCCTTTTATTAAAACAGTCACTTTTAAAGTGGCTGTTCTTTTATAAATACGTATATAAGTAATAATGGTTAAAATAATTTATAGGTTTAAATAATTATGATTGAATAATATTATGTGGTATGTTAATATATTATATGGAAAAAATAGAAATATAGAATAATATAATTAAGTTATATAGGAAAATTATATAAAGAAATTGGTGAAAAAAATGAATTACAGAATTACAAATGGAGCAATATCATTTGGTGCAGATACAATATTAGAAGAAATTGATTTTGAGATTAAAGATAAAGAAAAAATAGCAATAGTAGGAAGAAATGGAAGTGGAAAAACTACATTATTAAAATCTTTAATAAATAATTCTATGTTAGAAGAAGGAATCGGAGAAAATAAATTTAACATATATAAACAAGGAAATCCAAGTATAGGATATTTAAAACAAATTGATTTCGAAGATGACTCTAAAACAATGTTAGATGAGATATTAAAAGTATATAGTAATATTATTAATTTAGAGAAAAAAATAGCTATGTTAACTAATAAGCTACAAACGAATAGTAGTGAAGAAGCAATAAAAGAGTATTCCAAATCTATGGAATTATTTGAAATAGAAGGTGGATATACATATAAAAAAGAATATGAAACAGCAATAAGAAAATTTGGATTTTCAGAAGCAGATAAGAAAAAGAAGATTAGTGAATTTTCAGGAGGGCAAAGGACTAAAATAGCTTTTTTGAAATTAATACTTAGCAAACCAGATATTTTATTACTAGATGAACCAACGAATCATTTAGATATTATGGCTATAGAATGGTTGGAAAATTATTTAAAAAATTATCCAAAATCTGTTGTAATTGTTTCTCATGATAGAATGTTTTTAGACAAAATCGTTAATAAAGTTTATGAAATAGAATATGCACAGATAAAAGAATATAAAGGAAATTATACTGACTTCGAAAAACAAAAAAGAATTAATTATGAAAAACAATTAAAAGATTATGAATATCAACAATCAGAGATTAAAAGACTGCAGGCTATTGCGGATAGATTTAGATACAAACCTACAAAAGCAAAAATGGCATTATCAAAACTAAGAAAAATTGAACAAATGACGATTATTGATGAGCCGAATAAATATGATTTAAAATCTTTTCATGTTAACTTTAATATAAAAGTAGAAAGTGGAAAAAATGTCTTATCTGTAAAAGACCTAAATATAGGATATAATAATAAATCTACCCAAAGTAATATTTCATTTAATTTATATAAAGGACAAAAACTAGGAATAATAGGAGAAAATGGAACAGGCAAATCTACATTATTAAAAACCTTAAATGGAAATATTGATAAAATTAGTGGAGATTTTGAATATGGATATCATGTAGTAAAAGAGTACTTTGATCAACAAATGGATTTTAATGACGAAAATATAACAGTATTTGATGAAATGTATAATACTTTTCCAAGCCTTACTACAACACAAATTAGAACTCTTCTTGGTACATTTCTTTTCTCTGGAGAAGATGTATTTAAAAAAATAAATATTTTATCTGGAGGAGAAAAAGGAAGACTTCAATTGTGTAAAATATTTAAAAAAGGTGCGAATTTATTATTATTAGATGAGCCAACAAATCATATGGATATCATAGGAAAAGAAAGTTTAGAAAATATTTTAAAAGAATATACAGGAACATTAATTTTTGTTTCTCATGACAGATATTTTGTAAATAAGATAGCAGATTCTTTACTAATATTTGAAAAAGATAAAGTAACTTTTTTTGATGGAACATATGAAGAATATATGAATAAAAAAGAAAATGTTGATAATTTGGATAATGAAATAAGAAAAGATGATAAAAAAGAAAAGAGAGATAAAGATGCACATGCAAAAATGCAGAATTCATATTTTTTGAATAAAGAAATTAATAGAATTAAAAATAAAATAACAAAAATAGAAAGCGAGATAGATAAGTTAGAAGAAAAGAAAGAAAATATTAATAAAGAAATGGAAAATGAATCTATAAGTTCAGACTATATAAAATTAAAAAAATTAGAAGAAGAAAAACAAGAGATTGACGATAATATCATGACTAAAATGGAAGAATGGGAAGATTTAAATAAAGAATTAGAAAATAAAGCAAACAATACTTGAAACAAATTTCATATTATTATATAATATTAATTATTAATTTATATAAAAAAATAAAGAAGGAGGAAAAATAAAAATTGAATACAGCCATAGGATTATTAATACCTTTTTTAGGAACATCACTAGGAGCGGCAATGGTATTCTTGATGAAAAAAGAAGTAAATAGAAAGCTAGAAAAATTATTACTTGGGTTCGCAGCAGGAGTTATGATAGCAGCGTCAATATGGTCTTTACTTATTCCTTCAATTGATATGACAGAATCTCAAGGAAAGATTGCATGGATTCCAGCAGCTATCGGATTCATTTTTGGAATATTATTTCTTTTGATGCTTGATCATATTATACCACATCTACATATGAGATCTAATAAACCAGAAGGTGTTAAGTCAAAGCTAAAAAATGCAACTATGCTTGTTTTATCTGTAACATTGCACAATATTCCAGAAGGAATGGCTATTGGTGTTGTTTTTGCAGGTGTACTATCTAATACTCCAGAAATGTCACTTATGGGAGCTATCGCACTTTCAATTGGTATCGCAATACAGAACTTTCCAGAAGGAGCAATTATTTCTATGCCATTAAAAGGAGAAGGAGTTTCTAAGACGAAATCTTTTTTATATGGAATGTTATCAGGAATAGTTGAACCAATTGCAGCTATTTTAACAATATTATTTACTAATGCCATTACACCAATATTACCATATGTTCTTGCATTTGCTGCAGGTGCAATGATTTATGTTGTTACTGAAGAATTAATACCAGAATCGCAAGAAGGGGAACATTCAGATATATCAACAATTGGACTAGCCATAGGTTTTGTATTAATGATGATATTAGATATAGCACTTGGATAATTAATATTAATAAAATTTAAAACTAGTAATTGAAAAATTACTAGTTTTTTGATATGATTTAGAAGAAATTAAAAGTATAACAAATATGATTTAGGAGGAAGCTAATGAATCAAGATTATATAAAAGATGATATATTAAATATTGGAGCTAGTGATAATAATATTAATTTATTTGAAGGTCAATATAAATTAAAAAATGGTATGAGTTACAATTCATATTTAATAAAAGATGAAAAGACTGTACTATTAGATACTATTGACGAAGCTGTAACAGATATATGGTTAGAAAAATTAGAATCTGGACTAGATGGAAAGAAAATTGATTATTTAATTGTTTCTCATATGGAGCCAGATCACGCATTTAATATTGGTAAGCTTGCAGAAAAGTATCCAGATATGAAAATTGTTGGTAATCAATTTACTTTTAATATTTTATCAAACTTCTTTAATATAAAAAATATTGATGAAAGAAAAATAATAGTAAAAGATGGAGACATTTTAGAAACAGGAAGACATAAATTACAATTCTTTATGGCACCAATGGTTCATTGGCCTGAAGTAATGGTTACATATGACAATACAGATAAGATTCTTTTTGCAGCGGACGCTTTTGGAAAATTTGGTTCACTAGATGTGAATGATAAATGGGATGACGAAGCTAGAAGATATTATTTTGGAATAGTTGGAAAATTTGGTATGCAAGTACAAGCACTTCTAAATAAAGCTTCTACATTAGATATAGAAACTATATGTCCATTGCACGGACCTGTATTAAGTGAAAATATTTCATATTATATAGAAAAATATATGACATGGGGAGGATATAAACCAGAAAAAGAAGGAGTATACATTCCATGTGCTTCAATATATGGAAATAGTCTAAATGCAGCAAACGAAATGAAAAAAATATTGGAGAAAAAGGGAATAGAAGCAAAGGTAGAAGATTTAGACAGATGCGACTGGTCTGAAGCTGTGGCTAATTCTTTCAAATATTCACATGTTATATTTGTAGCATCTAGCTATAATGCAGGGGTATTTCCTCCAATGTTACATTTATTAGAATACTTAAAAGATAGAAATTATCAAAATAGAAAAGTAGGTATAATAGAAAATGGATCTTGGGCACCGTCAGCAGGTAGAACTATAAAAACTATTTTAGGAGAGATGAAAAATATTGAAATAGTTGAACCTATGGTTACTATAAAATCAAGAATAAAAGATGAAAATTTAGAAGAAATGAAAAAATTAGCAGAAAGTTTAATTAAATAAAATGTGCTTGGGAGATGATCATATGAAAGCTACAAAAAAACAAGATATATATAATATCTTAAAAGAAATGAATATAGATTATAGTGTTACAGAACATAAACCAGTATATACTATTGAAGAAATGAACGATTTAGGAATGGAAAACATAGATCATGTAATAAAAAATTTATTCATAAGAGATGATAAAAAGAAAAATTATTATTTAGTGTTAGTACAAAAAGACAAAACAGTTAATTTAAACAAACTTAAAGAAACTATTAATTCAAGAAGATTAAGTTTTGCAAGTGAAGAGGACTTGGAAAAATATCTAGGACTTAAAAAAGGTGCAGTAAGTCCACTTGGAATTGTTAATGACGAAAATAAATTTGTTAAAGTTATAATAGATAGAGATATTAAGAATTTAGAATTTATAGGAGTTCATCCAATGGAAAATACTGCAACTGTATGGATTAATGTTGAAGATTTACAAAAATTAATAAAAAGTAATGGTAATTATATTAATTTTGTAAACATGTAATAAATATAGGTTAATAAAGTTATATTTATTTTTGTAATGTGATGTGATAAAATATAACAAGATTTAATGATTAAAAGAGGATAATATAGTGAATAGAAAAGAAGTTATAGAATATTGTCTTGAGTTACCTAATACTTTTGAGGATTATCCATTTAAAGATGATATGGAATCTGTTACAATAAAACATAAAGAAACAAATAAATGGTTTGCTCTTATTATGAATGTAAATGGTAAAGAATATTTAAATGTGAAGACAGAGCCTACATACTCAGAGTTACTTAGAAATTCATATGAATATATAATTCCAGCATATCATATGAATAAAGAACATTGGAATACTATAATTTTAGATGATACTGTAGACAAAGAAATTGTTAAAGAATTAATTAATCAAAGTTATGATTTAACAAATATACAAAAAAATAAAAGGAGTAAGAAATGAAATTAAAAAAGCTAAGAAAAAGTACGATAAGAAAAATAGTAATACTTTTTATAGGATTATTATTAATAATATTTGATCAAATTTTAAAATTTGTTTTAATTAATAAAAATCAAACATTAATACCAAATTTACTAAATATTAATTATTCACAAAACACAGGAATAGCTTTTGGAGCATTAAGCAGTGACCTTATGCTAATCATGGTTATTACAGTCGTTATATTAGGATTTATATTAAAATTGATGGTACATTATTTTAATGAAAAGAGATATGTATATTCTACATCATTAATGTTAGTTTTTGCTGGAGGTTTTAGTAATTTATTAGATAGATTTTTAAGAGGTTATGTTATAGATTATCTTGAAATTAAAGTATTTAATTTCCCAATATTTAATTTTGCAGATATATTAGTTACAATAGGTGTATTATTACTCTTTATTTTAATCATACATGATCTTATTGTACCTGAAAGAAAGAGAAAAGCGAAGAAGTTAAACAAATTAAAAAAGAAAGAATTAAAAGAAAATGAGGTTAAAAATAATAAAAATAGCTAATTAAACATAATAAATTAATAAAAGGGGGAATAATTTATGAGTAATGAAAATGAAGGGGAGAAGACAATACAAATACCTGAAAAATATAGACCAATTTCTGCATGGGGATATTTTGGATATAATTTATTATTTGCTTTACCAATAGCAGGATTCATATTACTAATAGTATTTTCATTTGATGATTCAAATATTAATCGTAGAAATTATGCTCGTTCGTTTTTCTGTGGGTTATTATTAGTAGCAATAATCTTATTAGTTGCTTTTGGAATACTTGGAGTTGGTATTGGAATATATAATGCAAATGCTGGAGGAATTTTATATTAATAATTAAAAAACAAAAAATCAACTAGATAATTAGTATCTAGCTGATTTTTTATGTAATATTAATCAAAAATTTTAACTATTATATCAATTACAAGATTTATCATTTCATCATAATTCATATCATCATGTTTATGGTAAACAATTTCATGGCATAGGTCATCAATTAAATGAACTGCAATATGAGCTTTTTCATTTATATTATCACAATCAATATTACCTAATTTTAATTTTTCTACAAAAGTATTTGTCATTTTAATTTCAGCTTCATAAAATAACTTTGAAACTTCTTTATCAGAATGAACCATTGCTGTTATCTCTTCGTGAGCTTGTTTAGATAACTTATGGTCATCTATAAACTTTTTTAACATATCTTTCAAGTTTTCTCTAAAATTTGATTTATTAAAACCTTTTTCTGGAATGTCTAAAACTGGAAAAAATATAGAATCTGCATATATATTTAATCCTGCAATTAAAATATCATGTTTATCTTTAAAATATTGATAAACGATTCCTGTTGATACACCTGCAGCTTTTGCAATTTCTGCAGTATTTGTATTATAGTATCCTTTATCACAAATAAGTTCAAAACCAGATTTTATAATTTTTTCTTTTTTTTCGATTGACCTTTTTTGAATAGGTTCTCTTATTTCATTACTCATTTTATACACATCCTTTATAGTACAATTATAGAAAGAAAACAAAAAAATGTCAAATAAAAGCTCCCATGACTATATAGAATAGAGATGGGAGTTATAGTATATCCTAAAGAGAACGAATATGAAGTGTAATTCTTATGGTCTGCAGTTTAATCTCATCTCAAAGGTCCTTTTTACATGTGGGAGTAATTCACCGGAATTTAACATTCGAGTAAATTCTTCAATGCCACACCAATTCACCAAATTGATGACATCATTTACACTACAAAGACCACAATTGCGGCATCCTTCAAATGCATCATACACTTCCTGAACTTGCTCAGTGGTATACATATTTTTCCTTTCTATTTAGACTTCCTAATTAGATTTTAATCAGAAAGTAAGAAGCTATTAAATAAATGGTTTGTGAAAGACACATTACCATTTAGTAATCAGGTTGTAGTTTGATTTGAAAATGTGCCTAATGCTTAAAGGGAGAGTCCCAGCATTGAGTCTAATGCAAAACTCTTCTACACCATATGTGGAAATATAGCTACAAAGAAGTCTTGAAGACCAATGAAGGTTTTGACGCTTTCTAACAATGTAGAACACATTCCTTACATCAATCTCAGTATATTCCTGATCATGGATGTTATTACCCATCTTAAGCTCCTTTCAGAATAGCTTTTAGGATACTTAATATTATAGCAAATTGGATATATAAAGTCAATAAATATGAAAAAAAATTCACATATATTTTATATAATTAATAAGAATAAAGGTAAATAAATATTAGTAATGTATTGATAAAAAAACATATAAACTATATAATAAGTAAAAATAAATATTTAGAAGTAGATATGATATACTTTTTTGTTATAACGAGTACAATTATCATAATAATTTGGCTTGTAAATTTATTATTAAATGTATTTAATGAAGAGTATTTTTTGATTGCAGATAAATCAAAAGAATATGTTAGATCAATTGAACAACTTGATGGCAATACTGCAGCTGATGTAGGATTTTTGTGTATGAGAGAATATATGAATGATAGTAATAAAATAAATACACAAATTGAGAAAAACATTAAAGCAACAATATTAGAATTAAAAATATATAATCTAATTAATATTTATCAGGATGATTTTGGTAATTATTATATTGAAATCTTAGATAAGGATAATAAAGAAATATTAAACAAATTAACTAAAGCACAATATATAACATATGATTTTATTAAAAATATAATTAGTAAACAAAATAATAGTGGAAAAAATACAGTTATTAGTTTTAATTTATTTACTTTATTTATAAAAAATAATGAAGAAAATTTTAAGAGTTATGTTAGAGAATTTAATAAATCCATATTAGAAAGACAAACTGAAAAAGGGAATTATTCTAATAATTCAAAAAATTTGTTAAATAGATATTTTGTAATGTTTGCTATAGCTCTTTTTGTATTTGGAATAAATTTAACATTATTTATATGTAGCTTTACAACTCTAGCAAAGATGATAGAATTTCCATCTTTATCTAGTATTGTTGGAGGAATT
This sequence comes from uncultured Clostridia bacterium, assembly GCA_944393405.1. Next base: position 123,288 of record CALYAC010000001.1, on the reverse strand, counting down.
TCAGTTTTTTTATCTATTTGTTTATTAATATATACGAGAATGAATATAAAAAAAGTAGATGGAACAAGTTTTGGTTTAACTAAAAAAGGATTATTAATATATAATAAATGTCTTGGATTTAAGAAGTTTTTAGAAGACTATAGCTTAATAGAAGAAAGCAAAAATTTAAAAGATGTAATAATTCGTGATGAATATTTACCATATGCGCTTGTTTTAGGAGCATCGAATAAATTATTAGATGAATTTGGATTTGATAATATGGAAATAATATATGCTTTTGATGAAAAAGCATATATGTTCAAAGATATGATATAAATTTATCGATAAATCGAATATATAGATAAGAAAAGGTGAAATGATGAAAGATAAAGAGTTAATACAGATATTATGGGATTATATGAGAATGAATCAAGAATTAAAAAAGTCTGATTGCATATTGGTATTGGGATGTTCTGATATAACGATAGTAGATAGAGCAGTAGAAATATTTAAGAAGGGTTATTCAGATATTATAATTTTTTCAGGAGGGCTTGGAAAAATAACTAGTAAAATATGGAATGAACCAGAAGCTGAAAAATTTGCAAAAATAGCTATAGAAAAAGGTGTTCCAGAAGAAAAAATATATATTGAAAACAAATCTACAAATACAGGAGATAATTTTAGATTTACTAAAAAATTAATAGAAAAGAAAAAACTAAAAATTAATTCTTTAATAATTGTTTGTAAATCATATGATGAAAAAAGAAATTATGCGACATTTAAAAAGATAATGCCTGAATATGATGGAATTATTACTTCAAAAAATATTAGTTTTGATGAATATTTTAACTTAAACCAAGAAAATACATTGTGGATTGATGTATTAGTGGGTGATATTCAAAGAATGAAACTGTTTGCTAAAAAAGGTTGGCAAATAGAAGTAGATGTGCCACAAAATGTTTGGAATGCATATGAAGAATTAAAGAAAAGGGGATATAATAAATATTTAGTTGAATAAGAAAACTATAAATATTAAATAAAATTTAAATAAAATAATAGATAAAACAACTATATTTGTTTTATCTATTATTTTTATATATTAACCATTAGGTGATAATATCCATATAGAAACAGAACCACCATTTACTTTAAATTCAGCATTACCATTTTCATCAATTACTATTTTTTCTTTAACATGTCCGGTACAATCATAAAATGTACTTCCTGCAAATTTTTGCCCAATATTCATTAATTTACTACCACCAGGACCATCTGTTAAAAGAACAGCAAGTCCAGAGTTCTTATGTTCTTCATCACCATCTAAAGTCCAACCAACGATATTAAAATCATCAAAATAATCTTTTAGGTTCCCATAAGCAAATTTTTTACGTACATATATGGCAAGTTTTAAAAAGTTTGCTTTACTATCTATAAAATCATGTGGAATGCCATAATAATCTCCATAAAATACACAAGGAGTACCTTTATTCCTTAATAAGATTATAGAATAGGCAAGAGGCTTAAACCAATCAGGAATCCAAGATTGAAGAGATTGACCAGGTTGTGTATCGTGATTATCTACAAATGTTATTGCTTTATCGGGATTTGCCTGAAGCAAACTACCATTTAAAATTGTTCTCATATCATAAAAGCCATTGCTATTTGAAGCATCAAGAAAATTATAATGTAATGGTACATCAAATAAGCACATACTATTATCTACAGTTTCTAAATAATGATTTAATTTATTTATATCTCTTGACCAGTATTCTCCAACAGCAAATAGATCTTTGTTTTTATATTTTCTAATTTCGCTAAGCCATGTTTTATAAAAATCTGCTCTAATATGTTTTACAGCATCTAATCTAAAACCATCTAGATTTGCAAAATCAACATACCATTTACCCCAATTAGTAAGCTCATTTACCACATCTAAATTATTTAAATCTATATCAGCACCCATAAGATAATCATAATTACCATTTTCATTATCTACTTCATTATCCCAGTGTTTTCCATAAAATTTATAAATTGCACTTTGCTTTCTAGTTTCATCCCAATCCACACCATGGAAATGTGTCCAATCCCATTTAAAAGAAGAATATGTATCACCTCTACCAGGGAAAGTATATTTTGTCCAAGCTGAAATTAATTTTGGTGAAGAAATTGCATCATTACGATTTTGGGGATTATCTTCAACAGCTATAACTTGTTCTAAATCATCTGCTCCAAATTTATGATTTAAAACGATATCTGCTATAGCTTTTATTCCACTTTTGTGTAATTTATCTATCGCTTCTAAATATTCATCTTTGGTACCATATTTTGTTGGAATACTTCCTTTTTGATTAAATTCTCCTAAATCATATAAATCATATACACTATATCCAACACCATCTTTTCCATCAGAAGCTTTATAGGCAGGAGGAAGCCAAAGAGCTGTAATACCTGTTTCTTTTAAGTTTTGTGCTTCTGCAGAGACTTTTTTCCATAAACTACAATCATTAGGCAAATACCATTCAAAGTATTGCATAATTGTTTCATTATTCATTTTATTACCCCTTATCATATGTTTTACTAGATTATATCATAAATTCAAAATCAGTCAATGAAATATGTCTTTTTAAATAAATATATGTCGAATAATAAAAAAGTGTAATATTAATAATTATATAAATATTTACGTGATCAAATAATGTATGGTATAATAAAGATGTCAAGCAATATGCAATAATTAGAAAGAGAGGTAGCAGTATGAGATATTTGACAGAAAAACAAATAAAGAAAGGGAAAATTTCCTACCTTCTCGATGTTATCAAACATCCTGAACATCTTGACGGAGGAAAGTCATTCTGGATTCAAGGCAACTATGCAGGATTTGATCGGAATGACAGAGAGGTATTCAGAGTCTTTACTTATTTGAAAGACGAGAATAAGTGGAAGGTCTCTGATATAATCGTACCTGAAAGAAGTGGAGATGAGTACGCTAAACATTTTACAACAACTGAAATTTTAAATCACGACGATTTCCAAATTCTTGTGAGAGGAGATGCGAAAGGATATATTGCATGACAAAACCAGGCGGCCAGGTTGGCTGCCTATTATTTTTTCAAACTAAAAAAGTATATAAAAAAAGAAATTATCTCTTGCAAACATATGTACTTAATGGTATAATAACAAATGTTATTCAAATTCTGTTTAAAAATTTAAGGAGGAAACTAAAGATGAAGGAAGACTATGTGAATAAATACATTAAAGAAAAAATAACAAGTGGAGACGATTTTTTAAGATTTTCATTTTATGAATTAAGAGTTAAGGAAAACTTATCAAATGATGATACAGATGATTTCTTAGAAATGGCAAAATGGAAATTAGAAGATATAGGCTATGATGTGTATTTTTCTGGTGCTAAATACACATATAAAGGTAATAGATATATGGTTGGAGATAACGAATTAATGATTGCTATAAAAAGTGAATAAGGTAAGAGCTTAAAGACTTGTTATAATCCTCAAAAACTGCTATAATAGAACTTAGCAGTTTTTTTGCTTTATATATAGATATTTTTTAGAATAATTTCTAGGGAGGAGTGAAATGACAAAACAAAGTAAATATGGTTCAATGTAAAAAGTTTTCTAAAAAAGAAGGAGAAGAAATATGAAAACAGACTTAAAAAGTAAAAAGCGGAAAAGATTTGAAAAAAACTTTATAGTATTCCTATGGGGAATGCTTGCTTTTATTGCTTTAGCTGCATTTATGAGTTTGATTTACAGTCCGGCTACTAAGGAAAGTGATGGAATACTGAAAAGAGATATATCCAGTTACTTGTATAAAATGGAAAAAGAGCCGACACCGACTGAAAAGAATTCAGCATGGAAAGATGAATTACCAAAATTCATCAAGACTGATATGCAATTTTGCGATAAACACAGTGCATACATAGAGTACAATTTTAATGGAGAGAGAATCTTACTGAAAAAAGAAGAGGATGGATGGGAGATATCTATAAAGAATGATCCAATGTATAACTATAATCGGTTAAAGAATTTCTCTATCTATAGGTCAGATTCTGGCAACTTGGTTATATATGGATATGACGGTTACTGGTTTTTGAGACAGGAAATAGATGGAGAAAATGTAGAAGAAGATGTTCTCACATATGACATTAATCTTCCTTTTGATGTAAAAGAGCAATTAAACACGTCACGTAATTCTAACAGAATAGGAGAATATACACTAGTATATGACGGTGATTTTGTCTTTTATAAAGAAGGAAAAGAAATCGCAAGACAAAAGTTTTATGATGGATATATCGTAGATATCCGTTTAAGTACTGGGCTTCTTAGGACTAATGACGATAAGTTGTACTCTGTTTTTGTGGAATTAGCAGGGAATAAGCCTGAGGTAATTTTTGAACTTATTGCATCAGGGATAGAAGAAATTCCAATTAATGCAGAAAATGTTATTTCAAAATATACTGACATGTATTTGCCAATTATTCATAAAGATAATGAATATTATGTGTTATCTCCAAGTGATTGGAAAACATATAAAAAGTATTGTATGCAAGCAGATGAAATCTCAAATGCTCAAGAAGGCATGGATACAAGTATGTCAATTGTACCATTACGTGATGTTTTTAAAGAAGCAAAGTTCGATGATAACTATGGAACTTGGATTGCTAATATAACATTTAGTATAAATGGAGAGCAATTCATATATGAATACTATTTTGGCGGATATGATGATGAGGTAGACCTGCCGGAAGAAATAACAACTAAATATTCAGATATTAAAGTAAATTCTATTGACGAACTTTGGAAAACAATTGAAGAGATCAGAGAATCATATTATGAGTTTTATGATCATCAAGGGACATATATGTCCCTTGTTTTTTTTATATAAACATTTTTGATATCGAAAATGTTAGTTAATCTAGTTATATTATTTGTATAATAATATATGGAGGGATGGTATATGAAAAAAGAATTAATAGATATTACACCACATAGAAGTATTATGTGTAAAATAAGCCAAACTGGATATTCAGTACAAGAAGCAATTTCAGAACTTATTGACAACTCAATTGATGCAAGACTAGAAGATGAAAAAATAGTTATAAAAGTAGAAATTGATAAAAAACATATTTTAATATCTGACACAGGTAAAGGTATGAATAAAAATGCTGCAAAAGATTCAATCAGACTTGGATATTCAAGCAAAAAAGAAAAACTTGGAGAGTTTGGATTAGGACTTAAAACTGCAACATCATTTTTAGGAGAAGAATTTATATTAAAAACTAAACAAAAGGATTTAAATGAGGAATATATAATTAAATATAATGAAGATGAATGGTTAAGTAAAGGAGATTGGTTTAATTTTCCATTTATAATTGAAGAAAAAAATGACAAAAAACATGGAACTATTGTTGAAATTAATAAACTAAAAATAGATGTGAATGATATGCTTTTAGAAAAAATAAGGGAAGAATTAGGAAGAAGGTTTGCACCATTTATATTAAACAATGAAATAAAACTTATATTTAATGGTGAAGAATGTATTGTTCCAAAGCCAGATATAATAGAAGAAAGTAGAAAAACAATTAATCTAAATATTGGAAACTGCAATGTAAAAGGATGGTGGGCATATCAGTTAGCTGGATATAATAAAAGCTATTATGGGTTTAATACTTTTAGAAGAGGAAGATTAGTAACAGTATTTGATAAAATAGGACTTACAAACAATCAACAAATAAAGCAAATAGTAGGAGAGTTAGAAATTACTGGGGTAGATATAACTCATGATAAAAAAGGTTGGGTAAAAACATCTGATGAATATAAAGAAGTTGAAAATAAATTAAGAGAATATTTTAAAGAATTTGAATATAAACCAAAGAGACTATTAACAGGATATCCTGCAAGTAAAGGTAAGGTTATTGGAACTATAAGACAGGTTAATATGTTTCATTCAGGAAATATGGAACAGGAGATAAAAAAAGTAAATAAAGGTGACATTATTGTAACAGCAATGACTAGACCACAATATTTAATTGCTATAAGAAGGGCAGGAGGAATTATAACAGATCTTGGTGGAACTTTATGCCATGCAGCAATTGTTTCAAGAGAGTTTGGAATACCAGCAGTAGTAGGAACAAATATAGCAACAAAAGTATTACAAGATGGACAAAAAGTAATAATTGATGGAGGAGAGGGTGTAGTATATGAATATTAGAATACCAGAGTATTTATTAAAAATGCCACAATATTTACCAAATGATATTGAAGGAATGATATTTACATATCCAAATAAATTTCCAAAAATAATTGAAAATTATGAAGACGCAGCAAATAAATATGCAATGGATCCAGAAGGATTTAGAAAGTATGGAGATTCCCAAAAAAAAGAATTAGTAGAGGGATTAAATAAAATAAAAAAAGAATATGAAGAATGCAAAAACAAAGATTTAAAATTTTTAGTAGAAATTGATGAAAAACTAAATAAGTTATTTTGTTTTAGATTTTGGATAGTTAATTATTTATTTGCAGATGGACCAATACATAGTTTTTATGTAGATAATTTAAAAATGCTTATTAGAAAATTTGTAAAAGCAGAAGAAACAGAAAAATATGAATCTAAAGTAGAAGAGATTACTCAAATATTACTTCAGTCAGATTATGCGGATGAATATTTAGAGCAAGCATTAAAATGCAACTTAGTATTAGAAGAATTAAATAAAATAAAAGAAATACAAGATAATTTAAATAGTGTTATAAATTTAATAGATGATGATCCAATGAAAAATATGGATGATATAAATAATATATGGAAAGAAATTTGGGATTATATTGAAAAAAGTAATAATGAAAAACTATTTGACTTACTTCACATTGCATTAGTGCAAGTAAAGTTCAGAAGCTCAATGCTTCCACTATACAATACATTAACACATACTATAGAATTTAGAAAAGAAAATATGAAATTAAAAGAAAAAAATGATAATATGAAATTAAAAATAAATGATATATTTATTGACGCAAAAAGTCAATTAGATAAAGATGAATTTGATTTATTAAAAATGTCATATGAACAGGCGAGAAACTTTGCAATGTATAAAGATGTAATGGGAGCAATTGATGGAAAACTTCTTCCTTTTTGGTTTGGTATACATGATGAGATAAAAGTAATTTTAAAACAATTAGATCCTAATATGCCAATTAGATCTGGTGGACAAGCTGCTATGTTTTATTATTTAGTTTGGTATTTACCAGATGAGCTAAAAGCAATTGTAATGAAACCTGATTTTTCTGATTTTTCTTTAGATAATATATAAAGTATAATGTATAAGAGGTAGTTATGAAAGATATTAATATAATTTTAACTAGACATGGACGATATAATAATTCCAGAAATAAAAATGATTTAAATATTGGACATATTACAAAAGAAGGTAAAAAAGAAATAGAAAATAAAACTAAAGAGAGATTAGCTAGAATAGTAGGAAGTAATTTAGATGATACTACTTTTTTTGTATTGGGCTCACCTACATATTGGCTTAGTGATAAGAGATTTGGAAGAAGAGCTATTGAAACTGAAATAATAACTATTGATACTATTAAAGAAGAATTGAGATTATTGGGATTAGAAGAAAAAGAAATAAATAGGCATTTTTACTCTAAACCACAGATGTATATAAGAAATATAGAAAATAGTTTATCAATTGATGAATTAAGAAAAAAACTTGCTGAACCAAATGTGTATGATGAAGCACCTGAATATATAAAAAAACTTAGATTAAAACATGGAGGAATGAATCAAAACTTTTGGAGAGAACTTGCAACTTCAGAAGAAGTAAAAAAATATAACGAAAATGCAGAAGGACCATCTGACTTAAATAATAGAATACGAAAATTATTAAATTATATAGTTGATTGGTCCAAATACTATTCAAAAGAGCATAATACAAATATTTGCGTATTTCTAATTACTCATGGTGAAACTATGGAACCATTTATAAATAATGCACATTTATCTAATACAATGGAATTTGGGTATAATGACGGAATTGTATTTCAAGTAACAGAAAATGGAATAATAGTAAAGACAGAAGATAGAGAATTTATAGGACCATCCAAAATAATAAGTAAAACCGAAATTGAAGAAAGGTATTAATTAATATGATATATAATTTAAATGAAGTAAGTAAGAAAGATATAAATATAGTAGGAGGTAAAGCACGGAAACTTAGGAGAACTAATAAAAAATGGTTTTAATGTTCCAACAGGTTTTGTTTGCACAAATTTAGAGTCAAATAAAGATATATTTAATTATTTTAATAAAATGAATTTAAAAAAAGTAGCAGTTAGATCGTCAGCTGTATGTGAAGATGGAAAAAATAATTCATATGCCGGACAATTTGAAACATTTCTTAATGTAGATAGATGTAATTTAATTGATTCGATTAAAAAATGTTTTAAATCAAATGAAGCGGATAATATAAAAGGATATATTGAAGAGAAAAACATTATAAATGATAATACAAATGTCTCGGTAATAGTTCAAGAAATGATTGATGGAGAAATATCAGGAGTAATGTTTACTTGTAGTCCAATAACACAAGAAAATGAAATAATTATAGAGTTTGTATATGGTCTAGGAGAAAAATTAGTACAAGGGGAAGAAACACCTATACAAATTATAGTAAATAAAGATACTTTTGAAATAAAAATAAATTATAAAAGAGGACAAGATATCACATATAAAGAGGAGAAAAATTTTAAAGAATTAGCAAAAATTGGTATAGAGATAGAAAAAATTTATAGAATGCCTCAGGACATTGAATGGACTATAAAAAATAATGAAATTTTTATTCTTCAAACAAGAAATATAACTAATATAAAATAAGATTAGTGAATTAATAAAAAGAGCTTTGCACTTAATTAAAATGCAGAGCTTTTTTTATAAAATATGGAGTAAAATTATATTTTATGATATATTAATGATAAAAGAGAAAGTAATACAATAAGATTAAAAACAAAAGTAAAAATAAATATTTAAATAAATAAAAATATATTGACTTAAAGTAAGCTCCAAGTGATATATAATAATTGTAAATTAATAATTTAAAATAAATATTTTAAAAGGAAGGATGATGTATAATGGTAAAACAAACAGCCGGACGTGATTCTTTAGGAGAATTTGCTCCTAAATTTGCAGAACTTAATGATGATGTATTATTTGGTGAGGTGTGGTCAAGAGAAGACAAGTTATCATTAAGAGATAGATCATTAGTAACAATTTGTGTGTTTATGGGCAAAGGATTAATTGATAGTTCACTAAAATATCATATAATGAATGCAAAAAAAAATGGAATAACAAAAGAAGAAATGGCAGAAATTATAACACATGCAGCATTTTATGCTGGATGGCCTAATGCTTGGGCAGTATTTAATTTGGCAAAAGAAGTTTATGCAGATGATAATACAGAAGAAAAACATGGTGGTATGTTTGGAATGGGAGAACCAAATACAGCTTATGCACAATATTTTATAGGAAACTCATATTTAAAACCTCTAACTAAAACTGAATCAGGATTGTCAATTTCAAATGTTACATTTGAACCAGGATGTAGAAATAATTGGCATATTCATCACGCTTCAAAAGGTGGAGGACAAATATTAATTTGTGTTGAAGGAGAAGGTTGGTATCAAGAAGAAGGAAAAGAGGCACAAAGTTTAAAAGTAGGCGATGTGGTTACAATTCCAGCAAATGTAAAGCATTGGCATGGTGCAAAGGCAAATTCATGGTTTTCTCATCTTGCAGTAGAAGTTCCAGGTGAAGATACATCTAATGAATGGTGTGAAGTTGTTAGTGATGATGAATATGGCTTATTATAGGAAAAATGAAAGGGACTAGATATGATAAAATTTATAATAGCTCAAGTTTTTGGAGCTTTTGCTTTAATTATTTTAGTAATAAGTTTTTTAAAGAATAATAAAGAGAAACTTTTAAAATATCAAATATTTTCGAGTTTATTATATGCAATTCAATATGTTTTTTTAGAAGCATATCCAGGAGCATTAATGAATATTGCGTGTATGCTTAGAAATTGGATTTTTAAAAGATATAATGAAAAGAGACCACCGATATTTTGTCTATTATTTGTAATAACATTAATGATAGTATTTTCTATTTTTACATTTAAAGGTATTATCAGTTTATTACCAATGTTAGCTGTAATTTTATATAGTATTGCATTATGGATAGGAAGTTTAAAAGTAATTAGAGTAGTTGAAATTATATCATGTTCATTATATATTATATACAATATATATGTATATGCTTATATAGGTCTTATTGCAACAATAATTGAATTGATTGGAGCAACAGTTGCTTTGTATAAATTTAATATTAAAAAACAAAAATAATTTAACAAAGAAATAAATCAATAAAAAATAAAAGAATGGATATTTAAATTTTTTATATATCTATTCTTTTTTATTACAATCATTTTACATTTATATTACAATATTGATAATTTATTGAAATTAAAATTATAATATATTATATTTATAGTGTGTAATTATATATTTAATAATTATATATAAATTTTAAAGAAAGGGGAGTATGATTTATAAAATCATACATGAAAACAGATGAAAAATAAAAAAATTGTTTTAATTCTTATTGTATTTTTATTTGTAAATTTACTTAGTTTAGTAAACTTTAGTAATGCAAATTTTAGTAATATTGTTGAAAAAAGAATTCAATTTAAGATTACAGAACAAGATTTATTAAATAGTGATTTTTATATTAATAATCAAGTAACTAAAAGTAGTTTGAGAGTTGCAAGTGCTTCTGAAATTGATGAAAACTATTCAACAAGATATTATTTTAATCAATTAGCAAATCAAATGTCTAAAGATATATATAATGGATTAGTAGAAAATGCTGATTCAAAAGATGTAATTACAATTGATACAGATATGACAATAAGCGTACCTGCAACTGATGATGAAACTTTAAGCAATGAATATAACAATAATATAAAGCCATATATATATGATGCTTTTTGTGCATTTGTTTTAGATAATCCAGAATTATATTGGATCGGATATAGTGGTGTTGATGGAGAAGTAATAGCAGATATAAACGATGAAACAAAAGAGATAATTGTTAAAGAAGCTAGTTTACAAATCACACAAATATCTGAAATAAATAATATAGATGAATTTAATACTAAATTTGATGAAGCCTCTACATCTATTACAGGAGATAATTTCTATGACATAACTAAAAATATACATGATTATATTTGTAAAAATGTGCAAACACCAGAAAGTGAACCTGCTTTAATAGAAAGAACGGCTTATGGAGCATTAATAAACAATAATGCAAATAGTGAAGGACAAGCAAACTTATTTACACTTTTATGTAGAGAAAAAGGAATTAATGCAGTTTCAATAAAAGGAAAAGTTTCAGATAATGATGCTCAATGGGTTGCTGTATATCAACCAGATGAAAAAGCATGGTATGGAGTTGATGTTGCATTAGATAATATAGATGATGGATATAATTATTTCTTAGTAGGAAATAATAAAGAAATAAATGGAGTTAAGTTCTCAGAAAGCCATATAGCAAATGTTTTAGCTTATGATGAACAAAAAACAGTATTTAAAGCACCAGCATTAACAAACTTTAATTATGGTGAATTTGGAGTATCTGTACAATATAGTATAACAGAACCAACAAATGATAATGTTGTAGTTACTATAACTGGAAATAGAGAAATGAAAGAAGTAGAAGGATGGACACTTTCTTCTGATAAGATGACATTAGAAAAAACATATACACAAAACACAACAGAAACAGTTAGTATAACAAGTGAAAATAATGAAACTATAGAGCAAGAAATTGTCGTTCAAAATATTGATAAGAAAGCTCCAGAAATATCTGTACAATATAGTTCAACTGATCCAACAACAGGACCAGTAAAAGTCATATTAACTTCAGATGAAGAACTACAAGAAGTAGAAGGATGGACACTTTCTTCCGATAAAAAGTCATTAGAAAAAACATATACACAAAATACATCAGAAACAGTTATAGTAAAAGACTTAGTAGGAAATCAAGCAGAGGTAAATATTTCTATATCAAATATTTCTAAAGAAACATTTGAGTGTAAAGTAGATTATTCAGAGACTGCTCCTACAAACCAAGATGTAGTGGTAACAATTTCATCTGATGGTAGAGAACTACAAGAAGTAGAAGGATGGACACTTTCTTCTGATAAAAAACAATTAACTAAATCTTATTCAAATAATACTGAAGAGACTGTTACAGTAACTGATATATCAGGAAATACAAGCTTGGTAAATATTAATATATCAAACATTGATAAACAAAGACCATCACTACAATTTTCATATAGTGCTGTTGAAATGACAAATCAAAATGTAATTGTAACAATAACATCTGATGAACCATTAAAACAACCAGAAGGATGGTCAATATCAGAAGATAAATGCACAGTAACAAAAACATATTATGAAAATACTACAGATGTTGTCATAATAGAAGATTTAGCAGGAAATGGTGTTGAAGAAAATATATCAATAAATAATATTGATAAAACACCACCTGAATTAACTCTAGATTATCAAACAAGTGGTAATCAAATAACTGTAACAATAACATCTAATGAACCTGTAAAACAACCAGATGGATGGTCAATATCAGAAGATAAATTAACTTTAACTAAAACATATACAGAAGATGAAGTAGAAGTTTTAGATGTAGAAGACTTAGTTGGTAATGTTACAGAGGTAATGATTGAAGTAAGTAGTACTGTAACAAGTGGAAGTGGTAGTTCTACTAACAATCAAAATGGACAAAATAATGATGATAATACAATAGCTAATATGCCAATACCACAAACAGGAGTTATTTCGCTAATAATTATTATTTCTATAGTTGCAGTTATAAGTATAATCTTATATTTAAAATATAAAAAATATGACTCTTTTACAAGAAATACAAGAAAATAAAAAATAAAAGAATAAAGAGAATTAAATAAACTAAAATGTAAAATTTAAAAATATAATAAATAAAAACAAGATTAAGTATATATATTTAGTCTTGTTTTTTATTTATTTGAACTTGTATAGCTACTGTGGTATAATATAATTTAAAGATTATGTAAATTTGTAAAGGAGATATATTATGAAAGTAAAATTATTAAAGTATAAAATATTTTTATTTTTAATTTTATTTCTAGCTTTTATATTTATATCTAATTCAAATATTTCATATGCAAGATCAGTTTCATTTAGTTTAAAAGATGGCTTAGCTTATACTATTAAAGATAATATTGATGAAAATAAAGATGATAAAGAAGAAAATCCTAATATAGATATTGATAATGATGAAATTAAATCAGACGAAGATGAAGAAATAGTAGAAAAAGAACAAATAGTACAAAATGGAGCATATATGATTGTTTGTGCAGGAAATGAAGAATATGTGTTAGATGTAGAAGGAGTATCATTAGATAATAAAGCAAATTTGCATATATGGCAAAGGACCAAAGCACCAAACCAAAAATTTTATATAACTTATGAAGGAGAGGGTTATTATAAAATTGCAAGTATAAACTCTGCTAAAATTATTGATGTTGATAGTGCTTCGAAAAAATCAGAAGCAAATATTTGGCAATATGAAAATAACGAAACAGAAGCACAAAGATTTAAAATAATAAATAATAGCGATGGAACATATAGTTTTATTGCTAAATGTTCTGGAATGGCAATAGATGTATCTGGAGGAATATATGAAAATGGAAGGAATGTAAGACAATATTATATAAATAATACTAATGCACAAAAGTTTAAATTAGTAAAAACAGAATTATTAGGTGAAGATATTGTATCAATAAGAAAAGCAAGCAATTATAAAATGATTTTAGATGTACCAAATAATTCTTTTGAAGATGGGAAAGCATTAAATTTATGGGAAGTAAATAATACATTAGCACAGCGTTTTGAAATACATAAAGTAGAAGAAAATAAAGTAAGAATAAGGACAGCATCATCGGGAGGGTGGCTAACAGAAAAAGGAACAAAAAATGGATCTATAGTTGTACAACTAGGAAATAGTTCATCACCAATTACTAAAGCAAATACTTGGAAGGTAGAGTGGAATAATGGAATAACATTTAAAAACATGGAGAGTGGACTTTACTTAGATATTAATGGAAACAGTAATGATAATGGAGCAAAAATACAAGTATGGGAGAAAAATAATAATCAAGAAGCTCAAAGGTTTTTAGTAAATAAAGAAAATTTAATAAGTAATGGGTGGTATGAAATTTCTTCTTTATTAGGAACTACAATGGATTTGGATAATTCTGGATCTGAATGGGGAACTAATATTCAAATGTGGCAAAATAACAACCAATTTAATCAGAAATTTAGAATTACTTATACAGATACAGGATATTTAATTACTACAATGTATGGATTAGCACTGGATGTTGAAAATGGCAGTACAGAAAATGGTGCAAATGTACGTCAATGGGAAGATAATGGAACATCTTGTCAAAGGTGGTGGCCTGAAATAGCAGATAATGGCTATATTAGAATTAAAAATGCAAATTCAGGAAAATATCTAGATGTATGCAATACACTTTCAACAAACGGTGCAAATGTACAGCAATATGAAGAAAATGGTACAAATGCTCAGCTTTGGAAATTAAATTCAACAACATTTGATGAATTTACAAATGCGTGGGGAGATGACTTTCATACAGATATAGTATATTTAAAAACAGTTATAGATAGAGCAAATAGAATTGGAAGTGATACAGACTGGTTTATAGCAGTTGATATTAGACGTTTTAGGATAACAACGCTGCACAGAATTAATGGAAAATGGACAGTAGATGGATGTTTTAATGCAACAATGGGATATTTAGGAAGTAATGGAATGAGTCATACAGGATTGTCAGATCAATCAGGAAAAATGGAAACGAACTGGACTGTAACACATAAAAATGCTAATTGTGATGGAAACTTATGGTTTGTTTGCTTTATAGACCACTGGTTACCTAATGGATATGATGATGGACAAGGATTCCACAATCATTATGAACTTAATGGACAATCATATAGTTCACATGGTTGCCCAAGATTAACAGATGAACATGCAAAATACTTATATGATAATGTACCAGTTGGAACAAGAGTACATATCTGGCATGAATATTAGAAAAAATAAAAACAAGATAGGAAAATTAAATCCTATCTTGTTTTTATTAATGATAGTATGCATAATTTGAAAAATATGTAAAAAAATGGTATAATATATTTTAGATTTTATGTAAATATGAAATAAGGAGGAATGGTTATGAGAAGTAAAGTTAAAAATTATAAAATATTTATAAGTTTTATCTTACTTATAACATTTGTATTCATATTTAATTCAAATATATCATATGCAAGAACGGTATCATTTAGTTTACATGACGGATTAGTTACCACTATTAAAGATAATATAAATGATGATACCGATAGCGATAGTAATGATGATTCACAAGATGATAATAAAGATGAAATAGATGACGATGACATAGATAATGATGAAGAGATTGAAGATAACAAAAATCTTATTAAAGATGGTGTATATAAAATAGTATGTGCTGAAAATGAAAAATATTATTTAGATATAGACAATAATTTAGTTGATAATGGTGCTGCCTTACAAATATGGTTAGATTCGGGCTCACCAAATCAAAAATTTTATATAGAACATATGGAAGATGGGTATTATAAAATTGCAAGTATTAACTCTGCAAAAATTATTGATGTAACAAATGCTGATAAAGAATCTGGTACTCCAGTACAACAATATGAGAATAATGATACAGATGCACAAAGATTTAAAATAGTAAAAAATGATGATGATACGTATTCTTTTATAGCTAAATGTTCAGGAAAAGCTTTAGACATTACAGGAGCAATTTATGAAAATGGAACTAAAGTACAACAATATGATATAAATAATTCTGGTGCACAAAAATTCAAATTACAAGAAACAGAGCTTGTAAATGACACAGTAAATGACGGAATTATATCAATAAAATCATCAATAAACACTAAAATGCAATTAGACATGATAAGTTGTTCCGCAGAAGAAGGAAATGAAGTACATTTATGGGAAAGAGCATCAACACTTGCACAGAGATTTGAAATACATAGAGTAGGAGAAAACGAAGTAAGAATAAGAACAGCTGCATCTGGAGGTTGGTTAAAAGAAAGTAGTAATTCTGTAGGGTCAGCAATAGTTCAATCAGGTAATAGTAATACTAAAGCAAGTAATAGTGATACATGGAAAGTAGAATGGAATGATGGAATTATATTTGTTAATAAAGAGAGTGGATTAGCAATTACAATAGATGGTGATATAAATACAAATGGAACAAAAATTAAAGCAAGTGAAAGAAATGACTCAGACTCTCAAAGATTTTTAATTAATATTGAAGACTTAATACCTAATGGATATTATAAAATTCAATCAAAATATGGAACAATGCTAAATGCACCAAATAATAATTTAGGAACACAATTGAGAACGGCAGCAGATTCCACTTCTGTAAGTTTAGTATTTGAAACAGTTAAATATAGTAATGGATATAAAATAATGTCATCTGCAAGTGGCTGGGCAGTAGACGTAAGTGGTGGATCTATAGATAATGCTGCTATAGTACATATGATGACTGATGCAGGAACTACTTCAGAAAGATGGGTTCCAACATTACAAGATGGAGGATATCTAACATTTAAAAATGTAAATTCAGGATTAATGCTTAATGTACATTTATTTAATAAAGAACCAGGAGCAGAGATTAATCAAGGATTGGAAGATCATAGTGATGCGCAACTATGGAAATTAGTGCCAACACAATTAGTTAATGCTTATGTAAGAAGAAACTCTGAATATTATCATGTTGATGCTTCAGGAAAACAAACATTAATCGCAAGAAATCTTGGAGGATGGGATTTTACAGATTGGGATTATGTTATGAGAATGAAAGCATATGCAGATGCAAATGGTTCGCAAACAGATTGGTATGCAACAATTGACTGTGATAGACCATGTAGAGATGTATTTTTCCATAGAGAAAATGGACAATGGGTAGCTGTAGCTGGATATTATGCAGTACAAGGATTTATAACATTAGAAGGTGGATCTAGAACAATACCAGGTGTTCACACAGTAGATCATAAATATGAATGGAGCGTTGCAGGACCTGGATATATAACAAGTTTCTTCCCTCATTGGATAAATGGTGTAGTAAGTCCAGATACAGATGATGCACAAGTATTCCATGGATCTTGGGCTAGAGGTTCATCAGGTTATTCAACACATGGATGTTCAGCAGTTACATTAGAATATTCAAAATGGATATATGACAATATACCTTTAGGAAGTACAGTACATGTTGTAGGTAATGCAACAGGTATTCCAAGTGGAGCAGATCCAGATATGCCATCTGATGTACAAGTATATACAATTACTGATCCTTTTGCTTAATAATGATTAAATAGAGTGAAGATATGTAAATTCACTCTATTTTTAGTTACCATAATTTGATAAAAAGACTAAAATATGGTATAATATAGGTTAGATGTTATGCAAATAGATGATAAGGGGGATAAAGTATGAAAACTAAAATTAAGTATTATAAAATATTTATAAGTTTTATCTTACTTACGATTTATATATTCATGTTTAATTCTAGTATATCATATGCAAGAACAGTCTCATTTAGTTTACATGATGGTTTGGTCACAACAATAAAAGATAATATATCTACTGATGATGAGGAAGAAAAAGAAGACGAAGAAAATAAAGATGATGAAGCTAATAATGAAGAAGATAAAGATGAAGATATAGAAGAAATAGATAAAAACCAAATTGTAAAGAATGGCGTATATTTTATTTCATGTGCAAAAAACACAGATTATGTATTAGATATATATGGTAATTCATTAGATTGGGGTGGTAATCTACAAATTTGCAGCAGAAATGGTGGAGCTAATCAAAAATTTTATATTACATATGAAGGAAATGGATATTATAAAATAGCAAGTATTGGATCAGCTTTAATTATAGATGTTAAAGATGGTGTAAAAGAAAATGGAGCGAATATACAACAATGGGAAGATAATGGAGCTGATGCACAGAGATTTAAAATAGTGAAAAATGATGATGATACATATTCTTTTATAGCTAAATGTTCAGATAAAGCTATAGATGTTAATGGCGGAATATTTAAAGAAGGAACAAATGTGCAACAATGGGATTTCATTAATAGTGATGCACAAAAATTTAAGTTAGAGGAAACTGAATTTATAAATGATAATGAAATAGTATCTATAAAAAAGGCTTCAAATAATAAGTATGCTTTAGATATCGATAATAACTCATCAGCTAATGGAACTGTACTTCAATTATATGAAGTTAACAATACTTTTGCACAAAGATTTGAGTTAGAAAGAGTAGCTAAAAATGAAATTAGAATAAGAACGGTATCTTCAGGTGGATGGCTAACTGAAACAGGAACTACAAATGGTTCAAATATAGTCCAAAATGGTAATAGTAAAACACCAATTGAAGATGCCAATACATGGATACTTGAATGGGATGGAGGAATTTTACTAAAAAATAAAGAAAGTAATTTATATATAGATGTAGATTCTAATATCTCAGAGAATAAACAAAAAGTACAAGTTTATGAAAAAAATAATAATCCATCACAAAAATTTATAATTAATAGAGAACATTTAATTAATGATGGATGGTATGAAATAAATTCGGCACTTGGTAATAATGTTGACTTAGACCATGGCAAATCTGATTGGGGAGTAAATATATTAGCTTGGCAAAAGAATGATCAAAACAATCAAAAATTTAGATTTACATATACTGATTCTGGATATAAGATTTCAACAATATACGATTTAGTAGTAGAAGTAATTGAAAGTAAAACTACTAATGGAGCAAATGTACAACAATGGGAAGATAATGGAGCTTTATGTCAAAGATGGTTACCTGTAGTAGTAGATGGTGGATATGTAAAATTAAAAAATGCTAATTCTAAAAAATATTTAGATATTGAAAATGAATCAGCTGCAAATGGAGCAAATATAATACAATACGAAGAAAAAGATTCACAATCTCAAAATTGGAAAATAGTACCTACAGGAATAGTTAGTGGATGGTTTAAAATGAATGGGGATATGTATTGTGTAGATCCAGCAACAAATCAATTAGTAAAAAATTGTACAAGAGTAGATCCAACCATGACAGATCCTAGTCAATTTGGTTCAATATATGATTTTGATGAAAATGGACGTGCAACATGGCACTTACCAACTTTTGAAGATTTACCAGGTGGACATGGTAAATCAGCACCAATTCCTACACCAATGGGTGATGAAAGACAACGTACATTATTATATGCACTATCTAGAGTGGGATGTGATTATAAATTGTTTGAAGCACCTACAGGATTTGTATGTGATGGTTTAATAGCTTGGTCATTTACTAATGCAACAGGTAAGAGGTTTAGAACAGATAATACAGCAATAGATGATCAAGATATGAGTTATCAATATAACTATATTACAAAACTAAATGGTATTCAAACAGATATATCAAATGCAAAACCAGGTGATATAATATTCTGGGGAGACCCAGCTGTAATAGGTAATAATGCAACTCATGGTAGTCGTCATGTTTCTATTTACTATTATGGAGATTACATGATTCATGCTGCAGATGTAAGTCATGGGGTATGTATAGGAAACTTTAGCACTGATCAAAATGCATTTAGAGATTTTATTGGATTTGGATCACCATATGTAGATACAAGTAAATGTGAAATACCTAATATTTTTAATTAAGGTAAAAATTGTAAAATAAAATAGAGAATAATAATATAAAATAAAATCAAGGTATTGTATAAAATATCTTGATTTTATTTTTAAAAAAAATATATAATATGTATTGACTTAGAGTTAGCTTTAAGTGATATAAATAAAATTAACATATAAAGGAGATAAAAATGGAAAAATATAATACTTTAGAATTTTATAATAAAAATGCGAAGATGTATTTTGAGCAAACTATTGAGGCAAGTATTGAAGAGAATTATACTAAATTTTTAAGTAGAATACCTACAAATTCATATATCTTAGATTTTGGTTGTGGATCAGGAAGAGATAGTAAATATTTCTTAGAAAAAGGATATAAAGTTAAGGCAATTGATGGATCAAGTGAAATGTGTAAGCTTGCATCAAGTTACATAGGGCAGAATGTTGAATGTATGAAATTTGATGAACTAAGTGATGAAAATATATATGACGGAATATGGGCTTGTTCATCAATATTACATGTAGAAAAAGAAGATTTACCACATGTATTAAAGAAAATGATAAAAGCCTTAAAGAAAAACGGAATTATTTATACAGCTTTTAAAAAAGGTAAAGGTTATGAAATAAAAGAAGGAAAATACTATAATTTTTTAACTAAAGAAGAATTGGAAGATATTTTAAGAGAAATTAATAAAACTTCAAATGAAAAAGCAGAATTGATTGATTATTTTGAGACATTGCCAAGCACAAAGAGAAAAGGAACAATAACTTGGGCAAACTATATTATTAAAAAATTAAGTATAGGAGAAGAACAATAATATAATGATTATAGAATATGAAGAAAAATATTTAGAAGATATAAAAGACTTATTAGTTGAATTAGAAAAAGATATGATAGAAATAGATAAAGATAGTTTGGATATACTTCACAAAGATTATAGAGAAAAAATGGCACTTGTGGATTTAGATAAAGTTAATAAAAACAATGGTAAATGTTATATATATTTAGACGATAATAATAATGTTCAAGGATTAATAATGGGTATTTTAGTAAGTTATGATAAATTTGATTATTTAGACTATAAATGTCCAAAAAAAGGTGAGGTTATTGAGCTTATTGTGTCTAAAAATTCTAGAGGAAAAGGAATAGGAGAAAAATTAATAAATAAAATAGAAAAGTATTTTAAATCTTTAGGATGTGAATATATGTCATTAGAGGTATTTGCATATAATGATAAAGCAATAAATTTTTATAAGAAAAATGGATATCATTCGAGAATGGAATATATGATAAAAAAGATTGATTAAGATAAATTGTAATATTGCAATATAGACTAAATTATAATTTAAGGAAGTGAGAATTATGACTATATCAGAAGTAAGTAAGAAATATAATTTAACACAAGATACAATAAGATATTATGAAAAAATAGGATTATTACCACAAATACCGAGAAACAAGAATGGAATTAGAAATTTTGATGAAGAATCATGTAGATGGATTGAATTTATAAAATGTATGAGAAATGCAGGTATGGAGATAGAAATATTAATTAAATATGTTACATTATTTAGACAAGGTAAAGATACTGTAAAGGAAAGAAAAGAGCTTTTAGAAGAACAACGAAAAAAACTTCTTGAAAAACAAAAAAATATTAATGAAACATTGGAAAGATTAAACTACAAAATTAAATTATATGATGAAATTGAATGTGGAACTAGAAAAGATTTTACTGAGAAAATATAAAATTATAAAATAATTATAGAAAGAAGGTCTTTATATGGAAAAATCAAAAGTGTATTTTACAAAAGAAATAACACCGGAAAGTGTTGTTAAAATGTATGAAAAATTAGGAGTTAATTTACCTGGAAAAGTTGCTGTTAAATTGCATTCAGGTGAAGAAGGAAATCAAAATTATATTAGACCAGAATTTGTAAAAGCTATTGTAGAAGAAGTAAATGGAACCGTTGTTGAATGTAATGCAGCATATGGTGGTGCAAGAAATACAACAGAGAAACATAAAAAATTAATAGAAAGTCATGGGTGGACTAAATATTTTGATGTAGATATTATGGATGCCGAAGGACCAGATTTAGAGTTAAAAATACCAAATGGAAAAATATTAAAAGAAAATTTCGTGGGAAAAGATATTGAAAAATATGATTCAATGCTTGTTTTATCACATTTTAAAGGGCACCCAATGGGAGGATATGGAGGAGCATTAAAACAATTATCAATAGGTTGTGCTTCATCATATGGAAAAGCATGGATTCATTCAGCAGGAAAGTCTAAAGATCAATATACAATATGGGATAACTTACCAGAACAAAATAAATTCTTAGAATCAATGGCTGATGCCGCCTCAAGTGTTGTTAATTATTTTGGTAAAAATATTGTATTTATTAATGTTATGTGTAATTTATCGGTGGATTGTGATTGTTGTGCAATTGCAGAAGATCCTTGTATGAAAGATATAGGTGTCTTAGCAAGCATAGATCCAATTGCAATAGATCAAGCTTGCATTGATTTAGTATATAACTCTGATGATCCAGGTAGAGATCATTTTGTTGAAAGAGTAGAAAGACAAAATGGCGTTCATATAATAGAAGCAGCTGCAGATTTAGGTTTTGGAACAAGAGATTATGAACTTATTAATGTAGATCAATAATATTGATGTGGACGGAGCAAAGAGTATTTTATCAAAACAAGCCCGTCCCCAATTGTAAAAATAGAAGTGATTAAATCATTTCTATTTTTGCTTTTTAAAAAAATATCGAAAAACAATAAAAAAATATTGACAATCAAGAAATATAGCTATATACTAATAGGCAATAAAGGAAGTAATTACAATTTTTAGGAGGAAGATTTAATGAAAATATTAGGAGAGAAAAGTCTTTCGGCAAAAGTAGAGAATGGACTAAAAATTTTATTTTGGATAATTGTATTATTAGATATTATAGTATTTGGAATTACATGTACTTCATTATTTTTTGAATTTAACAGTTTTTCAGTTAGAGAAAATTTTATATTTAGAATAATTTTAGAAGGATTAATAGGATTTGTTGTTTTGCTTACTGGAATTGTTGCATTATTTATTATTTATCAATTTATTAAGATATTTAAGAATTTAAAAGAGAATAAGCTATTTGAAAAAGATAATTCTAAATATTTAAATAAAATTTGGATAATGTCAATAATTATAGGAAGTTTATATTTTATTATTTTTATAGGAATTAGTATCTTTTTGAAATACTTTAATTCAATAGATATTTTAAGTGAATTTTTATTAAAGATTTTAATTTTAGTA
The DNA here is from genome assembly GCA_944393405.1 of uncultured Clostridia bacterium. The sequence continues at coordinate 100,070 of CALYAC010000001.1, read as the reverse complement.
TTTTCAGTTAGCTTTTTAATATTTGGAATTGGTATTAAGATTTTAAATTGTATATATATAAAAGCTATTGAGTATAAGGAAGAAAATGATTTTACTATTTAATATAGAAAGGAGAAGGAGATAAAGTGTCAATTATTGTAAATGTAGATGTAATGCTTGCAAAAAGGAAAATGTCATCTGGAGAACTTGCGGAAAAAATAGGAATAACTCCTGCTAATCTTTCAATATTAAAAACAAATAAGGCAAAGGCAATAAGATTTTCAACTTTAGAAAAATTATGTGAGGTTTTAGACTGTAAGCCAGGGGACATATTAGATTATGAAAAATAAAAACAAGGAGAAATATTATTATGGAAATTATAAGTAGTATTTTTCTTGCCATATTTCAATCTATTTTGTTTTATGGTAAAGAAATAGGAATTTCTATGTTATTATTTTCTGTTATAGGAAATGTAATAATATATTATATTTTAAAGAAAAATAAAAAAATAAAGAATAAAAATGGATTTATTCTAATAATTCCAATTATATTATTGAGTAGTACATATTTTATATTTGCAAATAGAATATTTTATATACTTAATATTCTAATTATAATTTTATTAAATTTACTTATGTATGGAATAGTAATTAATCCTAAAAATTATTTAAAAAACTATTTTTTAAATTCGATTGAATTATTAAAATCAACAATTACAGGATTTCATGATGGAGTAGAATATACAAAAAAAGAAGCAAAACAACATATAAAAACAAATGAAAAGCTAAATAAAGATAATATTAAAAAGGTAGCAATCTCGTTATTGATAGTATTTGCAGTTGTAGGAATAGTTATATTATTACTTGTTTCAGCAGATAGTATTTTTGCTAATATTTTTGAAAACATAGGAAGTATTTTTAATTATATAAATATAAGTAGTACATTTAGTATGATTATAAGAATCGCACTTGTTATAATTGCATATTTTTTATTTTTAAGTTTTATTTTGAAATTAAAGCAAAACTATAATATTGAAACAAAAGAAATAAAAAATAGTAATAATAAATACGCATTTACAATAAAGCTACTTTTAATTGCATTAAACATAGTGTATTTAGTTTTCTGTTTTATCCAAGTAGAGTCATTATTTGCGAAAATAAATACTGCAGAATTTAGTTATGCAAATTATGCAAGAACAGGATTTTTTCAACTTATGATTGTTTCATTAATAAACTTTGTAGTTATACTATTATCAAATAAATTTAATGAAAACAAAGAAAAGAGTATTAAGATATTAAATTTATTTTTAGTAATTTTTACAGTTATAATTGCTTTATCATCAATGTATAGAATGTATATGTATCAAATGGAATTTGGTTTGACTTATTTAAGAATGTTTGTATATATTATACTAATAACTGAACTATTAACGTTTATACCAATAGTAATATACATATTTAATGAGAAATTTGATTTCCTAAAATGGAGTGGCATTATTTGGATTTGTATTTATTGTATAATTAATTATATGAATATTGAAAAGATAATAATAAATTACAATATAAGTAACACAAATAGCGATAGATCTATTGATTATGAATACATATCAGAAATTGCAAGTGAAGATAGTTTTGGGATTTTAGAAGAAAAATTAGAAGATAATAATATTAGTTCATCAGATAGACTAGAAATAACAAGAAAAGTATTAAATCTTGGAATAGATTCAAAAGAAGTAAAATGGCAAGAATTTAATATATCAAAATGGAAAGTAAGAGAAAAAAATATAGATACGCAAAAGCTATTTAATGAAGTTATAGAATTAGAAAATAAAGCATATGAAGAAGAATTAGAAAGAGATATAGCTAAAAGCAAATTAGATAAATCAGATGATGATTATGTATATAAAAAAGAAATAAATAAAGATGAAATTTATATAGTAGATGTAAAGTCATATGCAACAGGAGTTGAATTATGGTCTATTGGGAAAATTACAGATAATGGTACAAAATATACAGAAATTAATGAAATTGATTTACCACCAACAAGTAAAATAGAATTTTTTGAAAATGGATTAGGTTTTTTAGAAAGAGCAGATAGTATTTATTGTGCAAGTTCTGATTTATTAATAACTCATGATTCAGGCAAGACATTTGAAGTAATTGATTTTCCAGAAGGAGAATTTACATTATCAGATCCAGAAGGAGAGGAATGGGATAATTGTTACGACTATTATTATTTACCAACAAGAGAAAGTGATGGAACATTGACAGTACTTGTTTCTGGTGGATATGAAGGAGGATACAATGGAGGAAAGACAAGAGCTAAATACATTTCAAAAGATAATGGTAAGACTTGGAAGTTCGTAAGTGAGGTTTGGAAAGAAGAATAAGATTTGATAAAGCAGGATTATTTTATTTAATATTATATAAAATAATCCTTTTTTTATGATATAATAAAATGCATATTAAATTTATAAAAAATATTGACTTGGAGCAAACTTTAAGTGATATACAATAAACTACAAAACTATAAAATGTTTTTTAATTAAGATATGTTTAAGGAGGAGTTATGAAAACATTATATTTTGATTGTTCAAGTGGTATTAGTGGGAATATGACTCTTGGAGCGCTATTAGAAATTATAGGAGATGATAATTTCTTATTAAATGAATTAAAGAAATTAAATATAGATGGATATAAAATAGAGATATCAAGTAAAGTGAAAAATGGAATTACAGGTAAATATGTAGATGTTATATTAGATGAAGAGTGTAATCACCATCATGAGCATGAACATCAAGATAATGAAAATATTCATGAACATGAACATAATCATGCTCATCACCACCATGCACATAGAAATTTAAATGATGTAAATGAGATAATAGACGAAAGTTCAATAGATGAAAAATCTAAAGATTTAGCTAAAAGAATATTTTTAAGAGTTGCAAAGGCAGAATCTAAAGTACATAACAAACCATTAGAGGAAGTTCATTTCCATGAAGTTGGTGCAATTGACTCAATAGTTGATATTGTTGGAACCGCTATATTGATAAATAAAATAAATCCGGACAAAATTATATCTAGTATTGTTAATGATGGATATGGATTTATAGAGTGTGCGCATGGAACTATGGCAGTTCCAGTACCTGCTACGACAGAAATATTTGCTTCTTCAAATGTTAAATTTAGACAAATTGAAGTAGATACAGAACTTGTTACTCCAACAGGTGCAGCAATTATAGCTGAACTTGCAGAAGATTTTACTATGCTTCCAGCAATGGTAACAAAAAAGGTTGGTTGGGGTGCAGGATATAAAGATCTTAGTATTCCAAATGTATTAAAAGTATATTTAGGTGATATGGAAGATCCTTGTAAAAACTTTATTGTAATGGAAACCAATATAGATGATTGCAGTGGTGAAATTTTAGGACATACAGAAGAGCTTTTATTTAAAAATGGTGCATTAGATGTATTCTTTACTCCAATTTTTATGAAAAAGAATAGACCAGCATATATAATGACAGTTGCTTGTAGAAAGGAAGATATACTTAATTTACAAAAAATAATATTCAGAGAAACAACAACAATTGGTATTAGATATAGATCTGAATATAGAACAGAACTTAAAAGAGAAAAGATAGAAGTAAAAACAAAATTTGGAGAAATTAAAGCTAAAAAAGTTAAATACAATGGAGAAACATATATATATCCAGAATATGAAAGTTTAAAAGAAGTAGCAAGTAAAAACAATATACCTTTAAAAGAATTGTATAAGTTAAATGAGTTTAATTAATGAAATTAAAATAAATAGTTTTTATAAAATAAGTTAGGATAATATAAAAATAAAAATATAAATTTTAGATAATTAAAAATTAATAAAAGTAGGAAAATGTATGAAAGAAAATTTATTAAAATTTTATTTAAATGAATTAAAATGTGAAGAAAAGCCTGAGTTTTTAGAAAAATATTTAGAAGCTCCGTCCTTAAAAAGATTAGAAAAAATAGGGTATTTTTGTGGAATGGATTATGCATCAAAAAACATATATAATTTTAAAGAACATATTACTAGATTTGATCATTCTTTAACAGTTGCTTTACTAACATGGAAATGCACTAAAGATAAAAAAGCAACTCTTGCTGGGCTATTTCATGATATCTCTACACCTTGCTTTTCACATGTAATAGATTATATGAATAAAGATTATAAAAAACAAGAAAGTACAGAAGAATACACAGAAGATATAATAAAAAAAGATAAATATTTATTAAAATGCTTAAAAGAAGATAATATTAATATTGATGATATTATTAATTTTAAAAAATATAGTATTGTGGATAATGATAGACCAAAACTATGTGCAGATAGGCTGGATGGAGTTATACTAACAGGAATTGCTTGGACTAAAAATATCCAATATGATGATATAAAAAATATAATAAATGATATTCATATATATGATAACGAAATAGGTTTTAAAACAAAAGAAGTAGCAGATAAAGTTGTAAGCGTTAGTAAAAGTATTGATATATACTGTCATTCTAAAGAAGACAATTATATGATGGAATTACTTGCTAAAATAGCAAAATATGGTATTGACAAAAAATATATTACATATTCAGAATTATTTACTTCTACAGAAGAAAATATTATAAATAAATTAAAAAACACTTATGATAAACAATTATTAGATTATTTTAATGAATTTGAAAATATATCTCAAAATGAAATACCAGATATAGATTTGCCTGATGTTAAAATACGAGATTTAAAGCCAATAGCTAATGGAAAGAGAATTTAAGATAATATAAGTTAAAAACTAAATTTTAAAGAAGGTTTAAATTGCTTTTTTAAATCTTCTTTATTATATACTAATTAATTAAAACACAAATGAAGGAAAGTGATATGTTTCTAATATGAGAAGAGATAAAATAGAAGAAATAAAAGAATCAATTAATAATTTTATAAAAATAGTAAAAGAAAAAATAAAAAATGTACCTAATAAAATTAAAATTGTTTTAGGAATTATATTAATAGTAACAATATTGACTACATCTATTTTAATAAATATTGCTGAAAGTAGTAAACAAAAATATGAAATATATGATGGATCTAATCTAAATGAAAATAAATATCCTGGATATAAAGAACTAATTGACAAATTAAAGAAAAATCATCCAAATTGGACTTTTACGCTGCTATATACTAGGTTAGATTGGAATGAAGTGATAAAAAATGAAGGACATTCTGATTATAGAATAAGTCCATTAAATCTAATTCCAGATTCATCTGATTATCCAGATGATTGGAGATGTGATATTGATAAAGATAAAAGATATGATAATGGGACATGGGTATGTGCGTCTGATAAAGCAACTGAAAATAAAATGGATCCACGTAATATATTAAATGAAGAAAATATATTCCAGTTTTTAGAATTAAAATATACAGAGGGAGCTCAAACAATTAATGGAATAATGTATCTTACAGAAGGTTCGTTTTTGGAAGGAGAAAGTATTGCTAAAGCATTAATTGAAGCGGGTAAAAATGCTAATGTAGATCCATATTTTATTACATCGAGACTCATACAAGAACAAGGAAGAGATGGTACAACTCTTTCAAGAGGATACGAATATAATGGTATAATTGTATATAATCCTTTTAATATAAATGCAACAGGAAATTCAAGTAGTGAAATTATAGAAAATGCTGCTAAGTATGCATACGAACAAGGATGGAATAGTATAGAAAAAGCGTTAATAGGAGGAGTAGATTTCGTTAAAAATGGATATATTGATGTAGGGCAAAATACTTTATATTTACAAAAATTTGATGTTATTAACATTGATGGGGAATTATATACTAATCAATATATGCAAAATTTATTAGCTCCAGAATCTGAAGCTATAAATATGAGAGCAATTTATAATGCTTCACAGACAATAGATTCAAATTTAAATTTTATAATACCGGTATACGAAAATATAAAATAATAATGGTAATTATTATATAAAGCATATAAGAACTTTACATAAAACAGGAATAGTGGTATAATTTAAACATGCAGATAAGCATCTTGCTAGCAATAGCAGATTCTTAAATGACAGTAACAATTGTTTAGTCAAGCAAAGGAAAGGATGGATTTACATGAAAATGACTAATGCAATCAAAATGCGGAAAATATTGGCAATAAGTTTTTATGTGTCGTTTGTAGCTTTTGCGATTCTGCTGTCGGCTGAGATATTTGTTCCTTCAACCATCTGGATGATTATCTTTATTTTTATGGCGATAACATTCGCAAGTGGGTTGCTTATGGACCTTACTATTTGCCGAGAAAAGAAGAGCGGTAATTTGCTACTTAGACTAAAGGGAGAGATTAAAAAGATCTTAAAAGAGATTTGTAAATTTATCCCTGTATGGATACTTTCAATTATTGTTTCGACAATAATGACTGGATTCTTTGGAGAACCAAACAATCAGACAAGTGTAGAAAGTACAGCTCAAAGTTCTGCAATAACATCTGTTATTATGATGTTACTTATTGTAGGACCTTTCATTGAAGAGTATATCTTCAGATTTATACCATATAAGTTTATAAAAAATGAAGTGCTCTACATTTTGATTTCGAGTATTGTGTTTTCTGCATTTCATGTGTTTGGCGATACAAGTCCTCTATTGCATATTTGGATGTATGCAATAAGGTCATTCTATTATGGGTATCGATATTACAAAACACAGGACATATGGGTAACGATTGCTTTACATGGTTTTAACAACTTGATTGCAGTTTTGCTCATGATTTAAATCCAGAAGGTGGGGGAGATGGTTATCATTTGATGCTGTTTCCTCCACTATATTTATTATAACAAAATAATATAAAATCAAAGTATTTTTTTAGATAAAAATATATTTATAAAAAATACTACACAAAATAAAAAAAATGTGATAAAATATCAAAAGTTATAATTTTATGCAAAAATTTAACTAATAAATTTTAAAATATAAAATAAAGAAGGAGGAATTTAACCATGTCAGGACATTCAAAATGGCATAATATTCAAGCAAAAAAGGGTAAAGCAGATGCTGCAAGGGGAAAAATATTTACAAAATTAGGTAGAGAATTATTAATAGCAGTTAAGCAAGGTGGTCCTGATCCGGCCGGTAATTCTAAACTAAAAGATGTAATAGCAAAATGTAAGGCAAATAATATGCCTAATGATACAATAAATAATGCAATAAAAAAAGCATCAGGAGCAAATAACAGTGAAAACTATGAGGAAATAACTTATGAAGGATATGGAATAAATGGTGTAGCTGTTATAGTTGAAGCAAGTACAGATAATAAAAACAGAACAGCTGCAGATGTAAGACATGCTTTTGATAGAGCAGGAGGAAATTTAGGAACATCAGGTTGCGTATCATATATGTTCTCTAAAAAAGGTGTAATTGTTATAGAAAGAGAGTCAACAAATTTATCTGAAGATGATATGATGATGCTTGCTTTGGAAAGTGGAGCAGAGGATTTTGAAGCAACGGATGAGTGTTATGAAATAACAACAACACCAGAATCTTTTTCAGATGTAAGGGAAGCATTAGAAGGAAAAGGTATAGAATTCTTAGAAGCTGAAATTCAAATGGTTCCATCTACATATGTTAAATTAGATGAAAAAGATGGAGAAAAAATGCAAAGATTAATTGATAATCTTGAGGATTTAGATGATGTAATGAATGTATATCATAATTGGGAAGAATAATTTAATAAATAATCAAAAGATAAATTAAATGATAATATATATTAGTAAAAGCAGAGTTTATATAGCATCTATATATATTCTGCTTTTTAATTTGATATTAATATTATAATAAATAAATTATATAAAATATAACAAGGGGGAAAAATAATGAAGAAAAAAACATTATTAATTGTAGTAATATCAATATTAGTTGTATTACTTATTGTAGCAGGTGTTTTTGCATATTTATTCTTAGGAACAGACATATTTAAGTCAGATAAAGAATTATTTGCAAAATATACATCACAAGTTTTAGAAGAAAATGAATTTATACCAAAATTATTAACTGATTACGAAACAAGAAAAGACATAAAACCATATGAAAGTAATGGTAAAATTTCAGCTAATGTTGAAATTTTAGCTGACTCAGCAACAACAAATATACCTCAAGAACTTCAATCAGCAATACAAACAGCAAATAATACAAACATAACATTTAATGGTAAAGTTGATAAAACAAACAAAAAAATTGAAGAAAACTTCAAAGTAAATTATACAGATTCTGTTAATTTACCATTCACATTTAGACAAGATGGTGACAGATATGGAATATTAGTAAATAATATTTCTGAATCAAATTTTGTAGCAGTAGATAATAACAATATACCAGCATTACTTCAAGCTTTAGGTGCAACAAATATATCAGGAGTTCCTAATAAAATAGAAATACCTGATATAGAATCATTAAACTTAACAGATGATGAAAAAACTCATATTAAAGAAACATATATTACACCAATGTATGAAGGAATTTCAGAAGATAAATTTACAAAAATAGAAAATGAAGATGGAACAGTTAGTTATGAACTAAATCTTACTCTTCAAGAAGTAAAAGATATTCTATCACAAACTTTACAAAGGCTAAGCGAAGACCAAAGAATGATTGATAAATTAAATTCTATATATAGTGAAATGTCAACAGACCTTAACTTAGTTCAAACTTATTCATCAGTAAGTGGAACAACAAATCAAACAACTCAACTTACTTCAGAGAATGTTTTAGAATTAAAAAATGATATAGATTCAAAAACAATTACTGGTGGAAATTTAAGAATACAAGTAACAGAAAATAAAAGATCAACATCAAAATTAGCTTTAGAAGTTACAGAAGCAGATGATATAACAAGTTCAAATACAAATAATACAAACTATAATACAGATTACAATACAGATTATAACTCAAGTTATAATTCAAATAATAATTTAAACAATTATACAAGTAGCACACCAAATACATATACAGCTACTACTGGTGAAACAACTGAAATTATATCTAATCCAACTGAAGAGGAAGAACCAGAAAAAGTTTTATTTGAGGTTTCAAAAACTCAAGCTGATGAAGCGAGCACATCTTATACAATGAATGTAACATATAATGGAATTAATTATATTACTATTAATATGGAATATGCTAAATTAAATACAGATACTCCATCTGAAAAAATCACATTAAATGTTCAAGAACCAGAAACTGCTAAAATGACATATACTTTAGAAAAGAATCTAACATTTGGAAATGAAGTTACAATTGATGGAATAGATGATACATATGCATACGTTTTAAATAATCATTCAGCAAATGAAAACTTACCATTCTTAATGCAATATGCACAAAGTTTGTCACAAATTAATGCACAACATATGACACAAATAGGATATCCAACAGAAGCAATAAATCCAGTATTTATGTGGACTTTAACCCCTGCTATTTCAGCAATAATACAATCTCAAGCAGAAAATGCTGTAACAAACTCTAACATGGGGCAAGAAGCCGCTACAGCATATAATAGTGAATTTACAGCATATGAAGGAAATGTAACAGGTTCAAGAGTTAAAACATTAATTGATACAATAGTAAATCATAATTTAGTAGAAACAGATAATAACAATAAAATACAAGTATTACCTACAACAGGAAACACAACTGTTAACTCATCAGAAATAAATCAAAATTATACAGATTCTACATATCTAAGTCAAGTAAAAGCAGCAATCATAGATGCATCAATGTATAATATATCATTTGGTAAAGATTCTACTTCAGGAAAAATAACTACTGTATATATTTCTCCTGCAAGTACAACTACTAATTCAGGAAATACAACTAATAATGCAAATACAACAACTACAAATACTGTATCTAATAGTAGTACAATGAGCAATATGATGACAGATGCACAAAGCTTTATAAACTAAAATAAAAATTAATTATAATAATTAAAAAATTATAATAAATATAGTTCTAAAAAATAAAATACAGCATATATATTTAATATATGTTGTATTTTTATTTTTTATAAAGATATAGATAAATTCAAAAGACAAAGAAAAAGGAGAAAATAAAATGGATAAGTTAGCTGAAGTTATTAACTATTTTCCATATGGTATTAAACAATGTATCCAAGAATTTAGTGATGATTTTAATTTATTAGAAGAAATTAGAATTAGAGTAGATAGAGAAATTTTATTAAAAATAGGACAAGTAGAATATATCTTAAATTATATAGTTTCATCAAAAGAAATTTTAGAAATTCTTCAAAAAATATGTGATAACTCAATTTATACATATCAAAATCAAATTTGCAACGGATATATAACAATAAAGGGTGGACATAGAGTCGGAATCACAGGTAGCATTGTTTTTAAAGAAGGACAAGTAATTAATATATCACATATATATAGTTTAAATTTTAGAATTGCAAAAGAAATAATAGGATGCAGTAATAAAATACTTAAATACATACTAAATATTAAAGAAAATACAGTATTTAATTCAATAATATTATCTCCACCTGGAAGAGGTAAAACTACACTATTACGAGATTGTGTAAGAAATATAAGTGATGGAATAGAAGAAATTGGGTTTAAAGGAATTAATGTTGGAGTGGTTGATGAAAGAGGAGAAATTGCTGCAATGTATAAAGGTATACCTCAAAATGATTTAGGAAAAAGAACAGACATATTAGATAATGTATCAAAAGATATAGGAATGAAAATGCTTATACGATCCATGAATCCAAATGTAATTGTTGCTGATGAAATAGGAACTGCAGAAGATGTTTTAGCAATAAATTATGCTGTGTGTTCTGGAATAAAAGGAATATTTACAGCTCACGGAAGTACCTTAAATGATATTATTTTAAATCCAATATTAAAAAAATTATATGAGATAAAAGTTATAGAAAAAATCATTTTAATAGAAAAAGATAGAAGCTTAAAGCTTTTATATAGTAAATATTAAATTAGGGGAGAGATTATAATCATGATGTTTATTAAGGTATTTGTATTATTATTAATATTTTTAGTTTGTTTAAATTCAGGAAAAATAATTGCAAAAAAATATTCAGATAGAGTTGAAGAATTAAAAGATATGAAGAACGGGCTTAATATGTTTTTAACTAAAATTAGATTTACATATGAAGCAATTCCAGAAACTTTTATTGAAATTGGAAACAATATAAATGGTAATATTGGAAAAATATTTATAAAAGCATCAAAAAAAATGAATGAAAAAACAGCAGGAGAGGCATGGAAAGAAGCTTTAGAAGAACAAAGCAATAATTTAGTAAAAGAAGATATATTAGTACTAAATAAATTAGGAAGAATGCTTGGAAAAACAGATATAGAAGGACAAATAAGTGAAATTAAATTAGTACAAGATTTTCTAAATACTCAAATAGAAATTGCAGAAAAAGAAAAGGAAAAAAATGAAAAATTATATAAAACACTTGGTGGAGTATTAGGGTTAGCTATTGCGATTATATTAGTTTAATAGAAAGGATATTTAAATATGGAAATTGATTTATTATTTAAAATAGCAGCCATTGGTATTTTAGTTGCGGTTCTTCATCAAGTTTTAGTAAGAGCCGGAAGAGAAGATCAAGCTATGATGACAACACTTGCAGGACTTGTTATTGTACTTACTTTAGTTATAAAAGAAATAAGCACATTGTTTGATTCAGTAAGAACTATGTTTGGATTATAACTAAAAAGGAAAGGATAATACATATAAATGGATATTATTAAGATTATAGGAATTGGATTAATTGCTGTAATAATAATTGTTATAGTAAGACAATATAAACCAGAATTTACGTTATATATTTCTTTATTAGCAGGAGCTATTATTTTATTTTTAGTAATGGACAAACTTTCTGAAATTATAAACTTATTAGAGTCACTATCAAATAAAACATCAATTAATAACGAATTTTTAAAATTATTAATAAAAATAACAGGTATTGCTTTTTTAACAGAATTTGCAGTAAGCATATGTAAAGATACAGGAGAAAATGCAATAGCAAATAAAGTAGATATGGGTGGAAAAATAATAATTGTATCAATGTCTATACCAATTATATCGAGTTTGCTTGAAACTATAGTAGAAGTATTACCATAAATTTTTGAAAGGTATTCAAATGATAAAATATTTAAGAAAACATAAAAAAAAGTTAATACTATTTAATACTATTTTTATAGCTGTTTTTCTTGTTATGACTAATAAAGCAATAGCTACAGAAAATTTAGAAAATACTATTAGCGAAGACGAAATAATAAAAGCTCAACAAGAAAATTTAAATATTGATGATTTTATACAAGAAGCAGATGTTTATACAGAAAATGTATATGAAGATATAAACATAGGTGAACTATTCTCCTCAGCTATTACAGGTAATATAGATAATGAAAACATTTTTAAAAGTATTATTAATTCTGTTGGAGGAGAAGTATTTGATGCAATAAGTGTACTAGGAAGTATATTAGTCATAATTGTTATTCACAGTATTTTAAGAGCAATTTCTGAAGGATTAGAAAACAAAGGAATTTCACAAATTATCTATTATGTACAATACATACTTATAGTTACACTAATTATGACAAATTTTGTCCAAATAATAGATATAGTAAAAAATGCAATACAAAATCTAGTTGAATTTATGAATATGTTAATTCCAATCCTAATAACACTTATGATAACTACAGGAAGTATAGTAAGTGCAAATTTAATACAGCCTCTTTTATTGTTTTTAATAACTTTTGCAGGTAATTTTATAGTAGGAATTATAATTCCTATTGTACTAATATCTACATCCTTAGGGATTGTATCAAATATATCGGATAAGATTCAGATAAATAAATTATCAAATTTTTTTAAATCAAGTAGTATATGGATTCTTGGAATTATTTTAACAATATTTGTTGGACTTGTATCTATAGAAGGAACACTTAGTAGTAATGTTGACGGAATAACAGCTAAAACTGCAAAAGCGGCAGTAAGTAGTTTTATACCAGTAGTAGGCAAAATTCTAGGAGATGCAGTAGATACTGTTATAGGATGTAGTTCAATACTTAAAAATGCTACAGGTATAGTTGGAATAATCGTATTAATAGGAATTGCTATAATACCAATTATAAAGCTTGCAATTCTAATGGGAGTGTATTATCTTACTTCTGCAGTTTGTCAACCAATAGCAGACGAAAAAATAACAAAACTATTAGATCAAATAGGAGATACATTTAAAATACTTTTAGGAATAATGTGTAGTATTTCTGTAATGTTTATTATTGGAACAACATTAATTATAAAAATATCAAATAGTGGAATGATGTATAGATAATATAGAAAGGATAAAAATGATTGAATGGATTAGTAATTGGGCAGGTTCAATAATAGTTGCTGTGGTAATTGGAACAATTATTGAAATGATACTTCCAGAAGGAAATAGTAAAAAATATATTAAAATGGTTATTGGAGTATATATTCTCTTTACTATTGTTTCTCCTGTAATTAATAGTTTTACAGGTAATAAAATAAAACTATCTGATGAGCTAGATTTAGATACATATATAGAAGAATCTAAAGATAATATAAATACACATAACACATTTGAAAGTAATAATGAAAAAAATATAATGAATATATACATATCAGGTTTAGAAGATGATCTTAAGGCAAAACTTAAATCTAAAGGATATATAGTAAATAGTATTAATATAGACGTTTCTGATAACGAATCTTACACAATAGATAGTATAGATTTGATATTAGAAAAAGATAAAAAAGAAGATAATAATGAAGTTACAAATGATGATAATAAAAATAGTGATGATACTAGTAAAGATGTTAATATAAATTCTGTTGATAAAGTTGATAAAGTAAATATTGATTTAAATAATAAAAATTCTAATTCTGATACTAATAATGAAATAAAAGAAAATAAAAACAATGAACTAATATTTAAGTTGTCTAATGTTGAAATAAGAAATTTAAAGGAATATATAAGTGATACATATGAAGTTAATAAAAATAATATAACAATTAACTAAAGAAAGGAGAGTATGATTATTTAATCATACAATTTTAAATTATGTTTAAAGAACAATTAAATAAAATAAAGAAAGCTTTTAATGGTAATAAAGAAGAAGTTAATTTAGATACTCAAATAAGTAATAAAAAGAAAATAGAGAATTTAGCAGTATTTCTTGTTATATTAGTTATAACAATTATAATAATTAATTTTATATGGAATGATAATAAAGATACAAAAAACAATGTGCAAACAAATGATCAAAATAAAAAATTAGCTAATACTAATGTAGTTAATAATATAGAAGATAGTAATTCATATGATGATATAGAGAATAAACTTGAAGACATTCTATCAAATATAAATGGTGTGGGAAAAGTAAAAGTAATGATAACTTATGCAAGTACAAGTACAACAATACCAGTATATAATGAAGAAAGTACAGAACAAAATACTGAAGAAACAGATAGTGAAGGAGGTACAAGAAAAGTTTCGCAAACAGATGTAAAAAAAGAAATTATTTATGAAGAAAATGATGGAAACAAATCACTTATTACTCAAAAGACAATTAGTCCAGAAATTGAAGGAGCCATAATAACAGCAGAAGGGGCAGATAGTAGTGAAATAAAAAATAATATTATACAGGCAGTAGAAGCGGTAACTGGATTACCAACACATAGAATTCAGGTGTTTAAAATGACGCAGAATTAAGTACATATAAGTATCATATATTAATTTTATAAATTTTTTTATAGGAGGAAATTATGAATAAGATACGTATGAGTTTAAAGAAAAATCAAATAGTTATTTTTGTAATTGGCCTTATGATAATAACAGCAGGATATTTAAGTTATTCAACTAATTCAAGTTTAGATAAGACAGTAGAATCAAGTGCTTTATTAGATTCAGAAGAAATGGCAAGTATAGGTGATGCTAAACTAGTTAGTGCTAATGTATCTAGTGTAAATACTATTGACGAAGATGTAGAAAGTATAAATGAAATCAATAATACTACTAATAATAGTAAATATAGTAATATTATAGAAGAAAATAATTTAGCAGATGATGTAGTATCAAATAATATAGCAGAAAGCAGTGATGATTATTTTATAAATTCAAGATTAGAAAGAAATACAATGTATTCACAAACAATAGAAGCATATCAAAAGATTTTAAATAATACTAATGTAAGTGAAGCACAGAAAAAAACTGCTCAAGCTGAAATTACTAAATTAACAGAACTTCAAAATGGAATAATGATTTCTGAAAATTTAATAAAAACAAAAGGGATAGATGATTTAGTTATCTTTGTAAATAATGATAGCATAAATGTTATAGTAAAGGGAAATGAACCTAAAAAGGATAAAATAGCACAAATTCAAAACATTATAACAAGAGAATTAGAAGCGGATATTGAAGATATTCATATAATGAATAAAAAAAGTCAGGATTAATTAAAAAGAGAATAAAACAGTAAAAAAGCCTTAAAATTGGTTAAAAATCAATTAATTTCAATAAAAGTTACAACAAAAATGTTGTAATTTTTTTATTTACTGATATAATATTATATGTATAAATTTAACAAAAGAAAGGAAGATATGTATGTTAAAAAAAGTTGCTATACTTGCTAATGGAGGAGACGTTTCAGGATTTAATGCAGTTATTCGTGCAATAATAAAAACTGCTGAAAACAAAGGAATTGAATGTTATGGATTTGTAGATGGATATAGAGGTTTATTAAAAAATGATATTATAAGATTAGGAACAAGTTCAAAAGATAATGCTGTTGGTATTTTACCAAAAGGTGGCTCTATAATAGGTTCTTCTACTAATGCTAATGTATTTAATTATCCAGTAGAAGAAAATGGAGAAACAGTATATAAAGATTTATCTGACAAATGTGTAGAAAATATAAAGAATGATGAGATAGATTGTTTATTTACATTAGGAGGAGATGCTACACAAAAATCAGCAAGAGATTTATCTTTGAAAGGAATAAATGTAATAGGTGTTCCTAAAACAATAGATAATGACGTAGCATGTACAGAAATTACATTTGGATATAATACTGCAGTATCTGTTGCAGCAGATGCAATAGATAGACTTCATTCAACAGGCGAAACACATCATAGAATTATGGTACTTGAAGTAATGGGAAGATACGCAGGATGGATTGCCTTAGAATCAGCTATAGCTGGTGGGGCAGATGTTGCTTTGATACCAGAAATACCATTTGACATACATAGTGCTGCTAGAAAAATTATAAATAGAAAAAACAGAGGAAAATCATTTAGTATTGTTGTAGTTTCAGAAGGCGCAAAACCAATCGGAGGAGATATTCAAGTTAAAAATGTTAGAAACAATGGTGCAGGTGTTGACAATATAAAACTTGGAGGTATAGGAGAAGTTGTTGCAAAACAATTGGAAGAACTTACAGGTTTAGAAGCAAGATGTACAGTTCTTGGATATATGCAAAGAGGTGGATCTCCAACAGCATACGATAGAGTTTTATCAACAAAATATGGTTCTAAAGCAATGGAACTTGCATTAGAAGGTAAATTTAATGTGCTAACAGTTATTAAAGATGGAAAATTAAACTATGTTCCTTTAGAAGAAGTTGTTGGTAATAACAAAAAAATTGGTGCTGTATCTGGAAATACAGAGGAAAGCAATATAAGAAGAATTAAAATGGATGATGAACTTGTAAAAACTGCAAGATATATAGGAATTAATTTGGGAGACTAAATAGTAGAAAGGATTGTTAAATATGATAGACTTTAAGGATATAATAGCAAAAGAATTAATAAAAGTAACAAATATTGAAGAAATTGAATCATATATAGAGATACCATCAAATAAAGAAATGGGAGATTATTCATTACCTTGTTTTAAATTAGCAAAGGTATTAAAGAAATCTCCTCAAATGATAGCAGAAGATTTAAAGGAAAAAATAACTCTTACTGATGAAATTATTTCAAAAATAGAAGTTGTTAGTGGATACCTAAACTTTTATATAAATCCAGCAGCTATTACAAAGGCTTTATTTCAAGAAATTTCAGATAAAAAAGAACAATATGGTAGTTCTAAAATAGGTGAAAATGAAAATATTGTAATAGATTATTCATCACCTAATATTGCTAAACCTTTTCACATTGGACATTTAAGATCTACAGTAATAGGTAGTGCTTTATATAAAATATATAAATATCTAGGATACAATGTAACAGGAATTAACCATTTAGGAGATTATGGAACTCAATTTGGAAAATTAATTGAAGGATATAAGAGATGGGGAAAAGAATATAATATAGAAGATAATCCTATTGATGAACTTACAAAGATATATATTAGAATAAATGAATTATGTAATAAAGATGAAAAAGTTTTAGAGGAATGTAGAAATAATTTTAAAAAACTAGAAGATGGAGATCCTTATTGTAAAGAATTGTGGGAAAAGTTCAAGAGTTTAAGTTTGAAAGAATTTCAAAGAGTATATGATTTATTAGATGTTAAATTTGATTCATTAAATGGAGAAGCATTTTATTCAGATAAAATGCCAGAAATAATAGATATACTTAATAAAAGTGGAAAATTAATAGAATCTGAAGGAGCAAGAGTTATAAACTTAGATGAAGATGACATGCCACCATGTATTATAGAAAAAACTAATGGTTCTACAACTTATGCTACTCGTGATCTTGCTGCAATAATGTATAGAGCAAGAACATATGATTTTGATAAAGCAATTTATGTAACTTCATATGAACAAATACTACATTTTAAGCAAGTATTTAAAGTTGCTAAACTATTAGGACTTGATAAAAAATATACAGACAATTTAATACATGTGCCTTTTGGAATGGTATTATTAAAAGAAGGTAAAATGTCTACAAGAGAAGGTAATATTATTAAACTTGAATCATTACTTAATGAAGCTATTGAAAGAGCAAGAAAAATTATTGAAGAAAAGAATCCTAATATAGAAAACAAAGAAGATATAGCTAAAAAAGTTGGAATTGGAGCTATCATATTTAATGATTTATATAATAGTAGAATAAAAGACGAAATTTTTGATTGGGATACAATGCTTAACTTCAATGGAGAAACAGGACCATACTTACAATATATGTATGTAAGAACAAATAGTGTACTTGAGAAAATAGAAAAATTACCAAATGCAAATGAACTAGATTTATCAGTTTTATCAGATAATACATCTGTTAAATTAATAAAAACATTATATTCTTTTGGAGATTTTATAAAACAAGCCGCAGATAAAAATGAACCTTATATAATTTCAAGATATTTAATTAATGTGGCTAAAGAATTTAGTAGTTTTTATAATGAAAATAAAATCATTACTGATGACGAAAAAGTAAAAAATGCGAGAGTATATTTAACTTACTGTGTTAATATAGTATTAAAAGCTGGAGCAGGACTATTAGGAATGCAAATGCCAAATAAGATGTAATAGAAAGAGAAAATATGGAAGAAGTATTAGAAAAAGTAAATAAAGAAGAAAATAAGTCAAAAAACAATGAAAAAAAGAAATTCAAAATATTTGGATTTACAATAATACAAATATTTGCATATTTTATAATATATAGTGTTATAGGATTTATAATAGAAACAATATTTGGTTTTTTAACCAAGGGAGTTATTGAAAGCAGAAAAAGCTTTATATATGGACCTTTTTGCGCAATATATGGAATTGGAGCAGTTGTTATGCTAATGGGATTGCAAAGGTTTAAAAAGAATAATTATACATTATTTATAGGTGGGTTTATTATTGGCTCAATTATAGAATATGTAGTGAGCTTAGTAGGTGAGCTATTATTTGATATCAAATGGTGGGATTACTCGAATGTACCATTTAATATAGGCGGAAGAGTGTGTGTATGGTTTTCATTATTTTGGGGATTACTCGCAATTTATTTAGTGACTCATATTCACCCTAAAGTTGATAACTTTCTAGAAAAGATTCCTAAAAGAATACTTAAAAGCACAACTATTATTTTAATTGTTTTGTTATTTTTAGATTTTTTAATTACTTGTTTTGCTTTAAAAATGTTTTATGTAAGACTTGTAAATGATTATGATTTAGATATAAAAGGTGTTGACAAATATTTAGAAAAATATACAGAATTATATGAAAATCCTAATGTGAAGAAATTTGTTGATACACATTTTTCAAATGAGAAAATGTTAAAAACTTTTCCGAATATTAAAGTAACACAAAATAATGGAAATATAATATGGATTTGTGATATACTAGTAGACATACAGCCATATTATATAAGAGTTTTTACACCTAAAATTAATAGATAACAAATAAAAAGAAAGAGGTAAAATTTTATGAGAAAATATTTTGGAACAGATGGAATTAGAAGAATTGCTAATACTGAATTATCACCAGAATTAGTATACAGAGTTGCAAAAGCTGGTGCATATGTACTTTCAAAACATTCAGACCATACACCAACAATTTTAATAGGTAGAGATACACGTATCTCAGGTAGTTTAATAGAAAGTGCAATGGTTGCAGGATTTTTAAGTTATGGGGCAAACGTAAAAGTATTAGGTGTACTTCCAACACCAGGTGTTGCATACTTAACTAAAAAGTTAAAAGCTGATGCAAGTGTTGTTATATCTGCATCACATAATACATATGAATTCAATGGAGTAAAATATTTTAGCAATAAAGGAATGAAAATTCCAGACGAATTAGAAGAAGAAATTGAGGAAATAATGGATTCTGATAAATTATCAAGTTTTTCAGCAGTTAATGATAAGATTGGTGTATCAGAAGTGAGAACAGATTTACTTGATGAATATGTTTATTTCTTTAGAAAAAATTTCGAAGAAGATTTTGAAAAATTAGATATGTCTAATTTTGTTGTAGCAATAGATACTGCAAATGGTGCTACATCAGTTGTGGCAGAAAAAGTATTTACTGCACTTGGAATTAAACATTATATTTTGAACAATACACCAAATGGTACAAATATTAATGACAATTGTGGATCAACTCACTTAGATGTTCTAAAGAAATATGTGGTTGAAAATAAATGTAATTTAGGTATAGCATATGACGGTGATGGAGATAGATGCCTTGCAGTAGATGAAAATGGTGAAGAAATAGATGGAGACAAACTTTTAGCTGTTATATCAAATTATATGAAAGAAAAAGGAACTCTAAAAAAAGATACAGTTGTTGCAACTGTAATGAGTAATTTAGGACTAAGAAAATATGCTGATGCAAATAATATTAATTTTGAAGCAACAAAAGTAGGAGATAGATATGTATTAGAAAGAATGCTTGAAAATGGATATAATCTTGGTGGAGAACAGTCTGGACATATTATAATGCTTGATTATAATCCAACAGGTGACGGAATTTTAACTTCTTTAATGTTTACAAAAATAATATTAGAAAAACAAATTTCTGCATCAGAAGCTTGTAAAATAATAAAAATATATCCACAAGTTTTAGTTAATGCTAAAGTTTCTAGTGATAAAAAATATGATTATGAAAAAGATGATGAAATTAAAAATGCAATCAATAAGCTAGAAGAAGAATTTTCTGGAAACGGAAGAGTTTTGATTAGACCATCTGGAACAGAACCATTAGTAAGAGTAATGATTGAGGGAACAGATAAGGATTATATAAAGAAAAAGGCAGAAGATTTAGCAAAATTAATAGAGAGTAAGCTTAATTAGTTATAGCATTATATAGAAAGAGAGGATAGTGATACTTAAATATGAGCAAAAATATTTTAATTGGAGGAGCATGGCCATATGCCAATAGTGTATTACATTTAGGACATATTGCTGGGCTAATATCAGGTGACGTTTTAGCAAGATATTTTAGAGTAAAAGGATATAATGTTATGTTTGTATCTGGAACAGATTGCCATGGCACACCTATAACAGAAAGAGCAAAAAAAGAAAAGAAAAATCCTAAAGATATAGCTGAATATTATCATGAAAAAGCAAAAAAAACATTGGAGAGTTTTGACTTTTCATATGATTTATATACAAAAACAGAAACCGAATTTCATAGACAAGCAGTAATGAAGATGTTTAGAAGAATGTATGATAATGGTTATATATATGAAAAGATAGAACCACAAGCATATTGTGAGCATTGTAACAAATTCTTATCAGATAGAGAATTACAAATTGTATGCCCAAAATGTGGTACAGAGACAAAAGCTGAACAATGTGATAATTGTCAATATGTTCCAACAATCGAAGATATGAAAGATGGTATTTGTTTAGAATGTGGATCAAAAACAGTATTAAAGGATAATAAAAATCTATATTTAGAACTTTCTAAATTTCAAAAAGAAATAGAAGAATATGTAGAAAAAAACAATACTTTGTGGAGAGTTAATGCTAAAAATGAAACTTCAAAATACCTAAAACAAGGATTAGTTGACAGAGCTGTAACAAGAGATTTAGACTGGGGTGTTGATATACCTGTAGATGGATATGAAGATAAAAGAATGTATGTATGGATTGAAGCTGTTTTAGGGTATATAACAGCAACTATGAAAAAGTGCGAAGAAACAGGTAAGAATTGGGAAGAATTCTGGAAAGAAGAATATAACCCTACTATATATATGGTACATGGAAAAGACAATATTGTTTTCCATAGTATAATATTTAATGCACTATTAATGGCTATGAAAGATAATTACCATTTAGTAAATACAATAGTTTCATCTGAATACTTAAATATTAATGATGAGAAAATTTCTAAAAGTAAAGGAAATGGTACACCGGCAATTGAACTTGCAGAAAAGTATGGTTCAGATCCTTTAAGATTCCATTTAATTAATAATGGACCTGAGAAAAAGGATTCAAACTTTACAATTGATGCATTAATTGCAACAAATAATGGAGAATTATTAAATAAATTCGGAAATTTAGTTAATAGAACTCTTAAATTTAAAGGTATGGAAGAACTACCGGATGGAATATTAGATAGAGAAATAGAGAATAAAATAAAAGAGACATATAAAGAAGTAGGAGAAGATATTGAAAAATTAGAATTTAAATTGGCTTCTGATAAAGCTATGCAATTAGTTGAAATAGCGAATAAATATTATGATGATCAAAAACCATGGATTCAAAGAAAAGAGAACATAGAAGAATTTAATAATACAATATATACTTGTGCCACTATTATTGCTAACCTTTCAAATATATTTGAACCATTTATGCCAAAGGCGTGTGAAAAAATAAGAGAATATTTAAAAATAAATGAAAAAACATGGGATTTAATTAAACCAGAAGCAAATATTAAATTAGAGAATATAGAACCTTTATTTGAAAGAATTACAGATTAAAATATATTAAATAAGGAGTATTATATGAAAATATTAGTAATATCAGATATACATGGTTCAAGTTATTATATGAATAAAATGAAAGAAAGAATTGATATTGAAAAGCCAGATAAAATTATTCTTTTAGGAGATTTATATTATCATGGACCACGTAATCCATTAACAGAGGAATATAGCCCAGCAGAAGTTGCAAAAACTCTTAATAGTTTAAAGAATATAATTATTGCAGTTAGAGGAAACTGCGATGCTGAAGTCGACCAAATGATATCAGAATTTAAAATAGAAGATATATATAGGTTAGGTATTAGTAATAAAAAATTCATATTTACACATGGACATAAAATTAATATTGATAATCCGCCAGATGAAGATTTTGATGTATTAGTATATGGTCATTTTCATACAGGATTTATTAAAGAAAAATCTGGAAAAATATTTGTTAATTCTGGATCAATTTCATTACCAAAAGAAGATACAAAAAATAGTTACCTATTAATAGATGATAATAATATTTATTTAAAAGAAATAAATGATGGAATAATAATTGATTCAATAAGTTTTACGAACTAAGCATATTATAAATAATATAGATTAATTTTAAAAAATATTGACAATAATTTTTTCTAATGATATATAATATTTAAAATACAAAAGTATAGAATAAAAGGAGAGTAATCAAATGATGAAAATGAAAAAAATATTAGTAACAATTATTGCTTTATTAATGCTTTTTAGCATAACTTTTTACACGAAAACATATGCTACAGATGATACTACTATCCAAGATGATTGGACAGATGTAAGTAATGTTACATTTTCATGGGATAATGCCGATAATACATATAATAATCCAAGTTTAGTAGTTAATAATTTGGAGTATAAAGAAGATGGAGATTATTACATCTATTTATCAAATACAAATGAACAAATAGATGTAACAACATATCAATCTTATTCAGATTGGACTGATAATGGTTGGAAAAATATTAGATCTGATTATAGTAAAGTTCCTAATTTAGCGTATGTTTTAGAAATAAATAAACCTATATATGTATGGATAGGTGAAAGAAGATTCAATGAAGAATTATCACAAACAGAGAACAAAGTATTAATAGAAGCAAAAGAACTTGAAAGACCAAGTCAATTTAATATAGGTAGTAGATTAAAAGCATATTTCTTTAATGATTATACAAGTACATTCTGTTTTGAACCATATACAGAAGATAGAAATATGGTAATAAATTATAAAATAGGTGAAGTAACAGATGTACAAATACTTAAGGATATTAAGAATGGAGAATCTGATTGTTTAGATAACTTAATGGAGTATGCAAAATCTGCAGCAAATGGAAAAACAGGTTCAATTAAACTTGGAGAAGATAAATCAATTACAAATGACTTAAATTTGGTAAATGAAAAATACTATTATGTATATATGGAAGTAGAAGATGAAGATGGAAAATATTATCCAATAGAAGATGTTAGTTTATACCAAGCATTAGTTGGAGAGACAGTTGGTAATAACCTATTTGATTATTTATCTGATCAATTTAAATGGAATATAGATGAATCAAATGTAGGAGGAGACATTATAATACCAGATAAAAATGATGATAATAACAATAATGATAGTAATAAAGATAATACAATTGCATCAGGTGTACTTCCACAAACTGGTGTAGGAATAACTATTGGAATTATTATTGCAATTATTATAGGATTTAATGTTTATTTAGCACATAAAAATAAAAAGTTTAGAGATATTAAATAAAAATCACAAAAATAAACTCATTTCATAATATATATAAAATATGAAAGGAGTTTATTTTTATGGATTATGAAATTATGATGAATGGAAATGTGAAGATAGGGGATAGAGCACCAGATTTTAAAGCAGTATCTACAATGGGAAATATATCTTTAAATGATTATATTGGAAAATGGGTTGTACTTTTTTCTCATCCTGGTGATTTTACCCCTGTTTGTACGACTGAAATTATATCTTTTTCAAGGACAAATACATATTTTAATAAATTAAATGCTTGTTTAATAGGACTTAGTGTTGATTCAATTTATTCTCATTTAGCATGGATATATGATATATATTATAAAACAAAAATAAGAGTACCATTCCCTATAATTGCTGATTCAAATGGAGAAATAGCAAGAAAATATGGAATGATTTCTAATGAAGTTAGTTCATTTGAAACAGTAAGAAATGTATATATTATTGATGACAAAGGAATAATAAGATTAATATTAGTATATCCAATGAATGTAGGAAGAAGTATACCAGAAATATTAAGAGCATTACAAGCTTTACAATGTGCAGATGAAAGTAAAGCATCTACTCCAGCAAATTGGATACCTTGTGAGCCTGTTATAATTCCACCACCACAAACTTTTGAAAATTTATTAGAAAGAAACAATGAAATAAATCAAAATAGAAATGGACTTAGTTGGTATCTAAGTTTTAAACAGCCCGATAACTGTAATATTTTAAATGATGAGAGCCATAAAATTTGATTTCAGGACGTAAATATGATATAATGCCATATGCGTAAAGCTTTATGGCTTTATTTAATATAGATTTTCCCCTTTATAACATCTGATATTTCAGATGTCGACATATATTGAAAGACTTGATGGAAATGGAGGAAAATATATGGAAAAGTCTTATTTCGCTGATTCTGTTGCATTAGAAGGAGTAGTTGGTTTAAACTTATCTAAAAATGCTAAAAAGGTTATCCTTTACAGCATTGATGGAGTTAGAATAACAACAACTAATCTAAATTTAAGAGGGTTTAATTTCTTCTATAATGTTTGCACAGTTTTTTGTGATAAAGAAAAATTTTGGATTATCATTTTAGGAGATGAAAAATTGAATTTACCTAGTTATTCATATATTAGTGAAAAACTAGATGAATTTAATGATTTCCTAGTTCACATCGAAACTGATAGAATAATCTTTTTCACGAAAAGTCAAACTTCAAAAGAAGCTATTAAAAACTTTTGCAGAAGAATTAGTAATATTCAAATAAAGAAAGAAGAACTTTTCATAGAGGCTAAGTAGTACGAGCTTCTTTGATATTAGGATGCACAAAACGCACTCTTTTATTCCATATAATAAATAATTATAAATATTAAAGTTAAATAATAAATTTAAAGATTATAGCCATACTAAATAGTGTAAAATATAAAGGAGGCTATTTTTTATGGAGAAAAATCAAAAAATAAATTGTACTGTAACCAGTTGCAAATATAATGACGAAGGATGCCAAGAATGTAAATTAGAACAGATAATTGTTACACCAATAGTTGGATGTAATACAAAGCAATCAGATGAATCAATGTGTAGTAGCTATAGATTTTACAAAAAATAATAAAAAAAAGAACAATAAATTAAATAAAAAAGAATAAATACTGGAATTATGTAAAATAGTGTGTTATAATATATATGTCACACTATAAAACCTAGAAAGGGGTTGACCTAATGAAAAATAAGCAGTACGAAGCGTCAAAGATCAAGAAGATGCTTCTGCAGAAAAAGCGTGACGGTGTTAAAGAGGTCATCTGGCGTATTGATTCTCAGGCACGAAAGGATGAAATTCGGAGGCTTGGCTTCCAAATGATTCCCTGGCTGTATGAGATCAGAACCAGACCTTTTAAGCAGATCGCTGGGAAACCGGCAATCATTAAGGACATCCACTACGCGTACAAGCGTGGTAAGATGCAATTAGTTCGTCGGCTGACAAAAGAAGACGTCCAATTCCTTCGGGAGTATGGCGTCACGGTACGCGAGCTCAAATACAAGATCAAGCTTGTGTGAGAGCGGTAGCTGCTTTACTTGCTACCTGGACAATTGAATAATCCCCTTTTGGCCCTGCCTGCGTATCGGCGGGGCCTCATCCTTTTAATAGAATAAATTTAACTAATAGACTCTTTTATTTAGACCTAAAAAATACTTGATTAAAATATAAAATTAATATATAATTACGGTATATTTTAAGGTATATATAAAGGAGGAATTTTTTATGCCATTAGTAACAACAAGAGATATGTTTAAAAAATCAATGAATGAGAAATTTGCAATAGGAGCATTTAATGTAAATAATATGGAAATTATACAAGGAATAGTTGATGCAGCAGCAAGTCAAAATTCACCTGTTATATTACAAGCTTCATCAAGTGCAATAAAATATGCAAGAATAGGATATTTAAGAAAAATGGTAGAGGCAGCTTTAGATGAATATGATATTCCAGTTGCATTACATTTAGATCATGGACCAGATTTTGAAACATGTAAAATGTGCATAGATAATGGATTTTCATCTGTTATGATTGATGGTTCTAAATATGATTTTGAGGAAAATGTAGCTTTAACAAAAAAAGTTGTTGAATATGCACATTCTAAAGGAGTAGTAGTAGAAGCTGAACTTGGTAAACTAGCAGGAATTGAAGATGATGTAAATGTTGATGCAAAAGATGCTATGTATACAGACCCTGATCAAGCAAAAGAATTTGTTGAAAGAACAGGATGTGATTCTTTGGCTATTGCTATAGGAACAAGTCATGGAGCATATAAATTTAAAGGAGAAGCAAAATTAAGATTTGATATATTAGCAAAAGTAAAAGAAAAAATACCAAATACTCCAATTGTTCTTCATGGAGCATCAACTGTTATACCTGAATTAGTAGATATGTGTAATAATTATGGAGGAAATATACCAGGAGCTAAAGGTGTTCCAGATGAAATATTACATGAAGCAAGTTTATCTGGTGTTTCTAAAATTAATGTGGATACAGATTTAAGATTAGCAATGACAGCAGCAATTAGAAAAGCATTTAACGATGATCCATCTAAATTTGATCCAAGATATTATTTAACACCTGCAAGAGAACTAATCAAAGAAACTGTTGAACATAAAATAAAAGATGTATTTGGTTCAGCAAACAAAATATAAAATAAGTTATATAAACAATAACATAATAAAATGGACAAAAATGATATAGGTTTTTCCTATATCATTAATTTATATCGGGGGATGAACATGAAGAAAATAAGGATAATATTAATATTTTTTGCCATTATATTTATCTTTTTTTTAAAGAATAAAGTATATGCAGCTGAAGAATCCACTAAATTAATGTATCAAGATATATGGATTAATGAAGATGGATCAATAAAGGTTAGAGAAGTTTCATGGCTTAATCGGTTCATATAATGGTAGATTAAGAAATATAGAATTTATTAATGAAAATGCAACAACTTTTACAGGAATTTATAGTAATTTTACAGGAGATACAGATATATATAACGGATCATCGATGAAAGATATTAAAGTATTTGATATATCACAAGATAATTTTAATTCATTTGATGATATTGCAAAAGAAGAAAAGGTTTATTCAAAAGTACTTAGAGGTTCAAATGGATCTTATGGAGTTTATGAGTTAACACAAAATTCAAATGGAACAGACTTTAAAATCTTCTGCTCAGATGATGAAAAAAAGGTTATTGGAATTGAATATACAATAAATGATGCTGTAGTAGTGCATAATGATGTAGCAGAACTATATTGGAATGTTTTAGGAAACGAGTTCGAAGAAAAAATTAATGATTTTAAAGTAATGGTGCATTTACCAGGTGAAGATGATGATGTAAGAATTTGGACTCATGGACCTGTTACAGGAAAAAATAGAATTATAGATTCTGAGACATTATACTTTGAAGATACAAATGTTAAATCATATACACCTGAAACGATAAGAATTATGTTTAATAAAGAGCTTGTTCCAAAAGCAACAAAGATGTCAAATGTGGATGGAAAAAAATATATTTTAAAATATGAAAGCTCTGTTGCTGATGAAACTAACAAAGAAAGAGAAGATTATAGATTAAATTTAGAAAATAATGCAAATGAAGCTATATTAAAACTAGAAAAATATAATACTATATTTTATTATAATAGAGCATTAAAATTAGTTAATCAATTAGACGATGAAAGTGATGTAAAAGAAGATTTTTTATTAAGAATTGAAAAAACAAAAGATGCTGTAAATAGTAATTGGAAAAATACTCTAAAAGAAAAAGTAGATTATTTGACAAATGATAATTACAAAAAACTATATAGAGATGATTTGGAAGAATTTAAAGCTAAAATTTTAGAGGGTTTTGATGTTGATATTCAAACAGAATATATAAAAATATATAAAGAATTAGAAGAAGTATTAGTAAAAAATGAAGCTGAAATCAGAAAAAAATCAATAACATATTTTATAATAGTTAACTCAATTTTTGTAATTATTATATTATATAGATTTAGTAAAATAATAATAGAAAGATATACATACAAAGGTCATTATTATAGAGATTTTCCAACAGATGATAATCCAAATGTCTTAGAATATTTAATGAAGGGAGATTCTACAAGTACAGGACTTTCTGCTACAATATTAGATTTAATTAATAAAAAAATAATAACATATGAAAAAGATGATTCTAATGAAGACAATTTTATTTTAGTGTTAAAAGATCCAAGCTATACTGGAACTATGGCAGAAAAAGAAGTATTAAAATTGTTATTTGAAAAAGTAGGTAAAGACAGAAGATGCTCTATAAACGAATTTAAAAATTATGGAAATACCATACACAAAGCTAATCTTTTAGTAAATTCAGTTCATAAATTTGAAAAAGAAACAATAAAAGAAGCAAATAAAAAAGACTATTTCAAGAAAAATAATACATTTTCAATACTAATGGATGTATATGTAATCATAGTATTATTGATTGATATAGCCATATCAGTAGGGATTTTTTATGAATTAAAAGATTGCGGGATACAAGTAATTATCTATACAATTTCTATTATGATTGCATTCTTTATTTATTTTGTCTTGAAAAATTTAGATGGAAATAGGACGTCAATAGGAAAAGAAGCTTATTCTAAATGGTTAGCACACAAAAGATTTTTAAAACATTTTAGTAATTTTAAAGATAGAGATTTACCAGATATAGTATTATGGGATAGATACTTAGTTACAGCTACAGTCTTAGGATGTGCTGATAAGGTTGAAAAAAGAATGAGAATTTATATAAATAATAATACAGAGATAAACAGTAATTTATTGATATGCAAAAATATAAATTATCATTTAACAACAAATATAACTTCAGCAGTAAAGAAATCATTTGATTCAAGTAATTCATATATTCTAAGTGCAAGTACTCCATCATCATATTCTTCTGGTGGAGGTTTTGGAGGAGGTTCATCTTTTGGTCGGTGGCGGCCGGAGGCCGGAGGAGGCGGAGGACGCTTCTAATAAAACTTACTAAAAAAAGAAGTATAATAATTTATAAAACTTTGTAAACTAGACTTATATCTTGAAATATGGTACAATAATAAATGTAGCAATGTGTTATGTTTACAAAAAAGGAGGTTTAATGCATGGGGTTGATACGTGAGCTGATTCAATTTTTGATAGGGTCAGAAAATAATGAAAATCAGGATCATTATCGGAAACCCGATGAACTTGTAAGTCTTGAGGAGTTATTTGAAACTTATAGAGGCGGATTTGTTTTTGAGTATGAAGAATTTAAACGAGACTTGCAAAAGAAATTTGGTGCAGTGGCATCAAATATATTTATAAGTACTGATGACTATGAACATGTAGTTGAGGGATTAATGGACTGCTATAGTTACGTCGATTTTGCAAAATGGCTTGAGTCTAGAATCAAAAGCATGGATATCGATCTCTCAAACGAAAAAATCAAGGTCGTAAAAAATGAAAACGGCCGATTAATAGTAGTTAAGGTGTAATAGACATCGCATTATAACCTAAAAACCCAAGCCACACTAATTTACAATTTAAAAAAGTGAGGTTTGGGGTTAATTATATAATTTATGTATTGATTATGTCATTTTTTATATTTAATATCATATATTTTGCTTCATAGCTCTTTTAATTTTCATTTCGGCATCTTTTTTTGCAATATCTTGGCGCTTATCATATAATTTTTTTCCTTTACCAACGCCAAGTTCAATTTTTAAGAAGTTTCCATTAAAGTATAGAGAGATAGGTACTAAAGATAATCCTTTTTGTTTAATAAGACCAACTAATTTATTAATTTCTCTTCTATTTAATAAAAGCTTTCTTGTTCTTAGAGGGTCTTTATTATAAATATTTCCATGTTCATATGGACTAATATGCATACCATAAATGAATACTTCACCATTTTTTATATTAGCATAACTATCCTTCAAGTTAACTTTTCCGTTTCTAATTGACTTTATTTCTGTTCCACTTAAGACAATCCCAGCTTCGTATGTATCTTCAATTGTATAATTATGTCTTGCAGTTGGATTTTTCGCAACAATTTTTTTATTCATTTTTTATCCTTTTAATATAATAAAATTTAGGTTTTTTAGATAAGCCTATAAACATATTTTAATATTAACATTATACCATTAAAATAAAAAAAATACTAGAGGTATGATAGTAGGAAATTATATCATCTGATTTATTAATAAAATAATTGTAATGCAA
This sequence comes from uncultured Clostridia bacterium, assembly GCA_944393405.1. Next base: position 69,089 of record CALYAC010000001.1, on the reverse strand, counting down.
TATTTGATATGATATAATTATCTAAAATTATGTATTAAAGGAGTTACTCGATGGAAGAAAAAGATATAAAAGAAGATGATGAAAGAAAAGCATTTAGAAAAAAAATGAGAATAAGGGGAGAAGAAGCTAGAAGACAAATATTTAATAAAGCAACTGATGTTATGAAAAAATCTAAGGGTTATAATCGTAATGATGATGAAAAAGATATGACAAAGTAGTAAAATAAATATTAGGAAGAGTGAAAATAATGCCTAGACTAAAGAGAAATAATAATGAAATATATAATAGCATATTAGATATGGATGATTATTCAAAAAGTCAACTTATAACAATTGCTTTTTTATCTTGTATGATGATAGATAATAAAGGAACTAAATATAATGAAGTAAAAAATCTATTAAGAATTTCTAGAAAAGAGAAAGTAGATTTAATAGAAAACTTGCATATAAAAAGAGCTAGAATCTTCTCTAATCCAGAGAATGGTAAAGAAGAATATGATCCAAAATATTTGGCAGAAAATGATATTATTTCAGAAATTGAACCACGAATGATCCTAGATATAATGGCAAGTTTTGCAAGTGATATGGGATTTTTTGATACTCAACCAGAAATTGAATCATTACTAGCTAAATATAGAGAAGAACTACGATATTCTGGAAATAAAGAAATGGCTGCGAAAAGCGATTTAATGAAATATACTGCAAAAGATAATGATTTACAATTTGGTGGAGAGCAGACTGCTGCTGAGACTTATGGAAATTTGGCTTGGCTTTCAAATCAATTTGCTCATATATTTGAAATAATGGAAAAAGAAGGTACTTTTAAATCATCATTAGACCTAAGAGAATCGTTTATGAGAATTAAAAATTATGCTATGCATGGAATAATCAAAGAGAAAAAAGAGGGAAGAGCAGAAGGAGTATTATTAGGGCTTGAAAAAGATCTTGGCCAAGCATTGAGAGGAAATTATGATCAATATATGTTTATAGGGTTACCAAGATATCTTCAACCAATAAGGTTACATTATCATAAATTTGAATTTACTCAAGATGAAATAGATGTATGTACTGACAAAGATGATTTTTCATATGATTATATTAGAGATAGAGAAGTAACACCAACTATGCCTTTAAAGTTATCAGAAGAAAAGGAGTCTTTACTACATTATATTCATTCAGCAATATACTTAAATAGAACAAGACAAGATGGATTTTCAAAAAGACTAGACTGGTATTTTGATCACAATAGACCTAGAAAGCCTTTAATTAAGTTTAATAGAAAAATTAAAAATATACCTGTTGCTGACTTGGACGAATCACCACAAGTTAGGCTAAAAAGAGAAAATATGGAATATATCACAGATATTTTTAACAAAAAAGGACTATCTATTCCAAGCTATATGAAAAACTTTTTACAAACAAAATCAAATTATTCATATAAAGACTTTGGAAAGAAAATTAGAATTGTAATAAGAGATAGATTGCATAAGGAAGGATTAACTTATGCTGAAATTAATGAACAAATGGATAGTATTTATCCTGAGGTATTTATCTCTATGTGTATGCTAAAACCAATGACTACATTATCAAAAATGGGAACAGGAAATAAAGCCTTAATAGATGCGGTTAGTGATTCTTTAGAAAATAGAGATGTTATTATGGACTTCCTTACTGAAAACTTAAATAATTTTGATAGTATGGAAGAATTTAGACATTGTCTAAGAACTGATATCAAAGATTCAAAAGAAAATAGAAAAACAAGAACTCAAATAGCTCAATTACAAGCTAGATTATTAGAATTAAATTCTAAATTAGCTTCAAAATTAAGAGAACAACAAATTGTATCTGAACAAGAAGCTACCTTAGAAAGTGAAATTAGGGAATTAAGTAACCAAATAAAAGATGTTGAAGCTAAAATAGGAGAAAAATAATGGAAAATAAAATGATTAAACCAAAGAAAAACAATTTTTTTACTAACTTTATATTTTCGATATATTCTTTTTTCAATAAAAAAGCAAAAGAAAATTCTGAAAATACAGATCAAAGTTTATCTAATATAGCTGAAGATAAAAAGAATGCAGACAAAGAAAATTATCTAAAAGAAAAACATAGAATAATGCAAATGTATAGAGATTTAAAAAAAGGAAATATTAATATATATGATATTCCTAGTAAAGATTTAAATATGATTAAAGAAATAATATCAAAAGAAGTTGAATTAAAAGAAGAAAAACTTGATCAAATACAAACAGATATTAATATGTCAAAAAATAATATAAAATATTATGAGAAAAAAATAAATGATTTAAAGAAATAGATACAGATAGTAATAAGTAGAATGATTTAAAATTAACTAAAATTAATATAAAAAGTCCTCTAGTATAACTAGAGGATTATTTAATATTGATCTCTATCATCTGGATCTATATACATATCATTATTATTTTTATTTCTAACATATGACCATATCATTAAACCTATTGCTAATAATACTACGCCTAAAATAACCCATGTCCACATATTAGTACTATTAATCATCATTCCTTGTTCGGATGAAGTTGTAGTTGCTGTATATCCATTATTATTATCTGTCATAGCACCGGAAACAGTATTTTCAGCATCTCTGGAATCATTTTTAACATCATTAATAACATTTTCAGTTCCATTCTCTAAAGTATTCATACCATTTTTTATTCCACCTGATACATTATTTCCAATTTCTTCTACTTTATTTTCTGCACCTCCAACGAAGTTACGTATATTATTTGCTACGTTTTCCATTGCAAATGAATATATAGATATTGATAATAATGAAAGTATAGTAATGACTGAAATTAAAATCTTTTTCTTCATTATTTACATCCTCCTCATAATTTATATTATTTTGAGCATTTAATTTTAATAGAAATCTCTATTTATATTATTACTTTTTTTAACTAAAATATTCAAAAATAAATAAATTTTTTAATAGTGTAAATAATAAAAGAAGAGAAGAATATAAAATAAGAAAAAATAAAAAAATAAAAGAAAATAAAAAATAAGAAAATTTCAACTTTATTATTTATTATTTTGACATAAAAAAAGAATATCATTTAGAATTGATATTCTTTTTTAGGATTTATTATTTTAATCTAATTAATATAGCGATTGCAAGTAAAATTATTATAACTCCAACTGTTATTACTAATATATTTAAAATATTTGAAAAACTCATATTTTCTTGAGCTATGCTACTTACTCCTGATGGAGCAGCAGTTCCACCAATATCATCAGCAGCAGATAAAGGTAGAGTTTCATTAGTAGCTGTATTATCAACTGTTGCATTAATATCAACAGCAACATTTTCTTCAGTAGTTTCGTTTGAAACTAAATTCATATCTATTTCAGATGCAAAAACTGTTACACTAAATAGCACCATTAATAAAATTACAAAACAAAAAATTCTTGAAATCTTTAACATAAAATATCCCTCCACACAATGTAAATTGTTTTTATCTTTTAGTTGTTCTATATAATCATACACAAAAATCATTAAAAAGTCTAGTATATTTTATAAAAAAATATCTTTATTTTAATTATACTATCTATTTATGTATAAAATGCTCTGTACGCATTAATATTCGTATTATGTTTAGAATTTTAGGTTTTTTATTAATATTCACATTTTATACTTGTAAAAATTTTAGGTTAATTGTATAATAAAAAAAGTTTTATTTTGTAATAATAAGGAGAAGTATGAAATATGATAAAAGGATTAACCGATGAAGAAGTACAAAAAAGAATTGAAGAAGGAAAAGTTAATAAATCAGATACAAATAATTTAAAAAGTAATTTTGAAATTATTAGAGATAATGTTTGTACACTTTTTAATTTATTTAATTTAATAATTGCTATAGCCCTAGCATGTGTCAAAGCTTATACTAATATGGTATTTATTTTAATAATTATAATTAATGTACTTATAGGTATAATACAAGAAATACATGGAAGAAATTTAGTTAAAAAATTATCAATCTTAACAACTATGAAATGCAAAGTCATAAGAAATGGTAAAGAACAAGATATAGACATAAATGAAATTGTAGTTGATGATATTGTTTTACTTGCACAAGGTGATCAAATTCCATCAGATGCCTTTGTATTAGATGGGGAAATAGAAGTAAATGAATCATTACTTACAGGAGAATCAGATACAATCTTAAAAACAAAAGAAGATAAACTTTTATCAGGAAGCTATGTAGTAAGTGGAAAATGTTATGCAAAAATTGAAAAAGTTGGTGATGATAATTTTGCAAACCAAATTATAAATGCTGGAAAAAAGCAAAAGAAAATCAACTCAGAACTTTTAAATTCAATGAAAAAGGTTACAAATTTTACAAGTTTTGTAATTATTCCAGTTGGTGTAATTCTTTTTATACAAGCTTTTGTTTTTAGAGAAGTTAATTTACAACAATCTGTTATCGCAACAGCTGCTGCACTTTTAGGTATGCTTCCAAAAGGATTTGTTCTTCTTACAAGTATATCATTAGAGTCAGGTGTAATAAAACTTGCTAAAAAAGAGGTTTTAGTTCAAGATTTGTATAGTGTTGAAACATTAGCACATATTGATACTCTATGTTTAGATAAAACTGGAACAATTACAGAAGGTAAAATGAAAGTAATTGATATAGAAAAATATAATGAAGATATTTTACCTGATACTTTAGAAAATATAATGACTGCATATGTTAATACAACAGATGATACAAATAATACTTTTTTAGCTTTAAAAAATAAATTTAAAGGAAAAAATACATATGAAAAAATAAGTGATATTTCTTTCTCTTCTGAAAGAAAGTGGAGTAGTGTAACATTTAAAGATATAGGAACAATTGTTGTTGGTGCACCTGAAAGATTAGTAATAAAAGCAGGAATAGAATTACCAGAAATTGTTTTAGATGCTCAAAAGAATGGTAAAAGAGCTTTATGTATTGGATATACTAAAGAAAGCGTTACATCTGAAAATTTACCAGAACTTAAAATTATAGCATCTATAATCTTAGCAGACCCACTTAGAAAAAATGCAAAAGAAATGCTTGGATATTTTAAAACTCAGTCTGTCGATATAAAAATTATATCTGGAGATAATCCAATTACAGTTTCAACAATTGCTAAAAGAGCAGGTCTTGAAGATTATGAATCATATATTGATTTATCTACTTTAAAATCTGATGCTGAAATTGTAGATATAGTTGATAAATATAGTATTTTTGCAAGAGTTTTACCACATCAAAAAAGTATAATAGTTAAAGCACTTCAAGCAAAAGGACATAAAGTAGCTATGACTGGTGATGGAGTAAATGATGTTATTGCATTAAGAGAATCAGATTTAAGTATAACACTTCCAGAAGCAAATGATGCTGCAAAGCAAGTATCTCAAATCGTATTATTAAATCAAGATTTTAGTGTGTTAAAAGATGTATTAATGGAAGGAAGAAGAGTTGTAAACAATTTAACAAATGTTGCAAGAATATTCTTTATAAAAACAATATATTCAATGATATTATCAGTATTTTGTATTTTAACAAATACAGCATTTCCATTTATACCAATACAAATAACATTAATTGATTTGGCAATTGAAGCATATACATCATTCTTTATATCATTTGAGCCAAATAATAAACCTGTTAAAGGAATATTTTTACATACAGTACTTCGAAATGCGACGCCATTTGCTATAGTTATAATGTTAAATATTATATTTTTAACATTCATGCAACCAGTACTAGGAATTGCACAAGGACAACTTGTTACAATAATGTATTTATTAATTGGATTTGTAAGTATTCTAGCTGTTCTTGAAGTATGTATTCCATTTAACAAATTACATGTGTTTTTATTTAGCACAACATTTGTAGGATTCTTTACAGCAGTATATTTATTTAGAAATTTATTACAAATAACAAGTATAAATATGAGAGAATTTGGAATTTTTGTTGTATTTGCATTGATTAGTACAATTATTTTAACAATAAAGCAAAGAATATATAAAAAATTAGGATATTAAAAAAATGCTAAGAAGAGTTTTGTACCTTCTTAGCATCTTTTAATTTATTAAACAATTCATATCTGTAAAAAGAGGAGCTTTATATATAACTTCTCTATTATTTATTGGATGTTTAAATTTAATTATATATGAATGTAATGCTTGTCTTGAAATTAATGGGGAAGAGCGACCATATAATGTATCTCCTAAAATAGGATTTCCAATATATTGCATGTGAACTCTTATTTGATGAGTTCTACCTGTTTTTAGAACACATCTTACTACCGAATAATTATTTATACTATTATAATTTAATACTTCATATTCTGTTATGGCTTTATCACCTTTAGGATCTACACATCTTTCTATAATACTATTTTCTTTTCTTGCAATAGGCTTATTAATAATTCCTTTTAAATTCTTAAATTTGCCTTCACAAATTGCAATATATTCTTTATAAAAACTATTATTTTTCATTTGCTTAATTAAATTTTCTTGAATATATTCATTTTTAGCAAATATAACTAAACCAGAAGTGTTTTTATCTAATCTGTTTATTGGCCTAATTTTTCTATGTAAATTAATCATATTAAAATAATATTTAATTCCATTTGATACACTATCATCATAATGGTCCATAGATGGATGAACAGGAAGTCCTGCAGGCTTATTAATTACAATATATGAATCATCTTCATATATTATATTTAAATCCATTTTAGTTGGAACTATATTTGAATTATCTTCAATAAAATCAAGAACAAAAGAAACTTCATCTTCAGAAGAAACTTCTGCACTAGGACTTACAGAAATATTATTTAGAAAAATCTTGTTATTCTTTTTTAATTTTAATAATAATCTATCTGATACTTGAAAATATGCCTTTAAAACTTCTTTAACATTTGAATATGTATCAATTTTATTTACAACATAACTTAACTTCATTTTAAACTCCTTTATATTAATTAATTATATCATATAATTTATATAAATTTATTATTAATTAAAATTTAAGATTTTTTTTATTGTTATATTAATATAACAATGATATAATAAAGATGAAATTTAAATTATAGAATGTATTAAAATAAAATTAAAAGGGGTAACAATGAAAAAAATATACATAGTATTAACACATACAGGTACAAATCTATCAAAAATTATAAAGAAATGGACAAAAGACGAATTTTCACATGTTTCCATTGCATTAGACGAAGACTTGGATGAAATGTACAGTTTTGGAAGATTACATCCATATAATCCTTTTTGGGCTGGATTAGTACACGAAAAACAAAATGAAGGTACGTTTAAAAGATTTAAGAAAACTAAAGCAGCTATTTACTCAATAGAAGTGGATGATGAAAAATATTCAATAATAAGAAATACTGTATATAGAATGTATAGAAATAGAAAAAAATATAAATTTAATATTATAGGTCTTTTGGCAATAGGATTTCATAAGTCTATTCAAAAAGAAAATTGGTTTTATTGTGCTGAATTCGTAAAATATGTATTTGATAAAGCACATCTAGACTTTGATTTACCAAATACAATGATTAAACCTGAAGACTTTAAATCAATTGAAAATAAAGATTTAGAATATTATGGATTATTCAGAAAATATAAAAAAGTTTCTGTATTAAGAGAATATATACAAAGTCTTGGTTATACAATTGCAAATAACCATTAACTATATATTTATATAAAAATACTTAATAAATAGTTCAGACTCTTAAAAATAAAAGTCTAAACTATTGTACCACCATTTACATGAATTATTTGACCAGTAACATATCTAGAATCATCACTAGCAAGATATAAATAGGCAGGAGCAAGTTCAAAAGGTTGCCCTGCTCTTTTTAATGGTGTTTCTGTACCAAATATCTCTACTTCCTGAGCACTAAAGGAAGAGGGGATAAGAGGAGTCCAAATAGGACCAGGAGCAACTGCATTTACTCTAATTTTTTGATCTGCAAGAGAAAGGGCTAAAGATTTTGTAAAAACAAGAATAGCACCTTTGGTTGCAGAATAATCAATCAAGTTTTTCTTACCAGCAAAAGCAGTAATTGATGTTGTATTAATAATACTACTATTTGCTTTTAAATGAGGCAATACAGCTTTTGTTAAATAAAAGAATGTATATATATTAGTTTCAAAAGTATCTCTAAGCTGAGCACTAGAAATATCTAATATGCTGTTTTGTGGAAATTGAACACCGCAATTATTTATAAGAATATCTATTTTTCCAAAATTATTTAAAGTCTCATCAACTATATATTGTGATAAATTTTCATCTCTTAAATCTCCTGATATTAAAATACATTTTCTTCCTAAACCTTCAATAATCTTTTTTGTGTTTTCAGCATCTTGATGTTCATTTAGATAACTTATAACGATATTTGCTCCTTCTTTAGCAAATAATACAGATACTGCTCTACCAATTCCACTATCTCCACCAGAAATTATAACAGTTTTATCTTTTAATTTATTACTAGGAATATAATTGGGATTTTCAAAAATAGGCAGTGGATTCATTTGATATTCCATTCCAGGTTGAAAATCTTGATGCTGAGCAGGAAATGTTATTGGTGTTTTTAAATTCTCATCTTTATATCCATAATATGGAATAAACGGATAACTATTAATCATTTTAATCTCCTTGATATAAAATTTTTAATATTAATTATTATATGTTTTAATTTTTAAAAATATTCACATTATTAATTAAAAAAATTGCTTAATATTTTTAATATTGATATATATTAGATTGATAACATTTTAATAATACCAATAAATATTAATAAAATTCCTGATATAATATTCCAGATATTTTTGGGTAGTTTAGAAGTATTATTAACTTTTCTTCCAACTGTGATTCCAACTTTTATAAAAAGTATTTGAAATAAACTTATTAGCAAAGAAAAAATAAATGGATTTATACCAATAATACTTGCTCCAAAACCAATGCTTATAGAGTCAAGAGATAAAGCTATTCCAAGAAATAATGCTTCTTTTATATCTATAACATTAGAATTATCGATATCAGAATATTTTGGATCTTTTATAATATTAATAGTTATTCCAAGAAATTTAATAAAAAAACTATATTGTTTAAAACATTGTTTTTCTTTTTTTAAGCAAGATTTTGATATATTTTTTTTATTACTAGTTGCTCCAATTATAATAAATAAACCTATTAAAAATAAAAACAATGCTCCTAATATAGTTATAAATTCTTTTGAGATTATAGATATAATAATGTTTCCTAAAAGTATAGATATACTTGTTACTACAATACTTAGCAAAAATAAAACTAGAAAAGAAGAAGGCTTAATTTTTGTCTTCTTTATACCATAGCTAATTCCAACACCAAACGAATCGATACTTGCAGATATTGCTAAAATCAAAGAATTAAGTAACATAAATATTCACCTCTTAACATAATATGAAGAAAATATTTTTATGATATTGAAATTATATAAACTAGAATTAAGTAGTTAGAAAATAGCAATTTAAGATATATTTCATATAATAAAATGAGGTGTTTTAAATGGGTTACTCTGATAGAGAATTATTAGCAAGAATAATTGAATGTGAAGCAGGAGGGGAAGGAGATAATGGAATGAAAGCAGTTGCTACAGTTATTATGAACAGAGTACAGGCACAAGAAGGAGAATACGCTAGAGTATCACAAGGAGGAAGCATTCAAAAAATAATTTTTCAAGAAGGACAGTTTGATTGTGTTAGAGAAACAATTAATGGAAAATATAATCCACAAAATATCTATAATATGAATCCGACAGAAATACATTACGAAATTGCAGATTGGGCATTGTCTGGGAATAAATTAAATGAAATAGGGAAATGTTTATGGTATTTAAATCCATTTAGGCCTAATTGTGCTTCAACTTTTCCAACAAATGGTTCCGGAGTATTCCATACAAAACTTGGAATGCATTGCTTTTATAGACCAACTGATGAGTACTCAAATACTTAAAAATAAATTATGAAAGGATTGTTAATATGGAAGAAGATTCTAAAAAAGAAATACAAAGAAATAGAAATGTTATTGTTAATCAAGATTCACCAGAAACATTGACTAATAATATTTACACACCAGCATTTTTAAGAGAAAACATAGGAAAATTGATGAGAGTAGAATTTTTAATAGGTACAAATAATTTAGTAGATAGAACAGGAATTTTAGTAGATGTAGGAGCAAGCTATATACTTTTAAGAGCTTTAGAAAGTGATATAATAACGTATGCAGATATTTACTCAATAAAATTTATAACTATATCAAATTTACCATATAATATGTTATTTGATTTTAATAATAACATAAATAATAATTCTAACTTTAATACTAATCAAAATAACAATAATATGTATAGACTTTATTAATTTTAATTCTTATGATGATTTATATAAAAATTGATAAAGTTATTGCAACAAGCTAGGTATAAAAAATTACAAAATTAGACCATTTATTTTGTTTTATTTATTTATTTTTTTATTCTTGACAAATAAAAAAAGTTGATATATATAATAGTTATATATTAAATCAAAGGAGGAAAAATGAATGGCAAAAATTGATGAAATTGACTATGATGAATTAGTGAGAGGAGCTTCAGAAATAGCTAGACTTGCAAACGAAATGCAAAATTCAATAAAGCAAGGATTTAGTGAAATGGATGCAATGAGAGAAGTATGGTTTGGTCAATCATACGACAATTTTGTTGGTGCAGTTAATCTTCAAGTAGCTGTTTTAAATAAGTTATTTGAAGTATTAGTAAGTGATATACCTCATGAAATTGCTGCAAAAGCAAAATCATATGCATCTTCACAACAAACAACAGTAGGTGCTGGATTTACTGAACAAACAGCAATTATATTATCTGAAATTACAAAAACAAATAAAGCACCTAAATTAAGATTCAAAACAGAACAAGTAAATAGTTGTAGAGAAACAATTAAAAATTGTTTCAAAAAAGCTTCAGAAGCTGCTACATCTGCAAAAGAAAAAGCTGCAGGATTAGCTCCAATATGGCAAAGTATCTCTGGTGATACAAATATATTAGAATTAACATCAGGATTCCAAAGAATTATAAATGGAAACGATACATTAATGAATATTCTAGATGGCGCAATTACACAACAATCTAATACAATAGAAGCATTAGAAACAGCTGCAAATGTTGTTGAAGGTGCTAAAAATCTTGTTTCAGATGGAATCGAAGCTGGTGCTGATGCTATCGAAAGCTTCAAAGAAAAAGCTGCAGATTTAGCTTCAGATGTATGGCAAAGTTGGACAGGTAAAGATTAATTTAATAGAATATATATTTCATTTTATAATAATGGAATGTCTTAACAAAAAGGATAAAGTAAATTTTATTATTATACTTTATCTTTTTTGTTCAGTATATATTTATAAATTATAAGTCTATAAAAGGCACAAAACAAAGGAGATTAGAATGTTAGTTACACTTATTGGAAAAAGTAGTTTAAGTAAAGTAAGATTACCTCGTGAAAAGATGGGGAATTATTGGCTATATGATAAAGATCATAATAAAAGATTAATAAGTATAGAAGCGACTGAAGATGATGAATGGGAAATTAAATCATCTTATTTATGTAAAATAATTAATCCTAAAAATATATTATTCTATAATAATACTATGAAATTAGTAAAAAATTCTATGGTATATTTAGATAGCATTACTTTAGATGATTATAATTTTTATTATGTAACCATAGGAAATAGTGATGAAATTTATATTTTATATTGTTCTCCAATATATGAAACCGATTATTTACATTTACGTATTTCAAATATTTCAAACATTGAAATAGGAAGAAGTCCAAAATGTCAAATTGTATATGATAATCCTTTAGTGTATGATGTACAAGCAAAAATAACTTTTTTTCAAGGAGTGTGGTCTATTGAGAATTTTGATAGAAAATACGATACATTTGTTAATGATAAACCTGTATCAAAATCCACTATCAGATTATATAATGGAGATAGAGTATCAATTTTTGGGCTGAATATTATAATAATTAATAAAGAAATATATATAAATAATCCATTAAATAAAGTTAAATATGACTTAAAATATTTTTTGCCAAAACCGCATTCTAATAATAAACTGATAAATTCTGAAGATGAGGAAAATTTTAGTAAATATTTCAGCAAAAGATATTTTTTAAGAACTCCTAGAATCATGGAAAAAACACATCAAGAAGAAATTTCAATTGCTCCACCATCTGTTGGAAAGAAAAATAGAGAGCTTCCTGCAGCCGTTGTACTAGCCACTTCATTTTCAATGTCGACAATGACTCTCATAACACTTTCTCAAACAATAATGAATTTATCAGATGGAAAAATTGATATGAGAAGTGCAATTTTTAGTTTTGCGATGTCAGGTGCCATGTTATTAACTTCTGTTTTAATTCCAATACTTAATAGAGTTTTTTCAAAAAGAATTCAAAAATTAAACAGAAAAGATGCAATCGAAGGATATAAAAAATATATAAGAAAAAAAGAATTAAATATAGAAAATATATTAAATGATAACAGAAAAATAATAAATGATATTTATCCTCCAGAAGATAGATGTCTAGATATAATATTAAATCAATCATCTAGGCTGTGGGAAAGACAAATAACAGATGAAGATTTTTTAACTCTAAGAATTGGAATAGGAGATGTAGCTTCAAACTTAAAAGTTTCGGACACAATGGATGAAAATATTGATGGAGATCAAGAAACATTTGATTTAATGAAACAATGTATAGCTAAAGCAAAGATTTTAAAAAATTCTCCTGTACTAACTTCTTTAACTCAAAATAATATTATGGGTTTAATTTGTCAAAAAGAAGAGTTAAAAAATAGATACATACAAAATCTATTATTGCAACTTGTTACATTTCAAAGTTACGATGAATTAAAAATTGTAATGCTTCTAAATGATAATTCAAATGGAAAATGGAATTTTGTTAAAATGTTACCTCATTTATGGAGTAATTCAAGGGAAATGAGATTTTTTGCTGATACATCAGAGGAAATTGGAGTTATTGCACAATTTTTGGAAGATGAATTCAGAAAAAGAAATAAACAGCTTCAAGAAACATCAAATGATCATTTTAATTATAAAGATTCTAAACCGTATTATTTAATAATAGCAGATGACTACAAAAGCTTAGAAAATTTACCAATAATTAATGATATATTAAAAAGTGAGCAAAATTTTGGATTTAGCTTGTTATTTATAGGCAATAGCATTTTAAATTTACCAAATGAATGTAAACACTTTATAGATTTAAATGGTGAAAAAGGTGCTTTATTATCTAGTGAGGATATTATTAATAGTAGAATTAATTTTGAGTTTAATTTATCAGAAATATTTTCATTTGAAAAAATAAGTCAAATACTTTCTAATATATTAATAAAATATAATGATGAAAAAGAAATGATGTTACCAAGTAATTACACATTTTTAGAAATGTATAATGTTGGATGTATTGAACAATTACATATATTTGAAAGATGGAGAGAAAATGATACAACTGTTTCTTTAAGTGCACCTGTAGGAATTGATGGTGCTGGTAAAATTATTGCGCTAGATATACATGAAAAATTTCATGGTCCGCATGGATTAATTGCAGGAAGTACTGGATCAGGAAAAAGTGAATTCATTGTTACATACATATTATCTTTAGCAATTAATTATCACCCAGATGATGTAACATTCGTGTTAATTGATTATAAAGGTGGAGGACTTGCTGGAGCTTTTAAAAGACCGGATATACAACTACCTCATTTAGTTGGAACAATAACTAACATAGATAAAAGTAGTTTGCAAAGATCTCTTGAATCAATAGAAAGCGAATTAAAAGCTAGACAAATCAAATTTAGTATGGCATGTATCGAAACGGGTGAAAGTACTATGGATATATACAAATATCAAAAGTATTATCATAACGGTATTCTAAAAGAACCTATATCACATTTATTTATTATTAGTGATGAGTTTGCTGAACTAAAACAACAAGAACCAGAATTTATGGACGAACTTATTAGTATTGCAAGAATAGGACGTAGTTTAGGAGTCCATTTAATACTTGCAACACAAAAACCGGCTGGTGTTGTAAATGATCAAATACGTAGTAATACAAAATTTGGCGTTTGCTTAAAAGTACAAACTCCATCAGATAGTAAAGATATTATAGGGATATCAGATGCATCGAAATTAACTAGTGCAGGTCAATTTTATCTAAAAGTAGGAAATGATGATTATTTAGTACTTGGACAATCTGCATGGTCGGGAGCACTATATTATCCATCAAATGAAGTCAGAAAAGAATTTGATAACTCAATTGAATTTATATCTAGCACAGGAAGAATATTAAAAAAAGTTGATGATATTAAAAAAACTGTGACAGAAAGTAAAGGGGAGCAGTTGGCAAATATAGTAAAATATATTTGTGAATTAGCAAAGATGAAAAATATAAGTGAAAAACCTTTGTGGTTGCCACCTATACCAGAAAATATTTACTTAAAAGATATTAGAAATAAATATAAAGTAAAAAATAATAGTGGAATTATAGCTCCAGTTTTAGGAGAATACGACAATCCATCAAAACAATTACAAAATGTATATAAAATTGATTTAACATATGGCGGAAATGTAATAATTTATGGTAATGCAGTAAGTGGTAAAGAAGAATTATTAAATACAATGATTTACGATATTATTACTCAATACTCATCGGATGAAGTTTGGATGTATATTTTAGACTTTGGTGGAGAAACAATGAAAATATTTAAACAAGCTGCTCATGTTGGAGATGTTGTTTTTTCATCAGAAAAAGAAAAGATAACAAGATTATTTGTTATGTTACAGAAAGAAGTTAAAGATAGAAAAGAAATTCTTTCAAAATATAATGGAGATTATAATTTGTATTTAAAGCATAATAAAGAGCCTATACCATTATATACAATTATTATAAATAATTATGAATCTTTTGTTGAAATCTTTCATGATGCATATAATGATATTTTTGAATATCTATTAAGAGAAGGATTAAAATATAGAATCGTTTTTATATTTTCTACTAGTACAACTAGTACAATTAGGTATAGAATGTTACAAAATTTTAAGCAAAAAATAGCTCTACAAATGAATAAAGAAGATGATTATAGAACGATTTTTGAACGTTTAGGAAACAAAGTTCCTTCTAACATATTTGGAAGAGGAATAATAAATCCAGAAGATAAAGAATATTATGAATTTCAAACCGCTAAAATTTGCAAACCTGAGGATTGGAATTCTCAAATTACATCTGCAATTGAGAAGATAAATAAAATTGAAAAAGTTCAAGCAAAAGAAATTGAAGTTGTACCTGATATCGTTACAATAAAAGATTTATTACCTGCAATAAAAGATATTTCAAGTATCCCTGTTGGAATTTCATATAAAACAATTTCACCTTTTGTATTTGATCTTACAAAATATTTGATGTATCCAATTATTACAAATAGCTTGGATGAATTTAATTTATTTTTAGCCAATTTTATAGAACTAATAAGTTCAATACCAGATACAATGCTAACTGTTTTAGACTCTAACCAAATTGTAAGAAATATAAAACAAGATCTAAAAGCAGATTACATAGAAGTGTTTAAAAAACTTCATGCGGCAAAGAAAAAGAAAGAACAAATTATATTAATAATTGGCTTAGAAAACTTTTTGACAGAACTTGGTAGTGAAGATATATTTTTTGAAAGTATGAAAGATGCAGAAAGACTAGAAAAAATTCATTATGTAGTTGTTGAAACATCATCCAAGATGAACAATTTTACAATTTCAAAATGGTATAAAAAATATCTTACAGGTGAAACAGGATTTTGGTTAGGAAATGGGGTAAATGAGCAATATTTATTAAAATCTAATATTCCAAATGTTAGATTATCTAGCACGTGCGGAATTAGTTATGGTTATGCTTTTGCAAAGGGAAAACCTTATTTAGTTAAAATATTAGGAATGAAAGAGAGTAGTGAAGAGAATGAATAAAGTTCTTGTAAAATTATATGTTCCACAAATTGGAACTGAATACGATATATGGATTCCTTTAAATAGAAGGATATATAATGTAATTAAATTGCTAATTAAAGCTTTAAAAGAATTTACAAATGATGAATTTTCGCCAGCTAAATTTCCTGAGTTATATGATAGAAAAACAGCAATACCATATGATATAAACCTAACAGTAGGAGAATCTAATATAATAAATGGAACAGAAATGATTTTAATAGTATAAAATATTATAAAAAGTAACAGAATGCATTGATTTTTTTAATATATATTCTGTTACTTTTTTATAATGGTTAATTAAATAAATTTTAATAATTTAAAATATGTTAAGTAAATTAAGAAAAACTGAAAAAATGCTTGTACTTTCCTTAATTTACTTATATAATATATATGTTAATTCTTAAATTTAAGGGAGGTACTTTTTTATGTCATTTATAGAAGAATTAAAAAATAAAGCAAAGAAAAACATAAAAACAATTATATTAACAGAAAGTGAAGACAAAAGAGTATTAAAAGCTGCAGAACAAGTTACTAAAGAAGGTTTTGCAAAGATTTTACTTATAGGTAATGTAGATGAAGCTAATAAATTAGCTAAAGAAAACAATATAGATATATCAGGAATTGAAATAATAGATCCTGAAACATCTGAAAAGTTTGAAGCATATGCCGAAGCATTCTATGAACTTAGAAAAGCAAAAGGAATAACAATAGATGATGCAAGAAAAATATTAAAAGATAATATGTATTTTGGAACAATGATGGTAAAAATGGGAGATGCAGATGGATTAGTTTCAGGTGCTTGTCATTCAACAGCAAATACTTTAAGACCAGCACTTCAAATTTTAAAAACTGCACCAGGAACAAAACTTGTATCAGCATTTTTCTTAATGGTTGTACCTGATTGTAAACATGGAGAAAATGGTATATTTGTATTTGGAGATAGTGGATTAGTTGAAAATCCATCATCAGATGAATTATCTGAAATAGCAATTTCATCAAGTAAAAGTTTCAAACAATTAACAGGTAAGGAATCAAAAGTAGCTCTACTTTCATATTCAACATATGGTAGTGCTCACTCTGAATTAACAGAAAAAGTAGTTGAAGCAACAAAACTATTAAAAGAAAAAGCACCAGATTTAATTTGCGATGGTGAACTTCAACTTGATGCAGCAATTATACCAGAAGTTGCAGAATCTAAAGCACCAGGAAGTCCTGTTAAAGGTGAAGCAAATACATTAATATTCCCAGATTTAAATGCTGGAAATATAGGATATAAATTAGTACAAAGATTAGCAAAAGCGGAAGCTTACGGACCACTTTGTCAAGGTATTGCAAGACCAGTAAATGATTTATCAAGAGGATGCAGTAGCGATGATATTGTTGGTGTTGTAGCAATTACAGCAGTACAAGCTAACAGTATGGATTAATATTATTTAATTATAATATATATAAATTTAGGAGGGTATAAAATGAAAGTATTAGTAGTAAACTGTGGAAGTTCATCATTAAAATATCAATTAATTGATATGGAAACTGAAGAAGTATTAGCTAAAGGATACCAAGAAAGAATTGGTATTGATGGTTCTTTTTTAACACATAGAGTAGGAGAACAAAAATATAAAATAGAAAAAGAGATAAAAAATCATACAGAAGCTATAGAATTAGTAATAGAACAATTATTGCATAAAGATTATGGTGTAATTAAGAGCTTAGACGAAATTGATGCTATAGGACATAGAATAGTTCATGGAGGAGAAAAATTCACTAAATCAGTTTTAATAGATGATGAAGTTATAAAAGGAATTGAAGATGCTATAATATTTGCACCACTTCATAACCCAGCACATTTACAAGGAATAAAAGCTTGTAAAGAAAAATTACCAGGAAAACCAAATGTTGCAGTATTTGATACAGCATTTCACCAAACAATGCCTGAAAAAGCATATATGTATGCAATTCCTTATGAATATTATGAGAAATATAGAATTCGTAAATATGGTGCTCACGGAACATCTCATAAATTCGTTTCAAACAGAGTAGCAGAATTAATGAATAAACCTTTAGAAGATTTAAAAATTATATCTTGCCATTTAGGTCAAGGAGCAAGTTTATGTGCTGTTGAAAATGGAAAATCAGTTGATACATCTATGGGACTTACACCACTTGCAGGTGTTCCTATGGGATCTAGATCAGGAGATATTGATCCATCTGTTGTAACATTTTTAATGGAAAAAGAAAATTTATCTCCAGAAGAAATGAACACAATATTAAATAAGAAATCTGGAAAACTTGGATTATCAGGAATTAGTATAGATGATAGAGATATTGAAGCTGCAATAAAAGAAGGAAATCACAGAGCTAAACTTGCTATAGATCAATTTGTATATCAAGTAGCTGGATATATAGGAAGATTTGCTGCACAAATGAATGGTGTAGATGTTATAACATTTGAAGCAGGAGTTGGAGAAAATGGTATAGAAGCTAGAAAAGAGATTTGCGATTATCTAGGATTTTTAGGTGTTAAAATAGATGAAGAAAAGAATAACTGTAGAGGAAAAGAAGTAGAAATTTCAACACCAGATTCAAAGGTAAAAGTTTATGTTGTTCCAACAAATGAAGAGTTAATGATAGCAAGAGAGACAAGAGACTTAGTAAAATAATAGATTAATATTTTATTAATATAATATTATTTAATTTAATATATATGTATAGGCATTAAATAACTTACTTTATTTAATGCCTATTTTAAAAGAAAGGTATAAATATATGGTGTGATTTATGGAAAATGATACTAAGAAAAAATCATATAAAAAATTCATAATATTAATCATAATTTTAATTTTTATTATAGCAGGAATATCAGTATGGATATATATATCAAATATGGATAAAAATAAACCTGATGAAGTTTTAATGTCATATATAGAATGTTTACAAAATAAAGATTATGAGGGAATGTACTCTCTTCTATCTGATAAAAGTAAATCAAATATTGATCATGATACATATATTTCTAGGAATAAAAATATATATGAAGGTATAGAAGCTACTAATTTTAATATTAGTAATATAGTTATCGGAAAGGCAAATCAGGATAAATCAAAAGAAGTAACATATACTATGAAATTTGATACACTTGCTGGTAATTTATCATATAACTATAGTGCTACATTTGAAAGACAAGAAGATAAAAAATATTATCTAGATTGGTCATCTAATTTAATATTTCCTAATTTAGATGAAGAAGAAAAAATAAGAGTATATTCAACTTCAGGCTCTAGGGGAGATATTTTAGATAGAAATGGAAAAGTCTTAGCAACTAATGGTGAAGATGGAAAAAGAGAATATCCATATGGTAAGATAGCAGCTCATTTAGTTGGGTATGTAAGAGGAATATCTGAAGAAGAACTATTAGCACATGAAGGTGAAGGATATACTGAAAGTAGTATTATTGGTAAAACTGGATTAGAACTTGCTTTTGAGGATAAATTAAGAGGAAAAAATGGTAGTGGAATATATTTAGTAGATAACAATGAAAATATTATAGAAACAATTGCAGAAACAGATGTAGAAGACGGAAAAGATGTTAAAACTACTATAGATATTTCTTTA
Organism: uncultured Clostridia bacterium; assembly: GCA_944393405.1. The sequence continues at coordinate 49,353 of CALYAC010000001.1, read as the reverse complement.
CAAAAAGATATATTTAATGAATTTGATGGGGATAATGGTTTTTCTGTTGCTATGAATCCAAAAACAGGAGAAGTATTAGCTATGGTAAGTTTTCCAAGCTTTGATATTAATAGTTTTATAACAGGATTTACTGATGAAGAATGGAATGATTTAACTTCTGATGAAAATACTCCAATGTTTGCAAGATATGAAAGTACATGGGCTCCTGGCTCATCTTTTAAACCGGTAATAGGTGCAGTTGGCCTTACAACTGATAGTTTTACTGCTAAAGAAGATTTTGGAACAAGTGGACTTAGTTGGCAAAAAGATTCAAGTTGGGGTGACTACAAGATCACAACTTTAACTACATATGGTGGAACAGCTAATTTAAAAAATGCACTAATATATTCTGATAATATTTATTTTGCAAAAGCTGCACTTAAAATTGGAGCAGATACATTAGCAGATAGTTTAAATAAAATAGATTTTAATAGATCTATTGATTTTCCTATATCTATGGCTAAATCACAATATTCAGATAGTAATAAGTTTTCTTCAGAAGTACAACTTGCAGACTCTGGTTATGGACAAGGAAAAGTATTAGTTAATCCATTACATATGGCAAGTATTTATTCAGCTTTTGTAAATGATGGTAATATGATAAAACCTATTATAGAATATAATGATGATACTGAGTATTTAGTAGAAAATGCATTTACTAAGAATGCAGCAAATGAAATTAAAAATGATTTAATTCAAGTTGTTGAGAATTCAAATGGAACAGCACATGAAGCTAAAATAAATGGAATAAAACTTGCAGGGAAGACAGGAACTGCTGAATTAAAAGCTTCAAAGGAAGATAGTGGTGAAGAATTAGGATGGTTTAATACAATTGTTGTAAGTGATAAAGAAAACGAACAATTATTAACGATAAATATGGTTGAAAATGTAGAAAATAGAGGAGGAAGCCATTACCTTTTACCTAAAGTAAAAAATATTATACAAAACTATATCGATAAAAAATAATATAAGGCACATTATGATCTTATATTTAGAATATATAAAAGGGAGAAAATGATGAAACAACAAAAATTAAACGAAGAATTAAAGAAATATATAGAAACAAAAATTTTTCCATTATATGATGAAAATGAAAAAGGTCATGATATAGAACATATAAATTCAGTAATAACAAGAAGTTTAAAGCTTGCTAAAGATTATGATGTTGATATTAATTTAGTTTATACAATTGCTTCATATCATGACTTAGGACATCATATTGATAGAAAAACACATGAAATAATTTCTGCAAAAATGTTTATGGAAGATGAAAATATGAAAGCTTTCTTTTCTGAAGAGGAAAGAATAATTATAAAAGAGGCAATTGAAGATCACAGAGCATCAAGTAATCATGAACCTAGAACAATATATGGCAAACTAGTTAGTACAGCAGATAGAACTATTTTAGATATTGAAACACCAATAAAAAGGACATATTCTTATGGACTAGTTCATCATCCAAAATTTACAAAAGAGGAGCAAATTGAAGAAGTATATAATCATTTAAATAATAAATTTGGTAGAAACGGATATGCAAAAATATATTTAAAGGATCCGGAATATGATGAAAGTTTAGAAAGATTAAGAAAAGCCTTGGATGATAAGGAAAGTTTTATAAAGAAAATATATGAAGTTATTGAAAAAGAAGGACTATAAATTATTAAATTTAGTTAAATATTTTTTTCTAAAATATATTTTAACTAAAGGGGGATTGTTTAAATGAATGATGAAGAAACTAGTAATGAAATTTCTAAAGAAGAAAAAGTAGTAGAAGTAGAAAATAATGGAAGTAAAAAAGAAGAAAACTTAAACGAAAAAGATAAAGTTGAAATTAATAATAATGTAGAAAATATTAATAAAAATAATAAGAAAACTAAAAGTAAAACTCCAATTATTATAACTATTGTTATATTATTTTTACTAGTTTTATTTGCAATAGGTGCTTTTTTTGCTTGGAAATATATCAAAAATAACGAATCAGTTGGAACTACATGGGGAGATACATATTATGCATATTTAAAAGAGGGAATGCAGCAAGAAGATTTTGCTTCTAAAGAAAAATATGGATTTCAACAAAATATGAAGGATGTTACTTTACAATTTATTGAAGTCCAAGAAGATGAAAATCCTGTAATGATTATGAATTATGAAGAAAATGAAGAAAAATATGTTAATGTATATCATATTAATGATGATAATAAAGTAACTAATATATCATATAAAGAACCTTCTGAAGTCGAATTATTATATAATATTGAATTAAAAGAATATATTTGGTATATACATGTGTATAAAGCAAATGAAGATTTATATATTCCAATATATTTAGATGATAATAAATTATATGATGAAAACAAAAATAATATTTCTACAAATTCTCTAGATGAATCACCTATAGTTACCGAAATTACTGCAGAAATAAGTATTGGTAAAAATGATAAAATATCAGTAGAAAAACTTGATGGAACAACAATAGAAATTTCTAAATACGATGAAACATTTGTAAAACCAGAAATTGATTATAAACCTGTAAAGATTGATATTAATAATATTGATCTAAACAAATTAAAAGAACTAATTAAAGAAGTGGTAAATAACTATAAAAAAGATGAAGAATTAATTACTGATTCAATAAAGAAAGTAGTTGATGAAAAGTTAAATAAAACAGAAACTTTAAAAGAAGAAATAGAACAAGCAAGAAATGAAATTCAAAAAAAGAAAGAAGAAGAGCAAAAAGCAGCTGAAAAAGCAAAGAAAAGGGAAGAAGAAGCTAAAAAAGAAGCTGAAAGAAATAAATCAAACTCTACTGGAAAAATTTCAGAAGAACAAGCTAAAAAGTTAGCTCAAAAGATTGATGGTACTAAATCAACTGAAACGGGATTTGAAATTGGATATATGTTAGAAACAATGATTAAAGATAAGACAGGTCAAGAATACTATTTGTTTAGAGTTATGTGGCTAGTAGAAGATCATTGGTCAACAATTGATGGAATAGCAATTTCTACAGATGGTAAGAAATGGAAACAAGTTGATATTTATCATAATTATGCAGAAGGGGAAACAATTCAAGAAGTATATAAAGAAGGAACATTTTAATATGTTCCTTTTTATTTAACACTTCACTTTACATAAAGGCATATTATATATAAATATGTTTTGGAAAGGAAGTGTTATTTTGAATTTAGAAGGAAAGAAAATTGGATTTGCCTTTACAGGTTCTTTTTGTACATTTAATAAAGTTATAGAAGAACTTAAAAATATAAAAAATAGGAAAGCTGATATCATACCAATTATGTCATTTAATTCATATAATTTAGACACTAAATTTGGAAAAGCAAAAGACTATATAAAAGAAATAAAAGAGATCTGCGGAAAAGATGATATTATTCATACAATTCAAGGAGCTGAACCAATAGGTCCTAAAAAACTAACAGATGTAATGGTTATAGCTCCTTGTTCAGGAAATACAATTGCAAAACTAGCAAGTAGTATAATAGATACGCCTGTTACGATGGCAGCAAAATCACACTTAAGAAATAATAATCCTATAGTTCTTGCAATATCTACTAATGATGGTTTATCAGGAAGTGCTGAAAATATTGGTAAATTACTTAATAGAAATAATTATTTTTTTGTACCATTTAAACAAGATAATCCAATAACAAAACCTCGCTCTATAGTTGCTGATTTCAAATATTTAATTCCAACTATTGAAAAAGCTTTAGATAGGGAACAAATAGAGCCTATATTATTATGAATATAAAATTATAATATATAATAAATTCAAATTATTTTTTATATATGAAACTTAAAATATATAAAAAAAGACCTCAACAAATTAAAAATTAGAGGTCTTTTATAATAATAAATTATATAAAATTTAGTTATTCATTTAAAGGATTTACTTCAACAGCATTTCTAACTTGCTCATTACTTACATGAGTATAAATTTCTGTTGTTGAAATGCTTTCATGTCCTAATAATTCTTGAAGAGCACGTATATCAACATTTCCATATTGATACATTAAAGTTGCGGCTGTGTGTCTAAGTTTATGCGTAGAATATTTTGAAGTATCTAGACCAGCTTTTCTAAGTTCTTTTTCTACAATATATTGAACAGTTCTTTTACTAATACGTTCTTTTCTTTTACTTAAAAATAATGCTTTATTAGAAGCCTTAGAATCGTTTTTAAGGCCTTCTGTTGGTCTTACTTTAATATATTCTTTAATTGCATTAATACAAGCTTTATTTAAGTAAATAGTTCTTTCTTTATTACCTTTACCAATAACATTCATTTTATATTCATTAAAGTCAATGTCTTGTACATTAATTCCAATTAATTCTGATAAACGTAATCCACAATTAAGAAATAGGGTAATAATAGCAAAATCTCTTTCTTTAAATTCATCATTCTCATCCATGGTAACATTTAAAAGCTTTTTGCTTTCATCAAGAGATAAATATTTTGGCATTCGTTTATCTAATTTTGGTGTTTCTAAGTTTTGAGCTGGATTAGTTTCTATTAATTTTGCTTTTTGAGACAAATAAGAAAAGAATATACGAATTGTTGAGATCTTTCTAGCACGTGTAGCTGGTTTTGCTCTTTGATTAAGTGCTAAATATGAAAGAAATGCATGTATATCATCTAATGTAATTCTTTTCAAATTATCCAATGAAAAATCTTTTATATATATATTATTAAAATCAGTTTCTTTTGTAAGTTTAAAATGAATTTTCATAAATTTGAAAAACATATTTAAATCATAGTTATATTCTTTAACTGAATTTGGAGATTTATTTAATATTGTTATTGAGTAATCTAAAAAAGAATTAACAAATTCTGGGTTTTGATCTGGATTTATCATAAGTTTAACCACCTCTTGTAAATTTCTATATATAAATATTCTTAATTGCACAAAATCTATGTATATATTATATCAACCTTAAAGAAATTTCAATATTTATATTTAAAATAAAGTATTATATATTGAAATATACAAAGGTGGAAGTGTATAATAATTTATATATTATTAAGAAATAGGAGATATTATGAAAATATTAGTTAATGAATCTGGTTGGTCTGGAAAAAATAGAAACTATAAACCGAAAATTGTTAAACATGAATATGACGTAGTATTAAACAAGAAGTATATTATAAAATCAAGGAAAATTAATCGATTTAAGAATTTTAAGTTTTTTAAAAAGAATTTAGAGCTTTTTTCCTTTGTTATAAAAGAAATATCCACAGATTATATTGTAATTGTAACTAACCAAGAGATGTCAATAAGGGAAGATAATTCTTTTAGCTTAAGAGATTATAAAACAGAGTTTAAAATAATTTTAAATGAGACTCTTGAAATAGTAACTCCATCTACTGATTGTGGAGATATTTATACATTTACACTTAAACAGTGATTAATTTGTTATTTTTTCATATCTATGGTAAAATATAATATAACGATATAGGTTAAAACCTGTGTCTATTAAATTCTCTTTTATACTAATTAGATAAGAGAATATTACCTCTTACTTTTTAGTGTTAACAATAAAAACAAGACATCAATTAAAGAATGGAGGAATGAATTATGTTATTATTATGTCTTGATGGAACCATGATGGAAATTTGTGCATCTGAAATCGCCAAAATATATGGTGAAGAAAGTTGTACAAACTTGGTTTTAAAAGATGATCGGGAGGTTACTGTAGATGATACAGAGGAAAATGTACGCAAAGTAATAAGAGATGAACTTATGAAGATAAATACTACAGAAAAATTCATACGTTTACATCTGTATTACGGGAAAAGTACATCTGATTTTTATCCGATTTGCATCCCCATATCTGCTATTAAGTCTGTAAGCAGAGGGTATTATGCATATGATATGAGGGTGACGGGAAAACTGGCATCTGACATACCTGAACAGGCACGAGAGACTGATTCTGAATTTTGGAAGCCTGCCATAATTTTCTTAAAATATCCAATCTTGGATAGTAGAAAAGACATGGTAGAAAAAATAACAGTATATGAATCAGCCGATTATGTAATGAAACATATCAAATAACATAATTTGTAAAAGGAAGGGAGTCTATAGTTAACGAAGGGCTGAGGCTCTTCTTCCTTTTTATACGTAAACTCTTTATTGCTATATAATAGAATATATGATAATATAAAAAATAGATATATTATTAAAATAACTTTAATCATTGAAGTGTTAAATTAAAGACTGAATCTTAATTGAAAGAATGAGGAAAATTATGAATAGTAGAAGTTTTGAAATATTTAAGGATGGAAAATATGATTCAAATAATATTAATGAAGGTATGATTATTGTTGAACAATTAGTTAAAGATATAGATATTATTCTAGAAGACTATGATTTAGACGATGGAAAAAAGGAGTATTTAATTAATAGTAAAAAAAGAATTATTGCTTTTCTTAATAAATATGAATTTGATTTTTCATTTGATAAAAAGTATTATGATGAATTTAGGTACTTATCTAATAAATTTAATTTGACTGATAATGAGGAAAAGAAATTAGATATTATAAAAAAGATTTATTTTAAGAAGTTAAAAGAAATCCCAGCAAAAAAACATATGGTATTACTGCCATATTATGAACAAATATTTATTTATGGCGAACAAGGAGAAGTAAATGCTCAAGAATATTATAAAAAATTCTATCAAGAATTATCAGAATGCTTTGATATCGAAGATCAGATACATAGAAATATAGTAGTTCCTATCTGGAAAGATTATATTAGCTCTATTGAAGATGATTTCTCACAAGGTTCTAAATTTGCATATTTATTACATTCAAGTAATAGATTTATTAATTTGCCAGGAAGTGAAAATTATCACACAAATAAAGATGACGAAAATGACATATCTCACAAAACATCTTTTATATCAGGGTCTTTAATAACAAATAATGAAATGGAAACAGGAAACTCAAATGTTGGAATTTTAATTAGACCCAAAGAAGTAACAATATTAACAGCTAGTTCATCTGATTGTGGAACTATTGAAAATAATGAGAGAAATGTAACTAATGTAAAAATTAATGAAGACGGAACATGTGTAAGTATAAATTTTCCTGAATACGAAATACCAATATCGAAAATAGGAACTCCTAAAAAAATTGAGCGAGACGCAATGCAAGCTAGTATTAATAATACTGGTGAAATTTTAAATGCTGGAAAATGGATTTTACCTATATATACAGAAGTAGTAATTGATAAAAGAGATTTTGAATTAGATGGTATATTTTTTAAAACTACAGGATGTGATATTAATCTAGAAGATTATATTGTTGCTAAACAAATGGAAATGTATTATGGTAAAAAGTTAAGAGTCGTTAACCAATCTATCTATAGAGAAAATAATGGCTTAGAGCCATACACTGAAGAAGAAAAAGAAAGATTTAATAAACAATTAGAGTTTTATAGTAATCCAGAAAATTATAAAATGTTTGAAGATAATCCAGTATTATACAGAAATTTAATTCAATCATACTATAAAGAAATAGTATGTGGAACAGATTTTAAAGATGAAACTAAAACTAAAATAGAATCTGTTTTAGTAGAACTAATTGAATATTTAAATTCATTCATCATTCAAAATAATATTGAAGATAGTACTGAAATTAAATTAGAGGATCTTATGAATATAGATTTAGATAATAAAAGCTTTCCTCAATCTAAATATATTCCAGAAAATATATGGGGATCAGCAAAAATAACAAAAAAGGATATTGGAAACAATTTTGCTTTGTGTATCCCTATAAACTTAAAAGAAAAAGTTTCTAGATTATTAACTTCAACTGAAATTCAATTTGAAAGGAAAGGAGAAGAAAAATAGGTGGATAATATAAATAATGCATACACAGAAATATTAGTAATATTGCGAAATTTGAAAGGTGGATATTTCTCGATTCCAAGAAATTTATTAGATAAAATGATAAAAGAATGTAATTTAAATCACAAATTTAGATTACAACCAAATCTACCTATTAGAGAACAAAATTTGTTAGATGAAACAAAAGCTATTTTATCTATTTTTTATAGAGATTATTGGTCAAGTAGTGAACAAAGAGAATTAATAAAACAAAAGGAAAAATATGAATTACAACTTTTAGAACAAAGAAAAAAAGAACTATATAATATAGATAATTTGTTTAAAAAATAGTAAAACTGTAACACCTAAAAATAATAAGAGGTATTATATGAGAGATTTTGAAAAAATAAGTTTTGAACAATTTAAAAAAGATGTTAAAGATGATATAGAATTATATAATGAATACCAATTACCACAAAGAGATTCAATTTATACAGCTGGTTATGACATTTACCTTTTAGAAGAATTAACTATAAAACCTGGAGAAAGAAAAAAAGTAGCTACTGGTATTAAAAGTTATTTTGATAAAGATGAAGTATTATTGCCTAAAAAGAGCCTAAAAAGCGACACACGAGAATCGATTTTAAGCTGTTTTAAATTTTTAGACATGTAGTTTTATGTCGATAAAATAAGACAAATATAGAGAAATAGATAGTTTGAGAATTTTTAGAAAAATTTATAAAAAATGATATATAAAAATATAAAATATGAAAATAATGGACACAAAATAAAATTATATTAAGAAAATAATTATAGTAATGAAAATTTATATGAGTAAAATATAAAAATGCTTTAGAATTGATTCTAGAAGCTAATATAAATATAATAAGTAACAAAATTTTAAAATAATAAAGAATATAATATATAGAAATAAAAAAATATATAATAGAATATTAATATCTATAAAGTATTAATAATATATTTTTAATTAAATTGTTGAATTAAGTTGACATTTGATAGAAAATATTATAAAATACGAACAATAGTTCATGTGATAATAGAAGTGATAGTATATGTAAAAATAAATATTGTAAGAACTAAATTTTGTATAAAGGATGTGTTCTTATGGAAGAAAAAAAGAATGAAATTATTTTATTTGAAAACCAAGGAGTAAAGTTAGAGGTAAACTTAAAAGAAGATACTGTGTGGTTAACTCAAGCACAAATGGGAATATTATTTGATGTCAAACAATCTACTTTGAGTGAGCATATTAATAATATTTTTAAAGAAGGAGAATTAGAAGAAAAAACTTCTATCGGAATTTCCGATAAAAGTTCTGGAGGACGAAAATCAAAGATTTACAATTTAGATGTAATAATTTCTGTTGGCTACAGAGTTAAATCAAAAAATGGTGTAATTTTTAGGCAATGGGCAAACAAGGTTTTAAAAGATTATATGTTAAAAGGATATGCAGTCAATCAAAAAAGATTAGAATATTTAGAAAAAACAGTAAAATTAATTGATATTGCTAATAGGATTGATGAAAGACTAGAAGGTTCTGAGGCTAAAGAAATATTAAAAGTAATTGGCGAATATTCAAAAGCTTTAGATATATTAGATGATTATGACCATAGAACACTAAAGAAAGTAGAAGGAAATATTGATGAAAGAAAAATAGAATATAAAGATTGTATAGATATAATAAATAAATTAAGATTTAATGAAGGAAGTTCCTTATTTGCAGTAGAAAGAGATAAAGGTTTAGAATCAATAATTGGTAATATATACCAAAGTTTTGATGGACAAGATATTTATAAAAGCATAGAAGAAAAAGCTGCAAATTTTTTATATATAATAGTAAAAAATCATGTTTTTGCAGATGGAAATAAAAGAATTGCAGCAACTTTGTTTATATATTTTCTAAATTTTTATGGAATTTTATATAAAAATGGTAAGCAAACAATCGATAATAATACATTAGCAGCATTGACATTACTTATTGCTGAGTCAAATCCTAAGGAAAAAGATGTAATTATAGATTTAGTAATGAATTTTCTAAATAATGAATAGGTAAAAGTAATAATATTTTATAAGCTAAAGGAGGAAATCAAATGTCTAAAAGACCAATAACTACATTATTTCTTTTAGAATCACTTGATGGTAAGATTAGTAGTGGTAATACTGATGAATTAGATGCAGACAAAGATTGGTGTAAAATTGATGGTGTAAAAGAAGGCCTACACCAGTATTATGAAATAGAATCTACTACTGATTATTTTTCATTAAATACTGGTAGAGTAATGGCAAAAATTTGGGCTAATGATAGAAAAGAATATCACAATAAAGTCGAAGTAAAATTCGTTATTGTTGATAATAAGCCACATTTAAATGAAAATGGAATAAATTATATATGTAACTGGGTAGAAAGACTAATATTAGTTACAACAAATAAAAATCATATTGCACATTCTTTAACAGATAAGTATGCTAATTTAGATATTTTATATTATAATGAATTAGACCTAACAAAATTATTAGAGGATTTATATAGTAAATATAATGCTGAAAAATTAACAATTCAATCTGGTGGAAGTCTTAATGGACTATTTTTGAGAAACAACTTAATTGACTATGTAAATATAATAATTGCTCCATTATTAGTTGGAGGTAAAGATGTATCTACATTAATCGATGGAGAGGCAATAAGTAATGCGGAAGAATTGAATAAATTAAAAGCATTGGAACTTATTGAATGTAATCAATTAGATAATTCATATGTTCAGTTAAAATACAAAGTAAAAAAATAATACACAGAGATCAAGGATTAGTTTGAAATATAGCTAATCTTTTTTATTTTAAGTAAAAAGTGGTAGAGTAGGGGGGATAACTGATTTTTAAAATTTATTATATTTTAAAATTTATTATATTTAAATTTGTAAAAGTTATATCCGTTAGATTTTATAAAAAGTAATATGAAAAATAAATTTCGAATTAAAATATATAAAAGTAAAAAAATATTTTTTAAATATTTAGACGATTTAAAATTTATTTAAATTAGAATTTTATTTAAGATTTTAAAATCAAGTTTTAAAAATTAAGTTTATAAATTCAAGTATAAATATTTTTTAAACGAACAAATGTTGTATGTAAAAAATATAAATAAATAAATTGATTTTAAGAATTTTTATAGCTAAATTAAGCTACTATAATTATACAATAACAAAATTAATCATATCTATAATTAAAATCTATATATCTGGTTTTAAATTAAAACTAACTATATAATATATAATAAAACATTGACGCATTAAAATTAGTTTTAAACTGTTTTTTAATTTAATTAATATAACTTAAACTTGTTTATTAATAATATGGATGATTGGTGATTTAAATAGCTTTTATTAAATGAATTTAAAATTTACTGAAGATTTTATACCTAAAATAAGCTAAATTATATTAAAACTAAAATAACCTAAAAAGTACTAAAAAGATGACGCACGAGAATCGATTTTAAGACGTTTTAGAAATTTAGACATATAGTTTTATGTCTGTAAAATAAGGCAAATATAGAGAAATAGTCACTTTTAAGATTTTTGAAAAATTTTCATACAATTTAATATAAAAAAATATATAATCAGAAAAAAATATAGATATAAATTTAAAATTATAATAAGTGAAATAATTATAATAGTAAATTATATGAGTAAAATAAAATAACGTCTTAAAATTGATTTTAACGAGTCATAAGAATATTAATACAACAAGAAATACAAAAGATTATAATAATAAATATGATATAGATATAATAAGAAAATAAATATATATATGAATATGCATAAAACATCAAAAAGCCTTGAATTAATAAAACTATAGGCTTTTAACTGTTTTATATTATGCTCCTATCTCTTATTGCGCAAAACTTTGATTTTGTGCAATAAGATTAATAACTTTCTGAATATCAATATACCATACCTCCTATCTTTTGTAAAGATATTCACTATAATATCACTATACTTTTTTAATATTAATTAATATAACTTATATTAAATTTATTTTTATTATTTTAATTATTTTCTATTTTTATATTAATTATTTCTCTATTTTAATTTTTTGTTTTATATTTTTATTTTCCAAATATTTATTCCATCTATTTTTATAATTAAATTAATTATTCTTATAAATCAATAATTAATTTTCTCACCCTCCCCTCTCTATCATGTGAATTTTGAAATAATCTGCTAACTATGGTATAATATATTATATAGCCTAAAGCTATATTGTAACTGTTAACGAGGCATTTGCCTTATTCTTTATGAGGAGAGAATTATGAAGAAAACAGAACTCAATTTTAATCGGGAATCACTAAGTCCACAGCTTAAGAGAGTAGTAGTAGGTAATGTAAGGTGGCTTGCTTCTATTAAAGAAGCATATCCTGAACTTACAGGTTATACCCTCTACAATATTCCAAATAACGAAAGCTGGAAACAGCTTATATTTGACAGAGGATATAATCTCATATGGCCTAAACCTTGCTATGAAACGGAGTCAAACGAGAATCTTCGTAGACGCCTTGAATCAGCAGTAGCAAGGTATTTAGATCAAATATCAATAATCGAGGACTCAAAAGGTCTTCGGTATGTAATCATGGGTACTCCCATGGATGCAATTGTAATATGCCGAATTGTTGATGGTGTGATCAAAGCATCATCAGGCATTCATATTTGCATCAATAGTGGTATGTGATTCTTCAATAAAGCACGTCTAGAGCTCATTTCTGTTTGTCCGGATTCCTGCAATGCAGGAACCGGATCTCTTCTTTTTTATTTAAAAAAATTTAATATATATAGTTAATAAAAAAAGAAGAAGCATTATAACCTCTTCTTTTCTTATTTTATATCAATCTACATATTTAAAAAATTAGAAATTCTAGTTAAAAATTCTTCATTATTTTTAGTAGACATCATTTGTTCAATTAATTGCTCTGTAACTTCTATAACAGACTTAGTAGACATAGCTTTTCTTAATGCAAATACAACTTCTAATTCTTTTGGTGAAAGTAATAGTTCTTCTCTTCTTGTTCCTGATTTATTAATATCTATAGCAGGGAATATTCTTTTCTCTGAAAGTCCTCTATCTAAATGAACTTCCATATTTCCAGTACCTTTAAATTCTTCAAAAATAACATCATCCATTCTACTTCCAGTTTCAATTAAAGCTGTTGCAAGAATAGTTAAACTTCCTCCATTTTCAATATTTCTTGCTGCACCAAAGAACTTTTTAGGTTTATGTAATGCGCTTGGATCAAGACCACCAGATAGTGTTCTACCTGAAGATGGAATAACCAAATTATATGCTCTTGCAAGTCTTGTAATACTGTCAAGTAATATAACTACATCTTTATTCTGCTCAGTTAATCTCTTAGCCCTTTCTAATACCATCTCAGCAACTTTTACATGATGTTCAGGTAATTCATCAAATGTAGAATAAATTACATCTCCTTTTATTGATCTACGCATATCAGTTACTTCTTCCGGTCTTTCATCAATAAGAAGAACAATAAGTTCTATTTCTGGGTTATTAGTTGTTATAGAATTTGCAATTTTCTTTAGCAAAGTAGTTTTTCCAACTTTAGGTGGAGCAACTATCATGCCTCTTTGACCTTTTCCAATAGGTGACATTAAATCAATAATTCTCATTGCGTATTCATTTGGCGTTGTTTCTAAATGGATTCTCTCATTAGGATGAATAGGTGTTAAATCATCAAATTTTCTTCTCTTATATGCCATTTCAGGAGCTTCATCATTAACTTCACCAACATAAATTAGTGCTGGAAACTTTTCACCTTCTTTTGGCATTCTAGCAATTCCTTTTACCTTGTCACCTTTATCAAGTCTAAATCTTCTAATTTGAACAGGTGAAATATATACATCTTTTGATGTTGATAAATAATTTTCTCCTCTTAAGAATCCATAGCCATCAGGCAAAACTTCTAAAATTCCTTCGACAATTTTATCATCTTCATTGGTTAATTTATATCCATTTTGAGTAGTTTCTTGATCATTTACCTCGTCATTTTCTTCTTTTTGAACAGAATTATTATTTTCACTTAATATTTTTATAAGCTCATCTTTCTTCAATTTAGAAACATTTTTAGCTCCTTTTTCCCTTGCCATTTGGCGTAATTCAACTAAAGTATAATCTTCTAAATTCATGTTAGTCCCCCTTTAATATAATATTTATTATTAATTAACTTATATTTTTTTGATAAATATATTTAATTTGATTTTATATGTTATTAGTGGATAATTAAGAAATAAAGTGAATTGAATAAAACAAATTATGAGGCATAATTAAATATGCCTCTTTAATATATTCTAATTTTCGACGTCAATATAAACTCTTTCATTAGGATAATACATATCTAATTTTTCACGAGCTATTTGCTCAATATATTCATCAGAATTAATATTATCTTTCATCTCTTGAAGCTCTTGGTTTTCCTCCTGAGCCATTTCTATATCATCATTATATGAATCTTTTATAGTAGCATAAGAATTCAATGTTCTCTGCTGAGAAATTATTGTATATATAAAATATATTAAAAATGCTATTATTAATAATTTTTTTAAAACGTTTCTTCTTTTAAAATTTTTCATATGTATATATCACTCCAGAATTAATCTATTTATATTTTTCTACATTTTTTGGAAAAATCCTTCCTATTTGTTAAAATTTGTTAATTTTTTTCTAGTTTTTCTATTTTTTATAAGTTTTTCTACATCAATTTTAATTAGTTTAGACATAAACTGCTTAATTTTTATCATAAATTCTCTTATTTTTTTTAATAACTTTCTTATAAAGTCGAATATAGGTTTAAATATTACCTTTTTTATAAATAAAATAATTTTACTGGACAAATTAACAAAATACTTACTAATTGTTATAAAATATAATAATATTCCTATAATAATTCCAAAAAATAAATATGCTCTCACTTCTCCATTATTAATAATAAAGATACCTAGCAATAATATAATAGCTGCAATAATTATAAATATTATATCTTGTATATATGTAATTAAATCTGAATTTTTAAAACATTTTCTTATAATTCTGAATACATCGAATATTATACCTAGTATAAGTCCAATTAAAACAAAAAATAGAAATTTTGAAAGTTCATTTAATATCAAATTAAATTTCTACCCCTTCCCTATCTAAATAATTTATTTAAAAATCCAGTTGTTCCTTTCTTTTCTAAATCTTTTTCACTATATCCTAAATTATATATTTCACCTTCTATTATTACTTCAGATGTATCTAAACTTAATTTATTAATACGCAAATTTTCGCCTTTTACAGTTAATAATCCTAATTCTGTTTCTAAAATAACAATTTGATCATCAAAACTAAGTACATCTAAAACTCCAGAAATACTTAATTTTTCTCTATTTTCCAGCACAATATTTTGAATTATATTCTTATTCTGCATGCTATTATTAGTTTTTCTTTCATCAACAGTCATTATATATCTCCTCCGTTTTTATATCTATAACTATTATATTCACAACTTGTCTTTTTAGAACAGCAAAATTGTTAAAACTGCTAAAATGTGGTATAATTTATACATCTTATAATAAGGAGGAAGATTTATGAGTATAAATCTGCTTCAAGTTGTCAACCGGGAGAATCTCTTAGACGAAAACTTCGTTCCTGAGAATTTGATGACCATTGCAAATCGTGAAGGTGATATTGTTTATGTACCTTCCTTTGTATGGGATTCATTCAATGCGATGCTTCGTCTTGGCACTTTCTTCGGTCAATATCTTGATCTTACCTCTGGCTACAGAAGTTACATACGGCAACAGCAACTATTCAATGAATCTGTTATCGAGAACGGTGAAAAAGAAACATTGAAAAAAATTGCTTTTCCTGGAGCTTCTGAACACCAGCTCGGTCTTGGTATTGATGTTTCAAACTTTACTCCAGATGGAAAAATGAGAGAGGATAACGAAAGATTTGATTGGCTGCACAAAAATTGCAGCAAATTTGGCTTCATTATTCGATATAAGCAGGAATATCAGGATATTACAGGAGTTATGTATGAACCCTGGCACCTGCGATATGTTGGAGAGGTAGCTCAAAAAATCGAATCTTTAAACCTTCCTTTGGAGGAAGTTGTAAGGAGGCAATTAGTATAAGAAAAAAGGGGCTTACGTTCTTCGTAAGTCCCTCATTTTATAAATATATATTTTATTTTCTTTTTAAACATTCTAGAACATCATTTACCATGTCTACCTTTCCACCTGATAAAACTTGAACAATATCGAAACCAGGTCTTCTGTTTCCTTCAATTATAACTGGTCCACTTTCAGATATTGCTACATCCCATCCTACAACTAATATTTTATCACTTTCCAAACTTGCTTTTAACACCATTTCCTTAGCTTCATTAAAACAAGGTATTTGAAATCCATCAAATTTTACATTTGTTAATGGATGAACCTCATATTCATTTAAATCTTTATCAATAGCATTTCCCACAAGTTTTCCAGTATTAATATCTATATTAACAGCCATTCCTTGTGCATGAAAATTATCAATAGCGTTGATTCCATTTCCTACTCTTAATCCCATCCATATAATTCGTGGTTTGCCATTATCATTAAAAGTCATAATACGCATAGTATTAACACTTTTAGAACATAATTTATTCATATTTTTATGTTGTCTTACAACTTCTTCTAGAAAAATTCTATTATCTATTGCTTTTTTAAAATATTCTTTTCTATCTGCAATATCTTTTACATATTCTTTTTTAACATCAGCACCGCCTAATCCATCATATGGTTTAGACATGAATACTTCATGCTTATCTAAGAATTTAATAAACTCATCATAATTATCTTCTTTTGGTACAATAAAGTCTCTT
Organism: uncultured Clostridia bacterium; assembly: GCA_944393405.1. The sequence goes on along the minus strand of CALYAC010000001.1, from coordinate 32,546 downwards.
TTTGTATATTCTCTAAATTCGTTTAAAAAAGTAGGTTTTACTGTGTATCTTTTCTTATATGCACTAGGTGAAACTATTTCATAAAACTTATTTTCTTTTCTTGTACTTAAATATGTTTTACGTTCTTTTCTTTTTTTATTATATAATTGATAATTTAAGTAATCGCTAAGACAAAAGCCATATACAAATACACAATAAGCTGTATCAAAGATCATTTTTATATAACTTTTATTTTCTTTTTTTGCTATTTTTTTTAAATTATTTAAATATCTTTTATAATTTGCTGAAAATATATATGAATAAAATGCCATTTCTATTTTACTAAATATTTTATTATTTAGTTTCTCCTTTCGTTTATCTTATTTAATTAGTTCGTGATGTAATTGTTCTAATAGTTTATTATTAACTCTTTCTTTTGTCATAACAGACAATTTACATTCTTCTAATTGTATAGAGAATATATCAACTGAATTTATATTAAATATTTCTATTGTTTTTTGCATAATATTTTTGTTATTCATAATTCCATAACCAACAAGTGATATTCTTGAAATATTGGTAAATGATGAGCTATATTTTGCAAGATCACTTTCTAGTAATTCTTGGAATTTTCCTAAATCAGATGCTTTAATTGTAAATGTCACATTAAAACTATTTATACTATTATTTATTATATTAGTAGGTATAATGTCATTTTTTAAAAGTAACAAATATATACTATTAAATATATCTTGATTATAGTTTTCATATTTTAGAGTGATTAGAAAAAGATTATCGTTTTTCACAATACTTTTTACTGCACTTTCTTCTATTTTGTTATTAATCTTAGTTCCTATATTATTATTAAATGTAGAGCCTGTTTCTATAAGAACATCATATTTTTCTGCGATTTCTACACATCTATTATGAAGTACTTTAGCACCTTCATTTGATAAATCAAGCATTTCAGTATACGATAGTTCTTTTATTTTTTTTGCATCGGTTATTTTATTTGGATCTGTTGAATACACTCCATCAACATCTGAAAATATATAACAATGATCCGCTTTTATTGCTGCTGCAACTGCAACAGCTGTAGTATCAGATCCTCCTCTTCCAAGTGTTGCAATATCTTTGTTATCATTAATTCCTTGAAAGCCAGCAATAACAACGATTTTTCCACTTTCTAATTCTTTATTAATTCTCTCTGTATTTATATACTCAATTTTAGCTTCTTCGTTTGTATTTGATGTATAAATACCAGCTTGCCATCCAGTTAAGGATATTGCATTATATCCTAATCTATTAAGCAATATAGATAATTTTGAAATAGAAATTTGTTCTCCAGTACTTAATAATACATCCATCTCTCTTTTATTAGGCTCATATGATAATTCTTTTGCCTCTTTAATTAAATTATCTGTTGTTTTTCCTTGTGCGGAAACAACAACAATAACTTTGTTTCCTTTATTATAAAAATCAATAATTTTGTTTGCTACAATATTAAGTTTTATATTGTCAGCTAATGAACTTCCTCCAAATTTTAAGACTATAGTTTCCATTATTAAACAGTCCTTTATTATAATGTACAAGGCTAAAATATATTTATATTATGCCTATAGTATATTTTATTTTTATTCTTTTTAATTGTTTCCTTTATTTTTATTAAATTTCAAATAACTATCAATAAATCCATTTAAGTCTCCGTCCATAACTGATTCAACATTTCCTACTTCATAATTCGTTCTATGGTCTTTTACTAAAGTATATGGACAGAAAATATATGAGCGAATCTGACTTCCCCATGCTATATCCATCTGAATTCCCTTCAGTTCATCGATAGTATCTTTATGCTCTTGTTCTTTTAGATGCAATAATTTAGATTTAAGCATTTTCATTGCTGTTTCTCTATTTTGAATTTGAGATCTTTCTGTTTGACAAGAAACAACAATATTAGTTGGTATATGTGTTATTCTAACTGCTGATGATGTTTTATTTACATGTTGTCCTCCTGCTCCAGAAGCTCGATAGGTATCTACTCTTAAATCATCAGGATTTATATCAATTTCAATGTCATCACTAATTTCAGGTAAAACTTCGACAGAAGCAAAAGATGTATGCCTTCTTCCTCCTGCATCAAAAGGAGATATTCTAATTAATCTATGTACTCCTTGTTCACCTTTTAAATGTCCATAAGCAAAGTTACCTGATACTAAAAAAGTAACACTTTTTATTCCTGCTTCATCTCCTGGTAAGTAGTCTAACTCTTCAACATTATATCCATTATCATTTGCCCATCTGCAATACATTCTATATAACATTTGAACCCAATCTTGTGCTTCAGTTCCTCCTGCTCCAGGATGAAGAGTAAGAATTGCATTATTAATATCATATTTTTCAGATAATAATGTTGTTATTTCTAATTTATTTACTTTGTCTTCTAAATTTAATAAATTTTTATTTAATTCTTTTTCTAATTCTAAATCTGTTTCTTCTACTAATAAGTTTTTTAACTCTGTTAAATTTTCAATTTCATTTTTAACAGTATTAAATGTGTTTACTGTATTTTTTAATTCTGTAATTCTTTTTAATACTTTAGAACTATTTTTTATATCTTCCCAAAAACTAGGATTTGTCGTTTCATTTTCTAAATCATTTAATTCTTTATCTAATTTAGAAATGTCAAAGTGAATCACCTATTTCCCCTATCTTAGTGTTTAATAAAGAGATTCTGTTTGAAATATCGTCAAAATCTATTTAAACCCACCTCCCTTAGTTTAATAACAAATTATTATACTAATTATTTTGTACTAGATATATTACAAATTCTGCAATAGTTAGTATAATCATTATAGTTATATTTATAGAATAGAATATATTACATATTTTACTCTTTTTTTCATTGTTATCATATCTATAATTAAATACTATAATATTAAATATAGTTATTATAGCAATACCTAAAATAATTCCATATAATATCATGGATATATTAGTGATATATATTGATGGTCTAAAAAATAATACATTAAACAAAAGAAGTGTTAATAAAAAGATTATAAAGCTATCTATTATTTTTAAATACTTATTATATTGTTTAATTTCTTTATTATCTTTAATTTTACTATCTTTATCATTATTTTTCTGCAAATTTATTTTTAAGTATTTCTTTTTTTGCATAATAAAAACTTTTAAATTTGACATTAAAAATATTATAAAAAATAATAATACAAACTTTAATAAATTCATTTTTTACCACCTACATTTAATTAATTTTATTGTTTTTTAAACAATATGGTATAACCTCATTCTTTAATGTATTTGATAGAATATCTGTTCCTTTTGATGTATCATACCATAAAAAAGATTCTATTTCTTCTGAAAGTTGTAAATCTCCCTTAAGTTCCCCTAAATATTCGAAAACAAAAAAATGTATTTTTGTTTTTTGATCACTTGTAGCAATCTCATCGAAATCTAATACTTGTTTGAATTTTGTTTTATCAAGTACTACATTACTTCCTAATTCTTCCACACATTCTCTATATGCAGCATCTATAATTGATTCAAAATCTTCAACACTACCTCCAACCATTTGAAAAGTATTTCTTTTTCTTGGTTTATCAATCAACAAATGCTTATCTTTAAAAAACATTGTTCCTACAACTTTTTTCATATTAAGTTTGCCTCATTTTCTAATCAAAAATATATTTCACATTTCCTATTATATAATTTATTAATTAAGTAAGTCAAGTAAAAAAATGATTTAAGTATATATGTATTTATTAACTTAAATCATTTTTTATTTCTTACATATTATTTATCAAATCTAAATTTGCTTGTCTTTTTATTTTATTAGTTGTTGTTTTAATTAAAGGTTCTTCTGAAATTAATATTCCTCTTATAGCTTTGTATTTAGGCATTACTTTATTTATCTCTTTAATTTTATCACTTAATACCTTTCGTATTTCCTCATCATTTTCTACTTTGTAAGCTTCTTTCATAATCTCCCTATCGAAAATTATTTTAACATTTATCTTTATATCTTCTTTATCATCAGATTGTTGCTTTCCAAATATAAATGATTCTTTTACACCTTCAATTTTATTTACTAAGTTCTCCATTTCCTCTGGGAATATATTCTTTCCATTCTTTAATACAATAACACTTTTCTTTCTTCCGCAGATAAAAATGTATCCATCATCATCTATTTTTGCTAAATCACCTGTATAAAACCAACCATCTTTTAGTACTTCTTTTGTAGCCTCTTCATCACCATAATAGCCTAGCATAACATTTGGACCTTTTACAACTAATTCACCCATTCCTTCTTCGTTAGCATCTTCAATTTTTGCTTTTATATGTGGAAGAGGTTTTCCTATTGATCCAACTCTAAAGTTTTTATCTGTTTCAACTCCTATAACAGGAGATGTTTCAGTTAACCCATATCCTTGGCAAAGATTAATTCCCCAATCTCTAAAAGCTTGCTCAACATCTTTTTCTAAAGCTGCAGCACCACTAATAAATAGTCGAACATTTCCACCGAATATTTTATGAATATCCTTGAATATTTCTTTCTTTTCATCCATTGATTTATCTTTGTTTTCTATCATCAACTTTTGAACTGCTTCAAGTTTTCCTTCTTTTTCTAATCCTTTTATAATTGTTTTATACATACTTTCATATATAGCTGGAACAAATGAAGCAAATGTTATTTTATATTCATTTAAATTTTGCACTATATGTCTAATACCATCACAAAAAGCTCTTTCTGCTCCAACATATAAAGAATAAAGCATTCCAACTGTACATTCAAAAACATGGTGTAATGGTAAAAATGAAAGCATTCTATCACTTGAATTCACATCAAGAACTGCTGCAAAGTCCATTAAATTTGATACAAGATTTTTATGAGATAATGCAACAACTTTTGATTTAGATGTAGTTCCTGAAGTAAAAAGCATTATTTGCATTTCTTCTGAATTTATTTTACTATCTATAAATTCTCTATTTCCTTCTTCTACTAATTTTTTTCCTCTTTCAATTAATTCCTTTTGAGAATAAATTCCTTCTTTATGAATGTCTGTATCCATTGATATTAAATGTTTTAACTTATTTTTTTCACTATATTTTATTCTTTCTATTACTTCCTCATATTTTTTTGAATAGAAAATTGCTTCTACTTCTGATCTTTCAATTAATTCTTCTAATTCATTTTCTGGTAAAGATTTATCTAATGGAACTACTATACCTGTACCACAAACAACAGATAAATATGCAAGCTCCCATTCATATCTATTTTCTCCAATAACAGCAATTCTTTTATCTTTTAATCCTAAACTAATTAGTGCTGTTCCTAAATAATTGATCATGTCTCTTATTTCTAAGTGAGTATATGTTATATATTTTCCTTCTTCTAATTTTACTATATATCCCGGTCTATCACCATATAATTTTCCTGTTTTATTTAACATGTCTTTTAAATCTGTAACTTCTAAAATTTTTCCTTTCATTTCTTATCTCCTATTCTTTAATTTATTTTCTCCTATTTTGTATAAAACCTTTCATATTATATATTAACAATATTTATGAGTCAATATTTATTTTTTTGATTGACCCAATAGTATAAAATTAAAAAAAGAAATGTTAGTAAAGCACAAACATTTCTTTTTCATATTATCAATTTATATTTTTACAAGTGGTCTGATAGTAAGCCAATCTTTATTTCCTTTTAATACCTCTGTTTTTATAAAATTTATATCATAGCTTGCTGTTTCTTTTATAAACTTTATTGTATCATCAAGGTTTAATATTTTTGTTTCTCCACTATTATAGAATACAGAATTTTTAATTTTATCTGGAATTTTAACTTTAAATCTATCTTCTAAAGATTTATTTAATATATCATAATCATTATACATATATTTTTTCGAAAATACAGTTAAAAATTTATTATAAAATAAATAATCTGTAACCAAATGAATGAAATAGCCTTTATTGAAGTCTGTATCTAAATCCTTATCTTTAAAGAATTGATCTAGATGAACTTGACTACTTTTTGGTCCATAATGAGTTAGTGATTTATCAGTAACAGAATCTGGATATATAATTCCATCAATAAACTCTTTATAGTTTATAATTTCATTAGGAAAATTTCTTAAATATTCTTCTCCAACTGCTAAATGAATTACGTAACCTGCCATCTTTTATTCTCCTTAATTCAAAACTAAATTTCTATTTCTCCATGGCCTTCACTTTGAGTACTACCACCATTAACATCATTTAAACCTTTATCTTCTTTATCTTCATAGCTACTAATTCCGCCTGTTTCTTCTATCATTCTTTTATATGTAGAACTAGAAATTAATTGCATTTTTTCTTCAGATCTTGGAGTAAAAGCTACGCTAACCTCTCCCCAATCTCCATTTCTTTTTCTCTCTTCTTCTTTTGCTTTTAAATCTTCTCCAAAAATTGCAACTAAATCTTTTGGTTCCAAAGACTCTCCTTGGTGGTCTCTTTCATATTGTTCTATAACACTTAAAACAACATCAGTTCTATCTGAATCTAAATCATAATACAAAACATCTTTAACTTTCTTTAAAGCACGTAAATTAGCTGCTCTTTGTGCAGTATTTTGAACTGGATCTTTATGTTTTTTCTCTCTAATTCTCTCATCTGTTTTAACTACAACATATAGATCTTCACACATCTCACTTGCAAGTTCAATATTTTGTAAATGTCCTGAATGAAGTAAGTCAAAACTTCCTATTACAAAACCTGCTTTATATTGTTTTGGAGCTTGTTCTTGTTTTACTCTTTCTATATATTCTTTGTATGCAGCATCAGCAGCTGCTTCATAATCTCCAAATTCTCTGCTACTTGCTGGAAATGTAAAAGCAACACCTGTTAATCCTTGTGCAATTTCTCTTCTATGTTCAACTGATTTCATAGGTCTACTAAAATCTGTTAATTCACAATATTCATCAGTATATACACCAACTCCTAATGGCTTTCCATCTTCCGCTCTTTCTAAAACACTCTTTCTAATTCCTTTTGTAATAACATCAAAAATACCTGTTATAACATTATATTCTTTTTCTTTACTTGACATTTTAAATCTCCTTCTTATTTATATTTTATTTTTTATTATCATTTATATATTTTGTTGCCTCATTTTTTATTATTTCTTTTAGTTTAGCTGGATCACTTGTATCCAATTTAAAAACAAACTTTACTCCATCAATATTCTTAGCTGTTTCCATTCTTTTTTCTAAGTTATTTACTGGATAAGTATAAAAGTCTTTTGTAACAACTTCATCAGTATATACTCCTATCCCATATATTTCACAGTTTTGAATATCCTCTTTTATTTTTGCCAAACCTTTATCTGTTAGATTATCAAATATTCCAATACAAAAATCAAGCTTCTTTTTATTCATAATTGGTCTCCTTTCAAAATTTATAAATATATTTATTAAAATTATTATTTGTTAGCATATCTATCTACTATCTCTTTATCTAGTAAATTTAATCTTCTCTTATCTTCTATTACTTGTAAATATTCAATTTTATTAAGTTTACTTTTATCTTTAAGATACGCTTCTCTTACTTTATTTAATTTAGCATTTAATTTTGATTTAGCATATTCAAACTCGTCTATAAAATCTGTTTTCATATTTATCATATTTTATCTCCTCATATAATATTAATGACCTGTTGGAAATTGACCACTAGATTCTCTCTCTTGTTCTTTTCTTGCCTTAAACTGACTATAAAAAGCATCTAATCTCTCTAACTGTACTTGTTGTTTATAACTTTCTAAAATAGGTCTTAATTCATGATATCTTCTTTCAAACTCTTCTTCGCTAACTCTTTCTTGATTAATAGCTGTTTTATATGCATATGCTGGTGGAATATTTGGAGTTTGTCTTTGAGAATATACTTGTATTGGTAAAAATTTTGTTGACTCATTTCCCCTTTTCGATATAGTTATATCATCAAATATACCTAATCTATCCATTTTTTCAATATTCCCTGGAATTTTTATTACTGAATCTTCATCAACTCTAGTATTTCGTCTACATTCTCCATCTTTTTTTAAAAAAGTACAAAATCTTGTGAACATTGAAAGATTTGCTTCATCTGGATGTACTGCAAGAACAGATAATTTTGTATGATAACCATCTTGTTTTACATCTTGGGTATTTCGTATAAATTTAGAAACACTTCTTAGCGCTGACTCTAATATCAAATTAAATCTCTCTTTTTTAGTATAATCTATTATTGTATTAACTAATTGGTCCAAATATCTTTTTAGTAAAAGAAACTCTTCTCTTTCTGTATATTCATCATGTATTTGCTTATATGCTGGATGTTTAGTTCTTAGTTCATCTTGGTCAATTATTATAGCTCCTTTTCCTAAAGCTTGAAATTCTTTTCCAACAAGCATGCTCTTTCCACAGCCTGCTTGTCCTCCAACCATTACAAAATTTGGTTTATCTGAAGCTGATGCATTTCCGCCTGTTAGAATTAATTCATTAAAAACACTATTAAAATTAGTTTTAAATTCATAATCAGATAAAACCCATTTTTTTCTTTCGGCATTTATTTCCTCTTCATTATTAAACGGCATATATTTTCTCCTTTTAATAAATAATTTTAATTACTTTTATATTAATGCAGAAGAAATATGGAATACTTCTCCTTTATTTTCAAGTTCTTTTTGAGTTGTTCTTAATATTTTATGTTCATCATCTAAAAGTATAACATAATCATACATTTCTAGTTTTTCTTTCATTTTTTTAGATTTTACATATTTTCTATTATCAGAATCATAATCACCATTTTCTCTAATTAAAATTATATAATTTTCTTCTTTAATAAATGGAATGTGTTTTTTAAGCCATTTTAATTTTTCTTCTTTTATTATATTACTTTTTGATAAAGAAAGTATATAAATATCTAAATTATTTATTTTATTTAATTCTTCTAATTTATCAATTATTATTTTTACTGGCTCTGCTTCTGCAAATAAGTCTTTTGATTCATAAGTAACAAATCCTTCTGGATATACTTTATATTCAACAATTGTTCCATCCATATCTACGAATAAAGCTACTTTATTATATTTATTACATATTTCTTTTATTTTTTCATTAAATTTCATTTTTTCTCCTATTTATAAAAAATTTACTTAATATGTTTTATATTATATCATATTTTGTTATATAATGCTAGATGTTTACATAAATTATTTTACACTGTCTATTTTAAAATTATATCCATATCTTTTATTATTTAATTCTTCTTTTAATTTAAAACATTCTTCTAAATTAATATCATATGTATTTGCAATCATTAAAATATAATATAGTGAATCAGATAATTCTTCTTCTATTGTTCCTTTTATATTTTTTCCTTCCATTCTTTCATCTTTTCTCATAGCTTCAGCAAGTTCTCCTATTTCCTCTATTAGCTTTAGAAAATATCTTTGCGTATTATGTATATCTTCAGGTTTAATTTCTGTATATTTAATTTTTAAGTACTTTTGCAATTTAGTAATTGATAATTCCATATTTTCTCCTTATTTTATTATTATATTAATTTTAATATCTATATTATATATTTTATAATTTCAACATTCAATATTATTAAAAAAGAAGTATCACATGTTTTAACTATGTGACACTTCTTTAATTTTAAAACTTTTATTTGTTTCTACCACAACAATTTTTGTATTTTTTACCACTTCCACAAGGACATGGATCATTTCTACCTATTTTAGGTTCTTTATTAACATATGGTGTATGAGATACTTCACCTGCAGGAGCAGAACCTTTTAAAGAAAAGTTAGTCTCTTCCAATCCCTCTCCTGTTATTTTTATAGTTTCTTGACGTTTTATTGGTGAACCTTCTCTTTTTCTAGCATTTAGAAGTAGCTTAACGATATTAACTTGAATATCAGATATCATTTGCTCGAACATTTCAAATCCTTCCATTCTATATTGAACTACAGGATCTTTTTGTCCATATGCATTAAGTCCTATACCATCTTTCAATTCATCCATTGCATCAATGTGTTCCATCCATCTATCGTCAACTATTTTTAAAGTTACAGCTCTTTCTAATTCTCTTAAAACATCTTTGCCTAATTCTTTTTCTTTTTCTTCATATTTTTTATGAGCTTTTTCTTTAACTTCCTCTATTACTTTATCAGCATATATTTTGTCAGCTTTTAAAGCATCAATATCTTTAATTCCAAGAGTTGTTAATAAATCTTGAGATAATGCTTCCACATTAATTCCATCATCTGAATTATATGAATTAACTGTTCCCTCAACAACATTATCAAGCATAGTTAATATATTTTCTTTTAAGTTTTGGCCATCTAAAACTTGTCTTCTTTCACCATAAATTGTTTCTCTTTGTGTATTCATAACGTCATCATATTGAAGTACATTCTTTCTTATAGTGAAATTACGGTTTTCAACTTTCTTTTGAGCATTTTCTACTGCTTTTGCAATAACTTTAACTTGAATTGGTATATTTTCATCAGCACCTAAAGTATTATATACTTTTGTAATGATGTCTCCACCAAATATCTTCATTAAATCATCATCTAATCCTATATAGAATCTTGATTCACCAGGATCACCTTGACGTCCACTACGACCTCTTAACTGATTATCAATTCTTCTTGATTCATGTCTCTCTGTACCAATTATTTTAAGTCCACCTGCTGCTATAACTTTTTCTTTTTCTTCTTTTATTTCTTTATTGAATTTTTCTTCTAATTCTTTATATTTCTTTCTTGCTTCTAATATATCTTCCCTATCTGTTTCATTAAATGCGGTTGATTGTTCGATTAATTCTTGTGAATATCTTAATCTCTTCATTTCTTGCTTTGCTAAAAATTCACTATTTCCACCAAGCATAATATCAGTACCACGTCCTGCCATGTTTGTAGCAATTGTTACAGCACCATATTTACCAGCCTGAGCAACTATTGCTGCTTCTTTTTCATGTGACTTAGCATTTAATACTTCATGTTTAATTCCTTCTTTAGAAAGTAATTTACTTAATTTTTCAGATTTTTCAATAGATACAGTACCTACTAAGACAGGTTGTCCTTTTTGATGACTTTCTTTTATATCAGCTATTACTGCTCTAAATTTAGCATCTTCATTTTTATAAATTATATCTGTATGATCAACTCTAATCATTGGCTTATTTGTTGGTATTTCTACAACATCCAATTTATATATTTCTTCGAATTCATCAGCTTCTGTCATAGCAGTACCTGTCATACCTGATAATTTATCATACATTCTAAAATAATTTTGGAATGTAATTGTAGCTAATGTTTTAGATTCATCAGCAATTCTAACATTCTCTTTTGCTTCAATAGCTTGATGTAATCCATTGTTATATCTTCTTCCATACATAATACGTCCAGTAAATTCATCAACTATTAAAACTTCTCCATCTTTTACTATATAATCTATATCTTTTTTCATTATTCCATGTGCACGTAATGCTTGATTTACATTATGAACTAATTCTGAATTTTCAATATCATTGAAGTTTGCAAGTCCAAATTCCTCTTCTGCTTTCTTTATACCTTTTAGTGTAAGTGAAGCAGATTTAGCTTTTAAATCAACAATATAATCATATTTTTCATTATCTTCTGCTTGTTCAAAGTTTTTTACATCTTCTTCAACAATTATTTTTGGAGTTAATTTTCTAACAAATTTATCAGCTTTTTTATATAAATCTGATGATTGAGTTCCTTTACCAGAAATTATAAGTGGTGTACGAGCCTCATCAATTAAAATACTATCAATCTCGTCGACAATTGCATAATTTAGCTCTCTTTGAACTAATTGATCTTTATATATAACCATATTATCTCTTAGATAATCAAATCCAAATTCATTATTTGTACCATATGTTACATCACAAGCATATGCTTCTCTTTTTTGAGAAGGATTCATTCCTGCTATTGAAAGTCCAACAGATAATCCTAAAAATCTATATACTTTACCCATCCATTCACTATCTCTTTTTGCTAGGTAATCATTAACTGTTATAACATGAACACCTTTTCCTGTTAAGGCATTTAAATATACTGGAAGTGTTGCAACTAATGTTTTACCTTCTCCAGTCTTCATTTCTGCAATTCTACCTTGATGAAGAATAATTCCACCAATTAATTGCACATCAAAATGTCTCATACCTAAAACTCTTTTAGCTGCCTCTCTCACAACTGCAAAAGCTTCTGGTAATAAGTCGTCCAATGTTTCTCCTTTTTTTAATCTTTTCTTAAATTCTTCAGTTTTTCCTCTAAGTTGTTTGTCAGATAATTTTTGCATATCTGGTTCTAAATCGTTAATCTTTTTAACTAATGGTTGTATTCTTTTTACTTCCTTTTCACTGTATGATTTAAATAATCCCATTACTTTACTTCCTTCCTAATGTTTATTTATTCCATGTTAATATATCACTTTTTTTATAAATACGCAACATATTTTTTCATAAAATAAAAGAGGTTTTTATCCCTCCTTTATTTTAATTTAATATGCTTATTATGATATACTTTTTTACTAATTATTTACCTTGAAAATATGCTTTTGTTCCACCATATCTACCAAATTCAATAATATAATCTGTACATCCAACTGGAATTTGTGTTAATAATTTTCCTGATCCAGTTTTTGTTTTTATATAATCTCTTGATCCTATTTCGATTACTTGATTTATATATGTAACACCATTATATTTTATTGCAGAACCATCTGGACCTGTTATATCAGCATCAACATTTGGACTTGCTCCTAGTTCTCCTGGAACATAAGTATCTGCAAAATCTACATCATATTCAATAACTACCCATTCTTGATATGCTTTAGGCTCCTCATATTTATATATACTAATATCACTATTCATATAGTCTTGAGCCATTTTTTTAGCTTCGTCTCCTCTTATTATATTAGTAACTTTTACATTAACATTTTGATCAGAACTTGTATTAGTATTATATTTAGATGCTATTCCCCATTCTCCTACTTGTAAAGGATTTTCTAATGTAGAAGTTCTTGCATTTGAACTTGAAACACTTGTATCATCAACTGTATTATTCATTATTGAACCAAAAATGTCATTCATACCTGTATTTTCTATTTCATTAAATATTCCACCAGCATCTTCTAATGTATTTGTTCCTTCTTCAATTATTGTTGAAACTTCATTTACGCCTTCACCAACAAATTCACCTATTTTCTTTTTTCCGAACATAAATAGCATTACACAAATTAATACAACTAATAATATTGATAGTAATACAACAGTAATTATTAATCCTGTATTACTTTTTTTCTTCTCAGTTACTGTTTCTTGCTTAACTTCTTTTTTTATTTCTGTATTTACTTTTTTATTATTTTCTACTTTTTCTTCAACTTTATGTTCAGATGTAGTTTTATCTTTTTCTTCTTTTTCAGTATTTGGATTTTCAACTTTTTCTTCCATGTTTTCATTTACTTGTTCATTTGCAACATTACTATCTAAGTTATTTTCGTTAGAATTATTTTCCACATTTTGATTTAATTTTTCGTTGTTTTCATTATTTTCTTTATTTACATTGTTTTCATTTTCATTATCCATATCTTATCTCCTCCTTTTATTATATAAATATTTTATATATCAAATATTTATATTTGTCAATTGAATTTTTATCATATTTTAAGATTAATTTTTTTATTTAAATTTAAAAAAGTATTAATAAATTCATAAAAGTATTTTAATTACATACAAATATATTAATTGATTTATTTTTAAATCTAATTATTATTAAAATATATTAAAAGGAGATAAATAATATGTTTATTTTTAATTTAAAAGTAAATGGTAATAAATTTATTAAAATATTAATGATTATATTTTGTGTAATAATATTACTATTAACTATTTTTATATGTTACAAATTAATCTTTAATAACTTTTTTCAAACAAATGATAATTATATAGGAAAAAATACAGTTTATGAGTTAACAACTAAAAATTATACTAATGTACTTCAAAATGTACATAAAGATATTGATAAATATATAGGTCAAAAAATTAAATTTTCTGGTTATGTATATAGATTATATGACTTTAATGAAAATCAATTTGTTCTTGCAAGAGATATGATAGTTAGTTCTGATTTTCAAACAGTTGTAGTTGGATTTTTATGCAGTTCTGAAGTAGCAAAAAATTTTGAAAATAATACATGGGTAGAAATTGAAGGAACTATCACTAAAGGATATTATTATGGTGATATACCAATAATAAAAATTGATAAAATTAATCAAATAAATGAACCTGCTGATGAATATGTGTATCCTCCTGATGATAGTTTTGTTCTTACATCAACTGTTTTATAAAAGATGTACTTAAAAATTAGTACATCTTTATTTACTTTAAATACAATTAATTTAAAATAAATATTATCTTTCTAAAATCGATTTTATTACACCTTTATCAATAATTGTACCATATATGTTTTTTAATATTATGAGTATTATTGGTCCTATTAGTAATCCCCAAACTCCGATAAATTTAAAACCTGTGTACATAGCAATCAATGTAAATATCGGATGTATTCCAATTTGTCCACTTATTATTTTAGGTTCTATTATTTGCCTTACAACACTCATAATACACCATAGAATAAAAATACCTATAGCAAGTTTTATATCTCCTGTAAAAGCTAAAATTCCAGCCCATGGTATCATAATAGTTCCAGAGCCAAAAATCGGAAGAGCATCAACAAAAGCTATTCCTAGAGCAATAATTAATGGGAATTGCACATTCCATCCTATAAAATAAAAAATATATAAGCCTATTAAAGAAATTACAAAAGAAATAATAACTAAAATAAGTTCTGCTTTTAAATATCCCCCAAGAGATTTTATTAATGATTTTAAATGTACTCCTATTCTCTTAACCCATGTTTCTGGTAAATGATGTTCAAGTTGATCTATCATATATATTTTATCTACACACATAAAATATAAAGCAATTAATGTAATTCCAGTATAGACTCCTAATGTTGGAACTGATGTAATAAAATCAATTACTTTTGTTAAAGCTTTGTTTGCCCAATTAGTTATAGTTTCAATAACTTCTAATCCAGAGCTTTGAATTATATTCATAACTTCATCTGGAATATTAAATTTACTTAAATCAATATTTGATACTATTTTTTGAAAAAAATTATAACCAGTATCTATATATGAATTTAAATTTTCAAGTAAATTACTAGCTTCTGTTATGAGAGTAGTTACAGTCCAAAACAAAATCCCGCAAATTATTGCTATAGCTAAAATAAACACAATAACCGAGCTTACTCTTCTGGTAAGCTTCGTTTTTTTCATTATGAATCTAATTATTGGTTCTATCATTATCGAAATTATAAATGCTATTAAAAAAGGCATAAAAAATACAGCTAATTTAAAAAATAAATATACAATAACTATACTAAAAATTAAAATAACTATGTTTTTTATTACCTTATTCCAATAATTCATATCTATAACCATATGTAATAATCACCTTTTTTTAACTTGTCCTTTAAATTATTGTATTCATAAAAAACTTTTTTATTCACTCATTCTAAAAATATGTAATATATTTAAAAACATATTTTGTTTTTTATTTTTTTAAAATTTAAGTAAAGAAAACTTTTATTTAAGTTGAGTTTTCTTTACTTTCTTATTTACTACTTAATTTAATTATTTAGTGTCTATTTTAATTATTCTGCATTCTTTTTATTACAACTACAAATATCTTCTAATATTCTACTTTTTTCTAATTCTGTTATATTGTTATTTTTAGCCAAGTCACCTAATGTTAAAATTCCTACTACTTTATTATTTTCCATTACAGGTATTCTTCTTACTTGATTTTCCTTCATTATTTTTTCAGCATCTTTTATGTCTGTTTCTGGAGTACAACAAGCAACATTACATGTCATGACATCACTTATTTTTGTATTATTTATTTCTTTTCCGCAACCTATTGTTCTTAATAAAATATCCCTATCAGTTATAATACCTACAACTTTATTAGTATTATCACAAACAGGAATACATCCAATATGATTTTCATTCATTAATTTTGCACATTCCTCTGTAGAACACTCTGGTCTAACATAAATGACTTCATTACACATACAATCCCTAACTTTCATACAAACCTCCAAAATCAACTTTAGTTTTTGAAAATGATAAAATAATAATTTATAAAATGTTAAATTAAAAAATCATTTTCAATATTATTATCTGTAAAAAAAATAAAGATATGCAATTTAAAATTACATATCTTAGAAAAATCTTCCAATTTCGTTTTATTTTAATTTTATTTTAATTTTATTTTTAAATTTATCTGTATATCATTTAATAATTATAATACACTCTATTTTCTGAATTAGCTGGATTTCTTGTAAATTGGTTAAAGCCTTGATTTAAATGATATCTGTGTCTAGAATTTCCAAATAAAAGTTGATTTAATATTAAAATTTTTATTAAATCACGTAATATTGGATTTTTATGTGTACTGCGCGCACCTTCTTCTATTCTATTACCATTATTTAAAGAGCTAATATCTTTTTCTTTTATATTATCATTTCTTTTTTCTGATTTATAACTAATTTGGTTTTTTCTGCTATTATTTAAATTTCCTACTTTTGTATCATTTTTATCTTTATTGTTATTTTCAGAATTTACTCTAACATTTACTATGTTCATATCTGCAAAAGTATTATCTGTCTCAATATTTAAATAAATTTCATCAGTCATTTGTTCTACTAGTTCTTTTGTAATTGGCTTAGTATTTGATTCACATATTTTACATACCATAGGATTTATAATCTTATATATTTCAGGATATAAATTCATTATATCTTGACTATACATTGGCTTATTTTCTGTATATCCATAATTATATGTACTTGCATTCATGTTCATAAATTGATTATTTGTAGATGTTAAAACTGGATATCCTAAAATACTTCTAATATATTCATCATAATTTTGATAATACATATTATACCTCCTTTAATTTTGTATATAATATTTAATTATCATTAAAAATGTGAATACATTAATTCTATTTTAAATTATTTACATATTCTTTAAAAATTTCTCCTCTTTCGGCAAAATTTTTAAACATATCAAAACTAGCGCTAGCAGGTGAAAATAGTACAATTTCCCCACTAGTTGCTATTTTTCTTGCTCTTGTTACAGCTTCTTCTAAGGAACTACATTTATACATTGGAAAAACAATATCTGTACCTGCAATTTCTTTTGTTACTGCATCATATATTTTTTTTGCAGTTTTTCCCATTAAAACAAGTTTAGAAACTTTCTCAAGTATTGGCTTTGCCATTGGTTCATAATCTAAGTTCTTATCATATCCTCCTGCTATTAATACAATCTTTTCATCAAATGAGTTTAAACCTGCGATTGTTCTTGAAGGACTTGTTCCTATAGAATCATTATACCATTTTACTCCATCTAATTCTCTTACAAATTCTAGCCTATGTTCTACTCCTGTAAATTTTTTAATTGCTTTTACTTGAGTATCAACGTCTACTAAATCAGATGTTGCAGCAATTGCAGCACAAATATTTTCATAATTATGTACTCCTCTTAAATGAATATCCTTAGTTGATAAAACATGTCTTCTTACTCCATCTTTACATATTTTGATAGTTTCATCATCATATATAACTCCATCATTTAACTTTTCTTTACTGCTAAAGAATTCTACTTTACTTTCAGCTTCTTTTGAAAGCTTGTTAGTTATTTCGTTATCATAATTTAAAACAACTTTTCCGTCGCTATCTTGAAATTCAAATATATTCTTTTTAGCTTCAATATATTCTTCATATGAACTATGCTTATCAAGATGATTTGGAGAAATATTTGTTATTACTGAAATATCAGGGCTTATCTCCATTCCCATTAATTGAAAACTACTTAATTCTAAAACTACTATATCATCTTCTTTAAAGTTTTTTACTTCTGTAAATAGTGGTGTTCCAATATTACCACCTAAGTGACAATTGTATCCACCCTCTTTAAGAATCTCATATATTAAAGTTGTTGTAGTTGTTTTCCCATCACTTCCTGTAACTCCAATAATTTTACAAGGGCATGTATTCATTAACATTTCAATTTCTGATGTTACAATTGCTCCTCTTTTTTGTTCAGATTGTAATTGTAACGTGGTTGGCAAACAACTTGGGGATCTAAATATTACATTAAATCCTCTTAAAAAATGTAATGCATTTTTTCCTGTTACTAATTCAAAATTATATTCATTTATTTTTTTAACTATATTTTCATCTAATTTATCTAAATCTCTTTCGTCAAAAACTGTTACTTTTGCCATTAAATTATATAAATAATCAATTAAAGGTGTATTGCTAACTCCAAGTCCAATAACTGCTACTCTTTTTCCTTTAATATTGTTTTCAAATGCTTTTAATTTTTTGTTTTCCATATATAAAGATCTCCTTTTTATTATTTTATATATTCTAAATATTATACATATATATTTTATTTAATTAAGTTTAATATGTGATAAAACTTTTTTTGTTGACTCTTCAACATCTTTACATTCAGTAACATCTATTTTTATTGTATTTTTATAGATATCATAATATCCTGACTCTTGTTGTAATTTATCCCTTTTTTCTATATTATCACGTATCTCTTTCATATTTGCCTCTTTACCATATTGTATCATTTTTCTTCTAACTCTTTCATCTAAGCTAGCTGTTATAAATAAGTGATAATCTAAATTTGGATAAATTCTCATTAAATCTCTTCCTGATACTATTACATTATATTTTTCTTTATACATATCTATCAAATTCTTAGCAAAAACATACATATGACTACTATCAGCATTTTTTCCTGCTATTGAAACCGCAAGTGATGTATCTTTTGATTGCAATTTTTCATCATCAATCTTTAATCCATCAACATACATAACCGATTCTGAATCTTCAATTCTTAAATCAACTTTTAATTTGTCCATAAGTTGTTTTATATCAATATTTTTTATATTTTCCTTTAAATTACCAACATCTATTGCTTTTCCGTTATGCATTAAAGCATAAATAATCGCCCTATATAAATTTCCTCCATGTAATATTATACTGTTTGGAATATACTTTAATAGTTCTTTACATATTGATGTTTTTCCACTGCCAACTAGTCCTTCTATCCCTATAACTATATTATTCATTTTTAATAACTCCTCTTTTAATATTTACATTTCAAAATTATATCACAAAGAAAAAAAAATACAAACTTTTTTCTTTTTAATCTAAAATTTAAATATGTTAATAGATTTTTTTGTATATTATTTATTTTTTTGTGCATAATTTAATTAAGATTGGAGGTGTTTCAATATGTCAGAAAATTCTAATAACAAGAAAAACGGTAAAAAAGGAAATAGCAAAAATAATGATAAAACATCAAACAATTCTAATCAATAATAAACGAATACAAATTATTTAAAAGAATTATTTTATATAATCTAGTTTAAATTAAACTTATAACTATAAATTGTAAATAAAAGAGTACATTTTTAAGATAAACTAAACTTAAAATTGTACTCTTTTATTTTTTTATTTTATTACTACTTAATTTTATTTAACATTTACACTCTTTTCATCAGGATATTCAATTTCTTTTACTTGTTCAAACAATAAAGTATCTCTATTTAGTTTATATTCTACTTTCTTCCCATCAGCAATTAATTTTATATAAAATTCTTCTGGTTTATTAAGTAATTTATATGAATAAAATACTCTATCCTGTTTATCATCAATACAATATAATATAAACTTTTGATATAAACTAAATAGTTCTGATATACCTAATTTTGATAAATCTCCAAAATTTTGTAAACTATCTAATGCTAATTCTAATTTTTGTTTTTGTGATAAATTACTTTTACTTAATCTATCTCTTAATAATTTCCAATAATCATTTGAATATCCTTTTTCATCTATATATCCTAGACTAGTATCTATTTTCCTTAAATCTTGACTAGAAACAGTTCCTCTTGCAAAATATGATGTACTACATTTAAATTGTATATTTTTCAAATCTTTTGTTAAATCAGTAACATGTTCTTGTCCATTTTCATCTTTAAATATTAAAAAAGAATGTTTTCCGTCATACATTATTTTAGCATCTATTCCGGCCATTTGTAATAATTGTAAAAATTGTTTATTTAAAGTTGTGCATATTATTATATTCGGATATTCATATGTTTTATCTGAATATTGAGATAAACTTTCTTCCTCTCCAAACATTAAATATTCATATTCTCTATCATAAAAACTTCTCTTTCCAAGTTCAATATATAAATATCTAACTTTAGTTAATATATTTGGTAGGTCTTTTGGCATTTGTGCAATAAAATCTGTTAAAATTTTAATTTCCAAATTAATTCTACCTTTCCTTTTTATAGGTCTCTATCTTATTTATTTTTCTAAGTATTTTTTTAAAAATTTTCCTGTATAACTTTTTTCATTTTTTATAATTTGTTCAGGAGAACCGACAGCTACAATTTCTCCTCCTTCATCTCCACCTTCTGGACCTAAGTCAATTAAGTAATCTGCTGTTTTTATTAAATCCAAATTGTGTTCTATTACTATAATACTATTTCCTGTATCGACTAATCTTTGTAATATATCTATTAATCTGTGAACATCTGCTATATGAAGTCCAGTAGTTGGTTCATCTAAAATATATAATGTTTTGCCTGTAGCTTTTTTAGAAAGTTCTGTTGCAAGTTTAATACGTTGTGCTTCTCCTCCTGATAATGTAGTAGAAGGTTGACCTAGTTTTATATAACCTAATCCTACATCATATAATGTTTGAATTTTATTTTTTATTCTTGGTAAATTTTTAAAAAATTCTAAAGCTTCTTCTACTGTCATGTCTAATACATCTGATATTGTTTTTCCTTTATATTTTACTTCTAATGTTTCTTTATTATATCTTTTTCCCTTACATACTTCACATGGTACGTATATATCTGGCAAAAAGTGCATTTCGATTTTTATAATTCCGTCACCATTACAAGCTTCACATCTTCCTCCTGTTACATTAAAACTGAATCTTCCTTTATCATATCCCCTTAGTTTTGCTTCATTAGTTCCAGCAAATAAATCTCTAATGACATCAAATACTCCTGTATATGTTGCCGGGTTTGAGCGTGGTGTTCTTCCTATAGGTGATTGGTCTATGTTTATTATTTTATCTATGTTTTGTAATCCTTTTACCTCTTTACATTTACCTGGTTTTTCATTTGAACCATTTAAATCTCTTGCAATTGTTTTATATAATATTTCATTTACAAGTGTACTCTTTCCAGATCCAGACACTCCAGTAACACAAATAAATTGTCCTAGAGGAAATTTCACATTAATATTTTTTAAATTATGCTCTGTAGCTCCTATAATTTCGATTGATTTTCCATTTGATTTTCTTCTTTTTTTAGGAACTAAGATTTGCTTTCTTCCACTTAAATATTGTCCTGTTATAGAATCTGGCACAAGTTTCACTTCCTCTGCTGTTCCCTGGGCCATTACATTTCCGCCATGAACACCAGCTCCTGGTCCTATATCTATTATTTGATCTGCTGCATACATTGTATCTTCATCATGTTCAACAACTAATACTGTATTTCCTAAATCTCTTAAATGTTTTAAAGTTGCCAAAAGTTTATCATTATCTCTTTGATGAAGTCCAATACTTGGTTCATCTAATATATATAGTACTCCAGTAAGTCCAGATCCTATTTGAGTTGCTAAACGAATACGCTGTGCCTCTCCTCCTGATAATGTTCCTGCACTTCTTGAAAGTGTTAAATATTCTAAACCAACATCTATTAAAAATTGTAATCTTTTATTTAATTCTTTAAAAATCTGATCAGCAATCATTCTATCTTTGTTATTAAGTACTAGTGAATTTAAATATTCTTTTATTTTATTTATTGGCATATCTGTTAATTCATTAATATTTTTGTCTCCAACTTTAACAGAAAGACTTTCCTTTTTTAATCTTGCTCCATGACATTCTGGACATGACGATTCACTCATATACATTTCATAAAAAGTTCTCATTCCTTGTGATTTTGTTTCATTATGTCGTCTCTCTAAAGTAGGTAGCACTCCTTCAAAAGGAGCAGTAAACCTCCTTGTTCCAGCACTAGATGTATATTCAAAATCAATTTCTTCATCACCAGTTCCATAAAGAATTTTATCTAGAAACTCTCGTGGCAATTTCTTTATTGGTACATCTTTTATTTTCACACCATAGTGTCTAGCAACACTTTCGAAATACATTTTAGCCATAGTGTCACCACGTTTCATTACACTTGAGCCAAATGCTTTTACTCCATCATATAAAGTTTTATTTTTATCAGGAATAATCAAATCTTCATCCATTTTCATCAAATATCCGATACCTGTACAACTTGGACATGCTCCAAAAGGATTATTAAATGAAAACATTCTAGGTGTTAATTCTTCAAAACTAATACCACAATCAGGGCAAGCATAATTTTGGCTAAATAACATTTCTTTTTTATGTGTACTATCCTCAATAATTACAATATTATTTGCATGTTTTAATGCAATTTCTACTGATTCTGTTAATCTACTTCTTATATCATCTTTTATAACTAATCTATCTACTATCAATTCTACATTGTGTTTCTTCTTTCTATCTATTTGTATATCATCAGAAAGTTCTATCATATCTCCATCAATTCTTGCTCTTACAAAACCTTCCTTTTGAAAATCAGATAGAAGTTTAGTAAATTCACCTTTTCTTCCTCTTATTACAGGAGCTAATACTTGTATTTTTGTACCTTCTTCTAACTCTAATATTGCATCTATGATTTGGTCAATAGTTTGCTTTTCAATCTTTTTACCACATTTTGGACAATATGGCACACCTATTCTTGCATATAGCAAACGAATATAATCATAAATTTCTGTAACAGTTCCAACCGTTGATCTTGGGTTTTTTGATGTTGTTTTTTGATCAATTGAAATAGCTGGTGATAAACCATCTATTGATTCAACATCTGGTTTTTCCATTAGACCTAAGAATTGTCTTGCATAAGCTGATAGACTCTCTACATATCTTCTTTGTCCTTCTGCATATAATGTATCAAAAGCAAGAGATGACTTTCCAGATCCTGACAAGCCTGTTATAACAACTAATTTATCTCTTGGTATTTCTATATTTATATTTTTTAAGTTATGCTCTTTTGCACCTTTTATAACTATCTTATCATTCATAAAAAAATGCCCCCTATATTTTTTCTTTTAAGCATTAATATTATACTATACAGATTGCAAAAAAACAATAGTTTGCATTAATAAAATGGAAAGCAGCCGGAACTCTTCCCGGCCACTCCGCTAATACGGTCAACAGTTGCATCCGATTGATTACGCTTTAGCTTGTACGCTCGCTTTTCCAAAGATCATGGCTCCAGCCAGTCACATCAGAATATTCAGCTTCAAGCATTCTAAGCTTTCTGCCTGTCGTACAACCATAGTTGCAGTGATCAATCGTCGGCATCCCACTTCTCTTTCGACATACATCGCATGTCTTGTTTAAGTCTGCCTTCTTTCTTTCGAAGATTTTTCTTCTTTCTTCGATTTCTTCAGGTGTTCTCTTAGTTGCCATAAATAGCGTCCTCCTTTTTTTATTTAGCATACTGCTTTATATATTTTAACATAAATTTGTAAATTTCTCAAATATGTAAATTATATATAGTAAGTTATTTACATAATCTTATCTTTATGATATAATGTTTTCTACAGATGTTCATATAGGTTATGGATTCATAGCCTGACATCTAGGCATCATCAACCATCTAATAAAAGGAGGTAGTCATATGGTTGGCAAGGTAACTATTATGGATCGGATTGAGGTTTATGCCAATTCTGGCGAAATCTCAGCTCCTTTGAAGCTCTGGAAGTCTCAGATTTCCAGTCTCAAGAAGGACGGCTTCGATGTAAGCGTTGTATCACCTACTGAAAGAAAAGGTGAATTCTACTGCAATATTTCGTGGAAGAACCCTAAAGGCGGAGAAGCAAGATACATGCTTTCTGCAACTATCAGTGGCCTTACACGCAACTTGCAAAGTAGCCTCAAAAGTAACGAGTAACTAATAACCTATGCGCTTTATAGCGTTCCTTTATGAGAGGAGTGATGCTTAAACCCCTGACTGTTTTTCAGTTAGGGGGATTTTCTTTTTTATAACTTTTTAAAAATATAAAAAAGAAGCTTAATTAAAAAATTAAACTTCTTAAAAAATTCATGTTATATGCTAAATATATAAAATTATAATTGTTCTCTATAAATTACATCTTCTCCATCATTTGTAAATGTAACAATAGGTTGCATATGTTGTTTAACACCATTTATATATTGATCAACATTTTGTGCCTCAAATTCATTTGGTTTAATATTATTTATATAATTATCTGTCATATCAAGTATTCCCATTAAAATCTCCTCCTCAATAAACATCTTTATATATTTTACTATATTTTTTCCAATTTTTCAATCTTTATTTATATAAATTATTTAATAAATTAAAATAACCATATTATAATTATGTAAAAAATTTTGTGATATTTTACATAATTCTATTTTTGTGATATAATACCTTTACAGATGTTCATATAGACTATGGATTCATGGTCGAACATCTAAGCATCAACCCCCAAAGTTAGGAGGAACCATGACAGTCAGTAAGACAACTCTGATGGACCGAATCGAGGTCTACGCAGACGCAGGAAGGGTTTCTGCCCCTCTCAAGCTCTGGAAAGCTCAAATTTCCAGGCTCAAGAAGAAGGGATTTACGGTGGTTGTTGAATCACCTACCCATAGGCACGGTGAATTCAAATGCACCGTTTCGTGGGACCTTCCTCAAGGTCGCAGCGCTGAGCTCATGCTCGACGCAACAACCAGGGCGTTACTAAAGAAGTAGCCCCGTGGTAAACCAACAAGCTTAGAAAGGATGTGATGCTTAAACTCCTCACTTGCATTCAGGTGAGGAGTTTTTTATTATATCTATATACATTTATATAATATATTTTATTTATAACTATATTATTTTTCACTAATAATACCACTTTTATATGCTTCTAATAGTCTTTCTAAATCTGTAATTTGTGCCATTAATTCTTTACCTTTATCAGTATCTTTAATTCTTTTTCTTTCAACTTTTTCAACTAATTGTTTTTCAGAATGTAAATCTGTTTCATTTATAATTGCATTTTCTCTTGAAGTAAACGGTTCATGAGCAACTAATGTTAATCCATAAGAACTATATCTTAAAGTATATCCTGCAATACCAGTAGTCTTTTGATATGCTTTAGATAATCCTCCATCTATTATAAATAATTTTCCATTAGCTTTTATTGGACTTTCCCCTGTTTTAAATTTAACAGGTATATGTCCACATATTATATGTCCTTTATTTGGATCTATGTCAAATTCTCTTAATACTTTTTCTGAAATACTTTCATCATTTTCAAAATTATAAAATGGATTTTTTATTTCTTCCCATGTTTCTTTTTCTGCTAAATAATATCTTTCAAAAGTTTTCATCTTATCTTTACAAAATATAGGTGAATTCTTCCCACACCATAGATACCATAAAAAATCTTTTCCATTTTCTCTTTTTTCCGATCCTTCTGGTTCAAAATATCCTTCTCTTGCCTTTTTTTCAACATAATCTAAATATGCTCTACCTTTTAGTTCTCTACCATTTACATTCACTGAAATAAATTCTCCAAAAATGCTCATAGGTACACAGCCATGTATTAGCAAATTATCATTATATATTTTATATGCATTTCCTTTTGAATATAAAAATTGAATATGTCTTTGTAGTTTTTCACTATTCTTAAATGATTTTACTAATTTTTTTACAATTTCCGCTTCTTTCTCACTTAATTTATATGGATCATCAGGATCAATTGTTGGAAAATAATTTTCAAGTAAATCATAATCTTTTCCATCAATAGTAACTTTTCCTCTTTTATAATTAATCTTGTCTAATAAAAGTCTATCATCCATATAATATTCTGGATGTCTTTTTATAATTTGTCCTTCAAGCTTAAATTGAATAATTGCTGCCGCTTGTTGCGTTTTGGCCATAACAGCTTGATCAAATTTTGAATCTTTCTCATCTACATTTTTAGGCTTAAATATATTAGACTCTCTTGCACTATATTCTTCCATTGCAAACTCAGTAATTGTTCTTATATTAATACCATATCCTTCTTCTAATATATCCAAATTATTATATCTTGCACAAATCCTTATTACGTTAAAAATACAAGCTTCGCTTCCTGCTGCTGCTCCCATCCATATAATATCATGATTTCCCCACTCTATATCTATAGAATGATATTTCATAAGTTCATCAATAATTATATGTGGGCCAGGTCCTCTATCATATATATCTCCTATTATATGTAAGTGATCAACTGCTAATTGTTGTATTAAATTAGAAATAGCTATTATAAATGCATCAGCACGTCCCAAAGCAATAATACTATCAATTATTTTATCATAGTATATGTCTTTATCATAACTGTTTTGATTTGAATGTAATAGTTCATCTATAATATATTGATATTCCTTAGGGATAGCCTTTCTTACTTTTGATCTACTATATTTAGAACCTACAACTTTACATACATTTATCAATCTATATAAAGTAATTCTATAATATTCATTAATATTATTTGTTTCTTTTTTTATAAGCTCTAGCTTTTCTTTAGGATAATAAATTAGTGTTGCAAGTTTTCTTCTTTCGTCTTGTGTCATTGTGTTTTTAAATATTTCATCAATTTTGCTTCTAATTGCTCCAGATGCATTTTTTAGAATATGTAAAAAAGATTCATATTCACCATGTAAATCACTTAAAAAATGTTCTGTTCCCTTTGGCAAATTAAGTATTGCCTCTAAATTTATTATTTCAGTACAAACACTTTGTATGCTAGGAAATTTTTCAGATAAGATATTTAAATATTTTAATTCTTCTTTACTATATTCATTCATTATTTTTTACTTTCTCCTTTTTATTTAAATTCCTCACTTTCATTATCTTTTGTATATTATAAACTACTTTCTAGTTCTTTTATTTTATCTCTTAATTCTGCTGCTTTTTCAAATTCCATTTCTGCAGCATATTTAAGCATCTCATCTGTTAATTTACTTATTACATCTTCTATTGTTTCATCTTTACTAATATTATATTTAGTTTCTGCTTCTTCAATAATACTTGCTTTAATAGAATCTCTTACAGACTTTTGTATTGTCTTTGGTGTTATACCATGTTTTTCATTATATTCCATTTGGATTTTTCTTCTTCTGTTTGTCTCAGATATTGCTTTTTCCATACTTTCAGTTAATTCATCTGCATACATTATAACTTTTCCATCCGTATTTCTTGCAGCACGTCCAATTGTTTGTATTAGTGAACGCTCTGAACGAAGAAATCCTTCTTTATCTGCATCAAGTATTGCCACTAATGATACTTCCGGTATATCTAGTCCTTCTCTTAAAAGGTTGATACCTACTAATACATCAAATTCGCCAAGTCTTAAAGAACGAATAATTTCCATTCTTTCTAAAGCTTTAATATCTGAGTGCATATATCTTACTTTAATATCTATTCCTGCTAAATATGCCGTTAAATCTTCTGCCATTTTCTTAGTCAATGTAGTTACTAACACTCTTTCATTTTTTTCTGTTCTCTCTCTTATTTGTTCAATTAAATCATCAATTTGATTCTCAACTGGTTTTACCTCTATCTTAGGATCTAAAAGACCTGTTGGACGA
Organism: uncultured Clostridia bacterium; assembly: GCA_944393405.1. The sequence goes on along the minus strand of CALYAC010000001.1, from coordinate 4,626 downwards.
ATTATTTGCTCTACTACATTATCTTTAGAATGTTCTTTTTCATAATCAGCAGGTGTGGCACTTACAAATACAACTTGATTTATCCTATCTTCAAATTCATTGAATTTAAGTGGTCTATTATCAAATGCTGATGGTAGTCTGAACCCATATTTAACTAAAGATTCCTTTCTTGCTCTATCACCATTATACATAGCTCTTACTTGTGGAATTGTTGCATGTGATTCATCTATTAATAGTAAAAAGTCTTTTGGAAAATAGTCAAATAAAGTAAATGGTGCGCTACCAGGTTCTCTTCCACTAATATGTCTTGAATAGTTTTCTATTCCTTGACAAAATCCTGTTTCTTTCATCATCTCTATATCAAAATTTGTTCTTTCTTCTATTCTTTGGGCTTCAATTAATTTTCCATTATCCTTAAAATACTTAACTCTTTCTTTTAGTTCTTCTTCAATAGTTCCGGATAGCTCTTTCCATCTTATCAGCAGTTGTTACATAATGTGAATTAGGAAATATCATAACATGATTTCTAATAGCAATTACTTTACCTGTTAAGGGATTTATTTCAGATATTTTTTCTATCTCATCTCCCCAAAATTCCACTCTTATAGCACTTTCACTTTCATCTGATGGATATATTTCTAATATATCTCCTTTAGCTCTAAAAGTACCTCTTTTAAAATCAAGTTCATTTCTACTATATTGCATTGTAACTAACTTTTTCATTATTTCGTTTCTTTCTTTTTGCATACCAGGTCTTAGTGAAACAATCATATGTTCGTAATCAATAGGATCACCTAATCCATATATACATGATACAGATGCAACAATTATAACATCTCTAGTTTCAAATAAAGCTGCTGTTGCAGAATGACGTAATTTATCTATTTCATCATTTATTGAAGCATCTTTTTCTATATATGTATCAGATGAGGCAATATATGCTTCTGGTTGATAGTAATCATAATAACTAACAAAATATTCTACGTTGTTCTCTGGGAAAAATTCTTTAAACTCTGAATAGAGTTGTCCAGCTAATGTTTTGTTGTGTGCTAAGACCAATGTTGGCTTTTGAACTTTCTCAATTATGTTTGCCATTGTAAAGGTCTTTCCAGAACCTGTAACACCTAGAAGCGTCTGAAATTTCTTTCCCTGTTTTATTCCATTTGATAAATATTCTATTGCCTGTGGTTGATCACCAGTTGGCTTATATTCTGAATGTAATTTAAACATATTTACTCCTTATATCAAATAATTAATTTTATCTACTTCTATCATCTTTTTTCTGTTCAATATTGTTTATTATATTTCCTTCAGTATCAGTAATTGGTATATTATACCCTTCAAGTATTTTATAAAGATTTGGAATAGTTTTTGCTCTTTGCTCAACTCCCACTACTACTGCTTGAAAATCACTAATTCTAATTCCATTTAATACCTGTCTTTCTCCAGGTAGTTTTTTATATTCACCTTCTCTAAAATGGTATTTGTTTAATATATCAGGTTTTAATGCAATTCCTATTTTATATCTTACATATCTAAAGAAAGCACTGTCTAAAACTAAACCATCTTGATAAAGTTCTTGATCGTCAAAATTTTTTAAGCAAAGCGAAATATAGTCATCTCCATTATATTTTGGTTCTTTATCATTGTATTCAATCCCAAATTTTTCTCTTAATATTTTTCTTGAATAGATTCCTTTATATTTCGTTATACTTCTCAACTGTTCTAATCCTATTGCTATAACTCTATCTTCATCCCAAAAAGGAATACCTCCAGCTAACCCATGAAAGTATGAATCTTCTAAGTTTATTTTTCTTGTCATTTAAATTTCACCTTTACTGTCAAATACTATTATATTTAATAAATTATTTCTTCTAAAATCTTCATCTCAATATGTGGAAAATTATATCATGGTTTAGTCAAAAAAACAAGATAGCCCAAATGCTATCCTGTTTAATCTCTCATTTTTCTAAATTTATAAAATTGGTATGTTTCACTTGATTTTTTTAATAAATTTAAATTTTTTTATTAAAAACCTTGCTCAAAATAAAATTCTTTATATTCGTAACTTAAATGTTTTAGGTGCATATTTATATGCTAAAAATAGTGAAATCAAACTATATGCTATACAAAATACTATTGTTGCAATTCCAAATCCAAATATAGGCATCTTTATTTGGATCATATAATAGCTAACGATGTAAGTTAAGAATTGTACCACTTTATATGTACTACTTTTCATTTCTGTACTTACATTATAGGGTTGCAATAAATAATACATTACCAAATAATGAACTGAAAAGAATATACTCATTGCTATAATTGATACAAATAGTATTGCATAATTTATTGGATTATCTGTTCCTCCAGACAAATATAATAATAATGTTAGTCCTCCACCTATAAGAAATGCTGGTAATAAATTTATAGTAATTAATGTTTTTAATCTTTCTTTAAATATACCTAAAATAACTTTTGGTGTTCTATATATTCTATATGTTAACATACTATGATCGCAATTCATAAACATAGCTTGTGTTACTGATGAACTTCTATTTATTAGATACATGATAAAAACAAAGTATGGTAAATATATAAGTAATATTTCATTTGTTTTACTTTTAAAAGTATCATTTACACTTATTCCAATAATCATTGCTGTAATTATTACTAATATAACTACTGATTGTTTTTTTACTGCTTCTGTTAATATTTTCTTGTGTCTTTTTACAAATAACTCGTGAAAATATGCAAAACCTGATTTGTTACTTGTGTAATTTTTATCAAGTTCTATTTGCTTTAAGCTATTATCTTTCATAGCTTGTGTTCCATTTGCTTTTTCTTGCATATATACATTAGATTCTGTTAAGATTTGTTTATACATTTTTCTATAATCTTTAAAACTATGTATTTTTATTAAACTGTATATTCCAAGTAATATAGTAACTATAGAAATACATAAGAAAATTGTACTATTAATTGTTATTCCAAGCACTGGTAATCCATAAGCAAGTAATAAACATATACCAATAAAACTCCATACAAACTTTGTTGGTAAATTTTCATTTGCTATCTTTTTTGTCTTTTTATAATTGCATATCATATAATTCATTGCAATTAGTTTTACTGCTACTACAAAAAATGGTAATAAAATTTGTACCCACAAAGGAACACCTGATACTGTTCCAAAAAGTATTGTAAATGGTAAAAATCCGATTACTAGTTTTACTAATTGATAATAGTAATTAGAAAGTCCATATTCTCTTGCATTTATATTCATTAGAATTATTGCATAATATTTATCTTTTGTCGGATTTAACATATATGTATTTAACACTCCTCCAGCAAGTGTTAGGAATACAAATAAATGGATAAATGTATCTGATTGATTTGTATGATACCAAGTTAATGTCATAAAAATCATTAATAAAATATATAAGATTTTTCCAATAAATATATTTAATATTTCCAACAAAATACTAATAATACTAGCAAATATTTTTAAGCCTCTACTTTTATATAAACTATTTGGTAATATTCTTTTTATTAATGGTAATTGTTTTATAGAATATATAACACTATTTGTTCTATATGTATTTTGTAATTTAAAGGAAGTTATAAATGTTTTTAACATTTTAATTTTCCTCCTTTAGTGCATCAATTATTTTATTTTTAAGATGTTCATTATCTAAATTGTTTTTGTCTATTTCTTCTAATATACCTTTATTTAAAATAACGATTTCATCACATAGGTCAAGAGCTAGTTCCATTATATGTGTTGAAAAAATTATAATATGATTTTTCTTTATCTCTCTTAACATTTGTTTCATTTCCTCAGCAACTACAACATCGAAAGATGTTAAAGGTTCATCTAATAATAAAACATTTGGACTTGCTATTATATTAACAAGCATTTGCATTTTATTTTTCATACCATGTGAATAATCTTTTAATAATCTATCTCTATCTTCTTTTTCTATTTTCATAAAGTCAAAATATTCATCTATTGTTTTTTCATTTTTTATTCTTTTTTTATTTATATCAATAAAGAATTTTAAAAACTCTCTTGCTGTTAAAAATTCTGGCACATTTGGTGTTGATAGTACATATCCAATGTCCTCTGCTTCCATTTTTCTTTGTTTTCCATTATCTTCAATAAAAAATTCTCCTGCATCTATTTCTATATCTTCATTTAGGCAGTTAAAAAATGTTGTTTTTCCTGCTCCGTTTCTTCCAAGTAATCCGTAAATCTTACCTTTTTCAAATTCAAAATTAATATCTTTTAATACTTCTTTCTTTTCAAAGTTCTTTTTTAGATTTTTTACTACTAATTTCATAACTATTACCTTTCAATTCTAATTTTTGTAGATACTTTGGTATATTATCATAAAATGACAAAAATTTCTACTATTTAACTATATATTTTATAAAGATAATACAAAAAGAGAACCATCATTTCTAATGATTCTCTCTTCAATATAAAATTTGATGTTTTGTACTATCTATTGAATAGTATTTGTGTATTAGAGTAAGTTTTTTATATTTTGTAAAATTGTAATTTGTCATTAGCATTAAATAATTGAAAAAACAATTAGTAATATACCAACTATTATACAAATGCCTCCC